>CACYPS010000128.1:2204-3476 GCA_902776305.1 uncultured Lachnospiraceae bacterium | reverse complement strand
TCTCTGAATGTTGGTACAATGTTGGTATAAGAAATTACGAATTGCCATTTATCGCCACTTTAAGCAACTATTCGCCGCCGGGCAAAGACTGCCGTGGCAGATAAAAAGCACTTTAATCATATTAAAAATCCTTCCTGTAAGGGCACGATTTGCCGCACAATGCCGCACTTTGCGCAGGGCTCTGAGCAGGCACATACTATCCAAAACTATAGGCCGAAATGGCAAATCGTGGCAAAACGAGGCAAATTGAGGACGTCATTCGTAGTAAAATCGTAGTAGAAATCGGGGTGTTTTACTACCGGTGCCCTTTCGTGACTTTAGGTGACCTGGAGTGTAGGTGGATAGAGGCATCCTATGTTTCTTCTCTTTTCTTCTCCTTTTCTTCCAAATACTCCTCGATCTGTTTCACTTCCATCTCAGTTTCTTTTCCGCATTGCCTTATTGCATCAAGATACTCTCCGATTGTCAACTTTGAATACATCTTGTTTATATCAACACAGTGATTCAATATATGGGCCCACTCATTATGTGATTTACTTAGCGGACAATTATTGAAATCATGTCTTCCAAAATGCTCTTTATACCTTTTCATAGCCTTGGAAAATTCTGGATGAGGCGGTTTCACTGGAACCCAGCCGTCTTTAAGAAAGTCTGGTAAGTCTGAGATGCTCATTTTCTTTTATTCTCCTTCAAAGCAATTCCCCTATTACTATCAATCTAAAATGCATTACATTCAGGTTCATTGTCAAATGCGAGCTTCCTTATCTTGGAATAAAGCTCACCTTTAGTTAAGTCAAGTTCATTGTTGTTTTGCATTTGTAGCATTGCTCTGACAGCTTTCATTCCCGTTTTTGGCCCACTATACTTTAACCAATTTAGAATTGTCATCAAGTTGCCATGCAATAGTTCTCGTCCCCTCGCGGGGTAATACATTTCTTAACTCCTTCTTAAAGATGATCAAATCGTGACATGTAATTATTATAAAGCAAAACACCTCGCGGGAGCGAAGTGTCATTATTATCTTAAATATGAAAATGTCCCCACGGCATATGAACACTTTACATTTTTACTATTATGAGTCGTAGTAGAATCGTAGTAATAAAATGTGTTGCTTTCCCTACCTGCCGCGATTTGCCGCGAAGTGCTGCATTTTGGAAAATGGCGTTCATCTGCTTGCCCAAGACACATATGTAAATGTACACATTGGTAATAAAAATACACAATTTGCCGTGTTTTGCATTTATCCGACCTCAAAAGAAAAAGGCGCTGATA
>CACYPS010000128.1:1172-2177 GCA_902776305.1 uncultured Lachnospiraceae bacterium | reverse complement strand
TGCCTTCAGTCTTTTGCCTCCTGATAGAAACGACCAAGCAGCCGCTCCGTCGGGAGTGCATTGATAAACGCACCCGGATCAATCTCACGCACGACAGTGGTAACGCGGCGGACGTCGCTCCTTGCGACCACGGAATACACGACATTGCGCCATTCCTCTTTGTAACCGCCTTCCGCTGCCCAGATGGTAGACCCATGGTGGCAGGTCTCATGGATCGCCTCGCTGACCTCTTTCCACTTGTCCGTCACAATGAACAGCGTTTCCTGCTGATAATTGCGGTACAGCATATGGAGGGCCTGGGTAGAAGTATACTGAAATATGATCGAATACAACGCCTTATCCCATCCGAAGAAGCAGCCTGCAGCCAGGAGAATGACTGCATTGAAGCCCAGAATCAGGTTAAAGCTGTCCATCCCGCTTTTCTGCGACAAATAAATGGAAATAAAGTCCGTTCCCCCGGTCGTGGCATTGACGCTCAGACACATGGCGATCACAAAGCCGTTGATCAGACCGCCAAAAATACTGATCAGCAGCGTGTCATACGTGAGGGGAACGGAAGGGATCAGGTCGGTAAGAAAACCTGTAAGCAAGATCATTTCGCAGGAAAAGAGCGTGAACTTCTTTCCGATATATCGAAATCCGATGTAGACAGGAAAGGCGTTGAGGAGAATGTTCACCAAAGAGTAGGGGATTTCCACTCCCAGGAACTGCTGAGCGATCCGCTGGATCAGAATGGTCAGGCCGGACGCTCCGCCGGGATACAGGCCTCCTGTGCGAACAAATGTCTTGATATTCAGCGCCATAAGAAGGGCGGCCAGTGCGACGACCGCCGCTCTCTTTATATCATTTTTGGGATCCGACTTTACTGCTTTCATAATCGTTCTATTCCTTTTCTTGAACGGGTGACGCTTTATCGTTCCAAATGCTTTATCATTCTAACGATTGAAACCGGTGTGCCAAGATTCCATTGCTTTTTGCATCCATCAAATTCAAAACCATATTTGT
>CACYPS010000128.1:0-1103 GCA_902776305.1 uncultured Lachnospiraceae bacterium | reverse complement strand
ATCAATCTATATCCTATTTTACGGTTATAATATTCTGAAAGGACATAAATTGCTATAACCTCGCCTGCATTTATCAAATCTTCATCTCTCGATGGACCATAAACTGCAAAGCCTACAACTTTCTCTTTATCCTTCGCTATAAGCGTGTTTTCAGGGTACTGCCGCGCACGTGCTGTTGTAGCTGCTACAGTCATCGTATCAAGATATCTGTCACAAACAATACCTCTATAAGCTTCCTGCCATGAAGTACAATGCACGTATCCCCTCCCGCACAGTTCCTCATCGGTTTCAGCTAATTTAATGCATATTGAATCTTTTTTTTCTTCCATAGAAGTTTTAATCCTCCACGAAAATCCGATTTCTCCGTCGTTTCCAACATTATTATTGCGGCGCGTGAAAATTTGTTTTTTCAACGAAATCAATTCAATTCTGAGACGAATTTCTTTATCTCTTTTGCCATGCTCTCGTATTTGAAACAATGTAGGCAGTGGTCGCAGTCATAGAAAACAATTTTTCCGTGCACCGAAGCCGCCACGAAGTCTATGCGAGCTTTGATGAATGCTTCATCGTATTCGTCAATATCGCCCTTTTCTCCGTTTGCGTAGCCCTCCGGCGCATCCACGAATTGAAGCGTCGGCTGCGTCGGCATCGGTCTGGCGTTGAGAAGCTCGTTTGCCGCAAGCTTATTATGTATCTCGCTGTAAACATCAAAATTGAAATACTTTTCGCTGACCTTTGACAAGCACGCTCATTCTGTGTCCGTCGACATCGACGTATAACCCGAGCGGTTTTTCCACCAACGCTTTATCTCTTCTTCTGATAACGGAATTTACCAACACAGACGCGAGCCAGAACAGCGCCACAAACGGAAAGGAAACGATTATTCCGACGATTTTTAATATCAGCAATATTTTATCTTTCATTTTAGCTCTGATGCTGGCCCCCATATTAAAGGCATTTCTGCCCCTTTTCAGTCTTTGTGTGTTAGCAAAACTACTGTCTCAACGTGGCACGAGGAAACGATTTTGCTGTCACATAGTACATGCCCGTTTGCGGAAACATATCAACTACCCTCTGTCTGTTCGTCCGATCGGCTTCAGGAA
>CACYPS010000127.1 GCA_902776305.1 uncultured Lachnospiraceae bacterium | reverse complement strand
GTGTAAATGTTTTCCATTATCTATTCCTCCCCCCTTCTGTTCCAATCCTCTTCTACAGTGCTCCATATAATCTTCGCAGCAAATTCAATTCCACTTTCAGACGCATGAGCCCCATCTTCATCATACATTTCGATCTGCTTCCGGCTCTCTATGTATGGCCACCAGGCTTCCCCGACTGCCGCGTAAAGAGCACCCAGCTCTTGCGCCAATTCGCGGTTCACCTTGTTCATAGTCTCCTGAATATGCTTTTCCGTCTTTCTGGACCATGTTCCATAGATCACCGGTGTGCTGCCGGCTTCCCGAATCCATCCTGCCAGCGTCGTCGCGGCTTCAATATATCCGGGAATATCATCAAAAGGATGAGAGTGCTCCTGCAGCACTACATAATCGTAGTGCCCGTATTCGATATTAAAACGGACTTCCGGTTCCTTCACATGCTGATGCAGATACCAGCCGGGATGCGCCAGCATCGTCACATTGCATTCATATCCATCTACACTCGCCATCCGGGCAAACCATTCCGGCAAACCATGGTAGTAAGTGTGGCTGTTACCTATGAACAGAACTCTTAAATGTCTCTTTTTTGCCATTTCCAAAACCCTCTATCCAAGTAATACTACGAGTGCAAAACTTTCATGATCCTTCGAAAATACTATATTGGTGGTTATTCCACGAATATAGGGTTTCGTAAACACCTTCCTATAGGGTGCAGAGGATATAAGTACCCATTTATTTTTCCCTATATTGGTGGAATAACCACCGTTATGAAGTGACTTTTTGTCAAGACGTGAATTGTGCGACTCACAAACCATCTCAACTGTCACAGAGCTCTGATTTTACAGTTCCCGGCATGTGGCCACTCTGTTATACGTGGATTGGTTCCGACAGGCTAATGGTTCCGCCGTGAGCTCTGCGATCTAATAGCGTGGATCACCGAAGTGCCAACATGGTGGATAGCGCAGATAGCTCGAACCTTACAGTGATCACAGCTCCTCACAGATACTGACAGGTATTTAGTTGTTATTGCCGGGCAGCAAGCTGCAGCTTTCTGCTGATTGCTGCCTGATTTTGAATCACATCAGGGCAGGATGTCAGTCAAGGGCCGCGCAGCGGTGTATTTACCCTTGACTGGCAGCCGGAACTGATGTACCCGCCAGGGAAGCTTTGCTGATGTTTCCGGTCATCATTCCCCAGACAAAACATGCAAGCTCCCTCGCCACTGCTGTCACTGCCACATTTTTCTTTTTTCCGCGGCGGATCATTCTATAATACCTGCTGCGGAGACGGGTATTCGCTCTGTCGGCATATGCAATGATCTCAGCAGACTGGCCGTTCTGCCTGGCACGCAGTTCCTTGGATTTATGGCCGATGTGGCCTTTACAGATTCCCCTCGCCGCCTCGACCAGCAGACAGCGAAGATGTGCGTTCCCCGCTTTAGAAATGCTGAGCCGGTTTATATTGTCCGAACTGGAGCGCTCTCCGGGGGCAAGGCCGAGAAATGCGCCGAAAGTGTTTCCCTTTGCAAACCGTTCGAAATCCCCGATCTCCACGATGATGGACAGTGCTGTATGCGTACGGATCCCAAGAAAACAACGAAGTTTCCCGACTTTTTCTTTATAGTCTGCTTCGGAAGCGATCTCTTCGATACGATTATCAAAACGCCTGATCTTTTCCTCCTGTTCATCATAGGAAGTCAGGTATTCATCCAGGGTCTCCCGGCAGACCGGATCAAGCTCCAGCTTTCTTAACCAGGCAATGTGTTTGACTGTCCATTTGCCCCCTGTATACTGATGTCCGTGCCTGAGAGTAAATGCGAGGATCCGCTGTTTCAGCTCTTTCAACGCCAGTTTGTGGTCATCCCGCATACGGATATACTCTTTGACGGCATTGTCTTTTGCTGTCGGGATATAAACAGGATGATATCCTCCGTAACACAGACATTTCGCGATCAGACATGCATCTCTCTTGTCTGTTTTGACACGCTTTCCCCGCTCCGTCAGCATAGTTGTCGGAGCAAGGATGACACATTTGATCCCGGCTTTGGTCAGCTGATTGTACAAGGTATATCCCAGACACCCTGCCTCGTAACCGCATTCAATAGAATATGTATCATTAGGGCCGAGTTTCTTTTTCAGGGATTCTATGAACGCAATGACTGCTTTGTAGTCCGGGGCGGTCTTTATCTCCCCGAAGATCCTGTCTTCCGATCCGATTGTCGGCTCCATTGCACAAAGAGTGTAATTGCTGCTATGGACATCCATACCGATTTTGATTATTCTATTCATAGGTGACCTCCTTTTGTATGCGGTAATCCCTGTTACCTTGTTTTTCGTCAATCCAAAGTATACAGGTAAATCCACGGTGCTACAAATGTGAGGTCACTTCATATTATCTAAATAGGGAAAAGTAAATGGGTACTTATACCTTATGCAACTATAAGTGTGTGTTTGCAAACCCCTATATTCGTGGAATAACCACC
>CACYPS010000126.1 GCA_902776305.1 uncultured Lachnospiraceae bacterium | reverse complement strand
ACAACTGAATACAGTTTATGACTGGATTTGCCATGTTTCAGAAGTATCCTTTCGGATCAATGTGGGTATCACCCTGCCTTTCAGACCGTTCCGGCCTGCTGCCGCAGTATGGACAGCAGGATGCATTCTTTTGTTCTTGCAAAGTATATTCCTCTATTTTGCGCCGTTTAATATATTTATGATGATGGGGTCAAAACCCCAGCTTGAAACTCGTCAATTAGTTACCGTTCCTTGAAAACTTTATAACAAACCACGATGGAATCAGGAAATATGGTGACATAGTCGCTTTGTCTGCATCTATGCAGAGGGCATCCCTGTCATTTTGCTTATCCGAGGACCGGATTCAGCGCATAGTGCCCTGAGCCCTTTCGGAATCGGAAGAGCTTCCTGAAGTTCAATGCAGCCACTTTACACCCAAAGTAGAACCTACAGCGTACTGTGCCATGAACCGGCATCCGGTTCACACCATATCTGTTTTTCAGAAGTGAAGGAATGGTCTCTACACCATTTCTCAACCGGGCGAGCAACTTGAATTCATCGGTCTTCATTCTGCTCTGTGCAAGTGCCCGCTTTTTCATTTTCACGGATACGCTTAGCTTGCTCACACGCTTGAAAATTTTGGGCTTGCAGTTCTTCTGATAAGGACATCCGGCACATTTATCGCGTTCAAAAGAGAGAATCACCTGCCCTGTTTTCTGGTTATACCAGCAGGATTTTGGTACATTCCCGGCAGGACAGCTCGTTACTTTGGTTCCGTCTTCGCTGAACTGAAAGGCACCCATGATTGGGTCAACGTCTTTTCCGGTCAGATCCGTTGTGATCAAATCGATGTTATTGTTCGCAGCGGCCTCTGTGTTTTCCGCGCCGCTGTAAGCACCATCTGCGATCAACAGGGTTTTCTCGTCCTGCTCACCGATCTGCTCCAGGTGCTCTTTCAGGAATTCGCTGTCGCTTTTGTTGTTTGTATCGAACTGGTAATCCGTGACGATCGATCCGTTCTTTCCGATGCTTTCTTCTACATTGCCGGCATAGCCGTGATGTTTCTTCCCGGCTTTTTCCCGGTATGTGGCATCCGGATCGGAGGGATTTTGAAGCATCCCGGAGCCCATTCCTCCATCGGCCTTTGTCCTCAGTCTGCGCTTTCCGTCTTCCAGGATTGTCTGCTCAGACAAACAGCGGATAAATAGCTGATATTCCGTAGCATCCTCGAAGGAACTTCCGCACCTGTCAAGGAGCAGATCGGCATCCGAGAGCAGGACAGAGAATCTCGCTTCCGCGTCAATGTCGCTGCAATGGTAGATGACCTGATTGAAATCATTCGGATCATAATAGTGGGCCATATGCCCGATCAGGTCATCTCTCCCGGCTTTATGGAGATAGGACACCAGTTTTGAGATACAGGTATAGATCAGTTCCATGCGGCTGAGCCTGCGGATGTTGGCTTCGATCATCAGGGAGTCCATTCGACGGATCCGCTTGTCGATCCCCATCATCCGTGCAGAAGCTTCGGCAAGACCTGTGACGCAGTCATGATAAAGGTCAACGCCATGAGTTTGTTCATAGTTATAACAACGCATGCGGAATCGGGACAGGCTCTTGTCACTGAGCGGCTGCTCTTCATAACTGGTTGTATGAAGGGCCATCTGATAGCGCGGATCCAACATGAGGTTGTCAACGATCTCATCATCTGAAATGGCAAACAGTTCCTTGATGATCAGCGCGCCTACGATGACATTGACTGGCGTGTTCGGTCGGGAAGCCTTTTCCGAATAAAGAACAGAGAAGCGAGCCTCGTCGATGTAAGGGAATACATCTTCGGCGAAGATCTTTGCCCATGACCTGTCGAGTGCCTTTTGCTCTCTTTCTGTGAGGCCATAGGTGCTGTCAAATATGGACATCTGCTGGGAACTGTTTTTTCTGAATGACATGGTATGATACCTCTTGGATTTGATACCTACAGTATACCATACAATGCCTGATTTTCGGCTCAACCACGCGGTTT
>CACYPS010000125.1 GCA_902776305.1 uncultured Lachnospiraceae bacterium | reverse complement strand
TCGGTAGTTTTAGTTGACGCCCTGCTTCATACAGTGTAAAATCTACCTGCATATTCTTTTTGCTCACAACTAAATTATATGCCGACAGCCGCCCCTTTTCAAGGGACGGCTGCCGTTATTTTCTCACTTTGTCAGGCCTGCCTTTTGAGACAGCCCCTTTTTTTACGTTTGTGGGACTGGAAAAGCACATCACTTTGTGCTACAATGAATTATCTGATTCGTGCAACCTGATTGTAGAAAACGGGGATATGAAATGATAAAGAACAATCTGGAAATTGACGTTAAAGTAAAGTGCCTGGAGGAAGGCGTCACGCAGGCGCAGCTTGCGGCGATGGTTGGCACTTCCGCTCCGTATGTCAGCAGACTCATAAACAAAAAAGAAGGCATCGTCAATAAGGTCTTCGTGGATATGCTCGACAAGCTGGGCTATGACATCCAACTGACCTACGTGAAAAAGGAAGAGCCATGAAGCAGCTAAAGGATAAAGAATACGAAGAATTCCAGCAGTACCTGTACAACAAGACGCATGGGTACATCTGGACGCCGGAAACGCTGGAACTGATCTGCGGCGGGAATGATAATGACCCGGAGCGGATAGGCAGGCAGATACTCGAAATGGCCGGCAGGCTTAAGAATGAGCATATTTCCCACATGACCAGCGATAAGCGCAGAAGGTATATCATCCGCAGCCTTCGCAAGGGTGAAACTAATCTGCTGAAGGACTTCCTGTATGAAGCGATATTCGTGCCGGATGGAATGGAGCGGCCAGCGCGGGACATTATTGAGAAACCGGAACTGCGGGTGTACACAGATGACTTTGGAACCCGGAAAGGCGACAACTGCCTGGTGGCTGATTTTGGCGGCAAGGTAGTCGGAGCTGTCTGGACGAGGATCATGGACGATTACGGTCATGTGGATGATGAAACGCCGTCTTTCGCCATTTCGCTTTATAACGAATATCGCGGTCAGGGCATCGGTTCTCAGCTGATGGTGAAGATGCTCGAATTGCTAAAATGGCAGGGATACGAGCGGGCATCCCTGGCGGTGCAGAAAGCAAATTACGCCGTAAAGATGTACAGGAATGTCGGATTCAAGACGGTCGATGAAAACGCTGAAGAATTCATTATGGTGTGCGAATTATGAAAAACGGAAAAATGCCAGATCCGAATGTGATCCATCCGATAGCCGGATATGACAAGGAAATCTATGTGAAACCGACGATCAATAATCCAAATATTGTCGTTGGCGATTTCACATACATCGCGGACTCCGAATTTGAGAGTCATGTCACGCATCTATATGAGTGGAATGGCGATAAGCTCATCATCGGGAAGTTCTGCCAGATAGCGGCAGGTGTAGAATTTGTGATGAACGGCGCAAATCATCAGATGAATGCCGTATCGACCTTTCCGTTTTACACTCTGGAAGGCTGGGATATGAATCCGCCCGCATTGTCTGATCTTCCGCTCAAGGGAGATACCATAATCGGCAACGATGTGTGGATCGGACAGAATGCTGTTATTCTTCCCGGTGTTCATATTGGTGACGGAGCCATCATCGGCGCGAACAGTGTTGTGGGCAGTGATGTTGCGCCGTATACCATTTCGGTTGGAAATCCCGCGAGGGAACTGCGAAAACGCTTTGATGATGAATTGATTGATTTGATGCTCAAATTCAAATGGTGGGATAAGAGCATCGAAGAAATCGATAGGCTGATTAAATCGGGATTTGATGAAGAAACATCAAGGGAAGAGAGAAAAATGCGAGTATGTATTATGACACTGGGTTCTCGTGGCGATGTGCAGCCTTATGTAGCGTTAGGAAAAGAATTGATAAAGCAAGGTCATGCCGCCGTGATTTGTACTGGAGGAAGCTTCCAAAAGCCCATAGAAGAAAACGGTGTCGAGTTTAAAGAAACCGCCAGCGATCTAATGGCAATTGCCCAAACACCTGAAGGCAAAGCTATTTTGGAACATCCGATAAGAAACATGAGGCTTGCACTTCGATATTCTAAAGAAGTCATCAATCCAGCCTATCGAAAAACATTGGACGATTTCTACAATGCGGCTAAGGGCGCGGATATGATCGTGTACCATCCGAAAGCATTGGGTGCGGTAGACATAGCACTAAGTCTTAGGATACCTTGCGTAAGTATGCCTCCTGTTCCTATTACTTTTCCTGCCAGCGAGTTCGCCAATCTTGCATTAACACATAAAAACCTTGGGCCTGTATTAAACAAACTTTCATATATAATAAATGAGAAAGCAGAGGCGTCACAGATAAAGGAAATCAATGATTTTCGTGAGAAAACACTTGGAATTAAAAGGCGCCGAGCTGGAATATACACCTATACGGATGGATTAAATCAAATTCCTATTGTTTATCCGATAAGCTCTTTGCTGTTTCCTGATGTCAGGAGTTGGGACGGACAAGTGTTTCTGCCTGGATTTCTGTTTTTGGAGACAGATGAAGAACTATCCGATGAAATAATAGATTTCTTAAATGCGGGAGAAGCGCCTGTCGTTGTATCATTCAGCAGTATGCCACTTTCTGATCCTGAAAGATTTATGAAAAAGCTGGCTCAGGCTATTGAGAAAACAAATGAACGGGTTATCGTTTTGACTGGGAATAGTGGAATTGTTGGAAAAAGCAGTAAAGAAATCCTATTTGTTAAGTCAGCACCTCATTCACTTTTGTTTACCCGTGCAAAAGGAGTGGTTCACCACGGCGGAGTAGGAACGATGGCTGCGGCATTAATGGCAGGTGTACCTCAACAGATTATTCCATTCTCAGTGGATCAGCCTTTTTGGGCAGACCGATTATATAAATTAGGGTACGGGCTCAAACCTTTGAAGGAGAAAACACTTTCTTCTGATGACTTAGTCAATGCTTTTATACAGTCAAAAGCAAAACAAATCGGCATAGAAATACAGGCTGAAAATGGGAATAAAAAATTGGTGGAATATCTGGAAGAGCTAATATAAACAAAGTTCAGCTTATCGACATGTTCCCGTGAACTGGCATCTCTCTAAAACCGGTTGACATGTTCCTGACGAACAGGAAAAGTGTTGATATGTTCCTGACCGCATTTTTGCGAACAGACAGGGAACGGTGGACATGTTTCCCTTTACCAACGAGGGGTATGAATTAGTAGTTTCATTTCCTCGTGCCACGTGGAGACAGTAGTATTGATGTTAAGGAAAAATACATAAAGCCGACAAGAGTGTTTGAACTGGAAGATGGTGTCGGCATTTATAGAAACAGGAGAAGATGAAGATGTGTACAGCAGCAACTTATTATGCAAAGGATCATTATTTCGGAC
>CACYPS010000124.1:2239-3876 GCA_902776305.1 uncultured Lachnospiraceae bacterium | reverse complement strand
ATAAGCCGCATACAGATCGCAGGTCGCAGCCTTACTGTCTTCATGGAAAGTGAGGTACCCCTCGGATGCCAGAAATTCCAGAATGTTGTTCGCGTCCTTCACAATGGCATCGATATTGTCCTTTGACCGGCCACTGATGGTAAAGCGGTAATCATTGGCGATAAGCCGCTTGAGTCCCTCTAGGCACCACAGAAAGACGCCTCCTTTTTCCGCGATCAGCTTTTCGACAAGGTAGGGATCGTCAACGCGGCCTTCCGGCTTGTCCTTCGTGGTGATTACGATCTGCCGCCTGAAGAACCCGTCAGACCGGTCGTGAAGCGCGGTAAGGGCTCCGTTTCCGAAACACAGGAAGCGGACATACAGAAGACTCTGATAGCTCTGGATGCCTTTGCGTTCGACATCCATCTGGCACTCGGAGGTGACAATGGATTTGATATAGTTCGTCTTAGTCAGCGCACTCATATCCATATCGTCATCCACCATGAGCAGCTTATCTCAACTTTCTGAATGCTGGTGGTGTTCATATTGATCCCGAGGATCGACCGCATCACCAGTCCGATCCGGGATTTGCCTTCGCCGCCCTTTCCGATCATCAGGAGCATCTTCTGGGCCTTCGTAGTAGGAAGCAGGCAATATCCCAGGTACTCCTGCAGGGTCGGGATATCTTCTGGGACCAGAAGCTCCGAAAGGAAGTTCAGCCAGACGTTCGCTATGCCTGCCGCCGAGTTGTATGCGACCTCCAGCCGGTTCCGGCAGTATTCCTTTTCTTCACTGAAATGACCGTCCAGATACCAGGTACCGTTTGAAACATGGATGCGGTCCTGATGCAATGGGGGCTCATCAGCGAAGGCCATCATCCTGACTGCCTTCAAAAGATCCTCTACCTTTCTGGCAGTTCCTGATTTGACCCAATCACAGATCTCCATAAAGATTTCGCGCTTTAAGGCGGCCTCGTCAGAGATAAGACCATCGACGGTATACAGCTTCCCATGGACACATTTCATAGGATGCGCCTCGAGAAACGAACAGCAGAATGTCATCTCATCGATCCTGCGGTCTTCCGTGAGCCATACCGGGGCATCAGGAGGCAGCGTTGATTTTCTCGGCATTATCCGACCTCCTTTCCTTCTCATGGGCTCTGTTCACGCAGTCCTCAAGTCCGGTGATTTTGCCATCCTGCATCAGTTCCATGACCACAGCCTTCCGCTGTTCGAGGTTGCCGACCGTTAAAAGGTCTGCCAGATATTCGATATAGGCGAACATCTGGCAGGCTTCCACAAAGCGGTCATCCGGCTCTTCTTCCATCGAAGTGGGTGCATACTGCACCTTCCAGTTCTCCAGAAGGTGCAGATAATCACAAAGCACCCGCTGACAGTAGCGTTCATCATCACGGAACGCCCTGATCATCGGGTGCCTGGGTTTTGCAAGTGCAGCGACCTTCGGCGGATTATCCGGGTCGATTCCAAAATCCTCCGCGATCTTTCTGGCCGCCTCATAGAGACTGAGATCAAACAGTCCTGCGACCAGGTCGATCACATCACCCTTCGCTCCGCATCCGAAGCAGTAATAGAAGTCCGGATTGAGCTTAAGGCTTGGATGGCGGTCATCGTGGAAGAGACACCGGGTCATGTTATGGC
>CACYPS010000124.1:0-2222 GCA_902776305.1 uncultured Lachnospiraceae bacterium | reverse complement strand
CTTAAAAATGAGGCGGTTCTGGGATTTGGAAGAAGCAGAGAGGGTGAAAATTGCAAAAATGCAATCGAGACCGGATTATGGGACAGTTATATGCGTAAGATAAACTCGTAGAAACAATGGCAACGAATCCCACTGGACAATTTTTCGGTTTTGAAGAAAAGTGTCCAGTAAGACCACGAGACAGCAAAATCAATGAGGATTCCCATCCCACAACAATTGTAATCATATGATTGCATTTGTATTCTTTCTGTGGTATGCTATAGGTGGTTAAGGTATGACCATAAACCATTATCAAGTCAGGAGGATAATACGATGGCAAGCACGTTAGTTCAATTCAGGACAGAAGATACAGAAAAACTCCGTGCCGTTCAGATCCTTGATCGTCTCGGGCTCTCTCTTCCCGCATATCTGAGGATGTGTGTTTCAAGGCTGAACCAGGAAAACGGTATTCCTTTCAGTATGAAAATAGAGGAAGAAACCAATCCCGGTATCCGCGCTCTTCAAAGGGCCAGTCGGATCGCAGAGGAATATGGCATCTCAGACATGACTCTCGAGGAGATCAACGCTGAAATCGCAGAAGCAAGGAAATAAACGCCTATGAAGTATTATGTGGTTATCGACACGAATGTCCTCGTCTCAGCAGTTCTGAAGTCACACTCTGTTCCGGGGAGCATCGTTGAACTTGCCTTTGACGGGCCAATCATACCCATTCTAAATGAGGCGATAGAAAAGGAATATCGGGAAGTACTTTCCCGTCCAAAGTTTCATCTTCCTGAAGATCTCATAGAAGGCATTATGAGCACTTTTCATAAACGTGCCATTTATGTCGATGCCGAGCATCTTGACGTTGAACTGCCGGATCCCAAAGATCTCGTATTCTATGAAGTGGTTATGGAAGAACGAAAAGAGGAAGAGGCTTATCTTGTGACCGGAAATATCAGGCATTTCCCAAACAGACCCTTTATCGTGACCCCTCGGGAGATGCTGGACATTATCCTAAGGGATCAGGATTTCCGAGATGAGTAATCCCTGACCAGAAAAGAGGCCGCCATGTCCGACACTTATCTCCCCGGCGATACCCGACAGCGTATCCAGGACCTTATCAAAAACAGGAAGATCACCCAGGCCGAACTTGCCGAAAAGGTCGGCCTTTCAAACAGCGCCCTCAGCCGGTATCTCCAGGGGCGGACAACGAACCTGGGCGATGGTTTCATCATCCGGATCGCCAAATACTTTGATGTGTCGACGGACTTCCTTCTTGGTGAAACGGATATCCCAGATCGGAAGAATTATGATATTGAGGAGCTTAGGCTCTCGGCGGAGACAGCAAAACTCCTGTATACGGGGAAGGTCGATGCATCCGTACTGAATCAGCTGATCGAGCATCCCCGCTTTCCGCAGCTACTGCTTTTACTTGCACGGTATCGGGACGAGACCATGATTGCTGGGATCAATGCGATGAACCAGATCCTGACCTTCATACGATCTCTCACTCTGGATCAAGCAAACCTTCATCCGGAAGATGCAGATACAGCGAAAAATGCCGCACAGGATTTGAGGTTGCTTGCTACTCCTCCTGTCACAGCTGATACGAACACGATCCAGAATCTTTTCATGCAGATCGTACGAGATATAAAGAAAAATGCAGAGTCGGCGTCAGAAGCACAGCAGGCCGCGACCACCGAAGTGTTAAAGCTGCTGCGAGAGAATTTGATGAAGACCATTTCAGAAGCTGGCATACCGGAAGAAAAGCTCACATCACTTGGCGCCAGTTTCCTGGATTTGTTGAATGCTCTAAAGGAACCGGATCATGACGAATGAGGAACTCTGCATTCTGGCGCAAAGCGGAAATGCCGATGCAGAGAATGAGCTGATTGATCATTTGCTTCCTTCCCTTAAAGCACTGGCTGCCAAATTTGAGGCGCAGTACTCTGGCCTTCAGGTTGAAGCAGACGATCTCCTTCAGGAGGGAGCCATCGGCTTGCTAAGGGCTGTTCACTCTTTCCTTCCGGATAAAGGCAACCTGTTTCAAACCTACGCATCCCGGGTTTCCGAAAATGCCATGATGGATTACGTCCGGAAATGTGCATCTGCCGTTCCTTCCACAGGTCAGATGTTAAGTCTCGACATTGAACCCTATAACGATCCGGACAATGATGAGAGCAGTTTTTACGACAGGCTTTTTTCAGAGTACACAAAGACACCGGAACAGATTTATATCG
>CACYPS010000123.1 GCA_902776305.1 uncultured Lachnospiraceae bacterium | reverse complement strand
TTATTCAGCTTTCAATGTGCATGAAAAATGGGCATATTTTATGCCCGAATTGGTTGTCAGGCCACAGAAAATCAAGGTTTTCGGACGGCCTGGGGGGGTGCGTGGCAGAGGATTCCAAAGGGGACAGAGTCCCTTTTGGCACACGACTTTGCTGGCAAAGTCTAGTGTGTTATACCTTTATGAAGCAGACCGAATACGGAAATGATGAGTGCCTGGTTGAAGCACGATTCATTTCCGTGTTTTTTCTGTGCGAAAGGTTGCTCCCGAAGAGGGAGAAGCTTGAGCAAAGAAAAGGTACAGGAGAAGTGACGTATGTCACGGAACCTGTACCGGCACGGTCTGCGGAATAGAGGTATATCAAAAAACGAGAGGAATTATTACTGCCCGGGGAGCGCACGGCGGACATTATTTAACGCGGCTTTTTCCGTATGCCTTGCCCGGCTTAGGCTGAGATGAAAATGCGCGGCGGTTTCGCTTTGATCATGAAGCACACAATCGAGAAAACCATAGCGGTAATGAAGATAGGCCCGTTCACGATCAGAGATTTCTCCAAGGGCATTTCGGACTTCTGTTATGGTCTCTTTTCTGATAAAGAGCTGCTCGGGATTTTTATTGTAATCGTCCGGGAGGATATCTGCATAAGTGACATTTGCTTCGGGATCAAATCCCGGCGGCGAAGCGTCAAGACTGAGAATGCTGCCGGAAGCCGGAATCGCTGATGCGCATTTTCGCACATAATCCAGCATGGCATTTTCTGCAGTTGTCTGCGCATAGGTCAGGAACAGATTTCCGGTTTCCAGGTCATAAGTCTTAACGGCCCGGAGTACTCCGATTAGAGCCTCCTGCACCAGGTCATCCGTTTCAAGCAGGATGCCGGAATAACGCTTTTGGATATTTGCAGCGGTGATCCGGAGGGACGGCAGGATATTTTCAATCAAGGCTGCTTCAGCAGCTTTATCTCCTTCCCGGGCAAGAGAACAGAGCTGCTCATTCGTCATTGCCGGGCACCTTTGCAGATTCAAACAATTCTGTCAGAGTCTCTTCCAGGTTTGATAAAGCCTCTGGCGGGAATTCCCCTTGTCTCGCATAATGCATGATGGCCTGCACCATGTCATCCACAGTAAGAGATTTCAGATCAAATCCTTCTTCGCCTTTTGTCAGTGTATTTCGGAAGTCCTCCAGTATTTCTGACGTTGCAGTCTGGTACATTTTGCTTTCAGAGGCAGCGCTTGCCTTTATATCCGCAACGATCTGCATAAAGACCGTCCTTATTGCGGCAGTATCTGCAGAGACCGGAGGCGTTTTCAAATCCGATAGCTTCTGCGCCAGGTCTGTAGCCGTCGCAGTATCTTCGGGATGAAATCGAGCCTGGCCCATAAGGAGGGACCGCAAGAATGTATAATTCTGATTTGCGGCTCTTATGCCGGCAAGCATGATCTCATCCTTATAGAGGGCAAGCAGGCGGATAAGGTGCGCGAATTTCGGATTCTCGATCAGCAGATTTAAGATGCCGGAATCGATTTTTCCAGTATACAGTAATTTCGCGGATTCCGTGGAAAGCCCCAGCTCTTCGATATCATAGTTCTTACGATCTGGAATGTCCGTCTCTCCAAGAAGGAAGTCTGTGGATACACGGAAGTGCTTTGCAATCTTTATGATATACCCGTCACCGAGCATCTCAGTGTGGCCTTTCAGGTAGCGGCTGAACGCACTTTCAGAAAGGCCGATGATGTTTGCCAACTCGGCCTGGGTGATGTTGTTGTCCCGGGAAGATATGCTCCTGACATAGTGTCTCCTTATAGTTCATTCATGAAAACAAAATCTTTAAATTGAATATGCCTGACGGTGCTCGTACTGTAGTCGATATCATCGTTGGTGATTACAATCTTCTGGCACGAATTATCAAGTTTGGCAAAGGCCCCAAACTCGCGCTCATAAGCCTTTTCTTCGGTTACAGAATAGGCAATCTGGATATAGTATTGCTTGTTACCCTTATTGGCCACAAAATCGATTTCATGAGCTCCGTCATTATATACCTGGAGAGTATAGCCCATGTAGATCAATTCGTTGTATACGATGTTTTCAAAGTTATGTGTTAAATCGTAACGGTTATTCATGACACGGATCGAGTTTAACGCAACATCTTCATCATAAACCTTCAGGTAATACTCCAATTCACGTTTCGACTTGGCTGAGTATTTTTTGACTGTCGCAATGGCGTATGCTTCTTCCAGGTAACCGATATACTTTGTGATCGTCGTCACTGAGCATGGGAGACCTGCACCCTTCATATATTTTTCCACGGATCTCGCGGAGAGGATTCTTCCATTTGAAAGGAAGACAAAGTTGGCCAGCCGTTTGAAAA
>CACYPS010000122.1 GCA_902776305.1 uncultured Lachnospiraceae bacterium | reverse complement strand
GGCGGGATATCGCCGTTTTCGATCAGGTGATCAAACATGTTTTTGGTTGAAGTGTATTCAAAGTATTCGCCGGCATGTCCGCCCCAGCCATGCATCAGATAGACAATGTTGTATCTGGTATCTTCATCGTTTTCATCATAGCCGTAAGGGGTATAGACGTAGGCCGTTTTTGCGATAGCTGCCCCGTCTCTGACATAATCCTTCGAATCATAATCCAACCGGGTCACAGTACCGGGATGGTCTGATGCAGTCTTATATGAAGACGGAACAGCGGCAGTGTATCCTGTTTGTTCCATAACTTCCTTATTCTCTGGTGAGGTGACATCCGAAGGCGCTTTCGTGTCCCCGGATGATTCCTCTGTATCATTTTGCTTTGTTGGCTCCTGCGTCTGAGCTTGAATCCCTGCACATGCGGCCAGAGTTATGATCAGAAGCAGAAAGCATATCAGTATAATCAATTTCTTCAAAAAATGCGCCTCTTTTCTCAGTGTTCTCCGAACAACCACCCCATGATGCTTTCGTCTTTTGCAAATGCCTGCCCTCCCATGTGCTGATCTGTGAAGCCTCTGGAGGTAAAGTATTGTTCCTCTTTGATATCCAGAATGAGCAGCTCGCCGGTCTCCCTCTCGGTCAGACCTTTCGCCAGGTACAGGTCATGCAGCTCCTCGTAAGCATCCTTCAATGACTTAGATCCATAATAGCTGTCGCTTTCTCCCGTAACCAGATAAACCGGCGTCCGTGCTGCTGCGAGGGCAGTCATATCGCCGTCCCATTGTGTTGCACAGCACAGGAATGCAGTGTATAGTTCCGGTTTCTTTTCCATCACGAGGGAGCCGGTTTCTCCTCCGCCGGAATAACCATGCAGATAAACCTTCTCCGGATCGATGTTGTAATGGGCAAGAAAGAATTCCGTCAGGACAATTGCCTGATTGGCAGAGGTCTCGCCCCAGTCGGAAAGCTGAGTGGAAAGAACAATCATCTCGTCATTGTATCTGATGGCCTCTACACCGAAATCTTCGACCATATTGGCACCAACACCCTGAAAGTACAGACCTTCCCATCCCGGAAGCGTAATAAACAAAGCATACGGCTTCGTACCGTCGTAGGTTTCCGGTATGTAACTGGAATAGTGGATATCTCCGTGCTCCGGCGAATGCAGGACATTGTCATTGATAAAACCTCTCTGCATTTCTTTGCCGACCGTGATCTCACCAGGCACGGAGTACGTTATTCCAGGTCCAGTCCCTGCAGCCATGAAAGCACTGCTTCTTTTGTGCTGTCTTTTCCGACGTCCTCACCGCGAACTGCAAGTCCATCCAGAACTGTTGCATTCGATTCAAGTTCTCTGATATCACTGTAAGTGCCGCCATCACTGCTTCCGGCGTGAGTGTTGAACGGAATAATCGTTACGCCGGAGAAATCATATGTATCAAAGAAAGTATCCATGATCATCGGCATTTCATACCACCAGATCGGATAACCTACGAAAACAAGGTCATAGCTCGCCGGATCGACTCCAAGGTCTTCAAAGGCCGGCCTGTCGCCGTCATCACGCTCCTTCTTTGCGTAATCTGCAAGCGCATCATATTCAAGCGGATAATCTTCAGATGGAATGATCGGTATCAGATCACCACCCACGTTCTCGTGGATGATATTTGCGATCCATTCCACAGAGGATGTTCCGTCCGCCATCGGGGTTGCAGAGCTGACGGCATCTACATCCCTTGTGTTATCTGCTGAAAAATAGAGGATCAGGATATTCTTACCAACAGAGCTTTCGTTTTTCGCAGCAGCTTCTGTCTGCTGTACCTCTGCTTTGCCTTCATCCTGAGCAGATTCTGCATTCTTCGCTCCCGAACTGTCAGCGGACTGTGCCTTTACTTCCTGCTGTGATGTCTGACCCGATGTTGCAGCAGTCGTCTGACTGCTGCCGCAGGCCGCAAGAGACAGTGAAATCATAGCCGCCAGAACCAGGGATGTCATCTTCTTTATCTGCATTCCAAAAGCACCTCCAATAATTCTTTCCGTGTGAACTTCTTCGCGCATCCGCCGGTAAGGACCGTGGAATCCGCGATCGCCTTATAGTCTGTATCATCAGGGATGTTCATCTCTGCGAAGGTCGTCGGCAGACCGATCTCCCTGATAAAATCCGC
>CACYPS010000121.1 GCA_902776305.1 uncultured Lachnospiraceae bacterium | reverse complement strand
TACAGTAGTATTCGTGAAGTCCTGCAACAACAGAATTGTATTTCTGTAACTGCATGAACTGTGCTTCTTCTGACGAATGAGCCAGCTTCTTCACTTCTTCGGATAACTTTTCATGCGCCTTTTTGTACGCCTTATCGCTCATATGAGACCGAATGACATATTTCCTGCCCTTTTTACGAACTTTCAGCTTGAATCCGAGAAATTCAGAATACTGCCGTTTCAGGTTCACTACCTTGGATTTATCAGGACTGATATCCAGCCCCAGTCTGTCCTTCAGCCATAATTCTGTGGCTTTATAGGCCCTGACAGCTTCCTCATGAGAGGAACAGAAGATTTTGAAATCATCTGCGTATCTGACCGCGTCGCATTTTCTCTTATCTTGAATTCTGTTTTGGTTGGCATTTCTTCCCATTGGGAAGCAATCCACCAATCCAGTTCATTCAATACGATATTTGCAAGTAGAGGTGACAGGATTCCTCCCTGTGGTGTTCCCTTGGTCGGATAAACCTTTTCACCGTTTGGCATAATGACCGGCGCTTTCAGCATTTCCTTAATGATGCATATCAGCTTTTTGTCACGAATTCCCAATGCCCATATCTGACGAATCAGTTTTGTATGGTTGATGTTGTCGAAGAACCAGCCGCATACACTGTGCAATCGCTGTTTCAGCAGAGCGATTCGGGCGGAACCCGTTTGAATTCTCACTGAATTTTGCTTCACAGATCGGCTCCATGACCTGTAGAACGCACTGTTGGACAATGCGGTCTATGATCGTGGGGATTCCCAGCGGTCTCATCTTTCCATTGGGCTTTGGTATCTCCACACGCCTTACGGGGCGCGGGTGATAGTTGCTGAATTGATTTCGTATCCGGCGGACGTATTCTTCCTCACTTAATTTCATGAGGCTTTTTATCGTCCGCTTATCCACACCAGCCGTATTACTTCCTGTATTCTTTTTGATCGTCCGATAAGCCAGCTTGATGTTTTCCTCGCTCTCAATGATTTCCATCAGATGATTGAAGGTTTTTCCATTTTTGCTTTCGGCATACAGACGGTCAAAGATTGACTCCATGTCGTAATACTCTGAATTGCGGATTTTTCTCTGTTTACTTTTCCTTTCTTGCTGCTCCGAAGTGGGCACAGGCATCCTCTCCTTCCAGTTTGGATTTTCTTTGTCATACTCGAAGCTGTGTTTGTTGTGTATTTTATGATTTTTACTGAATTCGACTTGTGGCCGTCCCTCCACCGCTTACTTGTTCACGGCTTCACAGGTACCATGCCACTGCTCTCACTGGAATAAAGAATGGTTATTGCCCTCTCGCGAAGGTATTCCCATCCACCACTTCATCGGTCTGCAACAGCCTCCATGTTCCCAGCTTTCCACGTTCCGATATTCCTATCATTGGATACCTTTAGGTCTTTCCTCTGAGCCTGTATCCGGTCATGCATAACCGCATCGCCTGTAACGATGCATGGACTTTCATAACAACCAGTCTTACTTATCCACGGACACCACCGTAAAAGGTGTACTGCCTTTCGACAGTATCAACGTTTAGACTCGTACATTCAGAAATTCGTCAGATATCTCTATCATCCTGACCATGGGTAACCGAACCCCGGCATATAGGCAGCACCATCCACCGCTGGACAGCTTTCGTGTATCGTCTGAAAATCATACTTACGACTGCTCTCTGCCGACTTCACCGAGCTCTATAACATCTTTTGAGGAAACCTGTTGCATGGTTTCCTGCCATTCGGAGTATTAGGTAGGCGCTTCAGGGTTGTCGTTGCCGTAACCTTCCATCAGGTTGATTGCGCCCCAGATACCGAGACCGGCTCCGAGGGCCACGACGAGAGTCTGCAGTACCTGGACTGCACTGTTGAAAAATGCCATACGTGAGGCCTCCTTATAAGAAATCTGCCCTTAAAGGGCGGTGAATAAAGTCTCTGCCTGAGCGTGACCGGTCACTTCGGATGCTCCTTCTTTTGTTTTTTCTTGCCGCGATCGGCCTTGAGGTAAGGGATCGTCCCGTTTTCAGGCAACACAAAACGGCCCCGAAGTTTATGGCTTCAGGACCGTTCTATGTAATGGCATTATTCAGTTGTCATTTTGGCAGACGTATCTGGCGGACTGCTTATCTGCAATAAATCTCAATTGCCCGGGAGGCAAATTCAGCCGTGCCTTCGCCGCCCATCTTATCGATATTTGATGTGAAATCGCCTCCGCCTCCATACATCATTCCAAGGCCGCTGAGGATCTCCTTCGTGCAGGTATACATATGCTCTGTGATATAATCCTGCAGTTTCTTTACCATCGCCTGCGCTTCCTCCGATGCGGGATCTGTATTCCGGATCTGTCCGAATTCTCCGAAAATATCAATCAGTCCCTGGTGGATCTTCATGTTGTCTTCCTTTGTACGGCCTTTGGATTTCTCTTCATATTCCTTATAGGCCGGCGTTGTGCCCCAGGAGGCTTTCGCCTGCGCGGCATACTCGTCTATTTTTCTTGTATCAAATGCATCAAATGTCAATGGTTTCACCCCTATCGCTTTTATTCCAACGGCAAGATCGATCAGGTTCTCGATGTGTTCCTTCTTAAGCTTCAGAAGCTCGATCTGCTGCTCCAGGGCCTTGCTCCTGTCAAAATCCGGACTGCTGATGATCTCCTTAATATCCTTCAGAGGGAATTCCAGTTCTCTGAAGAGAAGGATCTGCTGCAGGGTCTCCAGTGCCGCATCGTCATACAGCCGGTAGCCTGCCTCTGTATATTTTGCCGGATGAAGCAGCCCGATCTTGTCGTAATACTGCAGGGTGCGTATACTCACGCCTGTCAGCTTGCTTACTTCGTTAACAGTCATCATAGTTCATCACTCCCTCGCCTTTGGTAAGGTCACTATAAACCATGACGTAACGTAGGGGTCAATACTTTCCAAGAGATTTTTTGAAAAATATGCAAAAGTTAATTCAATAGAGGCTTCAAATGCCTGCAATTCCCATCAATGCTGCATCGATCAGGCTCTCGATGACGGCGGTCCCGATCGTAATGCCCATGATACCGGCTTCGATCAAGGCCAGAAGGAAGGTCTGACTCCAGGCCTGTTTTGTGATCGTATAAATTAGACAGCCGGCTACAAAGAGGATCAGACCGCCGAGAATAATGGAAGAGAGCTGCATTCCAACCTTCACAATGACCTTTACGAATAACAGGATCAGCACTACGGGAAGCAGTGCCGTCTTGAGTAAGATTCTGAGTATAAACATATTTCATCCCATCCTTTCCGGGTTCTTTTCTGTATTTTCTTAGACTGGGAGTCGCCATGCAAGGATGTCGACTCCTCATAAATCAAAAGGCAGTCTCATGATCTCTCACAAGACTGCCTGCGTGTAACGGTATGTATCTGTTATTCTGATTCACTCCAAACGAGGACCGATGCGCTTTTCAGCTCCTCGACTTCTTTATCACGGTTCTTTTGGACTTCTTCATCAGTCGTGCCTTCATTTGTCCACTTCATAGCATGCATATACTGCTTCGCGGTTATTTCCGGAACATAATATATTTCTTTGCATACCTGCTCTGTTACGGTACCATTGTCATCCTCTATTGTTGAGGTTCGCGCCGCCCTGTCCAATGAAATGATTGGGACACCCACCATAGACGTGTCATTTCGCATCTGTGTATATGCTGTCGTTGTCATATATAAGAAAAGCGTCTCTCCATCCGGTGAGTAGAGACCGGTGCTCTTGTAATAATTTCTATCTGTTCGAATGGCTTCTTCTGCGACATAAAGTCCGCTTTCCTCATAGGGAATATACTTCTCATGAACGACAAGACCATAAAACAATCCAAAGCCCAGAGCTGCAATGCATACCGCAGTAACAAGAATGGTTAAGAGCCGTTTCCTTTTGAGTGTTCCCTTTATTTTTTTGAATGCTGCTTTTTCATCCGCTTTTTTCATTTGCTTATAATTCCCCTCT
>CACYPS010000120.1 GCA_902776305.1 uncultured Lachnospiraceae bacterium | reverse complement strand
CCAGTCATGTCTGTTTTTTCTTGCCATGATATTTTCCTCCGTGAGTCTTTATTCTCATTGTATCATGGCTGTGAATAAACCCATTATCTACACTGTACCTTATAAGAGAGTTCCGGCTTTAGTTATAGATCGGAAGCTTTAATGCATTGAACCTCTGTTGCCTGTGCCCGGAATGCAGTAGAAAAGCTCAAAACTCGTCAGACAAAAAGTGGATAGCATATTTCCGGTCGAAATCTGCTAAGTCTTTGATACCTTCCCTCTCCATTCTCATCTTTCGAAGGTTCCTTGCCTTCTCATAATAGGCGTCGGCAATCTGTCTGCGTTCGGTATGAAGCCTTTCCTGTACCTGCCTGCCCAAGAATACTTCCCCAAAATCTTTTCGATTTAATGTCGCTTTTCCCAGATAAGCGTAATAGTCAATCGTGATTGCTTCTTTATCGTAGCGGTCTTCGAGATATAATCTGCCGGGGATTTTTTCAAAGCTGCCCGTAGAAAGCCCGGAAACCGGATCGAAAGACAACTTCGGGTAATACTTTGCCTTCTTGAGACGCTTCTCAGCGGGCTCGATTTCCCCGATGCGGGCTTTTTCCAATATCGGGAGACAGCATTTTTTGAATTTCTTTCCGCTCCCGCACGGGCATGGATCGTTTCTTCCTACTCCTTTATAGGGATCATCATGCATTTTTTGAGCTTTTTCCATTAACCGGTTCCAGTCTGATTTACTGAAAGGCTCATTAAGAGGCTTTTTATGCGAAGTCTGGAATTTATACCAGTAGCCCGCCTCGTTTTCCAGAGAATAATCAGTCCGGATGATAGTGTCATCATTGTAATCATACAGGGTATCCAGATGATCCGCATAGTAACCCACAATTGAGGTATCTATCAGATCTCTCTGTAACCACATCCTGACAACCGGAAGATACTCCTCCACATGGGCATGCATCATATAGCAACATATAAAGGATAAGATATCTGCATCAAGCTCATCCTCCGGTATTGTCTCAGATCGGCTTACCATGGAGAGCAGCTGTGATAGCGGGATGCTCTTATCAAGATACTTCTGAATGGCGATCATTACATAGGAAACCCTGACCCAGAGGTTGTTCTGTACGTCATACAGGTGACTGGTAAGCAGCTGATAGTCTCCGTCAAAAAGCTGATACAGGACATGGGGGAGGTTTTCGGTAAGGGCGTCACCGAGCCATCCATCAGCGTCTTCACCCATAATGCGAAGAATTTCGCATGCTTTTGCAAAAGCAGATGTGTCCTTCCATTCGGCCAGAAAAAAGAGGGCAAAAAAGCCGTCGTCCAGCAACTGGCCATCGTTCAGAGTGTCTTCCTTGCTTTGACTGCACATTTGATCCAACACGTCATGAAAATAGGCTGCTGCCTCCACCTTATGATCCCGTATGATTTCTAATTCATTGTCGCTGATGTATTTGTCTTCGTTTTGTCCAAGGTTCTGAATAACTGAAATTAACTGTTTCATTAAATACGGGTACCTTTCTTCATTATATCTTATCGGAAACAACGGGTGTGCTGAGTAGTAATACTATCGGAACCGCTCAACTGCGCTTCGCGACCCCGATAATCGATTTGCGGGCGATTTCATCGACCTTTTATCGGGAGTTGCTGTCGCAACTTCCTATACATTATACAACACTTTATGTAATGTTAACATCCGTAGCCGGCAGTTCGGGTGAATATACGATTTGTAGTTATACGGGATCCTCTGTCCGTAAACGGTAAGTAAGAGCAGTGTCTTAGATTTGAATGCTTAAATAGTCCGCCCTTGAAGCCGTTTTTTCCTTGCCTTATAATAGGAACAGAATAAATAGAAGCGAATCGGCAGAGTTAAAGATGCCACGCACAATTGAGACGAAGCTGGCAAGGCTTGTGGAGGACGCTCACATGCGGGCGGGGAACCTGACCTATAACAACAGCGAGGCGGCCCTCTCATACGCCGTGCGGCTGGCATACTTTAATGCGGAGCAGTACTACACGCTCATACCCGAGATGCAGGCCGGCAGGGGATATACGGACCTGGCCTATATCCCGTCGCCGAAATATCCGGACAAGCCGGCCATACTTGTCGAGCTGAATTGGAATAAGGATGCGGAGACGGCTATGACGCAGATCCTGGATCGGCGGTATCCGGATTCGCTGGAGAAGTACAGGGGGAATATAATCCTTGTGGCGATA
>CACYPS010000119.1 GCA_902776305.1 uncultured Lachnospiraceae bacterium | reverse complement strand
CTCTGCTGTGTTTTGTGTGGTGCTTAACACTTTACAGGAAATCGGTTCCCTTTTCCATACCTGAGGAACTATCGTTTACACAAGATATTTTACACTATCTGCTCACTGTCCTCATGTGAAATTATGCTACTATCTATAGTATAACCAAAGCCATAGAAAGTGTCAAAATATTTCTTAATAAAAACTGGCTCGAGCCGATGAAATGTGCTTTATACCATCAGAATTTCATACTCATTTACTTTCTTCCCGGATCAGTAATCCGTAATGCAGGGATTCTTCCACAAATTGTCGTACGCTCTTTTCAATCTCGTTTCCATTCTTGTCGTCGTCATATTCCTTTTTCGCACCTTCTATAGCCGCCTCCAGTGTTATCGGCTTCTGGAAGAGTTTCCTGGTTACGTCTGTATAATGGTGTAAATTGAAAAATTAAAAAGAGCCAAGTGCTCATCTCTTAGGTATAATGAAAATCGACCAAAATCAACATAATACCAAGGAGGATGAACACAATGGCTCAACTCAATATTACATTGAATCAGGAGGAAATTCTACAGCTTCTTTCAACAGATCACGATCAGGCTTTCCGTGAGCTGCTGAAGAGCAGTCTTAACAGCATATTGATGGCGGAATCTACTGCCCAGCTGAAGGCAGAGCCCTATGAACGTTCAGAGGAGCGAACCGACAGCCGAAACGGAACCCGCGAACGAGATCTCAAGACCCGGATCGGGAGGATCACCCTCACAGTTCCGAGACATCGGAACGTTCCTTTCAAGACGCTCGTATTTGAAAACTATTCCCGCAGCGAGGCGGCTCTGATTGCCAGCATGGCGGAAATGGTTGTAAACGGCGTAGCCACAAGGAAAGTCGGCAGGATCATGGAGACACTCTGTGGGACTTCCTATTCGAAATCTGCAGTCTCTGATGTCTGCAAGGATCTCGATAAGAAGGTCAGAGAGTTCCGTGAACGTCCTCTGACTGGCAATTACCCGTTTCTGACTGTGGATGCCACTTATTTCAAGGTACGTGTTAATCACAGGATTATCTCCAGGGCTTTCATGATCGCTTATGGAACGAACCAGGAAGGGCATCGCGAAATTCTTGGCTTCGGCGTCTATGACAATGAGTCCAAGCCTACCTGGAATGCCTTCCTCCAGAGCCTGAAAGACCGCGGGCTTAAAGGTCTCCTGATGATCACCTCCGATGCCCATGAAGGCATCCAGGACGCCATCAGCAAGGTGTTCCCGAACGTTCCCTGGCAGCGATGCCAGTTCCATTTCTCCAAGAACATCTCGGAAAAAGCGCCCAGGAAGTACCAGGCAGGCATCCGTGCAGATCTCCAGGAAATGTGGAACTGTGAGGATGTAGTCAAAGCCCGCAAAAAGCGAGATTCTATCATCGCCGATTACAAAGATGTAGCAGAATCAGCGATGAAATGTCTGGACGAAGGCTTCGAGAGCTCTATGACGGTCATGATACTGCCGAAAGGCATGCGCCGGTTCTTCCGGACTTCTAACCACATTGAGCGGCTCAATAAGGAGCTGAAGCGCCGGTCAGCGGTGATAGGAGTATTCCCAAACGAAGACTCCTTACTGCGTCTCATGGGCTCGGTTCTGCTGGAGAGGAACGATGTTGTGTCCACTCAGAAAGCAATTTTCAGTAATAAGGGCTATCAGGCCTTGCTTGCCTCAGATGCTGTTCCGAAGCTGATCAAACTTGCAGAGGAACAGAGACAGCTCAAAGCAGCATGAGTGGATAGCACTCTTTCAGGAACAGTCAAGGGAACCTCTTCGAGGTGCTTACGCACCCTTGAGTCCCTTCAAGAGAGCTGGTGGTTAGCTAAGGGATGCAAGGCATCCCTTGGCACCGCAGGTACCTAAGAGCAATTTACACACAAATTTGGACTTGACTAAGTTATTGATAACAAACATAAATAGTACTTTAGGTATCTAGCAATGATGAATTCGATGCGTGGAGACGAAGGGAGGATAGAAAGAGAGCATAAAAAATGAGTTTAGAAGGCATTGCATATTTTTGAACGTTTCGATTGAAGCACAAGAAAACTGAAGTATAGCTGGAGAAAGAGAGGCGAACATTATGAGGCGAGCAAGACGTTGGAGTGCTGTACTCATGGCATTCGTTTTGGTTCTCTCGTGTTTTCCGTTTCATGTGAGGGCAGAAGATGATGACCTCACACCTGCTACTGATCAAAAACTTCGTCAGCCTCGGATCTCTGCAAAGACAGGAGACGAGGTATTAGTGCCTGCCATCGATCAGAAAATCCAGCCCCGGATTTGCGCGAAGACGAATGACGATGATCTTTTATCTGATTCAGACCAGGAGATTCACCAGACCAGGCTTATTATAAAGAATAAGGACGGTCGCGAGGTCACCGTATTGTTTGCTGATTCTAACACGGGGGCAACCTACCGTGATGTGCAATGTATCGTCAATGACGACCCGGATATCTCACAATTTACGATCTATCGGGTTGGAAACGATGAGAGTGCCGGAGATTCATTTTTCAATTATCCTATTTCAATAGCAAGAATATGGAGTCCTCCGCTGGGAAGTACCCACAAATACGAGACGATAAAAACAGTTACGGTTCCATCCCGAGTTGTCAAAGATGACTTTGTTATCTCCGTTGCCAAGGGGCAAACGGTGACCTTAAAGAGCGAGTATACCGGAACGTTGACAGGCAGCATTAGCGGGGACTATTTCAGTAAGTCTAATCTTGGAATAAACCTGAGTGTGACCTGTAAATATTCGACATCGTACAAGTTCACCGGACCCACGAGCGGAAATTATAACTCAAGAGAATACCGGGTGAAATATTTCAGAGAAGATGGCAATTACATACAGAAGGACTATTGTTATAAGCCAACCGGCGACCTCTACGGCATTCGTTCTTGTGGAGGCGCATATCAGGAAGCGGTGAAGTATGCCGCATATAGTAAAGATTCCAGACAATGATGAGAACAAAGTTGTCTAATTGGTTACATTTGGCAGGCCTTATCTTGTGACAGGGGTCACGGGATGAGGCCTGCTTTTTGCTGGGGATTGTCTTCTCTTCTTATGTCAGATTCTCAGCCTTTATCGCCATGATGCCCTGCCTGCGCTGCGCCTTCCGGCTGAGGAACAGCGCCGTAGCAGTAGAGAACATCAGCGTGACAGCGGCTGTAAATGCAATTCCGTACATTCCGAAGAAGTGCTCGAGGATGAACAGAATGGGCAGAAAATACACGCCCTTGTCAAGCACGGATGTGAGCGTTGCATAGGCGGCCTGTCCGGTTGACTGCAGGTAGACTTGACATGTCTGGTAGATTCCGTAGAACGGTCCTGTGAGTAAAGAAGCAATGATCATGATCTGGCCATTCCGGATGACATCGGCGTTGTCGATAAAGGCTGCGATGATCGCCCGTCTCGCGGCGAAGCAGGCGAGACTCAGCACGGTTCCGATGATGACAGTTGTCAGAATTATCTGCTTCAGAATTGCGCGCATGCGCTGGAAATTCTTATTTCCGTATGTATAGGAAATGACGGGCTGCAGGCCCATGCACAGGCCCATGATGATCATCGTTGTGAGCATGCTGATCTTGCCTGCGACACCTTGCGCAGCGAGGGCCGTCGATCCGTAGCGAATCATGCGGCGGTTCGAGATGATCGTAGAAATACTCATAAGCAGCGTCGAGCAGGCAAGCGGAAGACCAAGCGTGATGGGAGCGGCAGGAAGAATGACACGCAGGTACTGCACGGCGAAGGTATAGGTTGTGCTGTCGGCGCCGAGCGCATAGCAGATCGGACGTATCGCGGCGAGCATGACGCCCGTGAACAGAAAGCCGATGACGAGAGAACCCAGAAAACAGAAGCTCGTGCATTTCCGGATGTCGTTCCGGTTCTTACTGCCAAGAGCAATCGATATGACGATGCAGCCGCCGCTGCCAAGCAGCGTACTGAGACCGGACAGAACCGTAAAGATCGGCGCGCAGAGTGAAAGCGCCGCGATTCTGTCCGGATCACCGGTCTGTCCGATAAAGTAGGTATCAGCCATATTGTAGACAACCATCACGAGCATGAT
>CACYPS010000118.1 GCA_902776305.1 uncultured Lachnospiraceae bacterium | reverse complement strand
CTGTTGATCAGCAGTTATTTCAATTCGCTTGAGAAAGAGGAAGACGTCAGCCTTAGCAGGATGTACGACCTTCTTATCAAAGCGTGGAATCAGGAGATTCCCGCGGAACATCCCGTTATGAAGGCGTTTCAATACACTCGGGCACAGACGGTTCTGCTCCTGCTTGACACCATGGATGTGATCACCGGTAAAACAGTGCTAGACAATAATCATCTGTTACTGCAAGAGAACGGATATATCTGGAGAGCACTGGGGCAGGCATCGAGCTGGACGCAGGCAGAAAGAAATTATAAAGCTCTTGAAGAGATGGAGAGCAAGTTACATTGAAGGATAAGAAGTCATGAAAGTACTTGTAATTCCGGATGTCCATCTGAAGCCCTGGATGTTTCAGAGGGCATCAGAACTAATGAAAGAAATAAAAGCGGACCGGGCAGTCTGCCTGATGGACATTGCGGACGACTGGCGCCAGCAGTTCAATCTGGATCTGTATATTCAGACCTATGATATGGCAATTGATTTTGCGAAAGAATATCCGGAGACTCTGTGGTTCTATGGCAATCACGATGTCTGCTATCTGTGGAATCAGCGGGAGACAGGTTATTCCAAGATCGCACCATGGACAGTCTGCGAGAAACTGCCCATGGACAGTCTGCGAGAAACTGCGGGTGCTGCGGGAATCTCTGCCGGATGAGCGGCAGCTGGCTTATCTTCACCGGATCGATAATGTTCTGTTTTCTCATGGTGGTTTGGCGGATGACTTTGTCCGCCGGTATGTTCCGGCCGGCAAATATAACGACATTGATGCGGTCGTCGAAACAATCAATGGATTCGCATGCGGAGAGATGTGGCAGGATGCGTCTCCTATCTGGTACCGGCCGCAGTATTACGAAGGGCGGCTTTATAAACCAAGGAAGCTTTTGCAGGTAGTGGGGCATACACCGGTTGAAGGGATAACACGAAAAGGGAACCTTATTTCCTGTGATGTGTTTTCGACAGACAGCGTAGGGAAGCCGATCGGGACACAGGAATTCATGGTGATTGACACAGTTGCCTGGGAATACTATGGCATTCGATGACGAGAGGAGCGATATACAAATGGCAGTATGCAGTAGAAGTAGATATGGAGAACCGCTCTCCTGAAGAAATTGCAAGGGATGCGGTCATGCAGATTAATGCACTATTTGACAGATTGATTAAGGAGCAACAGAAAAAAGATGATCAAAACACTGTATGAAATATTCCAGCACTGGTCAGCAAAGGGATCTGTTTATCTTCTCTCCGACCTGCATCTGAATGACGACGATTGTCTTCTGATGGATCCGGACTGGATTCCCCCAGAGGAACAGATCGGGATCATCAATAACAAGGTGACAAGAGGTGATACCTTCATCTGCCTCGGCGATGTGGGCAGCCCTGAATTTGCCGCACAGATCAAGGCAGGGCATAAAGTTCTTCTGCTTGGCAATCATGATCACCGAAAAGACTATAAGGACATCTTTGATGAGATTTATGAAGGACCGTTGTTTATATCGGAGAATGGTCTTTCCTGGTGCCTGAATATTCATGGTCATGATCACAATGGAATCGAGCCATATGCAGAGGGATGTAAGCATCTTAATCTTGCGGCAAATGTCTGTGGATACACTCCGGTCAGTCTGGGGGATCTGATAAAGGGCGGGATCCTGGCTGACATCAACGGTATACATAGACAGACAATCGACAGGGCTGCAGAAAGAAAACAAATGAAACGACATTTAAACGAGGGAATCAATATGTTCTCGGAAGATTATATCAACAGTATTGAAGAAAGAAGTGGCGAAAAGTGAAAACATATTTTATCAGTGACCTGCACCTGGGCCATGCCAACTGCATCCGGTTTGACAAGAGGCCTTGGGAAACGGCAGAAGAAATGGACATGGAGATCATCCGCCGATGGAACCGCAAGGTCCGAAAAGAGGATCACGTTTATGTCCTGGGGGATTTTGCCTACAGGAACCGCACAACAATCGCGGATTACACAAAGCAGATGAACGGTCACATTCATCTGATCCGCGGCAATCATGATAAGCGCAGCGAAGCATATGAAAGCTGTTTCTATGAAGTTGCGGATTATAAGGATATGGTAATCATGGCTGACGGTGTAAAATGCCGTCTGATCCTGAGCCACTACTTTATTCCCTTCTATAACGGTGCACGTCATATGGCTTTTATGCTGCATGGCCATACACATAAGACAGAGGAATCGGTCATGGAAGAGCGGATCAAGGAGGACATCCGCCGGAAGGGACTGCGCTGTGAAGCTTATAATGTCGGCGCTATGTGGCAGAATTATGAGCCGCAGACATTTGAAGAGATCATTGCAAGGCAGGGAAGGAAGATTCCGCTGATATAAAAAAGGGGGATACTAATGGATATATATAGTTAGCCATATATTAGAATGGTGTTTACATCACATTGCCACATGACGTTAGCCATCTGATTTTTGAAGGTTTTTGAAATGGCTAAACATCGTAAAAGCAAGGAAAATAAAGGAAAATCTAAAATTTAGATATAGACTTTTTTGCGGAAATCGGTTACATTGTAATTGCGATTAGCCATTGCAAAACCACCATTTTTCAGGAGGGCTAAACACCATGTCTGATGATATGAGAATTACAAGTATTTCAATTCATAACTTTAAATCCCTTTATGATGTAAGCTTTGAGCCAGGGAACGTTAATGTCCTGATTGGCGCGAACGGATCAGGAAAATCATCTGTTCTGGAAGCCATAGGCACATTAAGCGCAGCCATGACAGATCGTGTAAATAGCAATAGTCTGCAAAGAAAGGGAGTTCGTTTATCTGCGTCTCAGTTATATAAATCCAAGTTCCTCGATATAAAAAAAGAATCGGTGACGGTGGATTTCCAGGTGGGCTGGCAAAAAGAGGCTCATGACTATCAGTATAGCGTGCATCTGACCGTGCCGACAGATGATGATTCCTGGAAATATCATACAGAAAGTGCACTGAAGGATGGCAAATCGGTTTTTGGCAGGAGCAATCGCAGCAAGGGACAAATGAACAACAAGATCGGCTACTTTACTGTGGCTGAAGCGCTTGCTTCGGATGAGTATATCTCTGCCGGCAGGTATATCGGTAACTATGGAATATATCAACCGGATACGCTTACGCTTCGTGGTACTTTGCCGGATCCGACACAGGTGTCACCGATCGGCTTGAACGGAGGACGTCTTGCAGAAGCGATAGATGACCTGATGAGGGTGACTGACGGTGATCTGATGTTCGGAAGTCTTTACATGAGTGATGTCCTGGAGTTGATCGAATGGGCATCCGATTTCCGTGTGGGAAAACCGAAAAAAAGCACCCTTAATCCCGGTATTCCGGCAGCCAGCCGCATCATCGAATTCCAGGATCGCTATTTAAAGGATGCTGCCCTTTTTACGGGCTATGATGCCAGTGAAGGCGCTCTTTACGTTCTGTTTATGCTCTGTGTTGCTATGCATCCGAATGCACCGAAAATGTTCGGGATCGACAGTTTTGACCACGCCATGAACCCAAGGCTTGCCCGGAAAATAACACAGGTCTTCAGCAGGTTGATACTTGAAAATGGAAAGACGGTGTTCATGACAACTCACAATCCGCTCGTTCTTGACGGACTGGATCTTACCGATGACAGGGTTCGTCTGTTTGTTACGGACCGGGATGAGAATGGACATATCATCATGAATCGCAATGGTTATCTGGGAGGTGTTCCGGAACTGATATGAGAAAAGTAATAGGCATTGTTGGTGAAGGCCCGATTGATCAGATGGTCCTAAAGGCAGCTATCAACAGAATAACCGGAGAAAGCCATATTTATCGGAATATTCAGCCGGAACAGGATATGTTGGGCGAATTTGGCAATGGCTGGAAGGGCGTTTATCGATGGTGTGAAACAAACGCAGAATTGATCCCTGCCCTGTTCTCGGCAATATCCCCGGCTTTAGATCTGCTGATCATCCAGATGGACGGGGATGTGGCAAGAAAAGAAAAAGAAGTACATTGCCGTTGTGAAAGCACGATTTGCCCTAAAAAGAATGAGGAGTCTCCATTGGTATGCAGACAGCTTAAAGAAGGTAATTGTCCTGTCATCATACCTTGCAGGGATCACGTTAATTCCCCGGAGGGATATCGAATACATTTGGAACAATTACTGCGTTCTCTCATTGGAGATCCTGCAAGTAAGGAAAAAATCGTAATAGTTATTCCTTGTGACAGCACAGACGCCTGGACTGTTGCGGCTTATGAAGAGGATATCGATGATATCGAGGCTGTTGTTGACCCTTGGGAGCGTATTATTTCGCTTAAAAAGGAGTATCATGGCATCCGTATCCCCGGGCACAAAAAGAATACAGCTATATATAGATTGTTCCTTCCTCAAATAATTAATAATTGGGATAGTATAACCGGTCATTGTGGATCTGCCAGAAAACTGGAAACGGATATCAGACAATGGGCGATGAAATCATAATCTTTGATTCCTTAATTAGTAACCGGCGCTTGCTTAAATGCAGGCGCTTTTCTTTTTGTCCGAATGCACATCTATGTGACGTACCCCATCACATGAATGTGACGCATCCCTTCCTAAAAACAATCCACCATTTCTTCTAAACTTTTCAATGTAACAGCTACATGGGTTGTTACACAGATTGCACCATGACAACTGCATAGCATTCTTCAGACACGACCCTGTGACGAAGAGCAACGTTCACGGCAAATGCAATAATCTCCCGCTGAGGGAGCAAGCGGTAGGCCGGTGATAAACGCGGGGCAGCTCCCCGCGCAGCATTGAGGCGTCACAGGATAATGAGACTTCCGCCTGCGGGCGGCTCGGTGAGAACCACGGAGGGGTCAGATTCCCATGGATCCGGTAAGCTGCCGGACGTCTGAATGTATTCCCTGATTTTCCGGGGGTGTCGAGGACAAATACGGAAAGAGCATACAACGATTTTAATGCCTTATGGCTTTAAAGATATGTAGGGCGGGCTGTGAATGCGGCCTGCCGATACATAGGAAGGAGAAACACATGGATCTGAATGATTTAAGAATCGATCCGGAGTTCGAGGAAAAGATCCCTCCGCTGACAGAGGATGAGTTTTTGCTGCTTGAGCAGAACATAGTTGCTGACGGAGAGGTTCTGGATCCTTTGATCATCTGGAACAACACAATCCTGGACGGACACAACAGATACCGAATCTTAAAGAAACATCCGGAGATTCCATTCAAAACTTATCCCAAGGACTTTTCGGATAAGTATGCGGCCATTGCCTGGATCTGTAATAACCAGCTTGGCCGGAGAAATCTGACGCCGGAGCAGCGGCGATATCTGATTGGCAAACGGTATGAAGCAGAAAAAGCTTCTCACGGAGGACCGAGAGATAACGAGAGATCTGCAACTGGCCAGTTTACCGCAAGTCTTTCGGGAGAAGACTTGCGGCTGCCCGAAAGAACAAGTGAAAAAATCGCTGCAGAAACAAACACCAGCAGAAGCTTTGTAGAAAATGCAGAGCGCTTTGCTAAAGGAGTTGATGCGGCGGAGGCAGTAGTACCGGGAATTCGAACTGAAATCCTTTCAGGATCTTTGAAAGCCAAGCGAGATGATGTTGCCGCCATCGCCCGCGCCGCGCCGGAAGACAGAGCAGAACTTGCCCAGCAGCTCCGGCTGCCAAGAGCTAAGCCGGAAAAAACTGAAGAACCGGAAGAAATCGGCGAGGAAGACTTTGAAGAACAGGCACCTGAAGATAATGACACTCTGGTCCGGATCCCGAAAACAAGTGAGATCCTGGCACTGGCTGAGAGCATGAACCATTCCGAAGGGCAGGCCATCGGCACCGTTGAGGACATGATCTACGAGATGAACAGTGCGATGCAGGAC
>CACYPS010000117.1 GCA_902776305.1 uncultured Lachnospiraceae bacterium | reverse complement strand
ATTCAGGCTGTAAAATAAGGAAAACTGACGGAGAGGATAAATAGAAGGATAACGAAAAGAGCAACGCAATAGCTGTTTCTAAGCAGGGATAAAAATGAGGTCATGGTTATGGCTGCGCAAGGGACCATGTGTCACATTTCTAACCGGTTCCGGGAACTTTACCTTTTGACCAAATCCCTCACAAAATCTTTACTTGTTACCGCGCCTGTGAGCCAGATGAACTCTATCAAATCATTTCTGATAATCCTATCCTGCAGTGTCTGCGGGAGGAAAAGGAGGCAAAGCTATCCGGCGGTTTATACAATGAGTTGCAAGTCAGAATAACCTATAATTCTGTTATGAAGTGACTTTTGTCAAGAAGTAAATGTTGTTTCCAACAAGCTTTTCCTGACAGTCACATTTGTGTGATCTGTCAGCATCTGGAAGGAGCTCTGATTTAACAGTTCACGGCATGTGGCCACTCTGTTATTCGTGGATTGGCTACCGACAGGCTAATGGTTCCGCCGAGAGCTCTGCGATCTAAACGCGTGGATCACCGAAGTGCCGACATAGAATTTACGCAGATAGCTCGAACCTTACAGTGATCACAGCTCCTTACAGATACTGACAGATATTCAATTGTTACTGATATGAAGTGACCTTGAAGGGGACGATGCCACCATAGTAACACTTCAGATGACTGTAATGCCCTTTCGAGATACCCTCTCGAAAAAACTGTTGATATAATTGCATGTTTTTGACCGGTCTGGCAAAGCGAGCGGCTTTCCGGGACGGCCGGGAGTGCAGGGGGCAGAGCCCCTTGCAGCCAGCTTAAAGCGAATTTCTAACTTAGCAAAGTGTCTTCCTGTGTCATAATAGATTGTCCGATACTGTGGAAGTTTAACTTTGAGTGGCTCCCACGGTATCGGCAGATCTTCCGGGACACAGGAAGTCGGGCTTGTCAAGGGAACGTGGAATAAAGAGGCGTACGCTTTTCGCGCCGATTTATGCCCGCGAAAGTCCCTTGACAAGAGCGAAACGACGCGGGCTTTAAGGAGCTGATCCTGCCCTTGCGGGAACGAGCGAGGGAGGGGATCAGGTTATTGGGCACAGCAGTGCGTGGATGGGTTGGAGCGAGTCCCGCAGCAAACTGTTTCACGCAATGTTTCCGGTCATCATACCCCAGACGAAGCATGCAAGTTCCCTTGCCACAGCTGCAACCGCCACGTTTTTCTTCTTCCCATGGCGGATCATCCTATAGTACTTACTGCGAAGCCTGGTATTCGCTTTGTCAGCATAGGAAATGATTTCAGCTGATTGACCGTTTTGCCTTGATCGAAGTTCTTTGGACTTATGACCAATAGCTCCTTTGCAGATCCCTTTTGCCGCTTCTATAAGCAGACAGCGCAGATGCGTATTCCCTGCTTTGGAAATGCCCAGTCGATTCACGCTCGTTGAACTGGAATGCTCTCCTGGTGCAAGACCAAGAAATGCCGCATAGGTGCTGCCTTTGGCAAAACGCTTGAAGTCGCCTGTTTCTACGATCAGAGACAGTGCGGTGTGTGTGCGGATCCCAAGGAAGCAGCTCAGCTTTTTGGCATTTTCCTGATATCGTGCCTCGGCGGCAATCTCCTCTATCCGTTTATCGTAACGCTCGATCTTTGCTTCCTGTTCTTCGTAGGACGCCATGTACTCATCCAGCGTTTCCCGATACATCGGAGCGAGTTCCAGCTTATGCAGCCAGGCGACATGCTTAATGGTCCATTTGGTTCCGGTATATTGATGTCCATGACGAAGGACGAACGCATTGATCTGCTGTTTCAGCTTTTTCAGCGCCAGTTTATGGTCATCCCTCATTCGAAGATACTCTTTGACAGCATCATCTTCTCCTGTTGGGATATAGACTGGATGGTATCCGCCGTAACACAGACACTGCGCGATCAGATGAGCGTCACGTCTGTCTGTTTTGACCCGCTTCCCCTGCTGGGTAAGCATTGTCGTAGGAGCAAGTATGACACATTTGACCCCGGCCTCTGTGAGCTGGTGATAAAGGCTATAACCGAGGCAGCCTGCCTCGTAACCGCATTCAATAGAATACTCATTATCAAGACCGAGTTTCATTTTCAGAGAATCAATGAAGCGAAGGACTTCTTTATAGTCTGGAGCGACCTGTATCTCTCCATAAATTCGATCTTCTGCTCCGATTGTAGGTTCCATTGCGCAAAGAGTATAGTTTGTACTATGGACATCCATGCTGATTTTGAGTATTCTTTTCATTAGGTGGCCTCCTTTTGTATGCGGTAATCCCTGTTATTATGATCTTTAGCAAATCAAGTATACAGGTAAATCCACGTTGCTACAAATGTGAGGTCACTTCATATTATCTA
>CACYPS010000116.1 GCA_902776305.1 uncultured Lachnospiraceae bacterium | reverse complement strand
GCCAAAAGCTGCTGTACTTCGGTAAATGCAGCAAGTGATTGCCCTGCCGGCTGTGAGCAGATACCGAAGCAGGTGCCAAAACCTGCTGTACTTCGGTAAATGCAGCAAGTGATTGCCCTGCCGGTGGCGGGTAGATACCGAAGCAGAGGCCCAACAAGCGATTACTTCGGTAAATGCAGCGTTGGATTGCCCTGCCGGCGGTGGGTAGATACCGAAGTAAAAGCCAAAACCTGCTATACTTCGGTAAACGGAGCCAAGGAAACGTCTGGAGCAAGCAAGCACTACCAAGAATTATATTCGGGTACAAGAAAAAATACAAAAATCAAGCTTGACCGTATAGCCTTCCCGTGATAGTCTATATGCCGATATAAAAACAAAACTTCAAAAACTTGCTTACCTTTATTAAGAACGGTGGAGACACAGAGGGTCGATGAAGCCGTGGCAACCCCCCGAATGGGAAGGTGCCCTCCTCGAGCGAGCGATCGAACAATAAGGGAAATGTGACGCTACACGGGTCCGCTTCCTGCGGACTCGTTTTTTATTTCAGTGTGAGAAGCCCCACTTCTCCAAGACTCTGTCGAGTCTTAAATTCATAGGAACTTTGTTCCAAAAACTGGATTTGAAACGAAATTAAAGCGCAAGTCACAGCCGGCATATTCATCCGCCGGCTCGCGATCCGGTAAGCAATCTACAGAAAGGAAGGTATCTACATGGGAGAAAGACGTTTTTTCACATCCGAATCAGTAACCGAAGGGCATCCGGACAAAGTATGCGATGCCATCTCTGATGCCGTTCTTGACGCGTGCCTCGAGCAGGACCCGAACAGCCGCGTAGCCTGCGAGACAGCAGTGACAACAGGTCTCGTCCTCATTATGGGCGAAATCACAACACAGGCAAACATTGACTTCCAGAAGATTGCCCGCGACGCCATTCGCGAAATCGGATATGTTGACGGAGCAATGGGATTCAACGCAAACACATGCGCCGTCATGGTCGCTATGGACAAGCAGTCACCCGACATCGCCATGGGCGTGGATAAGGCTCTTGAGGCGAGAGGAGTCGCAAATGAAGACGACGCTCCCATCGAAGCCCTCGAAAATAACATGACCGACGAAGAAATCGAAGCCATCGGCGCAGGTGACCAGGGAATGATGTTCGGTTACGCAACCAACCAGACACCGGAGCTTATGCCCTATCCGATCGCTCTGGCACAGAAACTTTCACTTCAGCTGGCAACAGTCAGAAAGAACGGCACGCTTCCGTACCTTCGTCCAGACGGAAAGACACAGGTTTCTGTCGAGTACGATGAAAACGGCAAGCCGGACAGACTCGAAGCCATTGTTGTTTCCACACAGCACGCTCCGGAAGTTTCACAGCATCAGATTCATAAGGATGTAAGAAAATATGTCATTGATCCGGTCGTTCCGGAAGGCATGATTGACGAAAATACAAAGATTTTCATCAACCCGACCGGCAGATTCGTAATCGGCGGACCGCAGGGTGATTCCGGTCTTACAGGACGCAAGATCATTGTTGACACATACGGTGGATATGCGAGCCATGGCGGCGGGGCATTTTCCGGAAAGGACCCGACAAAGGTCGACCGCTCAGCAGCTTACGCAGCACGTTACATCGCCAAGAACATCGTGGCAGCGGGACTTGCTGACGAGGTCCAGATCGAAGTTTCCTACGCGATCGGCGTAGCACAGCCGATGTCCATCACGGTCGACACGAGAGGTACAGGTAAGCTTTCGAACGCTAAGATCGCTGAGATCATTCGTGAGAACTTCGACCTTCGCCCGGCGGGAATCATCAAGATGCTTGATCTTCGCCGCCCGATTTACAAGGCTACGGCGGCATATGGACATTTTGGACGTACGGACGTTGAGCTTCCGTGGGAGAAGACGGATAAGGCGGAGGCGCTTAAGAAGTATCTGGCTTGAGAGTATAAAGAATATGCAGGGGAAGTGTCTGCATGACGAAAGTATGATGAGATGACTTCTTAAGACGCATGATTATGAACATAGAGAGGCTGGCCCATCACCATCAGAGAATCTGAGGGTGATGGACCGGCTTTTTCTTTATAGAGTCAAAGTTACGGAAGTACAAGCAGGAATGCCGTCCACTTCCGTAAATTTACGCAGCCGGCATTCAAAACAGCTTCAAGAAGAATAGGCAAGGATTCTCGGTAATTCAATTGCCGAGAGGAAATGCCCCTTTTTTATCTACTAACAAGAACAAATGTTTGCAAACATGCGTTTGGTATGATATACTAGATGTATGAAAACAAATATTGTTAGATACAGGACCTGTGTGTAATATTAACTACCATGTGGTATGGTGCGTAAAGTACCGTCGTAAGATCATCACCCCTCAGAAAGAACAGTTCCTGAAAGATCTTGTACAGGA
>CACYPS010000115.1 GCA_902776305.1 uncultured Lachnospiraceae bacterium | reverse complement strand
AAAAAAGCAAAGGAGACACTGGAAATCTATCCTATGCAGCATCTTTATGATTCTGTCAACAGCATTGAGCAGGCATATAGGGATGCAGAAGAAAAATATGGAGCACTTCTGAAAAAAGAAGAACAGTATAAAGACAGTCTTCGCACACAGAAAAATACAAAGCAGACTACAGATAATTTGTCAAAGGAAAAGGAATCGCCCTCAATGCTTGATCATGCTCGAACAGGACATACAATTGCCGGTAGCAAACCAGCTAGACAGAAAAAAAGTGTTCTTATGAGACTTGCGGAGAAACAGGAATCTATGGAAAACACTGTTATGAAGTGACCTTTGTCAAGAGGTAAATTCAGCATCCAGCTTGCTTTTAGGGGCGGCGGCGCTGGGGAGGCAAATCTCAGCGGGCGCAGCAGCTGGGATTTGCCTCCCCAGTGCCGCCGCCCCTACCTTTCTCTTGAGGTTCACATTTGGTTATTCTGTCAGCATATGAAAGGAGCTCTGATTTTACAGTTCCCGGCATTTGGCCACTCTGTTATACGTGGATCAGGATATACCTGCCAACAGGCTAATGGTTCCGCCGTGAGCTCTGCCATCTAAAAGCGTGGATCACCGAAGTGCCAACATAGTGTTTTCGCAGATAGCTCGAACCTTACAGTGATCACAGCTCCTTTCAGATGCTGACAGCTATTAACTTGTTATTGCCCGGGCAGCAAGCTGCAGCCCCCTGCTGATTGCTGCTTAGTTACCATTTCATCAGGGAAGGATGGCTGTCAAGGGCCGCGCAGCGGTGCATTTACCCTTGACTGGCAGCCGGAACTGATGAACCTGCTCTTGAAACTACGGAAATGTTTCCGGTCATCATCCCCCAGATGAAGCATGCAAGTTCTCTTGCTACAGCTGCTATTGCAACATTTTTCTTTTTGCCGTGGCGTATCATTTTATAGTACCTGCTGCGAAGACGGATATTGGCTTTGTCGGCGTATGCGATAACATCGGCCGACTGTTCTTTCTGCCTGGCGCACAGTTCTTTAGATTTGTGACCAATGCGGCCTTTACAGATTCCGTTCGCTGCTTCGATCAGCAGGCGGCGCAGATGAGTGTTTCCAGCTTTCGAAATACCGAGCCTGTTTACATCGTCTGCGCTGGAGTGTTCTCCGGGCGCAAGGCCCAGATATGCCCCATATATATTACCTTTTGCAAAACGGGTAAAATCTCCGCTCTCCACGATAAGGGACAGCGCCGTATGCGTGCGGATTCCAAGAAAACAGCATAGTTTCCCTATGTTTTCTTTATAACTTGACTGGGCAGCAATCTCTTCGATTCGTTTATTAAAACGTAAGATCTTTGCCTCCTGTTCATCATAAGAAGCCATATACTCGTTCAGAGTCTCCTGATAGATCGGATCGAGTTCCAGCTTTCTTAACCAGGCGATATGCTTATCTGTCCATTTGGTCCCGGTATACTGGTGTCCGTGCCGGAGAGCAAATGCACCTATCTGCTGCTTCAGCTTCTTTAATGTAAGTTTGTGGTCATCCCGCATACGGAGATACTCCTTGACGGCATCATCTTCGCCGGTGGGGATATAGACCGGATTATACCCTCCATAGCACAGACATTGTGCAATAAGACGGGCATCCCTCCTGTCTGTCTTGATCCGCTTTCCCCTCTGCGTCAGCATAGTCGTCGGCGCAAGAATGACACATTTGATACCGGCACTTGTGAGCTGGTTGTACAGAGTATATCCGAGGCAGCCTGCCTCGTAACCGCATTCAAAAGAATATTTGTCGGAAAGACCGAGTTTCATTTTAATGGAAGCGATAAAAGCCACGATGGCCTTGTAATCCGGAGCGACCTGTATCTCTCCGTAGATCCGGTCTTCTGCTCCGAGTACCGGCTCCATTGCGCAAAGAGTGTAGTTAGTACTATGGACATCCATACCGATTTTTTGTATGCGGTAATTCCTGTTATTGTTGATCTTTTCAATCACACAGTATACAGGTAAATCCACGTTGCTACAAATGTGAGGTCACTTCATATTATCTAAACAAGCACCTTAAATATTACATCCTCAATAACAATATTCCCGGAGAACAGAAGATCGAGGTAATCTTCCTCGTAGTATTTGCATATGCTCCGTCCTATTTCATCTGCCACAGAAGTCATCTTTGGATTCATTTGAGCACACCTTCATTCCTGAACTTGGCCAGCATCTCCAGCATGTGAGTGCCGATTTTCTCTGGATCATTCTCATACGCCGCGCAGATGATACGCAGGCCGTCTGGGGTGAGCACACGGCCATTGTCCCGATCCCGGCGCAGGCGTTCATATTCTTCACATTGCTTTTTTGTAATAGTCGGCACTATAGACCTCCTTTAATTTATCGTTTACAGCGTATAGCACTCTTTGTACTTTTCAATTACCGCTTCTGAAAAGGCGTAGGCCTCCTCATTATAATCACTATCCTTTTCCCATTCTTCAATATCATCTGGAGTAACAGGTCTGATGGTATATTCATCGCTGACAAATTCGCGTGCCACAGACATGAATTCGTCAAAGCTCGTTGTAATCCCTCTGGCATCAATGTAGTACCATGATCTTCTTTGATAAATCTGGCAAAAAACATGAAAGCTCGTTTTATTGTTACCTTCAATTATGTATGGATTATACCCCAGCACTTTTTGCAGAGACAAAGCAAAATGATGACACGAGCCTCGCAGCAAGGAGTGCGCTGAATCATACGGAAATTCATCATCATCTGGCTCTTCGAAAAAGTCCGTATAGTTTACAGCGTACAAGGCATCCATTATATCATTTTCATTATAGAATCCTTTATGCCAGCCATATTGACAGGTTGAGACCATTTTATTTCTATCTTGCACACCAACATCTCCTGTTACAACTTCTTATGTCAAAATAAGCACTAATTTCAAATGTCTCTTACCAGAGGCATTTCAAATTAATGCTTATGACCGACACCCCTAAGCCCTATGCGACACCCCTAAGAGGGCAATCGTTAAATTGTATCAAATTTTGAGTCTTGCTTTCGCAGACGATCTCGTCCGCCTTGGGCTCCATCAGATCCACCATCATGCGGATGATGTGGCGCGGCGTGCGGAACTGGCCGTTGACGCCCGCCGTGGCGATCTTGGAGAGCAGGTATTCGTACACATCGCCCCGGGTGTCGGCGGCCTTCAGCTGGGCCATCTGCTCATAAATGCCGCCCATGGCCGTGACGATCTTGTCGAGCATCAGCGGCGTGGGGATCTTGAAGATGGCGTCGCCCATGTATTTAGAATAGGCACTCTCTTTATCACCGTGGAGTTCTTTGATAAACGGGAAGACCCATTCCTGTACGGTGCTGTACATCTTCCCGGCAGGGAAGTCATGGAATACACTCCACTTGAGCTGGCTGCCGTCGATAGTACGGTCACCAACATGCACTTCTTTGGCAAATACGCTCTCATAGGGCAGGCCGAGCATGGCCGCTTCCTTGGCTCTGATGTTATCGGAATCGTCCAAATCATGAATGAACATCAGATAGGTCATCTGCTCGACGACATCAAGCGGATTCGTAATGCCGCCTGTCCAGAAAATTTCCCATAGGCTGTCGATTTTGCTTTTCAGTTCGCCTGTTACCATAGCTTTACTCCTTCTCCCAGTTCCATGTGTAGGAGGTATAGCGGCCTCCGCCGATCTTGATGATCTCACCGTTGTCCATCAGTTCTTTCAACGCCCGTTCCACTGTCTTCTGGCTGATATCCGGGCATTGCTTCATGATCTGTGTCTTTGTGATTTTTCCTGTGGTGCTGCGAATGATCTCCCGCACCCGTTCCGGTTTTGAGAGGCCCCTTGTGATCAGAATGTCTACCCTGGAAACGAATTCCCGGTAGGCCGCGATCACGATACCGAGCATATAACGGACGAAGGGGAGATAATCGTTTGCGCCTTCATGCCAGCCGGTCGAGCTGTCCTGCAGAACCTCGTAATAGGTCTCTTTGCTGTCTGCAATCAGCCGCTCAAGACTGATATACTTTCCGACGAAATACCCGGAACGATACAGCAGAAGAAGCGTCAGCAGGCGGCTCATGCGGCCGTTTCCATCGTTGAAGGGATGAATGCAAAGGAAGTCCAGAATGAACATGGGGATCAGCAGCAGGGGATCCATTTCCGGATCTGTCAGGGCCTCCTGCAATGCGCTGCACAGAGAATCCATAGCCTCTGATGTTTCCCATGCCGGGACCGGCTGGAACCGGACTCTCTTGGTCCCATCCGGCAGCTCCTCGGCTATGATATTATCAGAGTTCTTGAAGCTGCCGCCGATAGCCAAATTGCTGAATTTATAAAGATCCCGGTGCAGCTGCAGGATCATGCCCGGCCTGAC
>CACYPS010000114.1 GCA_902776305.1 uncultured Lachnospiraceae bacterium | reverse complement strand
TACGGGGAATGCAGCCAAACAGTTGTGGGAAAGGAAAGGGTTAGCAACGAGAGTGATCTGTTTTGTAAGAGAAAAGAAAAAAGCGGGGCTCAACCCCGCCGGAAAGCATTATCCGGATATGTACTTACTCATACAGTGCATGTCATAGCTTTTTGCGACTTATTTTGACCATGCATGACCGCAGTTTTGGCATGTGCAAATTGTTTTGTAAACAACATTATTTACTGTAGTACTTACTGTTGAAGATTTGCCCTTATATTTCTTCTTTTTAAACGGGGCTGTAAACAATCGAAGAATGAGCCTGGGGAAGAACAGGAAGATCCATGAGAGAAGGTCAACAATCCACCACCACCAGCCGATTATAAGCCACCAGAGGCATCCATGCCCCTGTTCCCTGTATTTTGATTTTGTTTTTGCAGTAGTTACCGAGCCGCGATCTTCCTGAAATGTGTTAACATTCACATTTGAACTGCCGCACTTTGGACAAGTCATTGCATTACTATTTTTATCTGTCTATTTTGAATTGGATGAAATTGTGATTGTGTACAGAGATACTTTGAAAATCGAGTGCAGTCTTGGAGTGCAGTCTTAACTAGTTCATGCCACCAAATCCGTTTGCTATGTATCTAAATATGTCAGCGCAGTCAATGCCTGTCAGAAATCAAAGATATGAAGAATGAGGAGATAAAAAGAATGAATACCAACAAGATGAAACTGAACATGAACGAAATGGAACGGGAGTTTAACAGTTGACTGACACCAAAATCGCTGCAAAGTCTTATGGGGCTTTATTTTTTTTGCAAAATTTTCTTTATTTTTTGTTGTACGGGGTTGTACGTTTTCACAATATGTGGTATAATGGAGCTGTATTTCAGCCGGAGGTGTTGTGTGTGAAGCTCAATTATGACCGCAAGTCAAAAGATCCGACCTATTTCATCCAGCAGGGCATTCGCAACGGGAAAAAGGTCACCACCAAGAATATAAAAAGAATCGGCAAGCACTCTGAACTGCTCGCCATCACCGACGACCCTTTGGCCTATGCGAAGGAGCAGGTCCGACTGTTTAACGAACAGGTAAAGGAAGGCAAGGTCGAGATTCAGTTCAAAATCGACTTTGAAGAAAAGCTGGTGGCTTCCGGGAATATTACCTCCAAGTCTCAGCTGAAAAATATAGGCTATTTCCCTATTCAGCAGATCTACCATGATCTGCATCTGGAAGAATTCTTTTCTCAGGTGCTGGCAGACCGGAAGATCACCTTCCCCTGCAATGACATAAACAGGTTTCTGACATATGGGAGAATTCTAGACCCCTGCTCCAAGGCTGGGACATATGACCGACTGGATACGTATTACGGCATGGAAAACACTTTTGACTACCAGCATATTCTTCGTCATCTGGATGTTCTGGTGGACAATTTCGACGTCTACATGGAACATCTGTTTACGAACAGCAATAACGTAGTCAAGCGGAACACTTCCGTCTGCTATTACGATTGCACCAATTACTTCTTCGAATGCGAACATGAAGATGACACCTATGTGGACCCGGTCACTGGCGAGATTTTCCGGGGATTGCGGAAATACGGCCCCAGCAAAGAACACCGTCCCACACCCATCGTCCAGATGGGGCTGTTCATGGATGGCAATGGTATTCCCATCTCCATGTGTATCAATCCCGGATCACAGAATGAGCAACTCAGCGCAGTTCCGTTGGAGCACAAAATTACGAAAATGTTTGGTTCTGACAAATTCATCTATTGTGCAGATGGCGGCCTGGGGTCCTATGCTATCCGTGAATACAATTCCATGGGCGAGAGGGCATATATTGTTACCCAATCCGTGAAAAAGCTCTCTGCTGTTATGAAGGAAGCTGTCTTTGCAGATTGCGATTACCGCCGAAAGTCCAACAATGAGCCCATGACCATTCAGGGGATGAAGGAATTTGACAGGATGAAGGAAGAAAACCGGGAACTGTATGATGACAAGATCTACAAGGTTCTGGTTGCTGACAAGGCCATTGATACAGGCCTAACAGAGAAAGTCCTGCAAAAGAATGGAAAATACAGGGAACAGAAGGTCAAAGGTCAGTTGCAGCAGTATATTATTGTAAGTTTCTCCAGGAAAATGCTGGAATACCAGCGTTACATCCGGAACGCTCAGATTGCCAGAGCACAGAAACTGCTTGAAACCAAGGACCCGGAGATGATTAAGAAGGGTCCCAATGATGTAACCCGGTTTATTAAGCGAACCTCCGTTGGCGAAAACGGTGAAAAGGCTCAGGACAGCTATGTGGTAGATACTTCGATTATTGAAGAAGAAGAAAAATACGATGGATATTATGCCATTGCCACTAATCTTGATCCGCGAAAGCACAATGATGCTGCCCGGATCCTGGATATTAGTGCCAACCGTTACAAAATTGAGGACTGTTTCCGCGTGCTGAAGACCGATTTTGAAGCTCGTCCGGCCTATGTCAGCAACCACAACCATATCATTGGCCATTTCATTACCTGTTACACAGCGTTACTGGTCTACAGGCTGCTGGAAGCCAAGCTGGAACAGACCGGACACCATTTCACGATTGACCAAATCCTTGATACTCTGAAAGCAATGAATGTAATGAATTTCCAGGATACCTTCTATGCGGCCACCTATGATTGCGGTGAAGTTTGTACTGCTCTGAACGCTGCATTTGGCCTTGGGCTGAACCGTAAATATTACGAGCCGAAGGCCCTCAACAAAAAGCTGAAGAAAATTTTGAAGTAGAGATCCCCATACAACATTTGGGAAGCGAAAGAAACGGCTGAAGCCCTTCTGCTATATGGGGTCCAGCCGTTTTACTATTCTCCAAGTGTTAAATGCGGGATTACTATTTTTATCTGTCTATTTTGAATTGGATGAAATTGTGATTGTGTACAGAGATACTTTGAAAATCGAGTGCAGTCTTGGAGTGCAGTCTTAACT
>CACYPS010000113.1 GCA_902776305.1 uncultured Lachnospiraceae bacterium | reverse complement strand
TATTCAATAAGTCCGCTCGGCTTTATTCTGAATGAACCATCACCATTCTGGGCTTTCGCTTTTTTCTTCCTTCTTGCCATTTTGCTGTATCCTTTCTATTGCCAGTATCTTTCTCTATCTCTGTCATGGCGCTTCGAGAAATACTCTATAGCTGCATGAGCCTCTACCACCTTTGTCCGGCCAAAATCTGCGGCCGGGAAAGACGGATCATTAAACAGTTTTAAAACTGTTCTTTCACTCCATCCAAGGAGTTCCTGCAGCTCGCTTACTGTATAGAAGCGGAGTTCACTCGAAATGCACTGTTTATGCGTCTGTGTATCTCTCATGTCGTCCTCCGTGTGCACCCGGAGTTTGTAATATCACGTTACTCCGGGTGGTCAATTCTTAACATTATAATGTGTAATTTCAATTAGTCTTGCTATTTCTTCGCTTTTCTGCATTTGATCTTCGCGCCGCGCTCTGCCAGGCGACAGGCTCTGGTTATCTTCTTCATGATGTCCGGCGGCAGCGTGCAGCAGTATTTCTCAAACTGATTGATATTCACCACGGCGCGCTGCTCGCAGCAGAACATCGTTTGCCGGGATAAACCACGCGTAAGCGGTATCACAACATGGGTGCACATACCGGTTTTTTTCAGCTCGGATGTGCCGGGAACGACTATCACAGATTCGGACTTCCTGTTCTGCCAGTCGCTCTGCGTGACCAGAAGAGGCCTGTACCCTCGCTGGATCCCTTTTTGGGGGTCAGAGTCCAGATTGACCGCCCCCATATACACATCTCCCCGCTCTACATGGAAGGGCTTCTCCCACTTGTTAATCGGTTTGCTCATATCAGCCTCCTGTAGAATTCAGTCTCGATATCCAGGTCAAGTCTGAAAAGGAGTTCTTCCGGATCGAGATCGCAGAGCATTCTGAACCATCTGGATTCAATGAAGTCTTCGCACTCCTTCATCATGGCTGCCGCCTTTTTGTTCTCAGGATTCCTGAGCACTGCTCTGTAGGAGCGGGTGTAGTCCTTGACGGCCTGCAGCACTATGCTTTCGGCAAGCGATTCGTAGCCGCGACTGTTATCAAAATAGATCCTTCTCATATCTGCCACCTTTACATCGCCGCAAGCAGCGCCTTTCTCATGTCTCTTATCTCCATGCGGATCTCCGTGATAGTGAGATTCAGTTCCCTGCGGATATCCGTTACCGTCTTGTCTTCGAAGATCAGCTCTTCGATCATCCGAAGCTGTATCTCCGACATACTCATGAGTGCGAATCTCATGCCCTCGTCGCCGATCCTTTCGATCCAGCTGCGGTCGCGTCTCTTCAGATATATGCAGCGGATGCCCTGTACCGTGATCAGCAGATCCGCCATCTCGCTTATCTGGTCCTCGAACCAGACGAAGCCGTCTTCTCTGTAGTTATTTCTCATCGCTTCCTGCCTCCATCATTCTCACTATCAGTTCTCCGACATTGCCGTAGCCGAGCCCTGTCGTCTCGCTCAGATAGTTCGCGAAGTCCACGCAGTAGGCTCTGACCATCATGCAGCGCGTGTCATCAGGGTTCTTTTCAAGTGCTCTGTTGGCTTCGGCGTAATCTCTGCAGAAGCTCGAAAGCACATTGACCATTCCGTATACGTAAGGATTGGTCCTGTAGTTGTTTTCAAAGAGTTTTGCCATTTTCTTTTCCTCCGTTTCCGTTATCGAATACACAGGTCTCCCTGCATCTGGTGTTTCGAGTCAAAATCGAAAATCATGTATATAAGGAAGGCGTGCCGGAGGATGCAAAAAGTATCCTCAGACACGCCGTCTTACTTGTCATTGTTTCGATCCTGTATTTGTCCTCGACATCCCCAGTTCACCGGGAAACCATCAGGCAGGGACTAGCGGATCCCTTCATAAGGCGTTACCCTTCCCCGCAGGTCTTACGGAGCCGCCCTCATTGCGTGATCCTGCATTTATGCAGGGCTGTGACTAGGCGGAAGTATCATTGTACCCTGGGATTGTCATCGCACATTGAAGTTGCCGTCTTCCTTTTGGATCCGTGATGTTTATCGCTCGCCTGATATGATCAGGGTCTTGGCGCATCGGTCCTGCATGCTCGAAGCTTGTGGCCTCATGTTCCAGGGCTCGTACCTGATTGAATGTGTATTCAGTTCTGTAGGTTCCCGAGAGGTTTTTAATTAGTCCTCTCACCTGTAGGCCACGGGAAGGCCAAAAATATGGCATTATTCAAAAACTTTTTTAAATTTTTTTATTACGGCTCTGTTTCTCTTGGATGCGGTGGATTGATCGATGCCGCTGTCATGCGCATAATCATTTATGCTGTCGCCGTATTCGTAGACGGATTCATAGAGTTCATCCTGTTTTTCGGACAGGCTCCTCCTGCCGTCATCAAATCTGTCGTCATGCCTGCTGAAGATCTGTCCGGCGCATCTGATATATACTTCTCCTCTTTCTGTGCTGAGCCACTCGCCGTCTTCTCCGTCATC
>CACYPS010000112.1 GCA_902776305.1 uncultured Lachnospiraceae bacterium | reverse complement strand
GAGATTGCACCCCTTGGACAGACATATGGAAAATCCCTTGGGAACAAAGGATGAAAAAGCAGGCAGAGGAACCAGCCGGCTGACTCATGTTTGAAAACACGAGAATGCGCCGGCTATTTTTCAACCGTCTATATAGCTCCCGGCGCTCATGTCGTTGGCGACGTCACCATCGAAGAAAACAGCAGCGTCTGGTACAACGCCGTAATCCGCGGCGATGTTGCTCCAATTTCCATCGGGAAAGACTCCAACATCCAGGATCTTTCCATGGTACATGTTGCGAAGAATTATCCCACATGCATCGGGAACGGTGTCGTCGTCGGTCACAGTGCAATCCTGCACGGCTACACGGTGGACGACAATACCCTGATCGGCATGGGCTCCATCGTACTGAACGGTGCCCACATAGGTAAGAACTGCATCGTAGGTGCAGGATCCCTCATCACCCAGAATAAGGAGTTTCCGGAAGGCAGCCTCATCCTCGGGTCACCGGCCAGAGCACTGCGTAAGCTGACCGATGAGGAAATCGAGGGGATACACAGAAGTGCTGATCTATACGTAAAGTTGGCTGAAGAAAATTTGACGGATTAATAAACGTAACTTTCTTAAAATCGCCACTGTACTGCAGGTATGGAGCAGAAAAAGATCCTTAAATACTCTTATCTCTGACGATGACCGTCGTAAAGTAACCGGCATTTTCCGAAATATCGGTTTCTTTTTCAAGCGCTTTTATCAGAAGTTCATCTTCCATCCCGCAGTTGACTGCTACCGAGGTCACATCAAGCAGTCCGCGGCGTTCAAGTTCCTTCTGTAAATCAGGCAGTCTTCTCCCTGCTTTCATCAAAACCTTCGTTCCCGGTAAATCAAGGCTCTCCCCCGCTTTCTCTCCTACCGCAGGTATTATATGAAGCGGCTGATTCATCTCCGTGAGGCTCATATTGAGCGATGCAGCAATGGCCGAGAAGCTTGTGATGCCTGGGATCATCGCGGTTTCATATCCTCTTTTTTCAACTTCCTCAGCCACATAATGGAATGTCGAGTAGATTGAGACATCTCCGAGATTTACCATGGCTATATCCATTCCTTTATCGAGATAAGCGGCAGCCGCATCGGCATTTCTGCGATAACTATCCTGCCTTTTGGAGACATCCCGATCCATGGTAAAATCCATTGGCATGACCAGCTTCTCTCCCAGGTCTACTATCTTTCGGACAATATCAAGGGCGACCATATCGCCGCCATTTGTCCTTGGGGCAGCTATGACCGGGCAATGCTCTATAATTCGGACAGCTTTCAGGGTGATCAGCTCGGGATCTCCGGGACCTGTTCCCACACCGTAGAATACACCGTATTTAGCATTTTCTTTCTTCGGAATTGTTTTCTTTTCCATGCTTTTCACCTTTTTCTTCCGGTTTTATTATGAAAAATCCGATCCTGCTTTTCATATTTCCTGTTACTTAACTGCTTAATGAACCATCGCCTTCCACAATCCTGATTCCATTCTCTCTGCACCACTCACGAGCAACGCCCTCATAAATCAGGCTCTGAAACAGCTCCCATGCTTTCGAATATCCGAATCCCTCGACCATAATGTAGAAACGCTGAAAACACTCCGGTCCCTGTGTCTGCCGCCGGAACATGCCGCGCACTTTTTCATCCTCCATCGTGGAGATGAAGGCCTGCATGGCCTGATACTGCTCACCCGGCGAAAGTACCGGAACTTCCGCAAATCGGTCCGGTGTGCGCTTTACTGCCCGTGCAAGTTTCTTCATTTCCGGATCCGGAACGGCAAATGTCTGATCGAGAAGCATAACAATTTCATCCTTCTCCCTGTCATAGAAATAGCGGGTGTGGTCATTGGTAAGAGTCAATGCGTCTATTACTTCCTGTAATGTAATACTCAACGGATACCTCCTGAAAATTCTATATCTCAGTTGTTCACAACGTTCGATTTATCTTTATGGGAACCGCCCGCTCAATCATTGCCTTTTCTATCTCCTCGGAACTCCAACCTGCCCTTTCCATTCCCGTTGGACAATTCGGGTTAGAGAGAGGACAGTTGCTGCGACAGCCGCCGCAATATCCTGTGTTCTGTTCTGTTGATTGTTTATTTTGATTTGCTTCCCTGCTCATTCACGTTACCTTTATCTTTCTGTTCTGTTACTAACAGGTATTGTATCAAAAATCAGCCATTTGCGATATGGCTTTCATTTTTCCATTATTCCGGAACTAACTTTTTCATATAATCATCTATAGTTTTCATGTAAACGGTAGAAAACGGGCATTCATGACTGCTTCCTATTTTAGTGTTACGATACTGACAAATTAATTTTGGGAGGTACGTAATGACAAGCACGAAAAAACAGAATAGGAACAGGCTCCTGTACTGGAAGAAAATAATACTTACGGCGGAGAGCCACACAGGTACGAGAATCGAATGGATGAGACAGCACGGGATCAGGGAAAGCAGTTATTACTATTGGCATAAGATCCTTTTGAATAA
>CACYPS010000111.1 GCA_902776305.1 uncultured Lachnospiraceae bacterium | reverse complement strand
TCGGTGCCGGTCTTGGCATCTGGGGCGCCATCAACCTGCTTGAGGGTTACGGCAACGATAACCCCGGCGCGAAGTCCCAGGGCATGAAGCAGCTGATGGCTGGCGGCGGTGTCGCCCTCATCGGCATCACCCTGGTGCCTCTTCTTTCCGGCCTGTTCGGCTGATCAAGCCGGAAAGGGATGCGGGATCCGTCCCGCATCTTACATAGTCGGTGACATCCTTGAGAAGACTATAATCCTGACTAGAATTGAAAACAGAATAGGGAGGGCTATGTCATGAGACTTATTATATTTTTTGGAAAAATGCTTTTACTGCCGATCGTACTGCTCCTCGGGATCCTCCGACTGTTAGTAAGGATTGGGATGGAAGTTTCTTCAATTATCCTCGGCGCTTTGATGCTCATCGTGTTCGGCTGCATCATCTTTACTATTGTGCAGCACACCTGGAGCTCCATGGCCATCTTGATTGTGATGGAAGTCTTTCTGGTTCTGATCACTGCAGGGACTGGAGTAATCGAGGGTGTATTACAGATGGCCAGTGAGAGCCTGGGCGGTTTCATGAGATCATGAGCCGCCTTCTTTTTTGTGAAATGTCACACTAAATTCAAAAATCCATGCTATACTATGCGCGTGTCGGGAGCCGAAGACCTCGACAACTCGACATTTGAGGAGATGATGGATTGAACGAGTCGGTACTCTATAAAGAGCTTGGTGTATTGACAAAAGACAAGAGCAAATGGGAAGAAAACATTCCGTATGTTTCATCTCTTCTTGACCATGAATCCGTAAAAATACAGGCAAAGGCGCTCTGGCTGCTGGGCGAGATGGGGCTTGTATATCCTCTGTCAGCACAAGACGCAGTTCCCGCAATTGCTTCCTTCTGCGACAGTCCGGTTCCGCTTCTGCGAGAGCGGGCGGTGAATGCTCTCGGCAGAATCGGACGGGGCAGCTATCAAGTTATCGAACCGTACTGGGAGAATCTGTTCCGATTTGCCAACGATGAAGAGCCAAAGGTCAGGCTGAGCTTTATCTGGGCGTCAGAAAACATCGCCACAAACACGCCAGATAATTATGAGAATTATATGCCGATATTTGAGAAGCTTCTTCACGACGCGGATGACAAGGTCAGGATGGAAGCGCCGGAGATCTTCCGTGTTCTCGGCAAACGCAGACCGGAGTTCGTTCGGCCTTATATGGAACAGCTCCGGCAAACAGCGGAAACCGACGAGAACCGTGTAGTAAGAATTCACTGTCTGGGAGCAATCAAGGCGACAGGGTTGAATTAGGCAAATCGCAGTTTGCAGGTGAGAAAAATGAAGTATAGACTTCCTGAAATTAACGACAAAGATATACTACAGAAATATGTACAAGAACACCATAATAACGGAGAAACCAGCATCAGTGCGAGCTTGGGTTTATCATCCTCTGAGTATACTGAGTGGGTAATCTTATTTGAAGAGGAGATTTAATGGTACGCTGGTTTAAATTATTTGGGAATCAATACGTCGGCTTTTGGGTTCTGGGGCTTGTTCTGTTTGCTATTCAAGAAATCCCCTATATGCTGATGCCTCTTTTTCGGCTAGAGACAAATCCGATTATGAATATGACAGAGACTTCGGCTGTACTGAATATTTGCGAGAAGCTCCTTGGATCGTTGTGTATTGCCTTTATGGTTTTTGTCGTCCACAAGAATGCAATTATTTTTTCATTAACGACCGGCAAAGAAAAACTGTTCTTTATGATTGCTATGGTTATCCTACTTGCCAATTATTTTGGCTGGGCACTGTACTTCACAGGCCACCAAAGCATTTTTGTGATGATGCTTTTTATCGTTATCATGCCACCGCTGTATTATGTGGCCATAGGTCTTTGGCGTCAAAACACACCGTTAGCAATAACGGGAGGTGTTTTTCTGGCAGTGCATTTCTTACATGTGCTGGGAAATCTGCGCGGAACGTCACTATAAATTCCCATTTGTCGGGGGGATTTGTCTAACTGAATACAGAATACCTTATAGCCCTCGGCGTTTCCGCTGAGGGTTTCTCTAATGAATCTGTTACAGAGGGAAAACATTGTGTTTGAGTAAACCTCGGCATCGGGTCTCATATTGTTATGATAAATAGTTGACACATCAACTAATCGATGATATAGTTGAAGCGTCAACTATTTAAAAGAGGAGGTTCGAAGAATGCCGCGAATAAAGTCAATGATCAGACCAGGTTCGCACTGGGATGAAGTGCATTTCAGCAACCACGTTATGATGGATGCCCTGGCCAAGCATCTTCTGGGTGTTGCGCCATACAGGATGACGGATATTGGAGAAGTTATGGAGGCCTATTGTCAGCTTTCAGATACCAGCGAAGAAGGATGGATAAGGGTGTGGAGTCGCCTTGCGTCGAGGATAGAAGCAGAAGCCGTTTTAAAAGAGAATGATAGATGCATGGTTTCTGCGGCATCATTGTATATGCGTGCAGCAACATATTGGAGAACAGCACTCATATGCTATAACAATGCCGGGGATCCAAGAGTAGTACAATACTCGAAAAAGGCTGCGGACTGCTATGAGAAATTTCTGAAACTCTCGGATTACCCGGGTACTGCAATCAACATTCCTTATGAGGGAACCGAACTGCCGGGCCATTTTTACAGATCTCCTGCAGCAGGTGAAAGGGCGCCACTAATGATCCTTGTTCCAGGACGTGATACCTGGGCGGAGGATACAAGATGGATGTATGATGAACTTTTAAACAGAGGGATACATTGTCTTTGCTTTGATGGCCCGGGGCAGGGTGCTGTTCTGAGAGTTCAGAGAATCCCATTCAGACCGGATTTTGAAAATGTTATAACTCCGGTAATCGACTATGCATTGGATAATTTCAGTGAAATAGATCCTGAAAGAATAGGAATAATGGGCTTCAGCTTCGGAGCATTCCTGAGTCCAAGAGCATGTGCTTTTGAAAAGAGGATCAAACTCTGTGTGACCGATACCGGTAATATTGATTGGGGAACACATTTTGCAGATATATTTACCAAAGTCATGAAGCTGCCGTCTCCACTCAGACCTAAGATGGTATATAGCCTCATGGACGACTACGCATGGAAACACGGTGTAAGCAGGGAACAGGTTATCGAAGAACTAAGAAAGTATGATAACCGGGATATAGCGGACAGAATCGAATGTGATATGCTTGTACTGGATGGTACAGCGGAAATCAACAAGGGCTCTGCGGAGATCTTTTACAAAGCACTTACGAACTGCCGCAAGGAGTATAAATGCTTCGATAGGGAGTCAACCGCCCAGCACCATGCACAAATGGGTGGATATCAGGCAGGCGCGGAATTCATCGCTGATTGGATAGCTGCAAATTTATCAAAAATCCGCAAAGAAAACTCCTGCCTCTGCAGGCGGTGAGATGAATTTGCCAAAGCGGCGGGAGCATGTCACAGAATTGAAAGCAGGAGATATCATTAGAATGAACACAATAGGAAAAAACCTAAGTATAATCTATAGGCAATTCACAGTTTTTCTGAACAGGGAGCTTGCGGATTCTGAGCTTACTGCTACTGAATTAATGTACATTGGGTCACTTTATGATCAAGATGGAGTGACACAGGATGACCTTGCACGTGAATTCTGTATTGACAAAGCTGCAACAGCACGTACCATACAGACACTCGAGAGCAAGGGCATATTGTTGCGAAAGGTAGATGAAAATGACAGACGTGCGAAGCGTATCTATCTGACTCCAAAAGCAGAAAAGTATAAAACAACTATTGAAACTGTTCAAAAGAAATGGATAGATTTCTGTGGGGCTGATATATCAAAGGAAGAGTTTGCGGCATTTGAAAAAATACTGTCTGAGTTGGCAGAACGCGTAAGGAGATGATCATATATGGCAATGACGATGAAAGTGGCAATGCACGAACGTCACATGGTCCGAAAATATTTGGATAAACCGATTCCCGCAGACATAGTTGAGACACTTAATGATAGAATCAGGAAGCTTAACAACGATCATGGGATTGAAATGAAGCTGATAACCGAAGATAAGTCAGCTTTCTCGACGGTCGTAAGGTTGATTCTTGCTAAGGGCGTTAGGAATTATATTATTCTTGCCGGCAAAGAAGCAGATGATCTCAGTGAAAAACTTGGGTATGCCAGTGCGGATATTATGCTCTTTGCACAGACACTTGGCTTAAATACATGGTGGGTCGGTGGCACATTCAATCGTGGTATTCAATCGCAGGTTTCACCTGATGATAAGGTGATAGGTGTTGTTGCTATCGGATATGGTGCTACACAAGGCATTCCGCATAAATCTAAAAAGCCTGAAGAAGTGAGCTCTTACATTGGAGAAACTCCTAAATGGTTTAAGGATGGGATCACGGCAGCACTTCTTGCACCGACGGCACTCAACAGACAGCCGTTTAATATCATTGGTGATGGAAATAGAGTTGCTATAACCTGCGAAGGAGGTATCTTTGCCGGAGCTAATCTTGGCCTTGTGAAATATCATTTTGAGATTGGAGCTGGAAAAGAGAATTTTGAGTGGGTTTAAATAGGCTTGACAAATTCCAGTTTTTCGGTCTGCATCATCCCGGTTTCACGCCCGGCCAGACTTCATCAATGAAGCGCTGCCGGGGCTTTTCTTTTCCTGCTCCCGTGTGGCATCCCACGCCCGCAGGCGCAGGAAGCCCAACATGTCCATCTCGTCAATTTCATTCATCCGCCAGCCGTTCTTCAGCAGCTCGTTGTAGGTGGCGTAGATGTATTCCGGCAGGGTCAGGCTTCCTGCGGAATCGTCACTTCCGGATTCTCCGCCTCCGCCAGAATCTGCTCCGCTTCCTGCACCGCCGCAATCGTAGGGAAAGTGTCCAGCACCTCCGTGGTCTGGGTCTGGGTGGCCATCAGCGCCAGCGCGATGTCATGCATCAGCCGGTCGGCGAGATAGAAGTCCTTGCACACACAAATGTCTACTATCGTATACATCCTATCCGTGATTAAGATCATGAATGGAGCATCTGATCATATATGCAGGATTTGCATATGAAATAGCCGGCCAATGTGACCGGCTTTGTAACTTTATTTTCCGATATTCTT
>CACYPS010000110.1 GCA_902776305.1 uncultured Lachnospiraceae bacterium | reverse complement strand
TAAGGATGCGGAGACGGCTATGACGCAGATCCTGGATCGGCGGTATCCGGATTCGCTGGAGAAGTACAGGGGGAATATAATCCTTGTGGCGATAGATTACGATAAGGAAGTGGCAAGCGGGAGCCGGGGATATAAACACCATAGCTGCAGGATAGGGAGGGCGTAAAGGTTTGTACTCCATCGCACAATGAACCTTCACGCCATGAGGATCGTAGACGTGCGCGGCGGAATGCTTTTACGCGCTCCGCACATCGCGGCAAGAACGCCGAGGCTTCAATGATCAGCAAGATGGCGAAAATCAGAATTATGAGATACCTGCAAATAAAAAAGGTACAACGCGAGACGCTGCTACTTAAAAACGTGAGGTATAAATATGGCATTTAAGATCTGCGTCGGGGAAGCGGACTTTGCTGCTCTCCGCAATGAAAATGCTTACTATGTTGACAAAACAGAGATTCTCTATGAACTTGTCCATGATACGAATAATAAAGTGTCACGGTTTACCAGGCCGAGACGGTTCGGTAAGACGCTCATGATGAGTATGATGGAGAACTTCTTTAATATAAGGAAGGAAAGCAGCGCCCTCTTTGAAGGGCTTGCCGTAGCGCGGAGAGAAGAGTTCTGTAAGTCCTGGATGAATCAGTATCCTATACTCTTTATCTCATTTAAGGATGTTGAGGGGGAGGATTTCGAAGGAGCATATAAAATGCTGCAAACCCGACTCGCAGACGTATGTATCGAGCTGGCACCGGTACTGTGCAATACTGCTGTTGACAAAAACGATACTGCTGTCTATGAGAGACTTAAAGCGAAAACAGCTACGGAAGATGAAATCAAGAATTCCTTTAAGATCTTAATGCGCATGATGCATGCCGTTTATGGAAAATCTGTTATTCTCCTTATAGACGAGTATGACGTGCCTCTCGCGCGTGCAAGCGAGAAGGATACATCGGAGAACAGGTACTACGCAAAAATGCTTGATGTGATGCGCGGAATCATGAGTACCTCGCTTAAGGACAACGAATTCCTGAAATTTGCGGTCATCACGGGATGCCTTAAGATTGCAAAGGAGAGCATTTTCACGGGAACAAACAATTTTGCTTCCTACTCGGTACTGGACGAGGATTTCTCGGAATACTTTGGCTTTACGGAAAGGGAAGTGAAGGATATTCTGGCAGCCGCAGACCGCACCGTCAAGGAAGAAATCATCAGGGAATGGTATGACGGGTATGTCTTCGGAAGCAGCAGCCTTTACTGTCCGTGGGATGTCGTCAATTATCTCTCGGCATTGAAGAAGCGTCCGGACGCCAGACCGAAGAACTATTGGAGGAATTCGAGCCATAACGGGATCCTGCTTACATTTGTCAAACGAACGGATTTCGAGGTTCAGGGAAAATTTGAAACACTTCTGAACAATGGCACGATTACTCAGACCATCTCGGACGAACTGACATATGACGCCATTCATTCTTCCGAGGATAATCTGTGGAGCCTCCTTCTGATGACAGGCTACATAACGAAAGCAGATCCGGAGGAAGAAGGGGAGACGGTGAGCCTTCGGATTCCCAACAGAGAGATTGCCACTTTATTTGAAGACACTGTTGTGACTCTCTTCAGGAACACGATCGACAATGGTCTGCAGAAGACCATGATGGAGGCTTTCTGGGACGGAGACGCGGAAGGCGCTGAAAGTGCGATTTCGGAGCTTTTGTGGAAGACGATCAGCTACAATGATTATCATGAGGACTATTATCACGCTTTTCTCGCCGGGATCTTTACAGGGCTCGGATATGAGGTGGAGTCCAACAAAGAAAAGGGGCTTGGACGGCCGGATATCCTATTGAAAGATAGAAATCACCGCCGCGCTATTGTAGTAGAGGCAAAGCACTCTAAGAAAGAGGCGGATCTGGAACGGGACTGTGACGAGGCGCTCCGGCAGATCGCAAAAGAGCGATATGCGGAAGGCCTGTACGGGTACAGGCAGATTCTCTGCTACGGCGTGGCGTTCTATAAGAAGCAGGCGAGGGTGAAGAAAATGTAATGCCCTTGCAGGTAATAATCAGCATAGGAGAGGAATAATTCGAAAAAGGAGGCCGGCAAATGGGAACATACCTGAACCCCGGGAAAGAACAGTTTGAGCGGGCGGTACATTCCCGCATTTATGTGGATAAGACCGGCATGCTGTCCTGTCTGAACGCCGTCATCAATACCGAACAGAAGTATGTAGCGGTTTCAAGACCGAGGCGATTCGGTAAAACAATGGCGGCCAATATGATCTGTGCATTTTATGATAAGACAGCAGCGTCGAAAGAGCTGTTTGAGGGAATGGCTGTCGCAAAGGACTTTGCAAAACACCCTGGACAGCGCTCATCGGATCGTTTCGAAGTTGCGGGCAGCCTTGACGATGCTGCTAAGCGACAGGCAGAAGAATCTGCTGGCAGAACGCAAAGCGGCTGGGACCGGTACCTGAATCGGTTCAACGTGGTTCGGATCAATATGATTGATTTTGTCAGCCGCTCGAGGGATATCGGAAAATGTATTGAACTGCTTCAGAAAAGAGTCCTGAAGGAGCTGTGCCGGAATTTTCAGGAAGTCGATTTTTTCGATGCTGATGATCTCATGTTCAGCATGGAGGAT
>CACYPS010000109.1 GCA_902776305.1 uncultured Lachnospiraceae bacterium | reverse complement strand
CCGCCTGGCTTCTCTCAAAGACCGGAAACGTCAACAACGTCTGGTGGTGCTTCTTCATTGCGGAAATCGCTTCCTTCATTCTGTCACTGATCTTCTTCCAGAAGGTCTATCAAAGTGACGTTTCGCCCCTTCCGGATGACGGAGTAGAATAATCACGTCTGATAGATACTATAAAAAACCGGAACACCATATAGCGGTGCTCCGGTGATAAAATCAATCCTGCTTCACATGTCTCATAGGGTTTCCAGATCAGTGAGGAAACAGTCCATTGTTTGTAAGAATGACCTGTTATTCTTCAATGACGGTGCTCAGATACTCATACTTTTTTGCAGCTTCCGCGTCATCAGTCTATCTTTCCCTTTTGATGCAGGTCATGGTAGATTGCGTCCCAGATATATTTTGCCGCAAATTCTGATCCGTGCTTTGATGCATGCGCACCGTCTTCATTGTACATCTCAATATTGGGCCAGCTGCGCATATAACCCCACCAGTATTCGCCGACCGGTGCCAGCAGAGCATTGATGCTTTTAGCTACCCTCTGATGTACCTCGGTCATATGAGCCTGTTCGCTCTCCTCATCCTTCTTTGCCCAGGTCATATAGATGACAGGGATGCATCCAGCTTCGCGAATCCACCTATTAAGTGTCTGCGCCGCCTGCAGGAATTTATCTTCCCCTGCCATCGGATGAGAATGCTCTTGCAGTACCACATAATCATAATGACCGTAAAGTATGTTGAAACGGACATCCGGCTCTTGCACATGCTGCTCAAGAAACCAGCCGCCGTGAGCAATCATCGTAACCTCACAGTCAAACCCATCTTCACGAAAGCGTCTGGCAACCATCGCAGGCATATCATTAAAATATGTATGGCTGTTTCCTATAAATAAGATACGAAGTTTGTCATTCTTCATAGTATTCTATCCTACCCACGAAAATTGTTCTCTAACCTCTACCATATAATACGTTGCCTAATAAAACAGGGGCAATCCAGAGCTCGATCCCCTGCTCTGATTGTCTCTCCTATTTCCAGGTATCGTTCCGAGCCTTGTCTGTTTTCCTTCTGCTCTCTTTTTTACAGCTACAGTCTAGCATGGAGAAATGACATAAAAATGACTGGACAGGTGACAAATTTGTCACCCGCCCAGTCTGTGATACGCCGGCGTCAGACCTTCCTGTTGGTTTATTTCACGAAAAGCCGAAGCGACTCCACATCCTCGGGTGTCAGCCTCATACTTGCAGTATAGCTCTTCCCCTCAGGTGTCGTTGCAGTGATCTCAAAGATCGTCCCAGGCTGAATCGCATGCTCATTCAACGTCTTCCCGAAACTGACGATCTTCGGATGCTGCTCTCTGAAAATATGAAGCCTCTCTTTTGCCTTTAAAAGACTTTTGGGATTCAGTGCCATCTTTTTATCCTCCTCAATGATTGAGCTTATATATTGTTAAGCTCCAGAAGCATATACACAAGCTCCTGATAGCCCGAAAACCTCGAATTGAACCCTCTGGGATTCCGTCCGAATTCCTGAAATCCCACACTTCGATACAAGGAGACCGCCCTTTCGTTCTCTCCCACTACATTCAGTTCCAGCTGCTGATAGCCGGCCTCCCGGGCACATTGAATACAAGCCTTCGTAAGGATTCTCCCCAGACCAAGTCCCCAGTATTCCTTCAGCACACTGATGCCAAAATCAGCCCGATGCCTGACCTTATACTTTCTTCCGACAGCCCCAATTCCTGCGATCCCCGCAATCTTCCCATCAATGATGGCTGCAAGCTCTATCTCGTCCGGACTGTTCATCTTTTCTTCCAGATCGCCTGCCTCCTGCTCCGCGTCAAAGCTTTTTTCATCCGGATAGCTCAGCAGATAATCGGTCTGTTCATGGGCAAGCGTAAACACATCTAATACGGCACTCCCGTCCGCCCCCGTGCAATTTCGGATGAGGGCTTCTTTTCCATTTTTCAACATGACCTTTTGTTCATACTTCATGTCATCCTCCTCACCAGGTTCAGACTAAGGTCTGAATGTTCTTCTTTTAAACGGATGTGAACCCTTCATTCATTTTTCTATTGCAGATTGTAAAGATCACATCAGTATTCCTGCTGAAAAGAATGCGCATAAAAAGGGCACCTGTCTTTGATACATTGTTCGTTCAATTCTGTGAATTCGCATTTCATTTGCTCATATTGCAATGTTACATCATAATGAGCATTCACATAATCAACACCATTTTTAAATGCTATCATGGCATCTCTCTTACAACATCTTGGTCCGTTTATGATCCCCAGTTCACCGATTGCTTTTGATGTAAACTGCATATGACTCCCCCATGTCCCGTCTGTCGAAAGCGGGCCGGTTCCATCGATGATTGCAAGTGCGGCACCTATAGATGTAATTGCCCCGCAGATTCCCCATAAACCACACATTGCTCCAGGCATTCTAAGTCCCTCTGCCATTAACCTGTCCAGCGCCTGATCTATATCAATTTCTCCACCTGCATTTTTATACGCCATAAGCAAACTTGCACCATCTAATATATGGTGTTCAGGCCCATTAATACTGACATATTCCTTCTTTGCAAGATTCTTAAATATGAGAACCGGATTCGTACCTAGTGTCAGCTGAATAATCCGTGCTCAAATTTCAAAGTGACTATTTCTTGATCATTATGCATTTGCGATGAATATTTGGCCACTCAAGCCGCTGACGGA
>CACYPS010000108.1 GCA_902776305.1 uncultured Lachnospiraceae bacterium | reverse complement strand
AAACAGCAATAGTTAAAATATCTTTGCATTTATTATAACATATATGATGATAAAATCCATATTTTATCACTATATTTAGTTAATCAGCAGACACTACTTTAAGGGAAAAGTAAGCGTCGGGTTGTTCGTCAGCATGAACGCTACAAAAGAGTTCTATGATCGTCTATATAAAGCAAAATTTGAGGAGTATGCCAAAGAATGGGAAATGCTGGGGGATAAGGTAATCCTGTATCCTTGTTACGATACTTTGCAGGTATCGGATTATTCGAAGTTCAATATGGCAAGCTTTGATGAAAGCAAAAAGAAATTATCACATGAGAAGAATTTCCCTAAGGATTTGGAGAATGCTTATCAGATCGGGCAGGAACTAAGTAAACGGCGTCTCTAATTGGCAAGGACATCTATGGACTTCCGCATGCTTTCCCCGGAGAGCCCTTTCAAGGGTTCATCGAAATTTCCCCTGCCATAGAGACGGAAGAAACGACTGAGAGACTCCTTGATAGTCAAGAAAAACTTCGGAACGGATAGAATGTAAAAAGTAAGCCATATCTAACTATGCCATGCCGTCGTTCAAAAGTCCAGGTTAATATTTGCATTCGTCCGCCAGCGGAGAACTATCCAGGCAGAGTTCTGGGGAAGCATCAAGTATGTTACAATCACATTGATGGACGAAATTGTCGGTCGTGATCTGCTCCGGAGGAAACGGGTATGGAAATATTCCTATCTGAACTTGAAACATATATGTACGATATTGTTGAGGTGTGCACGAGCCTTCTCGAGTTCTTCGGAATTGTCGTTCTGGTGACTTCCGCAGTCCGGGCGTTTGTTCGATGGGCACGGCGTGATCGCAAAAATATTCGTCTCGACCTCGCGCAGGGCATTGCGCTCGCCCTGGAATTCAAGATGGGCGGTGAGGTTCTGAGAACGGTAGTCGTCCGCGAATGGTCTGAGCTTGGCATACTCGGGGCGATCATCGTGCTCCGCGCAATGCTGACCTTCCTGATTCACTGGGAGATCAAGAACGAGAAGAAAGACATGTCGGAAAACACGCTCCCTTCCGCTGCGGAAGAGCCTTTGGACAGGGACAAGTCTGCCTGAACGCTGAAGCTGAAAAGAATGAACGGTCAATTGATGTGAGGAGTCAGGATGCCGGGTCTTGGAACAATATTTAATGTGGCAGCCATTATCGCTGGCGGGATACTGGGCTGTACGGTCGGGAGCCGGGTGCCGGAGCGGGTCAGACAGACACTGATGAGCGCTAATGCGGTCGCGGTGATTTTTCTTGGAATCGGAGGCACACTCGCCAAAATGCTGACGTTTTCAGAAGGCCGGTTCGACACGACCGGAACGATGATGATGATCGGCAGCCTGGCCATCGGCGGCGTGATTGGAGAGATTTTGAACCTGGAGCGCGGGTTCGAGCGACTGGGCGAGTGGCTGCGGAAGAAGACGGGCAATACAAAGGATGCGCAGTTTGTAGATGCCTTTGTCACGGCATCACTGACGGTCTGCATCGGTGCAATGGCAATCGTAGGCTCTATTGAGGACGGACTGTTTGCAAACCACGCGATCCTGTTTGCCAAGGGCGTGCTGGATTTTGTCATCGTTCTGGTGATGGCGGCCTCGATGGGAAAGGGGTGCGGTTTCTCCGCGATTCCAGTCGGAATCGTTCAAGGCACGATGACACTGCTCAGTTCGCTGATGCGGTCGTTGATGACAGATGCTGTCATCAACAATATCTCGTATATCGGATCAATTCTGATATTTTGCGTCGGGATCAATTTGTTTTTTGGAAAGAAAATCCGGGTGGCAAATCTGCTGCCAGCCCTTTTGATTGCCGGGTTATGGACGATCTAGGAATATTCTTTCTACTCCTGCATGAATAAACCTCTCGAGAATCTTCTGATACCGGTACCACCGTTCATTTTTCTCCCATCCCAGGTATCTGTTGACAGAAAAAGAGCCGTTCAGGATAAACCGGAAGAGGGCTTTTCAGGGAAATGCGGAAAATAACCTGTCTGGTCTGCTGGGAGGCGTGTCGTTTCATGATCAGGCACCGGAGGAGGAAACATGATAGAAATCCGTAACGCTAAAACATCAGACGCAGATCGCCTTTTGGAAATATACGACTATTACGTGCGAAATACTGCCATCACCTTTGAGTATGAAACGCCATCGTTAGAGGAGTTCACTGCCAGAATCGAACATACAATGAAACGGTATCCTTATCTGGTTGTTGAGGTGGATGGGCGCATAGAGGGCTACGCCTATGCCGGAGTTTTCAAGGACAGGGCGGCGTATGACTGGTCCGCAGAAACAACGATCTATATCGCACATGATTCACGAAAAAGCGGTCTGGGACGTATGCTCTATGAGGCGTTGGAAGAAAAGCTGAAAGCAATGGGAATTCAGAACATGTATGCCTGCATTGCGTATACGGATGTTGAAGATGAGTACCTGACAAAAAACAGCGCTGAGTTTCATGAGCACATGGGCTTCTCGAAGGTGGGCGTATTTCACAAGTGCGGTTATAAGTTTGGCCGATGGTATGACATGGTATGGATGGAAAAGTTAATCGGAGAGCACCGGTAGTGCATTTTTGTGTAAAGTTGACAAGGGGAATTCATAACCCTGAATTATTCACCGCGTTGCGGTGAACGCGGCTGAAAGCCGCATAGTTACTATGTTTGCGAAGCTTCCTGCTTTCATCTGAAAAGTGAATAGAAA
>CACYPS010000107.1 GCA_902776305.1 uncultured Lachnospiraceae bacterium | reverse complement strand
GCGGAATCCATGGGCAAAGAACTTGTGGCCGGCACTGTTACGCATGACAACGCAGCAGACAAGACCGAGGCCATGAACACCTCCATGAACACTTCCGCAGTTCAGTAAAGACCCCTAAAGGGGCCCCGGGTACTGTCCCTTCGGCCCTCAGGGTCAAAACACAGAATCGGACCGATTTCAACAGAGTGAACCAGGGGGCTGACCCCTTGGTTTACTTAGATAACCCTGTCAACGGAGGTATGTTATGATTGAGGATCGCATCACCGTGAAAAATGCATTGATCAACGGTGATTTGTTAACAAAACTATCCGCGGTGGTAATGGGAGCAGGAATCGCAGGGCATAAGCAGATCATAAAAGGCGCCGTGGTGCTTCTTCTGGAGATCGCTTTCTGGGTCTTTATGATCAGCCAGGGCTTCCACAACCTGAGCATGCTCCCGAGCCTCGGCACGGAAGTCCAGGGCAAAGTCTGGAATGAAGCCAAACAGATCTATGAATACGCGGCAGGCGACAACTCACAGCAGATCCTGCTTTTTGGCGTGATCACCTGCTTTGTGGTCGCAGGATTCATAGGGCTCTGGGTCTTGCAGCTGCTGCATTCTTACAAGCTTCAGAAAGAGATGAAAAAAGGGGAAGCGATTCCGAACCTCAGACAGGATGTGAAGAACCTGCTCGACGGGAACCTTCATATTACGCTGATGACACTTCCCTGCATCGGCATTCTGGTCTTTAATATCGTCCCGCTGGTCTACATGATCACGATGGCGTTCACGACGTATTCCAAGGAGGACGAGCATCTGGTCCTGTTTGACTGGGACGGCGTGCACCAGTTTATGAGGGTGCTGAACATGAACGGCAATATCGGCCGGCAGTTCTGGCACGTACTCGCATGGACGATCGTGTGGGCGATCTTCGCGACGTTCCTGAACTACATCCTCGGCACGATCCTCGCGATGATCATCAATCGCAAGGACACCAGGTTCAAGGGATTCTGGAGATTCTGCTTCGTCCTCTCGATCGCGGTTCCCCAGTTCGTATCGCTGATGATCATGAACATCATGCTGCAGCCTTCCGGCGCGGTCAACGTGCTCCTTAAGAACCTCGGGCTCATCAGCGAATCGATCCCGTTCTGGACGAACGCGATGCTCGCGAGGGTCACGATCATCGTGATCAACCTGTGGGTCGGCATCCCGTATACGATGCTGCAGGTGACCGGTATTTTGCAGAATATTCCCGAGGACATCTATGAGGCCGCCAAAATGGACGGCGCAGGCCCCGCAACGATATTCTTCAAAATAACGCTGCCTTACATGCTGTTCGTTACGACGCCGTACCTGATCGCAAGCTTCGTAGGCAATATCAACAACTTTAATATCATCTACCTGCTGTCAGGCGGTGGTCCTACGTACGTGGGCGATACCGCAGGTCAGACGGATCTGTTGGTAACCTGGCTGTACAAGCTGACCATCGATCAGCAGTACTATAACCTCGGTGCTGTTATCGGTATCATGACCTTCGTCATACTGACGATCATCACGCTGACCACCTACAGGAACTCCAGTTCCTATAAAAACGAGGAGGCGTTCATGTAATGGAAAAGCAGTTAAAAGAAAACAAGCGGAGTCCCCGCAAGAGGATCGTAAATTTTCTCGTGCATGTCCTTTTGGCTGTACTGGCGCTGATCTGGGTGATGCCCATCGTGTGGATCGACATTCCTGCCCAAGGCATACACGCTGAACAATTATGTGAAGCTCCTTACGGACAGGAACGTCCTGAACTTCCCGCGGATGTTCAAAAACACGCTGATCATCGCCATCTGCAGCTGCTGCATCAGCACATCGTTCGTGCTGTCTGTGTCGTATTCGCTCAGCCGGATGCGTTTCAAATTCCGTAAACCGTATATGAACATCGCGATGATCCTGGGCCTGTTCCCGGGATTCATGACAATGATCGCGCAGTACTTCATTTTGAAGGCCATGGGACTTACGGAAGGCTCTTCCATAAGGATTGGTCTGATCATCGTCTACAGCGCTTGCACCGGTCTGGGATTCCAGATATCGAAGGGCTTTTTTGACACGATACCCAAAGCGATCGATGAAGCGGCGGTCATCGACGGCGCAACACAGTGGCAGATCTTTACCAAGATCACAATGCCGCTGTCCAAGCCGATCGTCATCTATACCATCATGACCTCGTTTATCGCGCCGTGGGTGGACTTCATCTTCGCGAAGGTGCTGTGCAGGGCGAATGCCGACCAGTTCACGGTCGCTATCGGCCTGTGGAACATGCTGCAGAAGGAGTACATCTATCAGTGGTACACCTGCTTCGCAGCAGGCGCGGTACTGATCTCACTGCCGATCGCCATCCTGTTCCTCTACCTGCAGAGGTTCTATGTCGAAGGCATGTCAGGAGCAGTCAAGGGATGAGAAAATTACAGAGAGCAATATGCATGATCCTTTGCGCAATGCTGTGTATTACAGGATGCGGCAAAGATCCAAATACAGATCAGACAGCGGGCGGACAGCCCGCTGTTTCTGCTGTCCAGATGCTGGATTTCAACAAGGACCTGACGCGGGTGGACAGAGATGATAAATACCGCACGACGTATGAGATCTTTGTCTATTCGTTCTGCGATTCGAACGGAGACGGGATCGGCGACCTGAATGGCATCCGTTCCAAACTGGACTACATTCAGGACCTCGGATTTGACGCGATTTGGCTGACCCCTGTGCATCCATCGTCGACATATCACAAATATGATGTGGACGACTACTATGCGATCGATCCGGTGTACGGCACATTAGAGGACTATGAAGCCCTGCTCCAAGAGTGCCACGACCGGGGCATCCGCGTGTACATGGATCTTGTGCTGAACCACACTTCGGATGACAATGCCTGGTTCAAGGCAGCATCGGATTATCTGCACGAACTCCCTTCCGGATGGGAACCCGATACGTCCTATTGCAAGTATTACGACTATTATAATTTCACCAGGCAGCCGTCGGACGGGTATGCACATTTAGAAGGCACCGAGTGGTACTATGAGGCAAGATTCTGGTCGGAGATGCCTGATCTGAACCTTTCGAGCGAGGCCGTAAGAGGAGAGATCCGGGATATCATGGCTTTCTGGCTTGGCAAAGGCGTTGACGGATTCCGGCTGGATGCGGTGACATACTACTATACAGGAAATCCGGATGCCAACACAGAGTTCCTGAGATTCCTTACGGAGACGGGGCGGAGTATTAAGGCCGATTGCTATTTGGTCGGGGAAGCGTGGACAGACCGGAACGAGATCGCGCTGCTCTACGGGAGCGGGATCGATTCGCTGTTCGATTTTCCGTTCTCGAACAACAACGGATTCATCGTCAACATCGTGAACGGCACGTATGCAGCTTCCGATTACGTCAAAGGAATGCTGTTGGCGCAGGAAGCATATAGCAGCGCGAATCCGGACTATGTAGATGCGCCGTTCTATACGAATCACGATACGGCCAGAAGCGCGGGGTTTTATAGCGCGGATGAAGGCCCTGTCACGAAAATGGCCTACGCGATGAGCCTGTTCATGACCGGCAACTCGTTTGTCTATTATGGCGAGGAGATTGGCATGAAAGGCGCCGGCAAAGACGAGAACAAGCGCCTTCCGATGTACTGGAGCGACGATGCGGATGACCCGGATATATGCGCCGGACCGCCGGACAAGGATGAAATTCCGATGAAGTTCCCTTCAGCCGCGGAACAGATGAAGGACGACCTGTCGATATGGACGTGGTTCAGAGAGGTAATCCGCGTGCGGAATGCGTTTCCCGCGATCGCCAGGGGGCTGACGGAGAGCGTTGATTCCCTCAGTGACAGCAATGTGGCGGCGTTCATAAGGAGAAGCAGAGAGAGCGGCACCGCGAACAGCGCATCGGACGGCGATCTGCTGATCGTGATGAACCTGCGCGCGGATACGGCGGTGAAAGAGATTTCGGGGGAAGCCTCAGCAGCCGGCGGGGCTGATGGCAGCGCTGACAATAACCTTACGTTGGCAGCGGTGCTGAACACCGGCGAAGAGAACATCACTTACGATGACGGTGTGCTGACATTACCCGGTTACAGCATCGCAGTGTTTACGATGGACTGAGAAATACATCCGAAAAAATCGGAGTAACTGAGATTGGCCAAGGACGATATCTTGCCTCTGACAGCCTTTTTTCGCTATAATGATGAATAAGAAATTCGGCACAGGGAGGATTCATTGTGGACAAAAATATTATTTTATCATCCTGATCGGTTTTATACTGCTCCTGCAGATTCCGCTGTTCTTGATGGCACATTGAAATGAAAAACAGAGGAAAAAAAGCGCTCCGGGGGAAGGAGCGCTTTTTTTTAAGGGTATGAATTAAAAGGGGGTATCGTTGTGTGTTGTCTACTAACTAAGAATTCCTTTATAGGACCGTGTCAGGGGGGCTACCTCTTTGGCACACCTATGGCTAACACCACATAAAGCCTTTACATCTGCGGCAGCTTCGCGCGGAAAACGGCGAGCTCTTCGTCCGTAGGGATGTAGTCGGTCATCTGGCCATCGTGATATTTCTCGTAAGCGACCATATCGAAGTATCCGGTACCGGTGAGGCCGAAGACAATGTTCTTCGCTTCGCCGGTCTCTTTGCATTTGAGGGCCTCGTCGATCGCGACGCGGATCGCGTGGGAACTCTCGGGTGCGGGAAGGATGCCCTCGACGCGCGCGAACATCTCCGCCGCTTCGAAGACGTCGGTCTGTTTCACGGAGACCGCTTCCATCAGGCCGTCGTCGTACAGCTGTGAGAGCACGGGGCTCATGCCGTGGTAGCGAAGGCCGCCAGCATGGTTCGGTGCGGGGATGAAGTCGCTGCCGAGTGTGTACATCTTGGCGAGCGGGCATACCATACCGGTGTCGCAGAAATCGTATGCGTAGACACCGCGTGTGAAGCTCGGGCAGGAGGCCGGCTCGACAGCGATGATGCGGTAGTCCGCCTCGCCGCGGAGCTTCTCGCCCATGAACGGAGCGATCAGGCCGCCGAGGTTGGAGCCGCCGCCTGCGCAGCCAATGATCATGTCGGCCTTGACGCCGTACTTGTCGAGCGCTGCTTTGGTCTCGAGACCGATGACGGACTGGTGCAGCAGGACCTGATTGAGGACGGATCCCAGAACATAGCGATAACCGGGGTTGGTGACCGCGACTTCCACGGCTTCGGAGATCGCACAGCCGAGGGAACCGGTCGTGCCGGGGTGATCAGCGAGGATCTTGCGGCCGCTTCGCGGCGGAACGGCTTCTGCTCATAGCTGACCTTGACCATGAACACCTTGCAGTCGAGGTCAAAATAGGAACACGCCATAGAAAGCGCCGTACCCCACTGGCCTGCTCCGGTCTCGGTGGTCACGCCTTTGAGGCCCTGTTTTTTGACATAATAGGCCTGCGGAACGGCGGAATTGAGCTTGTGACTGCCGCTTGTGTTGTTGCCCTCGAACTTGTAGTAGATATGCGCGGGAGTCCCGAGTTTCTCCTCGAGGCAGTACGCGCGTACGAGCGGTGAAGGGCGTGACAGCGCTTGTCGTGCTGATGGGCGTCATTATCCTTGGAGCACAGGTATAGATATATGATCATTAGGGAAAACTATGAGGAAGAACATATTCAGAAGGGCTTGTTTTCAAATCACAAGCCCTTTTTCGCTAAGTATTCTTTCATCCTACAACTGATTTATTTCTTGCTCGAGCTCTCTTATTCCCGTCATTATCTGTTCAAACGACGGAACCGAACCATAAATCATATTTTTCATCCTACCATAGTCATCTTGCAATTCTGAGAAAGATTTCTCCGGAGGAATCAGCTTGATTGTCCCGGGAACGGCTTCTTCGTATTTTGCCCACGGACATCTGTAAAACTTCATTTTGAAAGCCACCACATCTTTCAATAAATCCAACTCTTGAAAAGCATTGGATTCTACCACACTCCTGGACATCTGGAACAAGTCATAATAGTGTCTTGAATATCTCTGGGGAAACTCTCCACGTACGCGGTTCGCTTCTCTGTGAAGAATGGTGATTTTTTCCCAAAACGTTCTTTCAGGAACTGCAGTGCGGATCACGGTGTCTGGATGAGAAAAAATCTGCGGATAGGCGAAATTCACAGTGGGCTCGCCGTTTTCAGCAGAGACTTCCGTTTGCAGCATCGGAACAAAGGATTCATCCAGTAACGCGATCGTCTTCTTTTCTGATGATATGCTTTAGACAGGCTGGTTCCACCTTTGAAAACAATCCTGTCTCTCCATTCGCAGCGGTGGAAAAGATAATCCAACATATAACATACCCAAAAATCCTTTTCTACAATTGCCGTTCCCCTTTTGAAAGGGATGCAATCCTAATCATACTTCGTGCTCCTTACAAATTTCTTTTATATAATCAAAAATCCACGCAGTGGTTCCTTGAGCCTCATTCAGCAATACTTTCTTTTCTTCGGGAGACAGCCGTTCACGTAATGATTTGATTACAGTCTCGCTGACATGTTCTCTTCCCAGCGCCCTGAGGCCTTGTATTACTAATCCGGTAATGTAAGAGTAACCAGTTGCTTCTTTATTCGATGTCCTGCGGAATAAAATATGAACATTATCATAGCTGTATTCTTTATATGGGCCATCACTTACGTACTGCCATACTGCTGGCACTTGTGTAGATAAACGCAGGATATTCAAAGCTGTGTCTCCCATGGGTATGATAGACCATCGGTTTTTTCTTGCAATGGCATATGCTACCTTAGAAGGATCAGGCGCAACAGGTTCATTCAATAATTTGCTGAAACGAGGTTTATCATAAATTCCGCGTAATATCCGCCGAATACTTCCGGAAGCTTCCAGACGCGAAAGAGACATATTGATTGCAGAAGAAGGTGCTATATCTGCAAAATCGGATGTCACAAAAACACTGCCGGGCGGCATTTCCATGATTCTTTTGTTTATAAATGTCTGATACTTTTCACGCTTCATTTTTTTACGCCTTTCGTTAGAAAAAGTATGCATATTTTCTAACGAAAAAGCAACGGCGAAGTATATATTAAGATGGGAGCTCAATGCCTGTTCCTTCCTCTGGTATCCTGTCATCAAGTTTCATGCTAAAGGGAATACCTTTTTCTTTATTAAGCCTGATCATACAGATTCTGAGATATGCAGGCAGCGAAAGCCCCATCGTTTCAAGGATCTGTGAAGATCGCTGTTTCTCGTCCTTTTCAATCCTAAACTGTATTAATGTGCTTGCCATGTTTACCTCCCTTAGTATTTTGACGCGACTTTCAAGGACATATTATCTTCAATCCGCAGCATAAGCTTCTTGCGCACAGCCATACATATCATAGTTTGCCTCCGCAGTATAATAATGGCCGATGGTGACCGGCGCATTATACAGGGTGGTCAGCAGGTAATGCTTGATATTGTTGATCTTCGTAGTAGTCCTGCTCATGCACCCCAGGACGTATTCGATATGCGAATAGTCCAAGCTGAGCAGCCTGCTCCTTACAACCGCTGCGGGCATAAATTCACCGCCAATGACGATCTTGCGCCGTGACGAGCATACTGTATCTGTCATCAGTGCGACGATTCCGTCGACATCTTCTGCCGAATGTGCCATGCACAAAGCACTGTAATCGATATTCTCCTTGATCAGATCCTGATAAGCATAGTAATTCACCGCTCCATCCGCATCAGATTCCTTGCTTCCATCCCGGATCGATCGATCAGATGAGATATTGCTATTTTCAGTCTCGTTAGAATCAGTATTATTCTTATCAGTATTATTACAGTCTGAAATCTGGACTTCCTGAGGGATGATTTCTGAACTTCCTGAAGTCGATGTTTTAGAATTCTTGAAGTCTAAAACCTGTACTTCCTGAAGTCTATTATTTGGATTTCCAGAAGTATGATTTTTAGACTTCTGCGTATTTACGGGGGTTTCCGGTGCTTCTGCCATTTCTTCCCGCAGCATAAAGTTCTTCACATAGATAACATTCGCTTTTCCGAGGCCCAGCCTTTTCTTCTCGATCAGCCCGATTCCCTTCTGTGAATCCAGTTCTGCAAAAAGCTTGATGGCGGTCTGCTTGCAGCATCCCATGTGTTCACAGACATCTTCGACCTTGAAAAGGATATACACTCGCCCCTGTTCGTCGAACCATTTATTCTTAACAGACAACGACATCCGATCCAGCAGAAGACCGTAAAGGACCTTCGCCTCGCAGGAAAGTTTTTTGAAGTACGGATCGGAAAACAACACTTTCGGAATCCGGTAAAAAGTGTAGGCATCCGCCTGCATTCCATAAAAATAATCAAAAACTAAGGTTCGATTCACAGTAACACCCCCTCGTCAATCTGATTCGGTTATTATGCATTTTGATGTTTCGTATCTTCGACAGGAATTGGCTGGCAATAATAAACCCCGACCCGAGTGTTTCTCAGGTCAGGGTTTTATAGACAAAAAATAGTCCGGAATGGCAGCACGGGAGATTCCGGGGTGACTTACCTTAATCCGGAAAAGTGCCGTAAACAAAGGATTTTCCCTTTCTTCCAATGGCTTCAAGTCCCACCGTCTCCATTTCAGGAATCCCGGAAAGCCGTTATTTAAGGGCGTTCCGGGGTTTATTATTTGCGATAAGCGGGGAGGCGCATCTCGTGCTTGCACGAAGATGCATTTGGCGGCCAACGGTAAATAACCCAAGTCTTTTCTGGTACAATAAAGTCATCGGCAGCAACGGAGAAGGATTAGCATAAAGAAAAGGAGGCATCATGAGTATTGTAGTGAATCTTCGGTACACAGGCGTAAACGGAAACGCGGCTAAATTTGCGCAGGAGATGGAGCAGAGCGGGACGGCGGACCTGATCCGCGCGGAGGACGGAAATCTTCGCTATGAGTATTACATCCCGATGAATGATCCGGAGACTGTACTTCTGATCGATGCGTGGAAGGATCAGGAAGCGATCGACAAGCATCACGCATCACCTATGATGCAGACAATCGCCTCCCTGCGCGAAAAGTATGACCTGCACATGACGGCTGAGAGGTATCTTTCCGACGATGCGGGCTTCTCGGCACATGACAGCAGCTTTATCAGGAACTGAGAAACACAGAAACAATAGGCGCACCGGACTGAGATCTAAGTCCGGTGCGCTTTTTCATGGTGTGAATATGGGGAAATCCTGCTTATTGATGTTGACGGCGGTCAGAACACTTTCTTCTCCTGATACTCTTCCCATATACTGCCGGGACCGGCGACGACCCGAAGGCCGATGTCCTGGTACCAGTCATAAGAGAGAAGCGTATCTCCTGATTTCCACTTCTGCGGGTAGATGGTGTTCTGCCAGTCAAGCGGCTCAGCTATCTGTTCCTGTCTGGAAGCCTCTGTAAGAATCGCGGCCAGCCATCTGTTCTGTTCCTCTGTGTAAAGGCCGGGTTTCACGGAGAAAAAGAAGGAAGTGCCGCTCTTTGCCAGCAGATCTCCCCACAACTGATTGTATTTCCACGGGATCTCGCCGACATCGCCGTAGCAGTCTGCATCGCAGTCGAAGAAAGTGCGGTGCTGGGGCATGCGGAAGGCAAGTGTGTTGACGCCCATGCGCATGGTGCGCTCCCACAGAAGACCCGAAGTATCATCGCCTGTGCGCTGCATGTGTTCCAGACCGGCTGCCAGGTGGCCCACAGTATTACAGCCCAGGATCAACGTGCCGTAGGGAGCGGCCGCCTCATAAATCACGCGGTAGAAATTGACCAGGATCTCGGCGGATGTTTTGCTCCGGTCATAGAAATGCCATCCGTCATCGGTTACAAGTGGCTGCATCATAAATCCCCACTTTCCGAAGCTGTCAAAGGTGGAGAAGTCGTGTTTGATGAGGCCAAAACCCCATTCGCACAGGCGGGTGATGTCTTCGCGCACTCTGCTGAGCACGCCGGGATGGGAAGCGTCCAGAGCGCCGGTGGGGAGCCGCCATTCATCAGGAATATCCTCGCCGGAATCGAGAAGGGGACGGAACCAGACGCCGGCCTTGACGCCTTTCTCCTTGATCTTCCTCACAAGTCCGGGCATATCGGGGAATTTCTTATTTCCGAGATTCCAGGGGCCGCCATTATACTCGCTGTTATGCCGAACCTGCCAGCAGTCATCGATCACCATAAACGGGCGGTTTACAAGACCTTCGGTCAGCCGGACCAGATAGTCCGTGTCCTTCAGGATCTCCTCCTTCGAACTGATCCCATAAGCATAGTACCAGTTATTACTGCCGTACACGGGCTCGTCAGGGAACCTGGGATCCGTACACATCTCGCTGCAGAATTTCCGGGCAGCTTCAAAAGCAGAGATGTCATGATAGGTTTCATTAACAACGACTGCCGCTTCCAAGGTGCGGCCGCCCAGAATTACGCCATCTCCGCCGCTGCGAACATCCATCCATAAGGTGATTCCTGCAGGGTCCGCCTGCCAGAAACACATGGCGCCGGCCCTGACTTTAACGCCGTATCCGGCAATATTTTCCCCATTCTGAATAAGGAAATACCAGGGCATTGCGCGGTAGGGAACCATGCCGCTCCAGCCCGCGTCGCCGTAGGTGCGCTCCCAGGCGTCACCCAGAATGCGTACGCCTGTCGGCAGCTGTGTTTTCCATCGAAGACGAAGGATGCGGACAGGCGTCGCCAAAGCTGTCAGCATCACGTGCAGTCCGTCGGGCCTCAACGCTGTAGTAACCTGTATGTCTTTCACGGATACAGTTTCCGATGCGGGACGGGCAGTATACTCGTCTCCCTCCATAGAGATCATGACAAGATCCGGTGTTCTTAAAATCTGAAATACCGCAAAGCCCCTCGAAAGGCATATGGAACAAAGTAGAAAAGTTAAATTCAACATGTGGGCACATGAAGATGAAATGTGCACAGCATCAGCGCGCAGTATTTTGAAATAAGTTAGCGTAAACTAATTGACTTCCATTTTGGCTGATTCTATAATTTTTTACAGATGAGATGCGCATTTTCCTAATAGGTCGTAACCGTTCAGGCCCTGCGTTCAAATGCCTTGTATTAAGAACAGCAGGCTTTCGGAGGCTTCATTTTCAGGCAAAAGCCTCCTGATAATGCGAAAGGAGAACACATGAGAGACTATTTACAGATTGAAAAAGTATACGGAAGACAGATCATCGATTCCAGAGGCAATCCCACGGTTGAAGCTGA
>CACYPS010000106.1 GCA_902776305.1 uncultured Lachnospiraceae bacterium | reverse complement strand
GCTTGAAAATTTAAAGTGCCGGCCGCTCGACGACGCCGCTCCGATTGCATTATTTATGGTTTCGACAGCAACTTAGAAACGAAGTGGGAAGTTTTTGTAAAGAAATGTGACCGGAAGGGAATGAGACATGAAGAGAGAACACCAAATAGTTATAAAGCTTATTTTGCTGCTATGCATAGCGATCCTTGTGTGCACGGGCTGCCGGAAATCAGAGAAAGCAGAAGCGGAGTCCGACGAGCTTACCGTGACGCCGACCGAAATTCCGAAATTCGAGCCTAAGAGCGCAGCTGAGCTGGCTCAGAAAACTGCGGAGAAGCTCGAAAATCTGGAGTCGGTCCATATGCAGCTCTCTGCAAATGTAAATGCGAAACTGGATCTCCTCGGAACCATCATGAGCGGTCTCGGCGGAATCGGCAGCGGCGACAGCTTTGTGCCGGATCTTGACAGTATACTCGGAAAGGATGACAAGCAGGGACAGCCTGCAGGCGTCAGCACTGCAGTCGGAAACTACGACTTACGTGCGGCGGTCTGCGAGCCGCAGGATAGGGCGGGTTCTGCAGGTGATTACGGGATGTCGGGCAGATGTGAGTCCGTGCAGCAGGTTTCTGCGTCCTCCGACACAAAAAGTTCTGTGTTCTCGATGGCGCTGCTTTATGATGCGGATATAGAGGACAACCCTCCCGGCATGCACTTTTACGGAAATGCCGCAGTTAATATTCTCGGAACAGCGAGCGATGTGCCGGTCGACGCGTATTATTTCGAGGAGGGCTCGGAACATGCCCTCTATACCCAGAGTGAGGGCAGATGGCAACGACAGGTCGTTGAGATGGAGAGCGTTCGCCCATCCCTCAGCAGTAAGTTCTTTGAGTCGATAGCTGACGGGACCGTGAAGGCGGGACTTTCTGACGTGAACGTTGAGGTGAACGGACATGACACCTATCGGCTCAATGTGACGGTCTCGGGTGAGAATATCTCGAGCCTGCTGCCGGAAATCATGGGACCGCTGCAGAGCGCAGTGGAGAACGATGGGACGCTCGCACCGCTGTTCGGATCCGTTTCGGAATCCGTAGATCTCACGGGAGTCAGTCTGCCGATCAAGATTTATATTGACCGGGAGACGCTTTACCCGGTGCAGATGAGAATGGAGATGACGGAGTTCGGCAAGCAGCTGCTCGACGCGCTGAGTGTTGTGAAGGTAAATGTGGATGCGTTCGACGCGGTCATTGATTACAGCAGTATCAATGAGGCGTCAGCGGGGGAAGCACCGCAGGTGGGGTAGGCAGCGGTGCAGCCCGACAGCATAAACTTCAGGAACGCCTCGGCGTTCTTGAGCCGATTTAGAACAGTACCGTCCGCAGGTTTTCCGGCATGGAATTAAACATCATCTGCACCACTGTCTCTGCCGAGGTGATGTTGTCATTCAGCACCCATTCTTGTGTCATACCGACGGAACCCATACAATAGAATCGAATGCTATAGGCAAGCTGAGTATCGAGAATATCGGTGCCCAGCTTTTCTTTTGCAATCTCCGAATAACGCCTGACGAAATACTCGAGCATGTAGTGCCACAAGGCATTTTGGGAGGAATCTTCATATGCTCGTTTGTAGAAAAGGATCTCCTGTTTCATTTTGTTCATTCCTGCGGCCGCAGAGGCAACAGAGGTGGGGTCTGTACCATAGGCATCTGTGCAGAACATCCAGGCAACAAGGTCGTACTTGTCCTTAAAATGATAATAAAATGTCGGGCGCCCGATCTCCGCCGCCTTGCAGATTTCTGTGACACGGATCTTGTCAATAGGCTTGTACTTCATGATCTCCCGCATCTTGTCTGCAATCCATATTTTTGTAATTTCAGCCATGGAATCTACCTCCGATATCCTTACAAAATAATATAATTGTATGAATGTCAATCAATATTATGCTTCTGTATGTGCATTTTATCAAGATGTTCCTGTAGAATATGGTCATGAAAGCAATGAACGAGACAGATCTGAAGGGTCTTCTCAGTTTTGGAAGGATGGTAGATTATGAATTTCCTCGAAATGGCAAAACAAAGATATTCGGAACGATTTTTTGATTCACGTCCTGTCGAACAGGAAAAGATAGATTTGATTCTGGAGGCCGGACGTGTGGTACCGACCGCCTGCAATTATCAGCCGCAGCGTTTCTATGTGCTGCGCAGTCCGGAAGCGCTGGCAAAGGCAAGGACGGTGACGCCTTTCCATTACAATGCCCCATTGATGTTGCTGGTATGTTATGACCTGAACACTGTTTGGAAAGCACCGCATGACCGCATGTTTTACAATTACAACTCAGGGGAGCAGGACGCCAGCATCGCGGCGACTACGATGATGTATGAGGCAGAGGAGCTTGGTATTCATAACGTCTGGCTCCGTGGCTTTGACGCAAAGACGGTTTCTGAGGTATTTGAACTGCCGGAGAATATCATCCCGGTTATGATGTTCGCCATGGGTTATCCTTCTGAACGTGCCAAGCCTAATGCATGGCATTTTAAGCGTATGCCGATTGAAAACTTTGTGACTGAACTTTGAGTTGGCGAGTTTGTATTCCATGTATGGGGCGAGTTGATATGAAGAAGATTATTGCAATCAATTGCAGCCCCGCGTCAACATGAATAGCTGACATATCAGATAGAGCCGTACAACGATAATATTTTGTCGAAGAACTTCAGATGATGAAAAAACCGGTAAAGGAGAATAGGTTAGAAAAGTTCGAAGTCCGGGCTCAAAGAAATGGAGCCTGATATGATCTTCAGGCCCCGGATTTCGTACTTTTCTTTTGAACCCTGTCA
>CACYPS010000105.1 GCA_902776305.1 uncultured Lachnospiraceae bacterium | reverse complement strand
GGGTTCCAAATCCTTGCACCTATTGTACCACTGAAGGGCCCCAAGAATGCCGTAAAATGGGGAAAAACTGGGATTTTCAATCTCGTTCAGCTTACACTACCTAGTTCTTTCTTTATATCAGCTACAATCAGCTCTGCCTTTTCTTTTATTGACATAGAAGATTTCCTTTCGAATTCATGAATATAGTGCATTCCGCTTCTGGACAATCCGGTAAGTTCCTGCAGCTCCTTTTGCGTCACGGAAGGATATTCTGTGATCGCCTTACAAACCTTGTCCATATTAGACAGCTCCAGTCCCGGAATATCTTTTTGTTCCGTTTCTTGGTCAGTATCTATTGGTTTTGGGTCTATAAAGACGCTGTCTTTGATACAATGCCTGACGACGGCCTCCGGCAAATCATTATAATGCTGGCACAATATGAGACTCGTGTAAAAGATAAACTTGGGAACGCGCTTCTCAGTTCACCGGCCACAAAATAGATCTCTTCATGATCCCATTTATCACCAGATGCCAGCCGACATGTGTCTAATTCCTCCCGCGTTTCAAAAGCGGCATCTCCAATCAGAATCTGCCCGTTTTCATTCAGATGGTCATGCAGAGTGCGCAGAAACTCCACTATCTGTTCATCTTTCAAGTGATGTAAAGAATAAGTCGCTACAATAGAATCGTAGCGTTGATGTTTCAACGGCTCTGCCAGTCCCTGCGTAAAATCCCACTGATAGAGATGTGCTCCCGGCATTTTCTGTGCTGCCAGTTCAATCATTCTGGACGAGAAATCCTGACCATAAACTGTACACCCATTCTCATATAATTTTGATGTGAGTGTTCCGGTTCCAAATCCGATATCAAGTACGACTGCATTTTTCTTTTCCATGATGACCTGAAAGATTCTTCCGAGCACGTTCTTGTAACCGTCAAATGGATATGTGTTCTCGTCATCAGAAATACCAACTGTGCTGTCATATCCATCAGTCCACAGATCAAAACCTTTGTTGTCGAGCATCCTTACTTCCGCAAATTATTGGCTATGATTCTCCCGGCCGGATGAACTCAATTCATTTCTCTGCCAATCCATCACCCAATATCTCAGCAAATTGTTCCAGCCCATCCCGATCTGAAGAGCTGAACCGTCTGAAGAAGGGGCTGTCAATATCCAGGACACCATATAGACTGCCCTTTTTACAGATAGGCAGCACAATCTCAGACCGCGAATCGCTGTCGCAGGCAATGTGGCCGGCAAATTCATGCACATTCTCCACAAGGACCGTCTCTCCCTCTGCCGCTGCTGTTCCGCACACGCCTTTTCCAAAAGGGATCCGGACACAGGCCGGCTTGCCCTGAAATGGCCCGAGCAGCAACTCATTTCCCTGTGAAATATAGATCCCTGCCCAGTTAATTCCTTGCAAAGTCTGATAGATCAGAGCAGAAGCATTGGAAAGAATTGTGGTATCCGAATCGACACCCTGCATCAGGCTCTTCAGCTGCCCGCAAAGAAGATCATAATCGGTATGATAATCTGGGAATGAATCTTCGAACTTGTACTCCCTGACTTCTGCATTCTTTATACCGAATGCTGCGAACTCCTCATTCCTCATATCACGGAAATAGGATTCGATCATACGGGAAATGCCATTATGAGCGACTAAGAGATACGTCTTCTCCGGTTCCTTTTCGATATCATCGATCAGGTTATAAATCCTTTGTGCCGTCTTCATCATGGATTCTCCTCCGCCGTAACTGTCAGCGAAGTTCTCCTTGGCCTTGGCAAATTCCGAGCCGTCCCTTGCGGTTCCTTCCCATCTGCCAAAATTCTGCTCCACCAGGCGCGGCTCAATTCGTACCGGGACTCCGATTACATGCGAGATTTCCATCGCTGTGTCAAAGGCACGAGACAAAGGAGAGGTCATAATCTCATCAATATGGATCTCGCCATGATCAATCTTCTTTCTTAGCATCTGCCCGGTCTTTCTTGCCTGTTCACGACCAAGCTCCGTCAATGGACTGTCCGTTGCACCACAGATTTTATTTTCAACATTCCATACCGTCTGTCCGTGACGGACAAAATAAAAATGCCCCATGTCAGCTTCGTTTCCCTTCTTCGCCTGTGATTTCGGTCATACCATTATTGTGAATGTCAACCACTTTTTTAAGTGGTGGGGGTCTAATCCGAGGTTACAACCTGACACACTTTTTGCAGTAGATATGTTTCCATATAAGAAAACCGAGCTTTTTCAGAAGTCTGGCTCCAAATCCCAACTTCCGAAAAAGCCCGGAAATACGCCGCTTTCTGGCACTTATTTATCTTTCCTTGACATCAATACTACCGTCTCAACGTGCAACGAGACAGTGAGGGATATAATCACGTCGGTTCTTGCTGTCTGGAAATTGGTCAAGGTAGAACCATGCTGTTCGGGAATTTGTCAGAAATATGATGTTGCTCCATTACCTTCAATATATCAGCATCATTGCAAAACACATTGAACTGAAAGTTGTCATTCTTCTTCATCTGGTGCTTGTCCGTCATGCGGAAGCCATTTACATTCTGTCACTTCCATATCTGTAAATAACGCTTTAAACGAAGAATCCTCCGCACTACATGCATATATTCCAAATTGAATAGTATCCTTTACATTAAACATATGACAAATACGCATTTGTTTAAATGTTTTTCCATCCGTAGAATTCTCAATACAAAAATCATTTTCCCTTCGACTGAGACGGAACCATATTGATTTTATTGAAGCATCCACATCTACGGAAGCCCAATCAGAATACCCATTATTAGTTACAACACTTCCTAATCGCTGTATAGC
>CACYPS010000104.1 GCA_902776305.1 uncultured Lachnospiraceae bacterium | reverse complement strand
TCTTCGATATCTGGGGCAGAACACAAAATGGTAGTTGATTAGTGATACTGTTGTTTTTGTATGTTTATACTCGTTCTTCATAGATTTAGTATAGCATACTGTGTAGATATTTTCAATATGCACATCTACACATAGTTAAAATATTTGCGGACTGTCTTCCACACGGTTAAAACCGTGGGTTTTCTCGTCCGCAGGGGTTATAAGTGAGGAATGTGTGATAAGACAATGCAGAATCAACGACTTGAATATCTGGTAGAAGCATTCAAAGCAGAATCGGATCAGTATATGGATTTACAGACGCCGGGAGATACGGAAGGCAGGAGACATCTTCTTCGCTCCCTGATGAATATCCGTATGCCAGGCAAGATGGATGATTCTGTACTTGCCGTGCAGGATGAATACTTACAGGAGCGCATCCGGGAGAAAGGAATCGTAACATTGGAAGATATACCTGTAAAAGAAGGTGTAATCTCGGTCTGGCAGGGAGATATCACGCGGCTTGCGGTGGATGCCATTGTCAACGCTGCAAATTCGCAGATGCTGGGATGCTTTATTCCAATGCACACTTGCATTGATAACTGCATCCATACTTTCGCTGGCATAAGCTTCGTGCGGAATGCAATCGGCAGATGAACCGGATGAGGATGAAATATGGGCAGAACTATGAACAGCCAACGGCGGTTCCAATGCTGACAGACGCATATAATCTCCCTGCGAAAAAGGTGATCCATATCGTTGGACCTGTTGTTAATGGAAAACTGACCCCCGCCCTGGAGCAGGAACTTGCTGATTGTTATACGAATACGCTTGATCTCTGCGCAGAAAACGGCCTTCGGTCCGTTGCGTTCTGCTGTATCTCTACAGGGGTGTTTCATTTTCCTCCGGAAAGGGCAGCACAGATTGCGGCAAAAACGGTAAGAAAGTGGCTGGTAGATCATGACGGTGCTTTGGAGCGGGTAATTTTCAATGTGTTTAGAGATCAGGACAGGGATATCTATGAACATCTTTTCGGATAAGCAGAAGGCAGATTATACCCAGACGCTGCAGAAGGGGATTGCCTTTGTACGTGGACTTCACAGTGGAGTAACTGAAGATACCGGAAGCAGGCAGGAGAATCTGAGTCGTCTGCGTAACGAAATTGAAAATGCGGATGCGATTGTGATTGGCGCAGGTGCCGGCCTGTCTGAACTACAGCGAGGCGGTCTGTCCGGAGCAGATTAAGACACAGTCTGTCTGTATCGATGGCAACTGTGCTGAAGTGCTAAGACAGATTTCTGCGCCAATGATTGCCTGACTATTCTTGATATGGCATTTGGCCGCAATGCTTTTTCATAGCTGATGATACATATCAGTCTTTCACATCCAGTGAGAGGCTGATTTTTTATGCTCAGGAACACAGGAATACCGATTGGCTCAACGAAAAACGTTTGTTGCAATATACACTCATGGTAGAATCGGGTATGAGGAGGGATACTATGGCACGACAGAGCATTTTTGACATGAAGGTTTCAAAAATCTATCCATTATTGCTGCAGAAGGTAGAACGTAAAGGTCGGTCAAAGGAAGAACTGGATGCCACCATCGAATGGCTGACAGGATACGATATGAAGCAGGTTGATCAGGATATGACCTATGGAGATTTTTTCAGTCATGCGCCTGCCATGAATCCGAGGGCTGAACTGATCAAAGGAAAAGTATGCGGAGTGCAGGTGGAAACCATTGAAGATCCAATCATGCAAAAGATCCGCTGGCTGGACAAGCTGGTAGATGAACTGTCCAAAGGCAAGCCTCTTGATAAAGTGCTGCGGTGATCAGAATGAAACAATATGAATACGACACGATTCTCCATGAGATGGATGATAATGGCGGTGCTTATGTATCTTTTCCATGGAATGTCCGGGAAGAATTTGGCAAGGGGCGTGTGAAGGCTCACGCGCTGTTTGACGGTATCCCATATGACGGAAGCATCGTCAACATGGGCGTGAAGAATCCGGACGGTTCTGTCTGCTATATCATCGGCGTATTGAAGACGATCCGGAACAAACTGAATAAACATGATGGCGATATGATCCATGTGGTGATCGAGGTGGAGGAGTAAGAATATGTGGACATGCCCGAAATGTGGTCGGAGTTTCAGTCGTGAAGGACAGGGGCATTATTGTGGCAAGATCGAAACAGTAGACCAGTACATTGAAGAACAGGATGAGACCATCAGGGCGTACCTGAATGAAGTCCGCCAGATCATCCGCAGTGCTATTCTAGAAGCACAGGAGAAGATCTCGTGGAGTATGCCCACATACTGGAAGGGACAGAACCTCATTCACTTCGCAGCGTCGAAAAAGCATCTGGGACTTTATCCGGGTGGAGAAGCAACTACGGTTTTTGCTGATAAACTGACGAATTATGATGTGAGTAAGGGAACGATCCGGTTACCATATTCCCAGCCACTGCCAGGAGATCTGATTGCAGAGATTGCGGCATGGTGTTATAAACACTATGCAAAGTGAACTGAACCGCATACATAAATGTATAGCGATCATATGATCAGGGAGGGACCATAAGTTATGCATGCTATCACAAAAGTATTATCAGTTCTTGTAGCATTGGAATTTCTGTACATCTTTTATCTGGAGACGCTGGCGACAACCTCCGAAAAAACATCCAGCGTGTTTGGCATGACGACCGAGGAACTCAGCCAGAAGAATGTGAAGGTCCTGTTCAAAAACCAGGGCGTCTATAATGGTCTGCTCTCCGTGCTGATCCTGCTTGCGGTGTTCGCATTCGCCAGCAAGGCAGCCGTCGTTATTCTGATGGCGTACATTGTGGCGGTTGCTCTGTATGGAAGCCTGACCAGCAATCCGAAGATCATCCTGATGCAGGGCGGACTGGCCAT
>CACYPS010000103.1 GCA_902776305.1 uncultured Lachnospiraceae bacterium | reverse complement strand
AAATTCCGATTTGATGAAAGCCATATTCTACACTCCTTAAATCTCCGGTTTTACGTTCGGATTATATTACTCCGGCAATTAAATATCCGCACTATTAATCGAGCTTATATGCTTTGAGCACAGGATGATTGAAATATGATTTCACATGCTCTGAATCCTCAGAAATGCGAGTCATGAATGAGTTTGTATGCGCTTCCAATTCCTGAGCATCTTTGACCATCGCTTGTGTACCAATTCCGTTTTAGATCATTGTTGAGGTATTCATCGGGATTATATTCCGGCGAGTATGGCGGCAGATGGAATAGACGAATTTGATCCTTGTGTTCTGTTACCCATTCCGACACTTTTTTGCTGTGATGAACTTTCAGATTGTCCAGAATCAAAAACACCTTTCTACCTGCTGCTGTTTTTACAAGACTTTCCATGAAACTGATCAGTTTATCTGAGTCGATTGAATCCGAATAGAGAAGGAAATGCAATCTTCCTTGATTGCTTATTGCGCTGATCATATTGATGTGCATTTTCTTGGCCTGAACTCGTACCACAGGGGTATGTCCTTTTGGTGCGTATCCACGGGCATAGTTTGCCACGTTCTGGACAGCAGTCTCGTCTCCCCAGAAAATCTCCGCATTTTCGGCCTTTGCTTCCGCATGAATCTCAGGATATTGATCATTCAACCACGCTTGAACCTGTTCAGGTTTTTGATTCATTTCCTGCTTTGCCGGGCGCTGTACAGTAAGACCCCAGCGTTTGAGATATTCTCCAACAGTACGCAATGGCATATCTATCTCGAATTTCTGGAGGATCAGTTCTCTCACACTGTCCCGCGTCCACATGCACCCTTTGATTTTATATTGTTCCGGGTTGTGATCAACGAGCATATCTATCAATTCGTTTTCCTGTTCTTTGCTCAAGTGACGCTTTTCACCCTTTTTGCGCCCACGTGTTTTAGGTTTAAGCGCTTTCATTCCACCCTGTTTGTAAGCACGGATCGTCACATACACGGTGTCTTTGGAGAGGTCCGTAGCCGCTATAATTTCAGCCACATCCTTTTTGGATTTCCACATGCGTATAACGACTTTTCGCGCTTCATAGAGGGCTTCTGGAGAAGCTTTTCTGTAGTCAGTTTTCTCAATATTGTCCATGCTGTGATTGTACTACAGATCAGCCAAAATGTCACGCCTTTTTACGGATATTTTGTTGCCAAATTAATAATATTGCCCATGTCCTTTTGTTTTCTCCGTATATGCGATTGCATTCTTCGGGCAGCGATGGACACAGCCGAGGCACAACGTACATTTCTTTTTTGCCCATTCCGGCTTTCCGTCTTTGACCTGAATGGCTTGAACAGGACACTGGCGTTCGCAGATGCCGCATCCTATACAGGAATCCGATACGGAAAACTTCTTTGTGCTGCAGGCCATGCCGTAATAAGCGGTGGCAATCCTCTGCGTGAATCCAGACATACCCTTGTCGGTATTGAGTTCTTTCTTGTGAGAAGATACTTTTTCTATGACATCTGCAAGGACCGGCTCCGCCTCAGCTTCAGCTTTTCCGATGTAATCCCGGTCGGTCATATCAAAATAGGGGATCCAGTTGTCCACCATCTTGATCGTAAAGGTGGCGTCCGGCGCTTTTCCCAAAGCCGACAGCCGCTTTTCCGCTTCCTTGCAGATGTTCCCCGCACCCGCACCGTATGTGCCGATAAAGAAAACATAGTTGTCAGCGGAGAAGTTCATCTTCAGCTTCGACAGAAAATCAATGACGATTTTCGGAAAACCGCCGAAGTAGGTGGGAATCACCAGCCCAAAGCTTTCACTGCCCTTCAATGAGAAAGAATAAATGCTCTTTTTCATGCACTCGGATATGGAAATGGTACTGTCTCCTGTTGCCTCAGCTATTTTGGAAGCGACGTACTTGTTGTTGCCGGTTGCGGAAAAGTAAAAGATCATAGGGCACCTCTTGATTTTTTCAGATTTGCGGATATAATTATTTACAGTTCTATCAAATAATCAAGTACTGTAATATAGGTAAGTATAGCGGGGGCCTCAGCTATGGATTTTACGCCTGAACAGAAGCTTTTTTATGAGAGCTTTCAGAATATGAGCAAAGCGGAACAGGAGAAAATGCTTTGTGACGCACGCGAATGCGTGAAAAACACAGGTTTCAATTATACGCTGTCGCTGATCAACGGAAAATATAAAATGACGATCCTCTACACCATCGCTCAATTCGGACTCATCCGTACCAATGAGATGCAGCGATACATTGAGGACATTTCCTTTAAAACACTGAGCGCAAATCTGAAGGAACTGGAACAGGATGGCCTGATTATCCGCAAAGAATACCCGCAGATTCCTCCGAAGGTGGAGTACAGCCTTACCGAAAAAGGAAAGACGCTGATCCCCATTCTGAATGCCATGTGCGCATGGGGATATACTTATCGGGAGTGACGGGACGGTGTGGCAGACAATTATATGAAGCAGGAAATCCGGAAGCGAAAACACCCGCATGGAATTCATCACAATCGACAACCGGCAGTTTGCCGGGATATCATGGTTTCTGCATACGCCTGCGATTTCACTATTGCGCTCCTTGCTAATGACGGAAGCAAAAAATACCGGGTCGATGCTGAAAGCTTCTTTGATAAAGATCCAGAAACATGGTCCCGAATTTCAAGACTGAAAGCAAAGAGCACAGAAAGCAAACGCGCTGAGTACGAGCAAAAAAAGCTGAACTATCGAGACGTAAAATGCCCTCCAAAAAGGAGACAGAAGCAAATGAAAGTCTATCTGAATGACCCGATCGCACCATCGGCTGTCGAACGGCTGAAGCGATACGTGGAGCTTGTGGACAACTTTGACCATCCGGAGGAACTGGATGCCATCATCGTCCGCCAGCAGTACTGTCATGGTGATGTGATCAGAAAAGCAACACGCTGCAAGCTCATTCAGCAGCACGGTGTGGGTCTTGACCGGATCGACGTGGAGGCGGCGAAAGAGGCGGGGATCTCCGTGAAAAACACGCCGGGCAGCAACGCCCGTTCCGTGGCGGAATTTGCCGTTGCCATGATGCTGGATCTGTCCCGCAAGGTCAATTACATCGATAAGAAAACCCATGCTGGTCAGCTGCCCAGATTCGGGATGCCCGAGACAGTCGGCATCGAGATGAGCGGGAAAAAGCTCGGGCTGATTGGAAGCGGGCATATTGCGCACGAGGTCGCACAGATCGCAAGAGACGGCTTTCGCATGGAAGTGTTCTGCTATAATCCGCACCGTACACCCGAGGAGATAAGCGTGCTTGGGTTTCAGCCCGTCACAGACCTAAAAGAGCTGTTCCAATCCTGTGACTACGTGAGTCTGCACTGCCTTCTGACGGATGATACATGGCATATGATCGATGCGGAAGTCCTTCAGCATGCCAATACCAGGCTGATCCTAGTCAACACAGCACGTGGGGGTCTGGTCGACGAGAGCGCGCTGTATGAGGCGCTGACGGAGGGGCGGATTTCCGCGGCAGGACTGGACGTCTTCGAGGAACAGCCGCCGTCCGTGGATAACCCACTGTTCGGATTGGATAACTTCCTCGCGGGCATGCACGTTGCGGGAAGCACGTACGAAGCGATGGAACGCACGGGACATGCAGTGGTCGATTCCGTTTTTGCTGCGCTTGGAATTAAGGAGTAGCTGAAGAAAGGAAGATTTTTCATGGCTGATCTCTTTGATTATTTGGACTGGCGCGGAGATCTGAGTTTTATGAACAGCCCTGCCAATGAAGCGGATTACTACCTCATCTCCAAAATCGGGTGTCCGGATCTGACAGGCATAGTTCCTGAGGATGAACAGGAAGCAGATCTGGTTGAGGTCGTTGAAGCTTATCGTGCACATGTCGGAAACGACAGTGTCTCTCTTGGAATCGCGACATCTCCGTTAGTTCTCGATAGTTTTTATCGGCTGCCATCAGTTCCTCGCTTTCGTTCTCTGATGCTTTCTGGCTACAGAAGGGTTGATAATATTGACAATGCGGAACAGTTTTCGGCACTGACGGTCCAGATTCCTGACGGCACTCGATTTATTACATTCCGTGGTACTGATGACAATATCTTTGCCTGGAAAGAAAACTTCCGCATGTCCATCATCGATACGATCCCAGCGCAGGAAGACGCCCTGCGTTATCTTCGCTGGGCAATGGATGCTTATGATGGCAGCTTTATCGTGTGTGGGCACTCCAAAGGTGGGAATCTTGCCGTTTATGCTTCTTCGATGCTCCCGCAGGATCTCCAGGATCGGATCATCAGCGTTTACAGTTTTGACGGACCCGGTTTTCGGGAAGACTTTTTAAATCAGGAAGGATATCGCAGGCTTTTACCGAAACTTCATTCTCTGATCCCGCAGAACTCTATTGTCGGTTTGTTGCTCTCAACGGGCAAAGATCCTGAAATAGTCACAAGTACTTGCTTTGGCGCCAGAGCACATGATGGCTTTACATGGGAAGTACTCGGCACTGGCTTTGTGCGCTCGGAAGAACTGAGTTCAAGCAGTGCAATGTTTAAAAAAGCCATGAACGAGACGCTTGCAGGAATGAGTCTGGAGGAGCGGGAGACCTTCATCGAGGACTTCTTTCAGATCATGACATCTACCGGAGCTTTTACTCTTACAGATTTGACAGAGATCAAACTTCGCCACGCTTTGGAGATCGCTCAATCTCTAAGACAGGACAAAGAAGTGCAAAAGTTCGCGCTCACTTTGATCTCTAACTATTTTGCCGATTTTCGCAGCAAAAGAAAACGATGATGAATTCATGCATATGCATTACATTGATGTCCAGACAAAGGAGTTCAGATAATGACGGCAGAAAGCCTTATCCAATCTCATATTGCTGTTTTTCGCATACGCTTTTCTCGGTTGGTGTATTGAAGTCACTCTGAAGTATTTCCAGTTCCATCGGTTCATCAACCGCGGTTTCCTTACAGGACCGTGGTTGCCGATTTATGGCTCAGGTGCGGCCCTGATCACAATCGCGGTCAAAGGGCTTTCACCATTGGAATCCTCTGTCGGTACAACATTCATGGTTTCGTTTATTTTATGCGGCGTCGTTGAGTATATGACGAGCTTTGTTCTTGAGAAACGATTCCATGCCCGCTGGTGGGATTACAGTCAAAAGCCCATGAATCTGCACGGCCGTGTATGGATAGGGAATTTGATCCTCTTTGGCCTGGGCGGAGTCTTGATCGTAGAAATGATCAATCCTCTGCTGCTGCGTCTTTCTGGACACTTGAGCTTCCGTCTGCGGGAGACCTTGGCTATTATTTTGTCTAGCATCTTTACGGCGGACTATGTGATGTCCCACTTCGTTCTGAAGCTGGTTAAGACCGGCGTCGAGAACAGCGAGGCGGACGACACAGAGGCGATCAACAAAGAGATTCGTCTGTTACTGAACGATCGCTCCTTCTTCCATCGCCGTTTTGCGGAAGCTTATCCGGAGGTCCTTTACCGGACAGAACGTATTGCCGCACGTGTGGAAGCAATCAAAGCTGAGACCGAGCGGCTTCGCCTGGAGGCCGAGCTACGCGTAGCCGAAGTAAAGCACGAGGTCGAAGTGAATCTTGAACCCACCGCTATGGTCAAAAACACAATCATCGAAAAGCAGGA
>CACYPS010000102.1 GCA_902776305.1 uncultured Lachnospiraceae bacterium | reverse complement strand
CAACAGTGCGACACTCGCCAGGGATCTGGCAATATTTGCTCAGAAAGGATATCAGACACGGAAAGTACAGCCAGTCGACATGTTCCCCCAGGGGGTTCACGTGGAGACGGTATGTCTTTTGTCCAAACTTTCTGAAACGAAATCTCACATCAGCGTGAAGGTTGAAATGTATGAAATGGATCTGACGGCGGCGGAAAGCAAGGCGACGTACCAGGAGATCCAGGACTGGGTGCAGGAGAAGTACGGGTTTCATGTGACACACCTGAATATCGCCCAGGTGAAGCGGAAATACGGTATTATCGAGCGCGAGAATTATAATAAGCCGAAGTCCGAGGACAGCAGGCAGCCGGGTTGCCCTGCGGAAAAAATCAGAGCAATAGAAGAAGCATTGATGTTTTTTCGGATGATATGAGGCAACAGAGTTTAAACAATACTAAAGCTGAGAGCAAGAGAAAGCGGCATTAGAAATGCCGCTTTCTCTTGACAAAAGTGGTTTATAGGTGTAAACTGCAAATGGTTTATAAGAATAAACCGGGGGTAATAAATGAAAAAGATTGAATTGGCAGCGGTACAGGAGCGATTTGCGGATATCGTCTGGTCGAACGAACCGATTGCATCGGGGGAGTTGGTGAAGATCTGCGAGAAGGAATTGAACTGGAAGAAGCCTACCACATATACAGTTCTTCGCAAACTCTGCGAGAAGGGTCTGCTCCAGAACAAAGATGGAGTTGTTTCTTCTTTGATATGCAGGGAGGATTTCTATTCCGCAAAAAGTGAGCAGATTATAGAGGATTCCTATGAGGGATCACTCCCGGCGTTTATTGCTGCTTTTACGTCAAGGAAAAAGCTCTCCAAAAAAGAGATTGATGAGATACAAAGAATGATCACGGCATTTAAGGAGGAATGAATGCGATGAATGCTTTATTCCTGAGAATTCTTAATCTTGCAATAAATGCGTCCTGGCTTATTATTGCAGTGATTGCGGCCCGGATATTTCTGAATAAATCACCGAAGTGGATATCCTGTCTGCTTTGGGGATTGGTTGCAGTGCGGCTTCTTTGCCCGGTTTCTTTGGAGAGTGCGCTAAGCCTTCTGCCAAGCGGAAAAGTGATTCCGGAAAATATTGAAATGGTTAAGGATCCGCATATAGAATCCGGCGTAAGGATCATTGATAATACGGTGAATCCGGTTTTGTCAAATTCTTTTTCGCCGGATGTCGCGTCGAGTGTGAATCCGATGCAGGTCGCAGTATCTTTGGGCGGCGTTATCTGGCTGATCGGAATGGCGGCGATGCTTGCGTATGCCCTTATCAGTTTCATTTTGTTGAAGCGAAAAGTACGGGCATCGTTTGAGGTGAACAGCAGGATTCGGGAATGCGATGAGGTGGAATCGCCTTTTATCCTGGGAATGCTCCGCCCGATGATCTATATACCTTCAGGCATGCCTGATGAAACGATTCAAATGGTTATCGCACATGAGGAAGCCCATCTGAAAAGGCGCGATCACTGGTGGAAGCCATTAGGTTTTGTTCTTTTGTCAGTGTATTGGTTTCATCCATTGTGCTGGGTGGCATACACTCTTCTGTGCAGGGATATTGAGGCTGCCTGCGATGAAAAAGTGATACGGGATAAAGACAGAAAATACAGGGCTGCATATTCTCAGGCACTGCTTGACTGTAATGTGGGGAGGAGGATTATTTCCGTATGTCCATTGGCTTTTGGTGAGACCGGACCAAAGGAACGTGTAAAGACGGTACTGAAATATAAGAAGCCCGCTTTTTGGGTGATCCTCGTTTCTATCCTTGCATGTGTTGTTGTGGCGTTATGTTTTATGACAAATCCGAAGAACCTCGATTATGATCCTGAGGCAAGTGTCTCTTCCGGATCGGAGGCGGAGGACGCAGCACAAGACCACGCTGCGGAAGGCCAGAACTCTGTGGATATCAAGCGGCCTGAAGTAAACCTCTCGGGCACAGAGGGTGCTGATCTGACAGAGATCCTTTATGCTGATAAAGACAAGATCATATTCAGCGGATATTATGGCTTGTTTGTATACTCAAAGAAGCAGCGAACGATCACAAACGCGATAGATCTGGAGCCGGTTGGATGTAATTACACACAAGGGGACAACGCCTGTGAGAAATTTGTAAGCGCTGATGGGAATCTTGTTTATCTGCATCCGATTAATAATCCGGATATGTTCGTATACAATATTGAAGCTGATAATATGCGTCGGGAACGATACAATCTTGAAGAACATGATCTGCATTCTGTATCAGGTGAAACAGGATCTTACAGCAAGGGAGACTGTGATGCATGGAGAACAGAGGATCATGATTATCTGACGCTGCTCCATCATGGAAGGATGATTGGAGAGTTATGCTATACGGATGTTTTCCGTGATGCTGATCCTGCGAATATTCAGTGGTATCCTTTGTTCTCACCGGAAGGGCTTGCCGGAGCGGTGGATTTTTCCCCGGAAGACATTCATGATATTGTCTCAGCAGATATATGGGTTGCAGGCGAACTGTCACATATGCCCGGAGTGTTTGCGCTTCCTGAAGGCGGAAGCCGCAGATTACATTGTGTGGATCCGGCGGTATTGAAGGAACTGGAAAAAATGCTGTCCGGAGCCACGAAGGAAAAACTGCAGGGCGGCTGTCCCTTCTATACGGCATTGTATTTAACGAGAAAAGACGGGACGATCGGAACGGTATTTCCTGCTACAGACAGCTGTGACACATATAATTCCGGGATGGCGTGCTATAGGATGGCAGACGGAACGAATGAAAAACTGTGGGGATTGATAAATGGATTTCAGGAGACGGATACCGCAGGGAACATGGGCGTAGAATATACTCTTGAGAATGGCAGTTATGTCGTGGATGAGGATATGGCTTTTCAATATAAAGTGGAACTGATCGGCAGGACACCTGTTATGAAGTGACCATTGTCAAGGGGAGCCACAAGGAATTCTGTTTTCCCCGGCTGGTCACATTTGTACTTCTCTGACAGCATCTGGAAAGAG
>CACYPS010000101.1 GCA_902776305.1 uncultured Lachnospiraceae bacterium | reverse complement strand
ATTCAGCTTTCAATGTGCATGAAAAATGGGCATATTTTATGCCCGAATTGGTTGTCAGGCCACAGAAAATCAAGGTTTTCGGACGGCCTGAGGGGGGGAGAAGAGCCTTATTTTAAGCCTTTCCTGCACACCTGACTTTTTTGCAAAAGGTTGGTTCAACGAAGAAAAAACTCTCTGGGGGAACTTATCGAATGAGCTGTTTTATAGGGGCGAGACTCGTGATTAGATATTGGGTAGGTTGAGACTCGTGATTGGATGTAGTGTTCCAGTTGGATGTCATAAAGGATAAAAAGAGAGCAGGCTGCTCCTGAAGCAATTTCCTTCATTCGCTGAGTTCCAATCAACTCCTGTATTCAACAGAGGACGGTGGAGGGAATCCGACAGCAGAGGCTTCTAAAGACCTGACATCTGACGACCAGTTAGAAGATGCCTACAAGGAGATCAATGACAGCCTTGCATCTGATCTGCTTACTGAAGTGTTAAAAATACCGCCATATACGTTTGAGAAGTTCGTTGTCGATCTGCTGCCTATGATGGTAACCCTAAAATCTCTAATTCAGGTAACTCTGGAGATACAGATTTATAATCCGTTGCAGAGTACTATTTATATTCATATTTCCTTCCATCAGGCACCATTCCAAAACACAGCCTTTAACGATTGTGCAGATGTCCATACATATTTCATGGATATTTGCACTTTTTTTGATAATTCCCTGAGCCTGCGCCGCCGTTATTTCCCGCTCGCTGCGGGCCATCACGGTATCCGGCTCGAATTGTCCCTTAACTTCAGACATATAGGCTGAAAGTGAACGGTTTCCGGCAGTATAGAAGCTCTTCATAAAGTCAAGGCCGAAATTCATGTATCGGTTTATGAGACGCATATACAGTTCTGAAATGCGCTCATCGATCTTGTTGAGGGGTGTTTTCAGAGAACAGCTTTCAAAGGAAGTCTCACGGACAAAGTACATAAGCAGGTCATCTTTGTCTCTGAAATAATGGTAAAAAGTTCCGATGGAAAGATCTGCTGCGGCGCACACATTTCTCACGGTGATATAATCCGCTCCTTTTTTTCGGATCAGGTCAATGGTTGTATCTATGATTCTCTGTTTGCTGTCTACTTGATCTGCACTTTTCGCAGGCCGCCCACATTTTTTTGCCATGTCATTCTCCTTTTAGAACAAGTTCATTTTGACTATTGAAATTATAGAACATGTTCGATATAATCGCAAGCAGAAGTAAATATAACACGTTCGATTATTTGAAAGGAGTTTGCAACGATGAAAATTACGTATTGGTCAGACTACGCTTGCCCCTACTGCTATATCGGTGAGGCGCGTCTAAAGAAAGCGATTGAATCTATCCCCGAAATGAAAAATGTGCAGCTTGAAATGAAAGCCTTCCAGTTAGACCCTTTCGCAGGGGAACACGCAGTCAGCGACACGCAGACACGTTTTGCTGATAAATACGGAATCTCGTTTGAAGCTGCTGGAAGGCAAATTGAAAACATCTCTCAGATGGGAATTGCTGAGGGACTTGATTTCCAGTACGCCTCTACGCTTTTTACAAATACAATGGATGCACATCGGCTGACAAAACTGGCCCAGAGCAAAGGAAATCCGGCACTGACAGAGCGTATTATCTCTGCACTGTTCAAAGCCTATTTTACCGAAAACAAAGAACTTGCGGACAAAGCGCTTCTCCAGAGTATCGGTGAAGCGTGCGGACTGGACGCGGCAGAGGTCAGAGAAGTCCTGAATTCAGACAGGTACCGGGATGAAGTGATTTCAGACGAGAATGAGGCTTTTCAAAATGGCATCCATGCGGTTCCGTTTTTTGTAGTAGGAAAGTATGGAATTTCCGGTGCACAAAGCGTAGAGGGCATGAAGGCCACGCTTCAAAAAGCATTGGAGCAGGAGACGGAGGCTGGCATGGAACAGGGGATGAGCTGCGGTCTGGATGGCTGCAGGATTGGTTGAGCTATGATTATAGAGGTACCGGTAAAAGGGTATTTTGAGGAAAACTGCTTCTTTTACCTTGACGATAAAACACAGCATGGCTTTTTAATTGATCCCGGCGCACAAGCTGCAGGACTGCTTGAGCTTATCAAAGAAAACGGCTGGGAAATCGAAAAAATACTGCTTACACATGGACATTTTGACCATACCGGAGCGGCAAACGAACTCCGCCGTGTATTAAATCTTTCCGTACTCGCCTATCGAACAGCGAACGATTATCTGCTGGATGCCAGAAAAAATTTGTCGGCTCTCTGCGGACCTCCGATTACGATACGAGATGCAACATTTATAGATGATGGGGACAATATCACGCTGGAAGCAAACCCGTCTTTTTTCCTGCACGTAATCTATACGCCGGGACACACGACGGATTCCGTCACCTACTACTCCTCCAATGATCACGTTGCATTTGTGGGAGACACGATTTTCAAGGGAAGCATTGGAAACTATCAGTATCCGGGCGGGAATCTGATAGATTTACAAAACAGTATCCTCAACAAAATTTTTTCCCTGCCAAACGAGACGGTTCTTTGTTCGGGGCACTCGGCTCAAACAACGGTAGGGCTCGAAAAGCAAAGATACAGATAAAAGAAAGGATGGTACTTTATCATGATGAAACAGTCGATACAAGTTGGTACGATGGAACTGAACAGCCGAATCATTATGCCCCCGGTTGCCACTTATCAAAGTACGGAGGATGGGAAAGTTACGGATACGATGTTGGATTATTACGGGAAAAGGGCAAAGAGCGGGAATCTCGGAATGATCATCACCGAACACAGCTATATTATGAAGCAGGGAAAGGCAAAAGCAAAGCAGCTCTCCATTTCAAGTGATGATGATATAGACGGCTTGCGAAAGCTGACCGATGTCATTCATCAAAGCGGGACAAAAGCTATGGCTCAACTTAATCATGCCGGCTCCGCCGCACCTAGTAGATCGTAAATAAAATACCTATACCAATCAATCAAGCTATGCTATACTGATTACATCCGAGATTCAAGAGGTATTCAGCGATGGCAAATGCAA
>CACYPS010000100.1 GCA_902776305.1 uncultured Lachnospiraceae bacterium | reverse complement strand
GCTCATCCTTCAGGCAGCGAGACATGATCGGCGACTGAGTGGAATGAAATCCCGAAATAGCGCCGCAGGCCACCGTAATGAACATCAGCGGCCAAATCGGCATCTTGGCGCCCTGGGGATGGAGATTCGCAAGCTGCCGCATCTCACCGGCATTTGTGTCGGCGGGGTGATTCAGCACGATTCGGGAACTTTGCGCCGACCTGCTGACCTATGCTACATACTATACAAACATGGTGTTCCGCAGGAGTGACAAGCCTGTCTTAAAATCTTTGTACTCAGATATTGGCGATCTTCGCATGGAAGTAGCATTCCCGTTCTTGCTCAAAGTGCATAACGATTGCACAGAGGGCGTTATCACGGAAGATGATCTTATTGAGATTATCAAGATGTGCATCAGTTATGTATTTCGTAGAAGCATCTGCGACATTCCGACGAATTCGCTTAATAAGACGTTTGCGACGCTGCGTAATGAAATCAAGACCGATGATTATATGAATTCTATTAAGGCCTTCTTCGTACTGCGCGATGACTATAAAGAGTTCCCGGATGATGAGAAATTCGAGAAGGCATTTGTGTCCCGTGACATTTACAATATGCGTTCCAGAAACTTCATTCTCAGCCACCTTGAAAACTTCGGGAACAAAGCTCCAATCATTATCGAGAATTATACGATTGAACACATTATGCCACAGAACAGCAATCCACGTGACGAGTGGAAGACTATGCTTGGCGCAAATTGGAAAGAGGTTCAGAAGACCTATCTGCATACAATAGGAAACCTGACACTAACAGCTTATAACTCGGAAATGAGCGATAATCCATTTATGGTAAAAATGGATATGGAGGGTGGATTCAAAGAAAGCGCTCTACGTCTTAATGCCTATCTGGTAAAGCTGACAGAGTGGAATGAACAGCACATAAAAGAACGTGCAAAGTTGCTGGCCGAAAAGGCAGAACAGATATGGACTTATCCTGAGATTACTGCTGCTGAACTTGCGCCATATCAGGTAGAGGAAAAGCCTGCCCAGAAATACACGATTGACTCTTACGATATCAATGCATTTACACGGACGCTTTTTGATATGCTCGACAGACGAATTTGTAATCTGTCACCGGATGTGAAGCGTGAGTTTAAGAAGCTGTATATCGCCTACAAGTTGGATACCAATTTCGTTGATATCGTTGTTCAGAAACAGCGCCTTCGAATTTCTTTGAATATGAAGTTTTCAGAGATTCACGATCCAAAGGGACTGTGCAAAGACATCACCGGTCTTGGCAGATGGGGCAATGGTGATGTTGAGGTGTTTTTTGAACATACGTCAGAGATTGACGATGTGATGGAACTGATCGAGCAGTCATACAGTAAACAAGCTGATGAATAAAGAAAGCGGGTGAGCATATATGGGACGAAATTTTACGGATTTTCTGGCAGGTGCTGGATACTTTTTGCTCGACACTACGCGAGAAGCGGTTTTGAGGCATGACGATGAGACAGCGCAGCAGGAGCGAGAAGCTGGGATATCGATTTTAACGGCGGCACTTTATGAATCTAAAACAAAAGACGCTGAAATAGTTCGTCTTCTCCAGAAGTACTATGGCCTTAGAGAAAATGAAGCTCAGGAACAGATCAGAATTGAGAGAACGATTAATTACCCATGCCGCGAACTGGAGTCTTATCTTATGAGCACGGAAGGATTATCGCAGCAGGAGGCTCAGGATTATATCATCAATCATGGCACGGTAGACTTACTCCGGCAAGAGAGAGGGCTCTGGAAACTGTCGCCAAAGGAACTGTTGAAGCGGATTGAGTGAGAGGATGTCTGACAATGGATTTTGATGTGTTAAAAAAAGAACTTGCTGAGCACAAAGTTTATACGGCTTGGCAATTTATTGAAAATACGAATGCAAATATAAGGGTAGCACAGTATTGTCTGGACACCATCACAGCGATTTCTGCAAAAATGACTGAAGATGCACATAAGAACAACGAGGAAATATCAGAGAGAATAATAAACCACAAGAGCGTTGCTATAACTGATGCGGATCTACCAGACTTTTTAATAGATATCGCAGGCAATGATGTCGATGGTTTTTTCTTGATACAGAAACTAATACGGGATTTTTATCAGTATCTTAGAAATAGTTTTGATAGTATCGGACAAATTGCAAACGCTGGATTGTTGGCTAATAAAGGGAAGAAAGTAGACAAAACAGACTTCCCAGCAATGAAGGATAGATTTCAACAGCAAACGTACTCTGGAGAATTTCCGCTTACATCAGCATGGTTTTCAAAGACTGATAGCGATGATGAATTTAAGTATATTGATGCTGTATGTAATCGTGTGAAACATACAGCCTTTATAAATAATCAGATTTCGATAGGATTGTTTGGCTGCGAGAACAAGATGAACATGGGAGCTTTTCTCAGAAACGGTGAGCAGCATGAAAAGGCCGATCTTAAAGATAAGATGCAGCAAGCGATAAAATTCACGGAGGATAGCTATATAGAATTTCTTACGTTTTTTTCTGCGGAGTTTAAGAATGACCTCCATGTTTCGGGACGTTATCATGATGGCATCAAAGTTTATCAGCAGTATATGAAGGATAGCGAGCTATCATCCTTCTCATTACCATATATTGTTTCACAACAACATTTCGATGCAATGCCCAATGAGATTTATGTACTTCTCCTAAGAAATAATGAAGGTGAAATAAAAGCAGCGGATTGTCCTTTTACATCGATACTTATCACTTCAGCGGATGATTATAAAACTGCTGTAGGTAGATATGTTGCAACAGCCGAAGATACGGTAGGAAAAGATAACATAGTAAAGTATAGGAAATATATCAAGGATACTTCTACAGCCGATCCTCAGATAGCAATGATTAAGTCTATGCAGGACGGAACTGGAAAATTTTATCATGCGAATCCTTTCTTTGACTTGCAAACTGTATCTGTATCAGATGATGATACTTTTTTAAAGCGAGCAGCACTTCCATTCTGAACATTCGGGAACGGAAGATTAGAGTTGAGGCGATGGGATTTCAGACTTGTTCCCTCAGAGCGAAGTCTTGAA
>CACYPS010000099.1 GCA_902776305.1 uncultured Lachnospiraceae bacterium | reverse complement strand
GATTGCTTCCCGTGCCAGTTCCCGGATCTTTTTCTGTCCGGACACTGTCCTGACAGGATTCGGATAGAACTCGGCACATGTGTCCCACCGCCATTTCATGCTCTCAAATGCATCTGCCAGCTCATTCATCATATGTTCCTCGGTCGCCGCAGCCACGCCTTCGGAATGGAGCATGTCCTCCGAGATCTTTTCGATTCCGCTCAGGATCTCTGCTTTCGTCTTTTTCCGTGCTGGCGGTTCCTGCTCTCCTTCTTTCTTATCCGGTATTCTGTCCTCTGGCTTTCCTTTATTATGTGGATCACCACCTGCCGGACCGATGTTTTCCTTACTGCTTTCCTCTTTACATGTCACATCTCCTGCCTGATCAGAGCTCATTGTCTTTCCTGGATCTGCACGTTCCTTTTGAGGCTTCTTACCCGGCGGATGGACATCCCTCAGCTGTTTTGCCATCTCCAGCCGCTTTTCGGCAGGCGCCCTGCCTACGGCTGCAACATCTTTCTTGAGGGGCCGGATCGTTCCGGACAGCAGTTCCTGCTTGATCCCGGGCAGGACTTCATCGGCAGCATCGACACCCTCTGCGAACTTTTCAGCTCGCCGGACATAATTGACGCTCGTATTATTTTCAGCGGCAATCCGCTCCCGTGTCCTGATGCCTCCCCTCGAGGGTCCATTTTGGCCACTTGAGGTGAACTGTCCGTTCGATGCATCCCTGTCCCGGTGTTCACTTCCGCCATGAGACTGCTTCTCTGATTTGTATTGTTTGCCGATCAGATACCGCTTCTGCTCCGATGTAAGATTCCTTCTGCCCAGCTGGTGATGACAGATCCAGGCCATTGCTGCATACCGGTCATCAAATTCTATCTCTGTCACTGTGAACGGCAGCTCCGGATGTTTTTTCAGGATACGGTATCGGTTATGGCCGTCAATGATCTTCCTTCCCCACACAATTAGCGGGGTGAGGATTTTTCCGTCAGCCAGGATGTTCCGTTTCAGCTGGTTGAACTCATCCGACGTAAGTCCCGGGATCTGCTGTTCAAATTCCGGATCGATCTCCAGATCTTCCAGCTTCCATTCCATCACGGCGCCTCCATTTCTGCCGGGATCTCAAATCCCAGGCTTGCAAGGATCGCCCCTTCGATACCGGCCATATCCTTCCCATCGATCTTCCCGAGATACTTCGTCACCCGTTTCTTATCGATCGTCTTGATCTGTTCCAGCTGTACGATGGAGCGGGTCTTCAGCTTGCCGGCATTTTCCAGAAGATAGTGAGTCGGCTGATTCGGCTTCTTGAATACGTGGGATGTGATCGGTGCCACGATGATTGTAGGGCAGAACAGGTTACCCATATTGTTCTGGAGGACCAGGACAGGCCTCGTGCCTCCCTGCTCCGAGCCGCGATATGGATTCAGGTTCGCGAGATAAATATCCCCGCGCTTAAAGTACCAGTCTTCATGTAACATATGTATCTGTCTCCTTTGTTCGTTTTTGTAAGTAAACAGGCTGCCGGCTTGACCGGCAGCCTGAACAGTTTCAATTATGATCTCTCTCCATTTGTCCACGACGCCCCGGAGAATCGGGAATCTTACAGGTGGCAGATCTGCTGCATCTGCTCCATGGGACTTTGCCCCCTCCGCGGTTCTGCACAAGGCACGCCCTTCGGGTGTCGCCGAGCCGTCTCTCGACGGAAGTATCATCATACCCTTTCCCGGATCATGGCCGCCGCCGGATGCAGTCCGGCATTTGTATCGGCATTTCTCGCAGTCTTTTTCAGAATTCTTACTGACCTTGGCGTGCCGCTCTAAGGCTCCCCGGGAACATTACGTACCTGTAGGAATGTATATGAAATTATCAAAGTCCGTGAAGGGGCTGATCACGTATTCCCCTTATCAACCCCTTCACTTATTTGGAATTAAGAGGCGTCTTGTTAACCTGTTTTCCGGTAATTTTTTAATTCCGTCCGCAAATTTACTTTCTGGCCGCATCGGCCTTTTTATCTTTATCATTCCGTAACACCCATCCTGCTCCGAAGGCGTCTGAGCGCACGCTTCAGGGAAACACTGCATGCCACTCTCGAAATTTTTTCGGCTTCTGCAATCTCGCTCTTCGTCATTTTTTTGAAATAATACATATTAATCCTTCTTCTCTGTACCTCTGAAAGCTCCTCCATTGCTCTCCTCAATTTCGGCAGATCTTCCCTGCAGTGCATTTCCCATTCCCTCTCGTTCTCTTCTGTGATCAGTTTTTCCAGCGGATCGCTATCTATCGACTGAAGGTAAATGCTTTCGACATGCCTGAGTTCCGTTGCCCCATCTGAATATCCGAAATAGTCATATGTGTTCTTCTGCCTCTTAAGGTGCTTGTCATTATTGCGGATCGAATCCATGATTGCCTGTCCCTGATCCGCCGTCAGATAGAGGAACGGTTCATACCGCTTCAGTTCCGTCCCGTATTTCTTCCGGAGCTTTTCCTCCGGCAGCGCCGACGAGACGGCATATTTAAATTCAGCAATGCAGCCTTCATATTCTGCGATGAGATTGATAACTGCGTATTCCTTCCTGTTCATTTCTGCTCCTTTCCGCTCTGATGCGGAGGGCGAAGGATGCCGACAGGCGCAGAAACAAAAAATGCGCAGCAGAAGTAAGGTCCTGCAGAGATCTTGACAGATTAAAAATCTTAAGAACTCTATCAGCATCCTTGCTCTGTTGCGCACCAGGGCCGGTGTTGAATTGTGGGGTTCGGCTAAGGGCCGAAGCTTTGTTTCAGGTGGAATTATAGGGGAATTTTGGGCCGCTGAAGTACGGTCATGTGACGGCGTATATACAACGTGAGTACAGAATTGTTTGACAAACATATTTATTGTCTGGTAATTATAGCCTGTAGGAGTGTGCTTTTTACAAGATAATACTGAGATGCGGGTAGCAATGCATTAAATTGAAATGTCTGCCGAAAAAAGTCTGTCCTTCTTCTACAACGCAAAAACTGCTATTATTGTAGAAGCAGACTTACAAATGCAACATCGAAGTTGATTACTCCGATGCCATCGGCTGTCTTTCTTTATAGTCAGAGCAGGAACAGATTAAAACCCTATTTATTTCTATGTTAAACTTAGACCAGTAACTTAGACCAGTAAGGGGAAAAATTGAGGGAGAGTACACGAATGGAATACTTCTGGAGACAGCAGGATGATATACCTCAGGGTCTGGGTTATCAATTATTGAGATGGTAATGCCTTGAGCAAACCAAGATGATTTGATTTGCAACTCCAGAGCTGTCATGAAATAACAATACAATATTTGAGTTCAAAAAGTCATACTGTCAGCACGATTTCTATAAAGTTTCATTAAACATTTTCATGGTCTGTATATTGGTTTTCTGAGCCGATTGAGTACCCAATCAGCTATTATACAATGTCAGTCCTGCCATTCCGACCCTGCCTGTAACCACACCCAAAAAAAGAGAGTCGCCACCTGCGTGACACCTCTCTTCATCAATTCATATCATTCAATTGTCAAACTGATATTCTCATACCTGCATGTTCTATCAGCTGACCTCACCACGCCGGCTCAGGTCCCAAATCTTCGATTTCCTGCAGGATCCGTTTAGCCTCCCCTTCGGGAATCCGGTGCAGACTGGGAAACATCTCGTCCCCAGTGAGCAAATAGTTTATGCTCACATCATACTCTGCCGAAATTGCAATCAATTCTTCCACGGTAGGCTTCCTGGTCCCGCCTAATAAGGATTACTTTTTTCATAGCAGTTCCGGAACTCCTCCTAGTACACCGTTGATCCAGAGCCTTGACAGCGGCTGATCCAGCTTGAGCAGCTTTTCTGAAACCTGCACACGCCTGACCTCTACATAGCCCTGTTTGTTCCTGTCTGTCGTAAACAATCTAATATCATCGTTGGACAGATCGAGACCATCCAGCACCAACGGATTGTGCGTTGTCATGAAAACTGTCTTATTCTCTTCGATAATCTTGTTACAGAAGACCTCCACGACTCTCCTGGCCAGTCTGGGATTCATGGCATGGTCAAAGCTGTCTATAGCAAACATCTTCGGGGCTTTTTCATGCATCGCAAGGGACAGCATAAACAGAACATACAGCGCACCCTCACTGGCATCATACCCAGTAAAGGATACCGTATCTTTCAAATACTTGTCTCTGAACTCGATAATCTGCTGTGTTGTGGGAATACCCGGGTTCAGGATGGTCTTCTTCGGCTTGCTTACTCTGAATCCTGACGCCCAGTCAATCAGTTCCAGCATATCTTCCATGAACATAGAGCCAAACATCACATCTTCATCTTCCTCATGGATGAGATCATTTATCGCCTCTGCCAGGCGGCCTCCATTCAATCCAATCGGATTTGTTTGCACCGGATCAGCAACCGTTCCTCTCAAAGTCAACGTATCCGGCTGATATATACCGTAATCTCCGATATACTTTGCCGCCTCCACATATTCAGCACCGGACAAAGCCTCGGAAATTGAAAAATAACCGATTTTATTGTTCAGTTGAGCGCTGCTTCTGTTACTTCTTCCATAAACAGCCTCCCCATCACAGGTCACGCTTTCAGCAAAGTATTTCCATGCATCATCATCCTTTGGCACTGTCAAATAGTTCAGGTATTCATAATCATGACCGTTCATCTCCCACTCTAGAGAAAAGTCCACTGTTTTTGATTCTTTTGTTATTGACAAAAACTTGGATTTATACAAGGCCGATGTACTGAGTCTTACGCCTTTCCGCTGCAGACTTACTGCATTGACCCTATCCGTCATAGCGGCACTGAGCACACCGATTGCTTCCAATATAGAAGATTTGCCGGAACCGTTTGCTCCTATAAAAACGTTGACTCGTCCCGGATCAAACGAGACATCATATAAAGATTTAAAATTCTTAATTGTAATCTTCTTCAACTTCATAATACTCACAGCACAATCACTCCCTTCCAAAAGCAACTATCTAACTAATAATAAGTATATCATTTTTCTTTAAAATATCGATATCTATTATTTAAAATTTCCCATATTTTCGATCATTTATTGACTTTTAGATGTATCGAATTACGTAACTTTACCTATTTCTAAATTAAATTTAGATGTCAAAAATAATGCAAAATCTAAGCATCTAAATTTCACCTGTTTTTTGTAGGGAGCGTGGCTATTCTGGACAGTCAATCTTAAACACTTTTGCCTATACAAATGTTCCGGCAGTCCGGCTTCTATTCATAGATATGCTTGATTTACCGAATAGTCGCATTCAAGCTCGCTACTCCTCCCTCAATTCTTCAACCGTCATCACATGCTCCCTGCTCCGATGCATCATCCTGTGGCAATTAGCGCACAGACACACCAGATCCGTTTCAGGATTGACCTCAGCAACTCCCTGCATATTTTTTCCGCATCGACCAGTTACTAACTTAATCGATCAGATCTCTCACGTCTGGGTCCGTAAAGAAGACTGCCCTGTCGTCTGTCTCATATCGCAGGCTCCTTCTGTCTTGCCTTATTGCATTGATACGGACAAGAATTAGATTGAAATGTCTGCCGAAGAAAGTCTGTCCTTCTTCTGCAACACAAAAACTGCTATTATTGTAGAAGCAAACTTACAAATGCAACATCGAAGCTGATTACTCCGATGTCGTCGGCTGTCTTTCTTTAGAGTCAGAGCAGGAGCAGATTACAACCCTATTTATTTCTATGTTAAACTTAGACCAGTAAGGGGAAAAATTGAGGGAGAGTACACGAATGGAATACTTCTGGAGACAGCAGGATGATATACC
>CACYPS010000098.1 GCA_902776305.1 uncultured Lachnospiraceae bacterium | reverse complement strand
ATGTGAACCTCTACTTTTTGAGGTTGACCGGGTTACTGGTTACTGCTGTGGGAAAGGAGCACGACATGGCGGAAAGAGATGTGGTCGCCAAGATCAAGAAGTATCTTACAACTGTGCCGGACTGCTTCTTCTGGAAAGAGCACGGCGGCATGTACGGGACGGCAGGCATCCCGGATATCATTGCCTGCATCAGAGGTCATTTCTTCGGGTTTGAAGTAAAGACTGACACCGGAAAGCCGACGGAACTTCAGAAGGCGACGATCCGGAAAATCCTCAAATGCGGCGGGACAGCGGCATTTGTCCGCTCGGTCGATGAGGTGCGTGCCCTGATTGAGGGTACCCTGCAAAGCAAGGAAGAAATACTGTGAATACGAAAACAATGCGACGACGAGTCGATTTTATATAGAACAAAGCACAATGCCTCACTGCCACATCGCCTCACATCCATTTCCAGAGAAAGTGAGGATATCCGATGGGACTGGAAGAAAACTATCAGGAACTGGCTATCGCCATCATCAAGCAGGCCGCAAAGGACTGGCAGCTTGCCGCCAAGCGCCTGCGGAAGAATCCAAGGAATAAGGAAGCCGCAAGAGTGAAGGAAGAGACGGAGCGTTTCTTCCGGTCGGAATATTGCTACGGACTTGGCGGGGTTGATGGCAGGGCCATTTTGAGAAAACTGCAGGAGGTACAGTGATGACGACGAAGGAATATTTACAGCAGGCGTATCGCTTGGATAAGAGGATCAACAGCCATATCAAGGAGCTGGAGGAATTAAAGAGCATGGCGGCAGCCATTTCTTCCCCGCAGATCACAGCGGACAAGGTACAGACCACACCCAGCGGAGATCCGCCGTATGTGTCGGCCCTGATGCGGATCTGGGAGATGGAAGAGAAGATCAATGAAGAGATCGACCTGTATGTGGATCTGAAGGCCCAGATCCATTCGGTTCTCAAGCAGGTGTCGAATCCGGATTACCTGATGGTTCTCCGGTACCGCTACATCCACAATTACTGCTGGGAGCAGATCGGGGAAGAGCTTCTGGCCGACCGCAGGACTGTGATCCGCTGGCATGACGCGGCGATCAGGCAGCTGCTGGTTCCTGAAAATGCGATCGTCATCTGAAGATGCCACGGTTTGTCACAAAATGCCACTCTTATTTTCTGATATAGTTATAATCAGCAAAATAGAATGATCAAGAGCCTCGGGGACAAAAGTCTTCCGGGGCTTTCTTCATGAAAGGAACAGATGATGAGAATACTGACCTGCGAGCAGGTGAGCGAGGGCCATCCGGATAAGATCTGCGACCAGATCGCCGATGCCATCGTGACGGACTGCTTAAAACACGACCCGGATTCCCGGGTGGCGATCGAGTGCCTGATTAAAGACCGGCATATCATTATCGCCGGGGAACTGACCAGCAAACATGAGCCCGATTACAAGAAACTCGTGAACGATGTCTTTGAAAAGATCGGATGGGAGAAGATGGGCTACGGGAATCCTGCCATGTACGCAGGGCCTGATATCGGTCTTCTGGTAAAGCACCAGTCTCCGGATATCGCACTTGGCGTCGATAAGGGCGGTGCCGGTGACCAGGGAATCATGTATGGCTATGCGACGAATGAAACACCGGAGCTCATGCCGATTCCCTTTATGGTAGCGACACGCTTCCTGCAGATCTTAAAGAACCATCCGAGCCGGATGTTCCGGGCCGATGCCAAGGCCCAGGTTTCCTACGATTATGATACCGGACGGATTACAACCTTCCTCTGCAGCGTACAGCATAGCCCGGATGTGGAGGTGGCGGATTTCCGGCATATCATCGAGTCGATCATGGTACTGGCTGCTTCCGAGTACGTGCTGAATACCGATTTTGAAAAGCTGGTCAATCCGACCGGCAGGTTTGTGATCGGCGGCAGCTTTGCAGACTGTGGCGTGACAGGTCGGAAACTGGCCTGTGACACCTATGGAGGTATCGGCCATATCGGTGGTGGTGCCCTGTCCGGGAAAGACCCGACGAAGGTCGACCGGTCAGCGGCGTATATGGCGCGGAAGATCGCAAGGGATATCGTGCTTTCCGGGTATGCGGATAAGTGCGAAGTACAGCTGGCATACGCCATTGGCGTGACGGAGCCGGTTTCTGTGTATATCGATCTTTTCGGTACGGAGTTCCAGAATCCGGAATTCATCCGCCGGTACGTGCAGGAAAATTACCACCTGACGCCAAGGGGCATCATCAGGGAACTGGGACTGCTTCAGGTCGATTACAACAAGACCAGCACCTACGGGCACTTCGGGAAGCAGGGCCTTCCGTGGGAGATGTAAAAAAGAGCCTCAGCTTTCGCTGGGCTCTTCCGTAGATTTTATTGATTCCGGGTTCTTTTCGTTGGGAAATGCTGACAAAATCCTGCTATTCAGTGCTGCATCAATATGAGTTTTTATGAGCTCATAATTAGAAACGAGGTCATTATCATTACCGGCGATAACCGTGTCAAAGAGAGTATCGCTGCGGCTTTTCATGAGAATAATCTTCAAAGGTTGGGCCTTTGCACTGTCAAGTTCGTTTCCAATGAGCAGAGTTTTAGGTCTGGCTTTCGGAACGGCGATAAATCCCATCGTGCAAGAGCCATCGCTTGAGGCGATAGAACAGAAGACAGAATTCTTGCGAAAATCCTCCTCAACATAGCTGGAGGCGGAAATCAAGCCTCCGATATAAGGGAGGGATTTGATTTTGCGGCGGATAGAACCTTTTGAGGCTTTTTCGTCTTGTCCGTGCGATGTGAGATCAAAATCATCTTCTTCAAGGGAGCCATTAAGACATTTGTCAAAAAAAGAAGAAGGAGATAACGAAGTGGTTACTCCGGTCAGATGAAGAAAGTTATCCTTTTCGGCGGACAGAATGTAGTATGCCTGTTTGTGAAAGGCATCAGAAATCAGAAGATAGTCTTTACAGACAAATTGAGTGTAATATACTCCGGCGTATTGAATGAGTGCGTTCTTTACACGAGTTTTAAAGCTGATCTGGTTTTCCGGCATTTCTTCCCCCAAAAAAAACAAGAGGAGCGACATAATCGCTCCTCCTCCAGGATGTTTAGCAGTTATTCTCTGCAATGGAAACGGGTTTTAGGTCTCCGTTCCGACCAATGGAAACGGGTTTATAAGGTCTCCGTTCCGACCTGTGAATACGATTCCTTTGTTCAACATTAGTATACATGAAAAAGCCCGGAATTACAAGATGTTCTGGGGCTGCAGATCTTAATATTTTCTTACCAAAGGGAGTAACCATGCCTTCAAAACCAAATATACCATGTAAGCACCCGGGCTGTCCAATCCTAATACCCTATGGTTCTAAGTACTGTGAGGCACACAAAAAGCTGCACCCGGAGGCGACGCGGTCAGCCGGATCTTTAACAGTTGAATAACAACAAATCTTTTAGAAACCGCCTAACGGCGGTTCTTTTTATGTCAAATTTCTCACTATTTTATGTTGTATGCATTG
>CACYPS010000097.1 GCA_902776305.1 uncultured Lachnospiraceae bacterium | reverse complement strand
TGCTATCATTAAGCATTTTAATGAATTCTATCGCTTGCTTTTGATTTAATATTTTGATTTTCCCGTTATCAATTTCCAGCTTGTGTTAGCGTCGGGAAAAAAGGGCCAACGTTGGTCGGGAGAAAAGGGCCAATTCTAGCCGGGTAAATAGGGCCGATCAAGTAAAAGCCTGGCGGATTATTCATGTGATCCGCCAGGCTTTTCTTGCAAATGAAAAAAAGTTTCCAGAGCGGCATCTGCGCACAGCAAAAAGCTGGCGAGATACTCGCTCTGGAAACTAAATAGATTCATGAAAATATTAAGCAAGCATCAGTCATTAAAAGTCCGCTGACGAAATTGGTCTTCTTCCTGAGCATCCCAACGTCCATGGGATGGAATTCCAGCTTGGTCTAGGTACGCATGACGAAGAATCTCCCGAGTTTCAGAGTTCGTTTGTGTTTTATGTTAGAGTCGGGCGAAAAAAACCATTTTCAGTCGGATGAAAAGAACCGTTTACCAACCTGACGGATTTTGTCCGTCAGGTTGGTTTTATCTGGCCAAACCAGAATAAAAAATCAAAAGGGGTATCTTATCAGAAATCTCTGTCGTGAAACTTTTGTTTACTCTCCTCATCCCAACGGCCGTGAGAGGGAATGCCAACCTTATCAAGATAAGATTGGCGCAGTGTTTCTCTTACGGATGGATCCGTTTGGTTTTTGTAAGCAGAATATATATTGTGACGAATTTCAGCCTCCTTTTTTTCTTCAATTCCTCTAAGAATCTTTGAATAATGCTGCTGGTCATTTGGATCGTAATGGTTTTGTATGTATTCGACCATCATTTCATATAATACGAGAGGGATCTGTATTCTTTTTTCCAAGGAGTACTCTTCCTTTCAACAGTCTTATTAAGCATAAATTTGACAGAATGTTTCACATTCTGTATTGGGCACCCAACAAAGCCTGCCCTTTCGTCCAATCATACATGCACTCTCCTTTGCAAGGTTGGTGAAACGTGAGATTAGAACCCTTCCTTGGGCAGTTGAAAACAGGAGCATATTTGCAGCCAAACACACCAAATAGATATGCGTTTTCTTACAGATTTACCTGCAGCGGCGGATTTCCAGCCTGCAGTTTAAATGTTTCCAGATTCTTTCCACGATAGCTGTCTCCCTTAATTATGAAAACAGATGCATCGTCAAAGATGCGGTCCAGCGAACAGAGCAGCGATGAACCTTCTGCGAAGTATTCCGACCATGTGTCCGGCTGCATGTTGCTGGTAAAGATCATGCAGTTGGATCCCTCCTTACTGTACCGTCGGTCAATCAAATCGAAAAACAGCCGTGTGTTTTCCTTGTCAAAGGTGCAGCGACCAATCTCATCAATAATCAGGCAGGACGGCTTTACAAGAAAATCAATCATGCTGCCAGTTCTGTCATATTTCCTGGCATTGGTAAATCTTTCGTTCAGTTCGGATGCTTTCAGGAAATAGGCTTTCATTTTTCTTTGACAGCAAGCTCGGCCATACGCCATAGCCAGGTGTGTTTTCCCAACACCATGCGGACCGATGAAAGCAAGATTCTTGTGTGCATATATTGCCGTAAGAGCAGGAAGATTCTTCAGATGGTCAACATTTTTGCCATGAATGCGGCTAAAGTCAAAGTTCTCGAAAGACTTTGGATTTTTCTGTGGAAGTCGGCTCAGCCTCAGCAGGGTATCAACAACGGATTGATTCTTCAATGTTGCCAGATGTTCGAGCGTTTCGGCCAGCACTGAGATGCTTTCTTCGCTCATATTCTGCTCATATGCAAACTGTGGAAGTGCTGCTGTGTACAGATCAATGCCAAGGATCTTTGCAGAATCATTGATCTGGTTAAAGATGTTCTCATTCATCATCGATATCCTCCAAGTCAAAGTTGAACTTCGCAAACCCTGTCAGTCGTTTTGGAGGTTCAGCCCTCTGGATCACGCTTTTCACAGGAACACTGGGCAATTCTTCCGGCTGTTTCTCCTGGTACTGGTCTTTGCAGAAGCAGTCGTCCCGGCTCCATGTTACAGGATGTGTCGCGAGAACCTTAGTCAGCTCCATGTTGTAAATGTACAAGGATCCCTGGTCACGCTTTACTCGACAGCTATGTTCCTCATACCAGTAAGGCACCCCAAATCGGCGACCCTCATAATTTACGAAACCGTCAAAGGAAATCAGGCGGATTGGACAGAGATACTTGGCAACTTCCACTGTCCGTGCGAGTTCTCGTGCAACACACCAGCAATACTCTGCATGTTTCTCCTGTGGAATACAGTTCACCGCTTTGTGGTAGATGCTGTTTTGCTTGTTGCACCATTCAATTGCCTGCGAATTGAGATCGCTCAAATCATGGAAAGTCCTGCCTACAATGAAATTGTCCTTGACGAACCGAACGAGCCGCTCGACAGCACCTTTGGTAAATGGATGCCTGGGCTTGCACAGCGTTGTTTCAAACCCTATTGTATTCATGAATTCTGCATAATCCTTCTGCCAGACTGGTTTCCCGTCCTCGTTCCGCCGGACTACTACGCTTTTCATGTTGTCAGTCAGAATCCGCTGCGGAATACCCATGTAACTGAAGGCATGAATCATCCCGATGAACAGGTTTTCCTGTCGGGCATTCGTGAAAAACTCAATATATCGTTCCCCACAGTGATGACAAATCATTGCAAAGCACGATACTTGGGCCTCAACATGGGCATCGTATTCAACGTTTACGAATCCCCAGTCCATCTGGTAGGCTTCACCGGGACCTGTGGAATACCGGCGACCTCGATTCCCCTGTGAGCTGACGATTTGACGCTTGGCGGGGAGCAAGTCCTTGTGCTGTCTCATATATTCCTTTAATTGCGTGAGCCCACCAGGATATCCGACTTCTTTAATCCGTTCATACGCGACCGCTGAATTATGAACTCCTTTGCGTAATAAATCATCCACCATGCCTGTAAAACCGGTAAGCACTGTTTTATTACGCTTCTTTCCCTTGTTCCCGTGCGATTTTTCCCTGAAACCATTCTTTTGTAAATTTCTCAATGTCTTGCGGGAAATGCCGGTCCTTCGCTGCAATTCTGCCAAATTTACCTTTTGATACGAAAAGCTATCTCCTTGTTCTCTCTTCATTGCGACCAATACTTGTGATACGATATTAATGGAATCACTACCTATAATCTCAGTCATGTTCCTCCTTACTTGGTGTGTTAGCTGCGTTCCGAGTATAGAGCATACTGTGATATGTGGGTAGT
>CACYPS010000096.1 GCA_902776305.1 uncultured Lachnospiraceae bacterium | reverse complement strand
AACGCATGTTTGCAAACATTTGTTCTTATCAATAGATAAAAAAGGGGCAATTCCTCTCGGCAATTGAATTACCGAGAATCCTTGCCTATTCTTCTTGAAACCAGGAAACATCTCGCGTGAACCTGTGTATGTCCAATCCTGTCTCATCCAACTCATATACATTTACAATGGCATTCTTCCGCGCCCAACGATATGTAAAATCCCTGTCCGGAGTCAAATAGAATCCCCATCCAAAGTCGGCATTCTTGCGTCCATGATGTATATCCGGAGAGACTATCTCCCTGTTGCTTGTGTGATATAGTATCATTCCAACCGCACCATTTCTGTGTTATTCATCCTCTTCTCCCGCAACAATTCCCATCGCGCGAAGCCGATTTGAGTTACAAGCCAATTACATTTATAGTCATATGAATGCGCAAAATTATGATTACTATATTCTGACAGGCCACCCTTCCCGCTTTCGTATCCCGGCATAGACTGCATAGGAAACGATGACCGTGAACGTATCGGCTACCGCCTGAGTCCACACGATTCCCTCTACGCCGAAAATTTTGTTCAAAATGATAAGCATAGGAATATTGAATACGATCTGCCGTATTATAGCAAGCCAAAAAGACTCCTTACCTCTCCCGATTGCCTGTGTAAAATGTATCATGGAGAAGCAGAGGAACATTAAAGGTGTGGCAAAACATCTTGCCCTTAAAAACAGAGTCCCCCAGCGGACCGTCTCATCATTTCCTATGAAAGCTCTCATGATCTGCGGAGCAAAAGCATAATAAAGAATTACACTGCCGATTCCAACAGCCAGACCTGCAAGTCTACCTACACGGAACACCGCATCCATACGCTCCCTGTTCCCGGATGAATAATTATAAGCCAGCAGCGGAACCATCCCCATACAAATTCCGACTCCTATATTTAAAGGCAGTCGTTCCGCTTTCAGTACAATTCCGACAGCTGCAAGCTCAATATCACCGTAGGATGCCGAGAGACGGTTTATCACTATGTTGCACACATCGAAAAGAAAGATACCTGCAGCCGCGGGTATACCGACTTCAAAAACAGATTGAAGCGACTCGGCAGACGGATTATCTCCTTTCAGATAAAACCGAAGTACCGTATCCTTACCGACACGGTAATACGTAATAATGAAATAAATAGCAACGGCTAAATTGCTGAGTAACGTTGCAATAGCTGCTCCCATCACCTGCTTCCCATCAGGCAGAATGACGAACATGAACAGGGGATCCAGCACGATATTCATCAGTCCCCCCATACTTAGCCCGAAAGAAGCTTTCGAAGAAAAGCCGATGCTACGGATCAGCGACGAGAGTGTATTGCTCAGTATAACCGGAATACCACCAAGAACAACCACAATGAACATGTATTGTCTGGAGTAATCAAGAATATTGTCGCTGGCCCCCAGGAAACGAAGCAGCGGCGTCATCCCCAGAAAACATAAAACAGAGAATATCAGAGCCGAGATAGAAGCCATCCATATACAGGCAGATGATACCCTCGATGCCTCCTCATCTTCTCTCCGGCCAATCAAACGAGTTATCAGGGTTCCCCCACCTGCCCCGAAGATGTTCGAAAGAACGATAGTAAGCATATAAACCGGAAGCACCAATGAACAGGATGCCACCATATAAGGATTATTAGTCCTCCCCACGAACCACGTATCTGCCAGATTATATACTAACGTTATAAGCTGACTGGCAATGGCCGGCAAAGCCATGACTGCCAGCGCATGCCAGACTGTATCATCTTCGAATAGAAATCTGTTTTCTTCCACGCCTTATCACCCTCAAAGAAGCCTACACCTATATATATTGATTCTCTTCCTATTTCCATTCTTCCCTTTCAGGCTTTTCATTCTTTCTCATAATCGTCTTTTCAACAAATATTAAGTATATCTTTTTAAAATGCTCCTGACCGACGCATAATACCCGCCGCCAAACATATTCAAATGATTGAGCAGCTGGTACAGATTGTAAATATCCCTTCGGTCTTTATACCCGGGATCCAGATTTCCATACTCTTTATAAGCCTCGTAAAAAGAATTCGGAAATCCACCGAACAGCTCTGTCATAGCTAAGTCAGCCTCCGAATGCCCATAATATACAGCGGGATCGATCAGCCATCCTTTTCCGTCATTTCCCGTAATGTGGTTCCCTGCCCAGAGATCCCCATGCAGAAGAGCAGGTCGATCCGGTTCCACAAGATACAGGTCAAGATGAGACATAAGATACTCAATATTCCTGCGTTCCAACTGATTGAAATAATCAGCTGCGGCCTCGAACTGGGGCTTTAACCTGCAGTCCCGGAAGAATGGGATCCATTTATCATGCGGAGTATTTATCTGCTTCCGCATACCTATGAAATTATCCATGTAGAAACCATAGCCGACCTCCGGGTGGGATACGGGGGCTTTGTGCATGGATGCGAGTTCATATGCAAATGTATCCCAATACCCTTCTATTCGCCGCCCTCCCGCGATGAATTCCAGAAGAAGAAACGAACAGTTCAGGTCTTTTCCCAGACCAATCAGCCTGGCTATTCCGATTGTCCCGGATGCGGCAATCTCTGTGAGCCCGATTGCCTCCGACTCAAGATTCAGGAAGGTCTCCGGAGAATTATATTTCATGAACAGAGTCGTACCGTCATCCAGCGTCAGTGCACAGGCTTCGTTGATATCCCCTCCTGTGATACGCCTTCGCCGCGCAACGGAGCGTTCTTTTCCGTATATATCTCTGACAGCTTCACCTATGGAAGAATATATTTTTTTCATAAAGCGAATACCTTTTTTATTAATATTCCTCTGACCGGCTTTTCAGCTCTGATGCAGAGGCGTTCCTTCATCGGACTGTTCGAGAGTAAATCCGGGAAATTGATCATAGGTCCGTTTTCTGCATAAGAATCAAGTTCTTCATTACCTGCGAGCATACAATAATCCCTGCATTGATGTAAACGATATTTAAAGTACCATAACCAACGTTCCCGCGCCGATCAGAATGCATCCTATCAGAGATTTCATGCTGAACTGCTCGTGCAGAAAGATAAAGGCCAGCACCAGTGTGATAACCACACTCAACTTGTCGATGGGCACAACCTTGGACGCTTCTCCGATTTGCAAAGCCTTATAGTAGCACAGCCAGGAAGCACCCGTGGCAAGACCGGACAGGATCAGGAAAACCCAGCTTTTCTGGCTGATGGATTTGATGCCGCCCTGCGTGTTCGTCAGAAAAACCATACCCCAGGCCATAGCCACCACAACCATCGTTCGGATAGCTGTAGCCAGATTGGAGTTGACGCCTTCAATACCGATCTTAGCAAGAATGGATGTAAGCGCAGCAAATACCGCAGAGCCTAATGCAAACCAGAACCACATAACCGTCTCTCCTCACTTAAATTGTTTCCTGGCACTTCGCCTGCTCTTCAGCCCTAATCTTCGATAGTACATCTATGAGCAGCGTTCGTGTCACCTCATATGCGTTCGGGCATTCACTCGCCCTCGGACCGCCAACGCTCAAATCCAGCTCATCCGGCAGACTATCCAGCCAGCGGATCACAGCCTCGGCATTTTCAATTCCGCTTGCAGTGAACATGGGCTTTTGCAAATGTTCCCCTTCCCTCACGCCGACCTCCGTCCCCTCAGATTTTCCGGAATCCCTGGGGATAACATTAAGTATCGCATCGGCATCACGCATATTCCAAAGCGTCCTCTGAGTCGT
>CACYPS010000095.1 GCA_902776305.1 uncultured Lachnospiraceae bacterium | reverse complement strand
ACCAGCCGGTTGAACCATACGCGATGATTCCGGAAGGAAGAGCGAGAAATATGCCGTTCATATATGCAGGACAGCTACCTGCAAGGCGATGAAACGTACCGGCACAATGGTACTTCTGTCCAGCCACAGCCCCGGGTGGAACCGGGATTACGCAATGGGGGCAGCTGCGGGAGATCCCCGCGGGGGTGAGAGACCCATGGAGCTGAAAGCATTCAGCCGTTTGATGACTTCCCGGTCACTGGGGTGTCGAGGACAAATAAGTGAAAAAGGAAATGAACGTTACGCCGCCGGCCTTATTACGACCGGCGGTGATACATCAAAAAGAATTGGGAGAATACCAATGAGAAGAAACAGAAGTTATCGCCGCGGCGATATCTTTCTCGCGGATCTCGGTATTCCTCATGGCTCTGAGCAAGGCGGCAGGCGTCCGGTCATTATTCTTCAGAATGACGACGGATGCCTGTTTTCTCCTACGGTAACGATGGTGCCGCTGACAACGAACCTGAAGAAGACATACCTGAAGACGCATCATGTCATAAAGCATACAAAGATCCTCCGTTATGAATCCATGGCGGAGGCTGAACAGATCAATACCATCGACAAGGACCGGGTGATCCGTTACATCGGCCACCTTGATCCTGTGGATATGGAAGGTGTTGCAGAGGCACTGAGGAATCATCTGGGATTTGATATTCCGGAGTGTGTGGAAGCACCGTGAGAAAGGAGAAGCGCATGGGCAAGACAGAAGTAAAGAAAGCGCAGCCTTTGGCTAAGCCTTATCGGAAGGGTGACTTTTCAGGTCTCTTTCAGAAAAGATATGGAAAAGTAAAAGAATCTCATATAGATACTGTTCAAGAATCTGAGGTTATAGAGCAGTTCAGAGCTAAAACTGATGAACTGTTTCATAAGATAGATGATAGAACTGCCTCGGATATTGAGCAGGATGTGTTGTCCGCTGTAAAGGGTATACTCGCAGATTATGATATAGATGCTACCTGACTATGCTGTTGTGGTTGGTAATCCTGCACGAGTAGTAAAGATGCTTGATGCGGAGAAATTTCAGTAAACAGAAAGAGACGCGGGACATCGAATGACTTTAAGGCGGTGGCTTTAAATCGAAAGATTTATTGCTGCCGTTTTTATGTCCCGGGGAATATCTGTTTCAGTGTTTCCAGCATAGATTCGAGCATCATCTGTGCGGCAGTCCGGGCAGGGGTTATGTTGTCGGTAAGCACCCATTCCCTGTAAGCGTCAAATAGGCGGTGTCTTTTTGATAGACCGGTAGGATGATATCCTTATAGGAATAATCATTCAAGGAGGCTGTCTCATGGACACAGAAGTTTATAAGATTCGCATAGACCAATGGCGCAAATTAATCTATGAAGCAAATACCTGCGGCATGAAGAAAACGGAATGGTGCCGACAGAATGGGGTCACGATCAAACAGTTCTATTACTGGCAGAAAAAAATCAGGGCTCTGGCATTAAAAGAAATGTCTGACGGGATTGGTATGGATGACGCAATCCACAGAGATGATCCGACAGCACAACTCCCTTCATTCGTGGAATTGAGACCGCCTGCACAGCCCCATACTTCATCGTATGCCTGCAACACTGAGGACTCTGGTGACCTGCCGAATGCACCTCTTACGCTTCGTTTTAAGGACTACCGTCTGGAAATACAGGATAATAGTTCGGAATCCACACTCCATATGGTCCTGAAGGTGCTTCAGGATGCTTAAAGAGGCTGCCGGGATACAACGCGTAGTATAGTAAGTAATTTCCCTATGGACGCAAGACATATATTAGGTCGTGATGACACCTTCAAAAACTGTGTTAAGAGTATGACTCTGCCTTACGGAAGAGAAGAGGAGAACCTTTCAGACAGTGAAATAGCTTCGAAATATAAAAGGCTTCTCAATGCCCAGAAAGAGCATGATCACTGTGCAAAAGAATTTAATAATATCAATATGCTTCTGAGTGTCATAGGACATTTTCATTCATTTGCAGGAAGACAGAAACTCCTAGGATTCATGGAAAATCTTGCGCTGGACACTTATCTTATAAGTTACATAGGTCAGTTTGATATGCCGGGTGAACTTGTGGATGAGGTACACCTGTATTCAAACTGTTCAAGCGGTCTTGTGCTCAATATGACATGTCAGAGTTGGAAATTTATCATTGATCTGACACAGGATTATTCGACTGACAAATATGTAAATGCACTTAGGAAGCAGTTTGAAAAGGCAGGAATAGATCTGGTAGTTATCTGATGAGATCATATTTGTAACGCCATTTGATGAACTCTCAGAAATCATAACATCACCGGCAGACACTGGGGAACAGGCAAGAGACTGGCTTGATAAGTTTGTTGCTGCTGCAAAGGCCTCATCGCAGGCTGCAAAGGAACGTGCAGAAGCGGCCAGAAATATGAGCCCTCAGATTACTGCGCTATATTATGATGCTGCATCAGGCACAATCTCATGCCGTTTTATCTGCTCGTGCTGATAGCGCTGATGTTTGCCAGCTACGAGCATCTCAACAGGAGGTAATACCATGTTTGCGGATTATCATGTTCATACCAGCTACAGCGATGATTCTGAGTATCCCATGGAAGAGGTTGTAAAGGACGCCATCTCTTTTGGGTTGGATGAAATCTGCTTTACAGATCATGTGGATTACGGCGTTAAGCGCGATTGGGACGATCCACGCGGCATGACCTACCGTCGAGGCGGGGCTGGAGAGCCGGAGCGCATGGCTCTGGCGAATGTGGATTATCCCCGCTACGCTACGGAAATTGCCGCACTGAGGGAGAAATACAAGGATCAAATCACCCTTAAAATGGGCATAGAATTCGGCATTCAGACCCATACGATTCCCCAGTATGAGAAGCTGTTTTCAGTCTGGCCTTTTGATTTCATCATTCTGTCTGTACACCAAGTGGAGGACAAAGAATTCTGGACGCAGGATTTCCAACGCGGACGTACTCAGACGGAATACAACCTACGGTATTATGAGGAAATACTGGCGCTTGTACAGCAATATCACCATTACAGCGTGCTCGGTCATATGGACTTGATTTCCAGATATGACAAAGCGGGACCTTTCTCGTTTGAGAAAATCCGTCCTATCGTTAAGGAAATTCTGAAAACTATCATTTTCGACGGCAAGGGAATCGAGGTTAATACTTCATGTTATCGGTATGGATTGAATGACTTGACACCGTCCACTGACATTCTACGTTTGTATCGTGATCTTGGCGGGAGGATAATCACGATTGGAAGCGACAGTCATCGAAAAGAACATTTGGGAGCGTACTTAACAGAAACAATTTCAGCCTTGAAAGCTATCGGTTATAAAGAGGTTTATACCTTCAAGCAAATGTGCCCCATCCCACATAAGTTGTAATCAATAGTGCCCAGCAGCTTTCTTGCTCACGGCGAGCAAGGTAGCGGCTGGGCTTTCTATCCTTCCATGCGCCCGCGGATGCACATTTGCACGCATTATATCAAATCATCCATCCTGGGGAAAGAAAAGTACAAAGGTGACGCCCCGCTGCAGAAGACCTTCTGCGAGGTCTTCATGATCAAAAGGCGATTTCATACTGACAGTGTGCAAATGGGCAGAAAGCAGTCTGAATGGTCGCCCCTGTATCCCCATACCTGCTATGAATGAGCGAAAGAATATGACGCTCCAGGTCTGCTCGGATCGTTATCTCCTGAGAATATGAATAACCGAATATTCAAGTAGAATAACACCAGCTGTCAAACCCGCATATCCCAGAAGATATCCC
>CACYPS010000094.1 GCA_902776305.1 uncultured Lachnospiraceae bacterium | reverse complement strand
AAGTCCACCAAGACAAAAAAGCACCCGATCGGGTGCTTTTTTGTCTTGGCTTGGCTCCCGGGGGATCGAACGGGAGCGGTAGTGAATGACGTGCCGGGGACACGTCAGAGCCGCGACCCGGCCTCCGCCGCAGCGGAGGTCGATCCCCTTCAAGTCCACCATAAAAGGTAGGTAATTTTGATAGAAATTGCCTACCTTTTCATTTTGCCCGAAAGCCCTTGATTTCAGGGCTTTTTCGGTATCCGACTATAAAAAAGCAGCCGCTACGGAGCCATTTCCGCAGCGGTATTTTTGATTTTTCATGTATTCCCGGCACCCCTCTCCCGGACAAATCGTTCTCACAGAGGGGAATCGTTCAATTTGAGGGGTATCGTTCTCACAGAGGAAGAATCGTTCAATTTGAGATTTAGTATTGCTTTTACATTATTATTATTGTATATTAAATACATAACACTGGAGGTGTCATATTATGGATAGAGTGTCGATGTGTAACCGCATTGGAAACGAGTACAAGACGTCCAATATTGAGGGCGGCGAGTATTCCTATGTCCAGGCGGCAGGCTCCAAGGAAAAGCTAGTTCAGGCTATCGGGTATGAACCAGAGCATTTTAAGCTGGATATTCGGTTTGAGCATAATGGCGTCGTTGTGCTGGTCGAGACAAAGCAAGTGTTTACGGAGGCCGATGAAAAGCAGCTCCGGGAGTATCTGCTGGAAGAAAGGATGATTCATTTTTCAAAAAAGATCATCTGTATTATGGCAAACACAAACAATAACAAGATCAAAGTCTGGAAGTCAGAGATGGACGATGACCATTTGCTGAAAGACGAGACTGCCCTTGATTCCATGGAGCACTATGTGAGTCTGTTTGAAGTAAGCAGGCAGAACAACCGCGAGGCTGTTCTGAAAAACACATATGCGCTGAATGAAACGCTCCACCGCAAGGATATTGACGAAACACTACGTAGCCAGTTTGTAGGTACTACCCTTCTTTATCTGAGAGACGTGCTGAAAAAGCAGGGTATCACGATGATTACGCCAGAGGCAAGACAGAAGCTGAAAGATTACTGGGGTGGACTGTCTGCAAATCTGATTCGCAGCAGTATTGGAGAAACGCTTTCCAATCTGCTTGATGGCTCTGATAATAAGATGCTGAAGATTGAACTGCTTCAGAGAAATGTTATCAACAATCAGAAGGTCAAGAAGCTTGCTCTGAAGGACTGGATTGAAGTTCTGGATGAGATTGTCAACAATATCTACAGATACATCAATGAGGATAGTTCCGAAGGACAGGATATTCTGAACCTGTTCTTTATTGCCTTTAACAAGTACACTGGAAAGGCTGACAAGAATCAAGCATTTACGCCTGACCACATCACGAACTTTATGTGCCGTGCTGCTGGTGTAGACAGGACAAAGCGTGTGTTCGATGGAACGTGTGGTTCTGGTTCCTTCCTTGTACAGGCAATGGTACTGGAACTGATCGACTGTAACCGTCAGAGGGCTACCGAGACTGAAAAACAGGGTATGCGTGAAAAGGTAGCAAAAGAGCATATTTACGGTATCGAGATTGAGGAAAAGGCTTTCGGCCTTTCCACAACAAATATGCTCATTCATGGTGACGGCAATTCCAATATCAAACACGGTAGCCTGTTTGATAACGAAGCGTTTATCAGACAGGCAAACCCTGATATTATCCTGATGAATCCGCCCTACAACGCAAAGCCAATTACAATTCCTGCCGCGTATAAAGCTGGCTGGAAGTCAGACGCAAAGGAAGATCCGACAAAAGGCATGGTCTTCTTGAAGTTCATCTCTGATGTTTTGGCGAAGATGAATAAGGAGCGTCTGGATGCTGGCAAGCCGAAGAAGGAAATCAAGGTTGCTATTTTGCTTCCTGTTGCTGCTGCTATTGGAACCAGTAACTTTGTCTCCGATATGAAGAAAGAACTGCTGGAAGAAAACACGCTGGATGCTGTGTTTACTCTTCCGAACGAGGTTTTCTATCCTGGAGCATCGGCATCTGCGTGCTGCATGGTGTTTACACTCGGCAGACCGCATGTGATGGCTGACGGCACGATTCCGAAGTCTTTCTTCGGATATTATAAAGACGATGGTCACAAGAAGAAAAAGAATCTTGGGCGTATCGAGCAGTTTGACAAGGATAATAAGAGTATTTGGAAGCAAATTGAAGAAGAGTGGCTGGATTTATACAGGAACAAGACGGTCAAAGATGGTATGTCGGCTATGCAGGCTGTCACAGGGGATGACGAGTGGCTTTGCGAAGCGTACATGAAAACCGATTATAGCAAGCTCTCTGAGGCTGATTTCCAGCGGACTCTGAACAATTATCTTGCTTATCTGATGAAGGAGGGCAAGATATATGAGATATAAAGATTTTCGTTTTGGTGATCTAATCTCTGAAATATACAAAGCCAAGGCTATCAACAAGGACGATTTGACCGCTATAGATGAATTCGATGAAAGCGCAATTCGTTATATCACTCGAACGGGCGATAATAACGGGTGTGAGTTATGGGCAGATAGGAACAGCATAAACCCCTCATTGGTTGAAAAAGCAAATGCAATCTCCATCGGTGATACGACAGCAACTTGTTTTTATCAAGATGAAGAGTTTATTACTGGTGACCACATGGTCGTTGTAAGGGCCGATTCATGGTTGAACCGCTATACTGCGCTGTATGTTGTTGCTGTTCTTAATAATGAACAGTATCGATACTCATACGGACGAGCATTTCTTATGGATCGTATTAAGGATACCTTAATGAAATTACCTGTTAATGAAGATGATGAACCTGATTGGAAGTTCATGGAGGACTATATCAAGTCTCTTCGTCATAAGCCGCTGACCACAAAGAATAAGGCTGAACAGGTACCCGAATTGAAGGTGAATGAATGGAAAGCGTTTCCTGTAACTGATATTTTCACGATTATTGAACCTGGAAAGATTTCTAATGCATCTGATTTAGAAGAAGGTAATGATTTACCTTATCTTGGTGCAAAGAAAGAGAACAATGGTGTTATGCAGATGTGTGCTGATGCTCCAAGTAAACGTAGTAAAGGAAACTGCGTCATCATGATTTGTGATGGTGAAGGCTCTGTCGGATTGGCCAACTATATGGAAAGTGATTTTCTTGGAACTGTTAATCTAATGCTCGGCTACAATGATGAACATCTCAATCCTTATACAGGTTTGTTTTTAGCAACTATCCTTTCACAAGAGAGACCTAAATACTCATTCGGTCGGAAGTGGAAGACCCATATTCCTGAGACTTCCATCAAGCTCCCTGTTGACGAAGACAGCAATCCAGACTGGCAGTTTATGGAAAACTATATCAAGGCCCTCCCCTATGGTGACAGATTGGAGGAGTGAGGATGGCTCGCCCAAAGAAAGATTCCAGTCCAGTGACAATCAGAATGGATCAGAAAGTATATGAGCGCCTGAATACCTTCTGTGAACGCTCCGGACAGCCCAAAACGACTGCTATTGAACGCGCATTAACAGAATACATAGACGCTTATGATAAGCTGATGGAACGCGCGACAGAAAAAAAACATGATTGACTTTTTTGCACACCCTTTGCCGTTTGCACCCCCCTTTGCCATTTGCTCCCCCCTAAAATGAAATGCACCCCCTGAACAGGCGGTGACCCCCCTCCGGGAAATCCTATCAAAACAGGGAAACAAATCCAAAAAGAGACAGCACCCAGCGGGTGTTGTCTCTTTTTGGTGACCGGAGGATGATCGAATTATGTCCGCACACGCCTCTTTGCGTGTGCATGAGACAGTGCACACACTGTCGAATCCCATGATCGGCGCAGCCGATGCAG
>CACYPS010000093.1 GCA_902776305.1 uncultured Lachnospiraceae bacterium | reverse complement strand
ATAATAAAGTAGGAGGCGTTGTTGAATGCATGCATCGGCATAAAAGCTGCGGAAATACAGATCAGGCCTGTCGCAAGCTTGCGGATCTCATCCGTCGTATTATAAATCATCGGAAAAACACCCGAGATCGACAGCATTAAAAGGGCTGATATAATACACAGAAAAACGGAAAAGAAAGTGAGCTTCCACGCTTCATCCTTAAGTTCCGTCACCCGCGATTCTCCCCACTCACCAAGTTTCTGCCCCATGATGATTGCAGTCGCCGATCCCATCGCTATGAATGCTACATTAAAGACGCCGGCGATAGTCTGTGAGATATTGAAGGCGGAAACGACAGAGAGACCACGAACACTGTAGCACTGGATGAGCATGGCCTGCCCGCCTGACCAAAAAGCTTCATTGAGCAGAAGCGGCGTTCCTTTCTGAAGGCAGGCAGCTACCAGTTCTCCCGGAACATACAGACTGCTGTAAACGCCCTCGATGAAATGCAACTTTTCCTTATGGGCATGCGCCCAGAGCACGATATAAAACAGTTCAATAAAACGCGCAACGACTGTTGCCGCGGCAGCGCCGAGAACGCCGAGGGCCGGCACTCCGAATTTTCCGAAAATCAATATATAATTGCCGACCAGATTCACAGCGACCGCGAGAAAAGAAGCTACCATAGGCGCGACAGTTTCACCGTGCGACCGTATCGTCGTATCGTAGGCCTGTGTGATTGCGAACGGAAGAAATCCGATGCACATCACCGTGAGGTAGCCAATCGCTGCATGCATGGTCGCTTCCACAGAGCCTCCGCCTCCATCCTCATGCAGGTACAGGCCGATCAAATCACTTCCATAAAACGCAAAAATCAGAAAACCTGCCAGAACGAGAAGAACGGAGAGAATAATCTGTAGTCGAAACGTTCTGCGAACACCCTCATCATCTCCTTTTCCGCAATACTGGGCTGTGAAGATGCCTATGCCCGAAAGTCCTCCGAAAACACATAGATTCCACACGAACAGCAGGGAATTCACGATCGACACACCGGTCATAGGATCGGTACCGACCCTCCCGACCATGATATTGTCGAGCATGTTCACGAAGTTTGTGATGCCATTCTGCAGCATGATCGGAAGGGCGATCATCATCGTGTGCCGTATAAAAGTCTTTTCAAATATAGCTCTTAACAATCTCATAATACTACTACACTCTCCGGATGATGCCGATAAGGAAGCGGAAATTACAAGGGAACTAAGATATTATAAGGCAAATATAATTAAACAATATAATTAAAAAGGTAATTTTTATTAGCCCTCCGCAAAAGTCCCTCGTATAACTATATAAGAAGTCAAAAAAACATGACTTTCACACACTTACGTCAGTGTTCAGACATATCATAAATTAAATGATTAAAACGTCTCACTGACTACCGTCTATGAAAGAAAAAAACAATATAAAGGAAAAGGAAAAAACTATGAACGAGAAAATGAAAAATGAACTTAACGTGATGCTGAGTGATGATATGCTTGCTGAAATTAACGGCGGTGTTGGCGGCGGTATTGGTTTCCCCAATCAGGAAGTAGATGTTGAGGAAGTAAAAGCTTATATGAAGTCGGTTGCAGCAGCCTACAGTCGTGAAATAGCCAACGAAATCGGAATGCAGCTTCTCGGTTGCTCGCGCGAGGAAGCGGAAAAAATGCTTGACGAATAATTAGCGGTATATCATAAGATCAACGTATAAACGTGGTGCGGAGTGTCGTTCTCCGCACCGTTTTTTCTTATCTCCTATATCGATGTATACATCATTTCTGACGGAATCAGATACAGATACGGCGCCGTAACAAGTGCCAGTTTTAAGGCTGCCGACTTGGCTCGCTCCGGATCTATGCCCGCCTTTGTTAGAATCGATTTATCTATTATGTATATAGCAAAGCCCGAAACTGCAATAGCCAGCATTACTATCAAGAACGACAAGATGCTGTCAAACGGATTGAACCCTACACCATAAGATAACTTCTCCACAAATGTCGACGTTCTTTCCCAAATTAACCCTGGGAGAAAACTCACGCAGAAAAGCACTATGGCTCCGATGAAATCACTGAAAAAGCCAGCCAGACAAATCTTCCACGTTAATTTTTTGCAGAGCACTCCTCTATTTTCCAGGCCTTTTAATCCCCAGCTGAGAACCAACCTATCAACGATATAGTTGATTGGAATAAGAACTAACCAAAGTTGCGACGGCCAGAAAAGTAGGAGCCACAGAGGCAGCATAATGTTATATAGTTTAATATCTTTCTTTGTCTTAACCATAGTTTGTCTCTATAAACCGGAAGTAAATGTAAGATTTGATCCGGAATCCTTCCCAACTGCTGCCAACATGAAGATGCAAACATGGATATCAGGCTGAAAAATGTACGTTGATTTCTCTTGGGTCCATCATAAATATTTACTCAACATTGCAGGATCATCCAGAACACTCTCCACGATCCGGCTTAATATCCCACTGTAACCTTTCCCCAAAGCCTTTGCTTTCTGAATTGCTTGCGGAGTGAGACGAAGCGTAACATTTTGTCGCTTTCGATCTGCCTGTCTGCTCTCATGTACTCTTCGAAATAAAGCCAATTGTTCGTCTGTAAGCTCTGGATTGTCATCATCTGCAACTAAAGGACGTTTTGCCGCTTCTCGGACCATAAGAATCTGATCTTCCGTAAGCTGTTCTTCCGGACTTAAGACATATTTTTTAATCGCCATAATAAACCATCCTTTCTTTCTTAGTTGCTACTCTCGCGGATATGATTCGCAATGCTGTTGTTCGTTCCGTATATACAACAGTCAGTATCTCTTTAACAAATCCAATCGTTATATACCTGTCTTCTTCAGCAGTACTATGCTTCTCATCATAAAACTCCAATCGATTCGGATCCAGAAACACATGACTCGCTGTTTTAAAGTCAATTCCATGTTTGACAATATTATTCTTTTCCTTTTCTTCGTCCCATTCAAACTGCAATCCCATTCATACACCTCACTAATTATATATAGTATATCATCAGTAGCAGAAAAAGCAATGCTTTTTGCATTGCTTTTTCTGGTCACATGAATTTTAAACATCCTTTGCAGTTCTCCATCGCCGAAGGGTACATTATCGTCGTTCATTTCCGGCAATAGTCTGAACAACCTCAGGAATATACTCTTCATATGTACAGGATATATAGCAAGGACGCTTGGAGAAAATGAGCTCCCTGTCGAAAAAGAGCGTTTATGCATGCCCTCCAAACCAAATGCTCACTCTATGAGTGCTTTTATTGTTTGCTCATAGTCAGAATCAATCAGCACAGCCTGTTCTCCGACAAGGCGATAGCCTTCCGCAATCCGAGCATTTTCTGTCTTAAGACTTTCCACAGAGCAGTCTGCATAGGCCAATCTGTATTCTATTTCTGACTCATGTCCGATAATCTCGCTGAAATGATTCTCAATATATTTTTCACTCATAACGAGACAGATGAACCGGATCGACGGTAAATATTGCTCATCAAAATCCTGTCTCCAACTAAATGGGATATAACAGCCTTCTATAATAAGGTTCTGCCTGTTCTCGATAGCAGTCTTTATGATTTCCCTTACGATCGGCCAGAGGTATTCTATAAGGTCATCGTCGTCCTCCGGTGTCAATACTGTATTGCCACTGCGGATCATGCCCATTTTCAGGTGATCGATCGACAGATATGGATATTTGTATTTTTCAAGCATCTTCTGAGCCAGAAGTGTTTTTCCAGTGTGAGATGCACCCGTAATCAGTATAATCATTTTCTTCTCTTTAAACTGGATTTGACGACTCTATCTATATCGTCTCAATTTCTATATCGCACCCAAACACTTCATCAAACAGGATTGAAATGGATCCTTCGCTACAAAATTTTCTGACGGAATAACCAAGATTCGGAGCTATGTAAGAATCGTCTGCTCCGGCGTCTTTTAATGCCTGCAACACACTTCTGAGATCTTCGTGCAATTCCTCTGTAAAAATCCGATCTTTCCCTTCACGAT
>CACYPS010000092.1 GCA_902776305.1 uncultured Lachnospiraceae bacterium | reverse complement strand
CGACCATATGTAAGCTCATTCTGTAAAGTAGATTTATTATCTTTTTCCATATCATTATTGTACCATATGAATCCCCGGGTGTCAATAAAAATCAGAACAGATGTTCTTTCCTGCTGTTATACAGGATCCCGGAAACCAGGTCCGCACCAATCACTAATCAGGACTAAGCACACGAATCAATATTGGCCGTACCAGTATATGACCTTCCCCGCAGACCGGCAGAATATGAAAAAGGAAGAGGATATTGCGCCCCTTGGACAGACATATGAAAAATCCCTTGGGAACAAAGGATGAAAAAGCAGGCAGAGGAACCAGCCGGCTGACTCATGTTTGAAAACACGAGAATGCGCCGGCTACTTTTCAAATAAGTGAGCCTGATGCTTTGTAACGGATTTTTCCAGACAAATGTATACTTGTTTGCGCAGGATTCGATTTTTGTCCCATCAATAAAGATGGTCTTGCCGGAAATTTCGCCAAGATCATGAAGGATCGATGTGACATTCTTAAGGATTTTCTTTGGACAGGAAGACAGATGAAGGGAAATGGGCAAAATAATAGCGCCAGGGACTTGGGTGATCCTTGGCGCTATGTAAATATCTGTTTGTTTATTCTTTTTTGTCCATCTTTTCAATCAGATCATGGAGACTCTTATCATGCTGTGCCTGAGAGATTGCACCTTTCTCCAGAAACTGATCCAGAAGAGCCTTAATCCATATGTGAATCCTTTCATCAGAACAATCTGAAGCGGTTTTTCTCAAACTCCAGGATCCCTTCGTCCCGCATCTTACAAAGCTCGTTTGACATGGCGCTCCTGTCAACAGAAAGGTAATCCGCCAACTGCTGCCTGTTAAATGGAAGGGTGATGCTGGCGCTGTTTTGCTTTTTGGCTTCCTCAGACAGATATGAAAGCAGTTTTTCTCTTGTTGTACGTCTTGACATGTAGTCCAGTTTCTGCACAAGGCCCCTGTTCTTTTCGGATATGGCAAAGAACAGATTCTGTACGACCATGGTATGAAAGCGGCACGCCGATGAACAGGTTGAAATGACGCGCTTCACGTCAAAGAAAAAGACGGCACTGTCCTCTACAGCGATAACATCATTCAAAAGGGTTCCGCTCTCCGGTGCCACATAAGCTTCGCCGAAGATCTCTCCGACACCGATGTGCCCGAGAATACTGCGGTTCCCCCAGTAATCATCTCTCTGGATATGCAGACTGCCTTCTGCAAGGACGAGAATGTCACTCAGATGTTCACCCTGCCGCAGCACATGCTCGCCCTTTTTGTATGTAAGCAGTCTTGCCCCCAGGCAGGTAAGCATGGTGCTGATATCATCATTGCCTACGCCGGAAAACAGCTTCGTCCTCTTCAGCACAGGAATAAACTCTTTCATAAAAGTCCCTTTCCGTTGTAAATACAACCGACACGTTTGAAATATCATACTATAATCAAGACACAGAATCAAGAGAACAGGGAGGAGCAATGAAATGATCCGTAAAATCATAAAGATCGATGAAGAAAAGTGTAACGGGTGCGGACTATGCGCCACTGCCTGTCATGAGGGTGCCATCGACATCATAGATGGAAAGGCCAAACTGGTCAGAGAGAATTTCTGCGATGGTTTCGGTGATTGTCTGCCGAATTGCCCTACAGGTGCGATCAGCTTTGAGGAGCGTGAGGCTCCTGCTTATGATGAAGCTGCTGTAAAGGCGGCACAGCAGGGAGGGAAAAAGATGGCTGTTGAAGATATCATGCAGATCGAAGACGAAACAAAGCGCAGAGCCGCTATGACAGCGCATCTGGCAGCTGGTGGAGATCATCCGGCAGGTGGATGCCCGGGTTCCCGGACGGAGCAGTTTAAGCGGGAAGAAGCAACTCAGCCTGAAGCTGTCACAACAGGATACCGTCCTGTCTCCCGTTTGAACCAGTGGCCCTGCCAGATCAAGCTCCTTCCGACAAAGGCTGCGTTCTTTGAAGGCGCGAAGCTGCTGATCGCGGCAGACTGCACGGCTTATGCATACGCCAATATGCATGAGGAATTTATGAAAGGCAGAATCACACTGATCGGATGCCCGAAGCTGGACGCTGTGGATTATACCGAAAAGCTGACCGCGATCATCCGCGACAACGATATCAAAAGTGTGACCATCGTTCGTATGGAGGTTCCCTGCTGCGGCGGACTGCAGAGAGCAGCCGAAAACGCACTTAAGGCAAGCGGCAAATTCATTCCCTGGCAAGTCATAACGATCTCCACGGACGGACGCATTTTGGATTAAGGAGGAAGCTAAAGATGGAAAGGAAAATGTTTTGTTTCCAGTGTGAGCAGACAGCCGGATGCAAAGGCTGTACCGGCGCTGCTGGTGTTTGCGGCAAAAAGGCAGATGTTGCAGGTCTTCAGGATAAGCTGACAGGTGCTCTGATCGGCCTTGCCCGTGCGACAGATGGCAACACTCAGCCGACTGATAATACCTATAAACTGCTGATCAAAGGCCTGTTTACGACTATTACCAACGTAAACTTCAATGAATCCACTATCCAGGCTCTGATCGATGAGGTACATGCGGAAAAGCAGAACCTCGTTCCCAACTGCTCGACCTGTGCGTCTCCCTGTGGCAGGAACAATGATTATGATATTTCTCAGCTCTGGGAAGCCGATGAGGATATCCGTAGCCTGAAGTCCCTGATCCTGTTCGGGATCCGAGGTATGGCAGCCTATGCTTATCATGCCGGAGTGCTGGGATATACTGATGAGGCGGTAAACGAATTCATTGCCAAAGCCCTCTTCGCCATCGGCGAGGACTGGGGCATGACTGAACTGCTCCCCATCGTTCTTGAAGTCGGCGAGGTCAACTTCAAGTGCATGGAGATTCTGGATAAGGCCAACACCGAGACCTATGGAAATCCTTCCCCGGTCACAGTTCCTCTTATGGTCGAAAAGGGTCCCTTCATCGTGATCACCGGCCATGATCTTTATGATCTGAAACAGTTGCTTGAGCAGACAAAGGACAAGGGGATCAACATCTACACCCACGGTGAAATGCTCCCTGCTCATGCATATCCAGAGCTTCGGAAATATCCGCATCTGAAAGGCAACTTCGGTACTGCCTGGCAGAACCAGCAGAAGGAATTTGCGAACCTTCCCGCACCGATCCTGTTCACTACAAACTGCCTGATGCCGCCGAAGGACAGCTATAAAGACCGCGTATTTACCACAGAAGTAGTATCCTATCCGGAGATCGTACACATCGGAGAGGATAAGGATTTCACTCCTGTCATCGAGAAGGCTCTCGAACTGGGCGGCTTTGCCGAAGATACGCAGTTCACCGGTATCAACGGAGGAACGAGTGTCACTACGGGCTTCAGCCACAGTGCGGTCCTCGGCGTTGCGGATACCGTCATCGATGCTGTAAAGAGCGGTGCGATCCGTCACTTCTTCCTGGTCGGCGGGTGTGACGGCGCGAAGCCCGGAAGGAATTATTACACCGAGTTTGTTAAGCAGGCTCCCGCAGACACTGTTATCCTGACTCTGGCATGCGGAAAGTACCGCTTCAATGACCTGGATATTGGTACGATCGGCGGACTGCCCCGCATCATGGATATGGGTCAGTGCAACGACGCGTACAGCGCGATCCGTGTTGCAGTCGCACTTGCAGATGCGTTTGGCTGCGGTGTGAATGAGCTCCCGCTTGGTATAAAGAATATCAAGCTCGGTCCCTCGCTCCCGGCATTTATCTCTCCGAATGTGCTGAGCTACCTTGTAGAAAACTACAACATTGCACCGATCAACACTCCGGAAGAGGATCTGAAAGCGATTTTAGGCTAAGTTTGATACGCGACAATGCATTAGTTTAGGAGGCAATCGCTATGATCATGGAAGGATGTCAGGGCAAACCTCAGATTAGTATCATGGATAAGATCTGTCCGCAATGCGGCCATGAGATTGAGATCTTCTCTATTGACACAGAGGCAGTCCGTGAAAACTGCGGCTTCACGATCTACAACGACACCCTGACCTGTGTTCAATGGTGCAAATACGCAAAGCAGTGCTTTGGAGACACGGCATATGAAGCACTGATGAAGGCTGCAAGGATTCAAAAAGAACGAGCTGCTGCCGGAAGAGCGGAGATTTCCGCGTCATGATACAGAGTATCGTCATTCTCTAATAATATCTATGTAAGAGGCAGCGAGAGCTGCCTCTTGCTGTTTTTTACAACTCCGGGCCTTTCTTCGATTTGGTCTTGGCCTTGGGCTTGTCCACGGCAACCTTCGAAGCCGTATCCTTCACCAGAGCATCCAGCTTTTCTCTGGCGGATTCCTTCTGTATCTGTTTTATTCAGCAGAAAACGTCACTTCAATATTACCTGTTCCCAGTATCTGCTTTAATTCCTTGGCAGACTTGTCATTGATATGTCCAAGCCTTGTATATGACCATGTATTCGATCCGTAGAACATTACAACGGAGTTACTGTTGTAAAGCACGATATCACCGGCAGATGTTTTTGTCTGTGAATCATTGCTTGGCAGACTTTTCCCCAATGAACCTACCTGCTCAAACCCGCCATACCCTGACATCTGAACTGTAACAGGCATCATCTCCATGAAAGCATCTGCGGACTCATTATTCTCCAGCGTCGCCGTAAGATTGACATCGCCAATTATAATATTTATTGTTCTGTTTTCCATCTCTGTTTCCTTCCCGTTCTGTGTCTCCGGCTCCACACCGTCTGAAACCACTGCATCCTCTGTCATTCCCGGTGCATCTGCAGTTTCCTGCATTTCTGTCTGACTGTCTGCACCCCGGCTCTGGCATCCGCAAAGGATCAGAACAAGGCATAAAGCAAAAGACACGAACACCCTACGCATTATTGCCTCCCCGGAACGGCTCTTCAAGGCTCAACAAAAACTCCGCCTCTTTTGGGAGACTCATGATCCGTTTATTATCTTCATCATCCAAATGCGCGATGATCATCTGATGGTACTGCGCCGATTGTTCTTCGCCGCCATAAAGAATGGCAAACCATCCATCCGACAGATTGATATCTCCATTCTTCCAGCCATCCTGCATCTCTGCTTCATCCAGCAGGCCGCTTTTCATTTCACAGCAATAATCCACGCCTGAATCAATCCCTTTCACAGTTAGCGGCATACGGTTCATAAAATCTCTTGCTGCGAAGCTGTCATTCATCTTCGCCTTTACGGTCACATCCCCGGACCTTATGACCAGCCTTGCGGCATTATGATCATCCGGATCACTTAAGGAGGCTCCCGCTTCTTTCAGTCTTTTCAACAGATCTTCTGACTTATTCTCATCTCCTGCCGCTGTATAGATGCCCATATCCTCCAGATGGAGAAAATCAAGGAACGAATTACGGTAGGTAAAAATCGCCCCGTCATACACACCGGTATCACCGGAAGAAAGGATCAGCATCGCCTTCTTCAGTTTCTTTGGGTATCCAAGAGCGTATATACGATTGATTGCACACTGCAGCTGTCCTGATAAGCCGTGATAATAAACCGGAGATGCCAGAACGATCATTTCCGCCTCATCCATAACCGGATAAATCTTTTGCATATCATCCTTCTGGACGCATTCTCGGAAAGCCTTTGTATGACAGTACTCACACGCAAGACACCCTTTTATGTTCATTTTGCAGATATCAAAGACCGTCACTATGTGCCCTGCACTTTCAGCGCCTTCTTTGAAGGCGCTGATCATGGCTTTTGTATTACCGTTTGGTCTCGGACTTCCATTTAATACAATGATCTTCATTTCAGATTCTCCCCGAAGAACTCCTTAAGCTTTGCAAACGGGATTTTCTCCTTATTGTAGTACATATCCACATGGTCAACATCCGGAATAATCAGCAGTTCCTTCGGATCCTTTGCTTCTTTGTAAACATCTTCAGAAAATATCTTGAATGCGCGTTCTCTCCGGCGACCATCAGGATCGGTCTCGGGGATACGCGGTCAACAAACTGCATCAGCGGGAAGTTGACAAAACTCTGTACCGTAGACTGTGTCCAGGCTCCAATGGCACGCTCATGCTTTGCCATTCCATAATAATAATCCACAAACCTCTTCACAAACGGAGGAAGCTGTGACAGATCCGGCGCACCTTCCGGAATTATCACCTGATTATCTTCGCTGACTGTCATCTCATGAGGACCATATCCATACTGCCCGGCGTCCACATCCTTCCAGCGGTTCTTGCTGACATACTCACGTACAGCATCCTTCTGAGCATCGGTGTAGCTGTCCATCATGCCTTTGCCAATGCTTCTGGAGAGATCGTACATAGAGGCGGTAGCTACTGCCTTGATGCGTGTATCAATGGATGCCGCAGAGCTCGGTTCTTTTTCAAAGGTTGCGGAAGAATCTTATATTTCCCCAAGCGCAGTCATCCAGCAGATCAACCATCTGGAAGGCGATCTTAATGTCCGTCTTTTTAACAGAAGCAAGAAGGGCGTTACGCTCACGCCTGCCGGCAAATACCTTTTTCTTGAAAGCAAAGCCTTAATACAAAGAAGCAATGATATCCGTACCCATCTGGCTACTTATACCGACCATTCCGGCGGCACGGTTTTATTTGGCAGCAACAGTTTTCACATGCCCTCCCTCATTTATGACTACTGGCCCGACTTTGCCTCATCAAGTTCTGACAGCACGTTGTCGTCCTACTCATTCAGTGAAAGCGGGATCGACATCCGCCCCGATACAGATCTTGTTGAAGGCATCTTTTTCCATGAACCGATCTGGCAGAACGGCTTCACATTTCATCATCTGAAAGATGCCGGTCTCGCTTTCCTTGTGTCAGAAGACTCCATTCTTGCAGACCACAGGATCCTCACAGAAGTTGATTTGCAAAAATATACTGTGGTCGGCTTACATCGCGGAGTTGCCGAATATATGGACGCTATCGCTGATGATCTTCGCAAATCCGGCATTTCCGTCGAAGAGGTGGAAATATATTCGACTTCAGTACTGATAGACTGTCTTGAAGCGGATCGGCCGTTGATCGTCCCTGACTGCTGGAACAACCTGCACCCATACGGAAAAATCATACCTTACATTCACGAATACAAGTGCCCCTATGGGTTCTTTGTATCCAAAAATGCTTCCGTTGCAGCCCGTAAATTCATGAATTACCTGAAATCAGCACCTGTCCCTGATCGTCAGAACCGGTCAAAATCCTCCTGAGATGCCAAAGTGCTGTACGCCCCCTGGTTATCATCGTTCTGCATTTCCGTGTACATATCGTTGATGGTTCCGATCGTCAGAAGATCCATCTCCCCGATCTGCACACCAAGCTGCACCGCCCTTAGGAGTAAGAGCGGTGTTGTCATTTCCCGGTCAGTCGCTCGAAGTTTTTTTTACTCTCCACCTGCGTCTGGACATTAAGTCCCCAGAGCTCGATGATCTCTGTAAGCACCTGATAAATGGAAAATGTCCCAAACTGATCCAGCCACTCATCCGGAGTATCAGGAACGCCCTGCGGATCCGCATGCTTCGCCATGATATAGCTGATATCCTCAAACAGCTCCAGCGAAAAAGAATCCAATGCGGAGTTTTCAGGATCGTTCTCATCAATGCTCTTCTGCAGATCATGAAGATCCTTATAGATATCCCTGTGGAACTTATTTGATAAAAGCCTCGATATGTCGTATAATCGGGCTGTAAATGTAATGGGGTTCGCATACCATTATTTTACTATAAGACCCGGACTTTTCGAAGCCCGGGTCTTTGTT
>CACYPS010000091.1 GCA_902776305.1 uncultured Lachnospiraceae bacterium | reverse complement strand
ATGCAATTCCTCTGTTCCGGTTGTGCATTTCGCTGCCATTCTCAGAAGAGCGATGGAGCGAACCCATCAACGGCTTCCGCATCTGATAATGAGCTAATAAAAGCGACCAACCTTTTCGGTTGATCGCCCTTTGTTTTCATATCAATTAAGCAATGGATTTTATCCTACATTAAACAAACCAGTCGTAAGAGAAGCAACTGTTATCGGTATGTATTCGTTTTGACTATATATTTCGTACCCGAGAATATCAAAGAGAAACTTCTCTTGTTCTGAATTCAGCAATGCAGGATTATGTTGCAGGATTTCATTTATACTTTCAATCATTCCCTTGTTTGCCATAGCTTCTAACAGTTCTTTTCCACCTGTAATTCTACCATCAGAATCTATTACATTTGCATTTGTAACCCTCTGGACCTTTCTCATACTTTCCAGATAGAGAATAAACTCTTCGCTGAAGGGACCGCTGTTTCCTTGACCCATTTCTTTGCATGTGGATATGCATTTGCAACTAATATTCCTAAACCAAACATTGCCGTAGCTATTGCCACATAACCATTGACATCAGATGAAGCTTTCGTATCCTGAACAGCATTCGTATCATTATTACCCTGTTCGGCATCTATAGTGTTGTTTTTCTGAACCGTTTCTTCATTACTATTAGCCTGAACTGCAGCTTCATTATTCAGTTCCTCTGGATTTACTTTGACAAACTCGCCGGCCCCACTCGGCTTATTCGTTTCATCATCTAAATAAACCCCACGATAGGCCCCTTTCGTATTACGAGATTCTGCTAAGTGTTTGCCTTCTTCTGGGATAAGTTTATAAAGATCATCGCCCATTATTACGTTCTCCATCTATAAGTTGTTTTCTAATCTCTCCTTAGGTTCTGTCTCCGCATCTGTTCAGCAGTGACATCCCTAATGTCAGAATAAATTACATGATCTTCTGGATGATTGACAAAAATAGTTTCTGTACAACTTTGAATATACTCTATAGCGACTTTGTGTCAAATTCGGCAGCGTGCATACCGGTACATATTTTACCCGGACTGGAAAAGCAACCGATATGAGTAGGTGACATTATTTTTTTCCCTTCCATAAGTCAATGCAAGATTCAATTTCCAGATTACGCCTTAAGCAAAAAGTTTCAATACTTTTTATGGCTTTATTTGTTGGAAGTATTTTTCCTGTTTTCTAACAATTTACCGTCGAATAGGATACACCTAACTCTCGTGCAAAGTCTATTTGACTCGTAGACTATGTTCTTGATTTTCTCAGGAAAACCCATGATTTTTCTCCTTTTAATGAAGTACGAAATTGCGGCATTATAGCATCTTTGTTGCATTGCTTCAACAGACATTAGCACTTAGGTGGTGCGGTTATCCCGATGTAGATGCCCTATAAACATTCAGGGATAAGTGAAATAAAAAAGTTAGTGAAAAAATGGCAAATACTTAAGCCGCCCTTTTGTAACTAAAGGACGGCTTATCGCATCTTTTAAAAGCAATGAAAAACATAAATAATCTGACAACATCCCACTTCAATAAACAATTCCGGACAATCATCGGACATTTACCGGACTCCATCGGACGAACACCGGACGTCACGCATTTCTATTTCGTCTACAATTATTCCTGTAACAAAGAGCCGGGCACTGCCCGGACTGAAAATTCAACACCGGCCCTGGTGCGCAACAGAGCAAGGATGCTGACCATATCTTCCCTGATATTCCTCAGGGAAATGTGGTTCGGGATTCCTTCCCTGCTGCGCATTTTTATGCTGGGCACGTCCCCGCACTTTATTGAAGGCAGCGCTTAGTCCCCAGCATCCCTGTCTCCCGGAAGAGGGCAGAAAGGAATGAATGGGACGCAGGAGGTTTTTTATCAGGAAAGATACCAAGAAAACAGGCAGGACAAAAGAATGGATCGAGATGGAGGGGGATGATTTTTACAGGTTTCTTCGCACAGAAGAAGCAAAAGGGCGGTATTTTATTCAGCTCGCAAATGACGGGGACCCGGATTGTGATGTGATCCATATGGAGGTCTCCAAGCCTGAATATCTGGCATGGAGAGCCGATTTTGATAGGAAGCAGTATTACAGGAAGCGGAACCATCGCCATGGATTTATTCTTGTATCATTGAGCGATCCGTCCGGCGATATGAAAGAAAAGGGACTTACGATTGAGGATGTAACAGGATCCGGCACACCGGGAACATGGGAACGTGCAGTGGAAGAGATGGAAGTCGAAGAACTGCAGCAGGCGATTTCAAAGCTTTCCCAGGGGGACAGGGAACTTCTCAAAATGCGCTTCTGGGATTCCATGACACAACAGGAAATTGCAGAGGCCTATAATACCACCCAGCCGAATATACGGCAGCGCCTCAGGCGGATATATAAAAAGCTTGCAGGACTAATGAAATGATTTTTTTGGATTTTTTTAAAATTGTGAGTTATAAAATCGCAAAAAATTCCACAATGCCTAAGTAGAGGGACATATTGTTCGGAGCCTGTTCTGGGATGATCCTCCTGCAGGTGCAGAGGGCATCTGTCAATTAATGATCATGAACGAACGTCCCGACCGGGACCTTGAAAACTGAATACACATTTACCAGATACCTTCCTTCTTTTTCCAAATGGATCAGCGCGGAGCTTCCTGGGCACGCGACGACGGTGCATTTGCACCAGAGCGATACGGGCGAAACGGAGACGCGGGGCGGAACCCCGCATATGGCGATGATGCGGAGAAGGGATGATGATACTTCCGCCGAAGGGCGGCTCGGCGAGAACCGCGGAGGGGTAACAGCCCATGGAGCAGGAATCCACCTGCCGTCTGGTAATTTCCCAGAGGCACGTAAGGCGTGCCCGTTTCCAGGGGTGTCGTGGACAAATATGGAAAGATCATAGATTGAATAAAGATTTGATAGATATATATTCAAAGATCCGGGCTGCCGACGCCGAACGGCACCGACAGTCCGAATGAACATAGCTTACCATGCAGATGATTTTTACTTATCCAGATGAAAGAAAGAGACAGCAACAGATGAAAAATGGGAGGAGCTGGAATGCTAATGATGATGAAGACAAAGGAGAGCGAAGGCCTGCGCCCCGACTGGATCTATAAGCGGGGCGATGTCTACTGGGCGGACCTGAACCCGTTCTTCGGATCGGAGCAGGGAGGGACCCGTCCGGTACTGGTGCTGCAGAACGACGCGGGGAACTTTTTCAGCCCCACGCTCATCGTAGCGCCGATGTCGTCCCAGGTGGACAAGAGGACGGACCTGCCGACGCACATCGTGCTGGAGCAGGTACGGGGGCTCGATGGACCGTCGCTCATCATGCTCGAGCAGCTGAACAATCGAGGGGCAGGTCATCAACCGCATGTTCAGCAAACTCATCCGGGACAACGGTTTCCCGAAGGTGGTGTTCCACTCGATCCGGCACACGAGCATCACGTACAAGCTCAAGATCAACGGCGGGGACATGAAGTCGGTCCAGGGGGATTCGGGTCATGCGCAGGTCAAGATGGTGGCCGATGTGTACTCGCACATCATCGATGATGACAGGCAGAGGAACGCGCAGCGGTTCGAGGAGGCCTTCTATTCGAAGCCGGAGGAGCAGGATGCTGCCCCGGCGGGAAAAGAGGAGAAGAAGGAAGAGACAGACATGGAGGTGCTGATGCGGCTGCTCCAGAAGCCGGAGACGGCACAGCTGCTGAAGCAGCTGGCGGCGGGCTTATCGTGATCTGAGAGCTTTATAACGGCGGACAGGTGTGGGATACCCGTTAGCACGGGATGTTCCACACCTTCTGTCTGGAGATAAGATTGGCGGTCATTTCCGATAACGGACAGATACTCAGATGGTACTTATTGAGACACTTGACGTTCTGCTGAATTTTCGGGCTTTGCAACAGGGCTGCAACAACGAGGGCATGAGACTGGTAGGGATTAGATGATAACAGTGATAACTGTAGGCTATCCGGACCATCCAAAAAGCTTGAAAACATGCAATATTTGATAACCTGTGATAACGTGCGAGGCAAAATTCGGGCGAACTCCTAAGCGAGGGGTCGGAGGTTCGAATCCTCTCGTAGACGTTTGAATAAAAAAGGGGCTGTCGCACTAAGTGATTAGTGCGGCAGTCTTTTATATCGGATGAAACAAAGACCCGGGCTTCGAAAAGTCCGGGTCTTATAGTAAAATAATGGT
>CACYPS010000090.1 GCA_902776305.1 uncultured Lachnospiraceae bacterium | reverse complement strand
CTTTATCAATTACTTTATAGTTAATTTGCTTCATTCTTACACCCCCGACCTTCTGCTCGTTCAGAAGAAGTATAACCGTATCTCCACAAACACCGATTTACAAATACCCTGGTGAAGAAATATTTTTATATGGCATGTCCGCCAGAGACTTTTATAACTTGCCCCGTGAGCAACCTTGCCCGCTTGCTCGCTAAAAACAGAATCGTATCCGCAATATCCTCCGGCTGTATCAGCTGCCGCATTGGGATGATCGGAACGACCTGTTTTTCAAACTCAGAATCAATCCACCCTGTTTGTGTGGGCCCGGGTGCAACGCAGTTCACTGTAATCCCATACCGGGCAGTCTCAAGAGCTATGCTGCGGGTAAGTGCTTCCAAGGTTGCTTTGCTGGATCCATAAGTAATCTGCCCTGCAAAGGTCTGTGCCGCATCTGTGGAAATGTTAATGATTCTTCCATACCCTCCTCGATGATTGATCATTTCCCGCATCATCAGAATACTTCCTCTGACATTAACAGCAAAAGTATCGTCGATTACTTTTGCTGTTATTTTTTCTATTGTATCCGCCCCGGTCTCATCATCTGCCGCCGCATTGTTGACCAGAATATCGACTTTTCCGTACCGCTTAATTGCATCAGAATAAATATCTTTCACAGCGTCTTCATCGGAGATATCGCTTTCAAGCAGGATATAATCTGCACCGACTTCCTTTAGTTTTCGTTCTACAGCATCCGCATTCCCGGCATTTGCCGCATAATATCTGTCCACACCATGTCTGTCAGTTTTATTCTCATCAAATGGCCTTGGAATTTTCTTATATACCAAAACCAGCTTTGCTCCTTCACGGGCAAAAGCAATCGCCGTCGCCGCACCAATCCCATAAGGATTATTCACCCCTGTAATCAGGGCTACTTTATCCTTCAAGCCATATTCAACCATCTATCTCCCTCCGCAATTCCCGATAACCCGCACCGTACCATATATTTATACAATGCATATTAATCATTATATTACGTGTTTGGAGGGCTGCTATCAAGGAATAAATCCGTCTGTGCATGGGTGACGTTGAAGATATTGAGCAGCGCCTGCCCGTCCTCCGCCGTTCCGTTTCGGAGCGTACAGGCTCTGCCGTCTTTCAGGGTAATGGTTTTATGATACTCCACGATGCCAAAATCTGGTCCTTTAATACTTTGTGATCTGAAATCTACAATGTTCTGCTCCGCGCAATATCGTTTCCAGGATCTCAACCTCAAATAAACTATTGGGTTCCAGGCAATTTAAAACATACAAAATACTTTGTCTGCTGCAATTACACTGATCCGGATCATTAACCTGACCAGACTGTACTGTGGGACAAGTGCATTTCTCGTATCCAAGTTCATAGATATGTCCGGCCTCGATTACTTTTCCAAAATATCCGCTTCCATTCATTGCTTCGCCGTAGATTTTATCAAAATCACCACCACAGGACTTATACAACTTAATCTGTGCAGGAAGAACAGTGTCTTTTACACAGGTTACGGCTTGTTCATAATACTTGTCTTTCACAATTCGTCCCCTTATATGCAAAGTCTGTACTTTGCATTCAGCACCAATTCTTTATCATCACCGGCATCTGAATAAAGTGTTTTCTCAAATCCAACACCGTTATGCCCAAGGCAAATATCCATAAAGCAGATGAAGATTCCTATATCGATTCGGTTGTAAAATGAGACCTTATCGGTAGGCATGATCCCTCTTTTGCCGGGTTTCTTATACCTGTAAACCGAGATCTCACCATCGTTCTTTACATACCACGGCTGAGAGTTACATGCACTCGGCGCAAACCTGACAATATCACTCACACCCGGAATCTGTTCGCCTTCCCATATTTCTTCTACGCTCTTTCTTTTCGGTACGTCACGATAGAGCCGCTGATAAAAGGGACTGTTTTTTCTCGCATACTCCACAAGTTCTTTCAGCCGACGCGCCTGAAGAGAACAGCGCTCCTCAGCGTTCATCTTTTCATATGCTCCGCAAAGCCTCATGGCTTTCAGAATGCCGATCTTTTTCATCACTTCTTGTCTCCTTTTCTATTCTCTTTCTGTTCTGATGAAATGGCCTTCCTGAATTGCGGCGAACGTTGCTACCGCACAGGTGACAATCGCAGAGTCTCTCAGCGGAACTGCGAGAATCGTCAGCGGTAACAGAAACAGTAAAACGCCAGTTGCTTTGTTCATAACCGAATGAACAGCCACAAGCTTCTTCTGTACGGCAAGTCCGGAAATGATATTCACAACCTTTATAAGGGCAATGATTCCGATCCAAACATACAGCCATACAGTAATGTGCAGGACCGGAAGCAATTTGATCAGGCATACGACCACAAACACAAAGTCCGCCATCGTATCCAGCCTTGCCCCAAGCTTGCTGACGGTATCTGTTTTTCTCGCCACGAATCCATCCAGCATATCAGACAACCCGGCCGCTATGTAAAACACATAAAAGGCAGGTGAGAACACAGGACAGAAAAGCAGAGCGATACCGGCAGCTATTCTGAAAAACGTTATTGTGTTTGCCATATCGCCTTCATTTCTCTTTAAATCGGCGCCGGGCTTCCGCTTCTCGTTCCTCCCGGCTGATCTGCCTGCGTTCCATTTTCATTTCCTCCCGCTGTCTTTGTTTTGCCGTCCTGCAGCGCCGCTCGAATATCCGCACACATGCGCGGTATGATCGCAAACACGTCGTCCTCCCAGATTGGCTCGTTTGTGGACATTTGCAGATAATAGTCCAGTGAGAGGATGACGGCGTTTGCTCCGCTATCGAGGAGCAGATGCCGCAGCGCCTTAGCGATAGATGATTTCCCCGCAGACGAAGGCCCGTTCAAAAGGATCACATCAGGCTTTCCGTTTCCAGGTTTTATCTCTGTCATCCTTTTCCTTCTGCCGCTTAATTAGACTTCATGTACTCCGCCAGCGTTCTGACCTCACAGCCTTTTTCTGCGTAATAGGAAAGCATCTCAGGCATCTTCTTCAGATCGTAGCTCGTCACACAATCGGAGACGACATGCACCGTATATCCTGCCCTGGCCATATTGAAACAGGTAGATTTCACGCATGCCGTGGCATCAGCACCGGTAATGTAAAACTCCCTGAGTTCCTTTGACCGGATGAATTTTGAAAATGCCTCGCTGGTCAAAGCGTTGGCCTTTGTCTTAACAAAAATATGATCCGAGACGATCTTGAGTTCCGATACAAGTTCTGTTCCTTTTGTACCTGGCTTGAAAGTGCGAGTACCGGCGGACAGGTTATTGTGCTGAATATAAACGATTTCCACGCCGCTTTCCGCCGCCCATTCGATGGCGGCATTCAGTCTGTCAATGATGTCCCTGTAGTGCTTGGTGATATCATTTTGAATATCAATGACAACAAGGGCTTTATGGTTCATATCATTTTCCTCCAAGGTGTTCGATGCGTGCAAAAGCATTTTGGCACCAGGCGAACAGGGAAGTGAACGCCTGATCAAAATCGTAACCGTCCGGCAGATCGGCCAATTCCAGAATGATTCGGTCTTCCTCCGCAGCCGCTTCCTTCAGATCCGTCTTGCGCAGGATAAAGCACCCGCTTTCCAGAAAGTGCAGATTCTGGATCAGGTAAAACACGCTTTTGCAGGTCCCGCGGAATTTGGCTGTGTTCTTGTCCCTGTCCGCATGAATATAGCGATGACAGAGTTCGTGATACAGATTCCCCAGGCTCAAGTTGACATAGTTGATCTCGTCTTCCCGCGTCGCGGGCGGAAGATAATCTGTCAGTACGCCGACCAGGTCTTTCGTCGTCTGGCGCAGCTGGCATACCTCCAGAGGATTCCAGCACTTCATTTCGTCTTTTCCGCAGATAAAACCGCAGGATCTCTCGTAGAAACCGATTTCCCTCAGAATTCCGCGGTATGTGTCCATATCCCTCACGGAGAACCGGTCAAGGATCACCATGATATCGATATCGCTGTTCTCATGGGCCTCACCGCGCAGCCAGCTGCCCTGAAGACCCATGTACAACAGCCGCTCTCCGAAAGCCGACCGGCAGTTCATGATCAGATCAGCCAGGTATTTTTCCTGATCAAACATTGTTACTTCACCCCATAGGTCGCAATAAAGTGTCTGCTGAACGCTTCGATTTGCGCGATCGCTCCTTCCGTTTTCTCCGGCTCCCGGTCGCACAGGTGGATCAGCGCTGAAATCGGCGT
>CACYPS010000089.1:5843-6950 GCA_902776305.1 uncultured Lachnospiraceae bacterium | reverse complement strand
ATCTTTTTAGGGATCATATATGATGGCAGTTTTTCTCTCAATGCAGTCCGGACGGCTTTGCGACCTGAGTCGTCATCAGCAATTGCATCGCCATCTCTTATAACAAACGCTGTAAGGCTATCTACTTTCCCATCGCGCATCCTCTGTGCTACAGCACCGCGTTTAACGCCGTACACAGTGGAAAGATTCGACTCGATATCCTCTATCTCTATCCTGTACCCGTGAAGTTTTATCTGGTTGTCTATCCTGCCGTCACAGTATAACAACCCATCATTTCCAAAATGGCCTTTATCCCCTGTGCGATAGGCCCGGACAGCGCCTTGCATACCTGCATGAACGCTGCCCGGCTTTTCGCAGAGGGAATCTAGGAATTGTATGAAGAAAAGGGCATTCGTTAATTCCGCTTCCTTGTAGTATCCGGGGCTCACAGTATCACCCATTATAATAATCTCTGAAGTATCAGGATCTAACTGTATCGTGGTTCCCGGTCTTATATTTCCTACAGGAAGCGGTTCAGATCCTGCAGCCATCTCCTCTGTAATGTTTACCTCGGTGACACATACAGTGGATTCGGTAGGTCCGTAAGTATTTACTAGTTTTGCACCTGGGAACCTCTTTATCAGCTCGTACGCAGTTCGATTTGCGAGTACTTCACCGCAAAACAGAAAGCCTTCCATTTCGGAAAGTAACGATGCATCAAAGATCTCATCAGCCAGACATATATCTGCAAAAGATGGTGTGGAGACCCAGTAATTGATCCCTTGCGTGGCCAAATATTCCAGCAGCTTACAGTTGTCTTTCTGCAAAATGTGATCAACTGAAACTACCGTCCCTCCTGTAGCAAGACTCAGATACAGATCCATCACTGAAAGATCGAATGAATACGGAGCCTGGTTCATAAAGACTGAATGCTCTTTGATGCCTCCTGCGAGAGATACCGCCCAATCAAGATAATTATTAAGATCATTTGCCGTTATCCTTACTCCTTTTGGCTTTCCTGTAGTTCCAGAGGTGAAGATGATATAGAAATCATTCTCATCCGAGCATGGGCTCAGCGCAGTCGTTATCTTTCCGCTTTTTGTAAGTTCCCTGATAGTTTCATACCCT
>CACYPS010000089.1:0-5795 GCA_902776305.1 uncultured Lachnospiraceae bacterium | reverse complement strand
AGTTCCCTGATAGTTTCATACCCTATGAGCCATCTGCTGCCTGTAAACATTTCGCGTTTTTCTATTTCAGATGCTGCAGATGTCTTTTCCGCCATGATCACCAGCGGCTTCCCTATCTTCTCGGAAATCTGAGCGATCCTTTGCGCAGGTGTGTTAATATCGATCGGACAGTATGCTCTGCCGCTCCTGACACATGCAATGAAACAGACTATCATCATAGGGTCCTTGTGACCGTAAACTATGACAGGATCTCTGCTGTCACACATAAGGTTTTCTATCTCTGAAGCAAGCCTGCCGGATCTCTCCCACAGTTCTCCATATGATATCTCACCATTCCTTGACCTGAAAGCCGTTCTTTCGCTTTGGGCGGTTGCATATTCTTCAATCTTTCTCAATATATCCATATTGTTTTTGTCCTGTATCTTTTTTATCCGTGCTTATTTATCGGCAAGAGAAATATTCTCTACAGAGCTGCTGTCATTTTCAGTAATAAACTTTGATACTAGAGAAACTTATTTCCATATTTTGAGTTCACCTATGTAATCGCCATTCACGTATATATATGGGCTGGCTTCTCCTTCGCTGCCATAGTATTCTTCCCTGCCTGCCAGTAACTTGAAGAGCTGATCTGTATCGCTTACAAGTATTGCCTGATACGGCTGCTCGAACGCCAGCTTCTCTACGTAAAGATAAATATCCTCAGCTTGCTTTATGAGTACTCCCGTGTGACCTGTAAATGTTTGAAGCCGTAATCGCTCCACATGTTGCCGAATACTTCAGAAGGATCTTCATTTTCGCCGGGCGTCCTGTCGCCGAACAGCGTCGTGAACAAATCGAGATCCTTTCGGATCACCTCATATCTGTCTGCATTTTCCCGGAAGTCTTGTAGTTGCTGTAATAATTTACGATTTTGGCGGCTCGTTCCTCAAATGCCTTTTTGTCAGCCACTGTCCACCAGTCCTCAAGGTCGCCGTTCTCATTATATTTACTTCCAAGATCATCAAAGGCGTGCGTGATCTCATGCCCGATAATATCTCCGATCCTCACTTTCAATATATTTCAGTGATGCCTGATAAAGTAAGGATACTGTTTTCTCACGTTGCCTTCTTACATGAACAAGCCACGAAGTTGCAACAATCCTGCCACAGATTTTCCCATCTTCATATGATAATAACAAACTCAGTCCTGTTATCCCGGGCGGCTGCACTTATCTCACCGCCATGCAGATTGACATATTCCTGCGCCAGTGCCATGCCGAGTCCCGTCTGCCCCTTGTCACCTTTATAAAAACGATCAAAGATGTGCGCAATCTCTTCATCAGATATCGGCACGCCGTCATTGATAAACCGGATAATGATCTTATCCTGCTTTTCGATCCGGACAGAGATTTCCCGCTCTGCATAGCGCAGGGCGTTCGTCAGGATATTGGAAAACGTAGAGAATATCATCCTCTCATCGCACTCCATAAACAACGGTTCCGCTGCCTCTATATTTACCTGAATGCCCCTTTTATCTGCCTCCGGGAGAATAATTCCCACAGCATCATATAATATCTCGCGTACGTCATTCATTGTCACTTCCATGTGAACAGCCCCGCTGTCCAGTTTTGACAGATCGAGAATACTTCCGATCAGAGCCGACATGCGTTCTGTTTCTTTTTCTATCACATCATAGGCCTTTTCCGGTTCCACATAGCCGGAACGTATCCCGTCTACATTACCGCGGATCGCCATGAGCGGCGTTTTAAGTTCATGAGACGCATTGGCAAAGAAGTTCCGCATGCCGTTATCCTTCTTCTCCAGAAGTATCAGCAGCCTCCTGCTGATAAAGAAGAGTAACAGTACCGACAATACCGCCCCGAGAGCCATGATGACCAGCGACGAATGCAGCGCATGTACAGAATAGCTGACATCCGTATACAGAATGAGTCTTTCATCTTCTGAAATGAATTCATCACCCCTTCTGGCAGCATTGATCGGCGTGAAGTACATATAATGTCCGTTTCCGGTAAAGCTATAAATGTTTCCGGACATATACTGACTGCGGTTCTCATTGTAGTGATTCAGCAGATCTGTTTCGGCTTCGTTCAGGATCCCCTCTGCCAGCTCTTCTGTATAAAATTCATATGCCGGGGGAAGCGTACGATCCTCATATGCTTCATTCACCATTGTCTGACGGATAGATTTTTCGGCGCGGATCCTGATCTCCTGACTTTCGGACAGCCAGAAAACAGCCAGAAGGATCATGATGACAGCAACCAGTGCTGTCATCATGAGCATGACTGCTTTTCTGTTAGTAAGAGTTTCGTTTTTTCCGGCACTTTTCATCAACGATCACCACGTTTTGTCAGCTTAAAGCCATATCCCCATACTGTCTGCACATAAATATCCGCTCCTGCTGCGGTCATTTTCCGCCGCAGCCTGCGATTCGTTTCATCCGCAACACGCGACTCGATATCATGATTGATATCCCAGATCGTCTCAAGCACGACCTCCTTGCTGACCGCTTCTTCAAAGTGTTCCATCATATAGATGAGGAATTTCAGTTCTGTTGGTGTGAGGGAAAGCGGCCTGTCATTTACCGCCAGTTCATGTTTCACATAGGAATAGCGTACATTGCCGCAAATGAGATCTGTTTTCTTATCTGTGGATCTGTCCTCATTTTCAAAGCGTATGCGGCGCATAAGAGCGTTAATTTTAGCGGACAGCATGATCGGCTTGAATGGCTTTGTCAGGTAATCATCACTACCCAGAGCCAGGCCGTTGTAGTAGTCGGCATCTGTGTCCTTCGCTGTAAGCAGGATCACAGGCACCTTTGAAATACCTCTGATCTTTTGCAGAATCCCGATTCCGTCCGTTCCCGGCATCATAATATCAAGGATAACAAGATCGCATTCTTTTTCCTGAAACGCCTTAAAGAGAAGGTCGCCGTTTTCAAAGGTCGTGACCTCATGCCCCTCACTTATAAGAAAAGATGAAACTACATCCCTTATTTCCTGTTCGTCATCTGCATAATATATGAAAGCCATCAATCCACCTTCTTTACTGCCACATTTCTTGTGAGCATATCCGTTTCAAATCTGCTGCTGATCGCATCCACAGGGCAGACCGCTTTGCATTTCCCGCAGCGGATGCATTCCGGGCTGTTGATATGCTCCGTTACCTTCACCGCCATCGGACATACATTCTCACAACTTTTGCAGTCTACACATTTTGATTTGTCCAGATCCATCCGAAACAGACTGAACCGGTTGAACAACGAATAGAAGGAACCGAGCGGGCACAGGTATCTGCAGAAGAACCTTGGGACAAACACAGATCCAAGGATCACCAGAATCAGGATACCCAGCTTCCAGTTCCACAAAGCTCCGGCCGTTTTGCGCAGACTTTCGTTCATCAGAAGGTGCGGAATTCCTCCCTCCAGCGTTCCTGCCGGGCAGATGTACTTGCAGAAATAGGGAGGCGCTATGCCGAACTGGTTTACTGCAAGCATCGGGAGCAGGATCACCAATACTGCAAGGATCACATATTTCAGGTATCTGAGAGGCTTATCGATCTTTTCGGGCACATGCAGCTTTCTTGCCGGAATCCTGCCAAGCAGATCCTGCACCAGTCCGAAGGGGCACAGAAATCCGCAGATGAGCCTTCCGAATAATACACCAAACAGCATCAAAGTGCCGAGGACATAAAAGGATATATTATGTTTTGCCCCGCCCTCGACTGCCTGCAGGGAGCCGATCGGGCAGGCACCAAGCGCTCCGGGGCAGGAGTAACAGTTCAGCACCGGAAGGCAGACCATCTTGCTCGTTCCCGTGAAGATCTTACATCCCGCAAAGCCCGCTGCATAGCCGTTCACAAGTGCTGCAGATGCCAGCTGGATCAGCAGACGGAACCTTTCATGCAGCCCGGGTCTGTCTTTGGTCTCTACCCTATCCCGATGCATTCCAGACATATTCTCACCGCCTTTGCAAATACCTCAAGATGTTCTCCCCGGAGCACCCCGAGAAGAACAAATATCATACCGATGCTGAATGCCGCAATTCTCAAAAGCCGGGTCAGTTTTCTGTCTCGTCCGGTCATGAGATCGGCTCCTTTCCCATCGCTTCCAGAGCCTTGTTGATATGCTCCGTATAAACCGTCTTGATATCATCTTCCGCCCCGATGATGGCCTCGCAGGCCTGATTGCCGCTGCTGTCTACAAAGATCGTAGTCGGGGTATACTGGATCTCCTTGGTGAAAGTCTCCAGATCTCCGTCTCCGCGCATCAGTGTAACGCCATCGAAGTCTGCCGTTTCCAGAAAACTGCTGACAAATTTCATATCATCTTCACTCAAGTCCTCATGCCCATCCAAACAGTAGGTGATCAGTTTTACATTATCCGGAAGCGATTTCCCGAATGCCGCCAGCTGCGGCAGTTCCTCTGTACACGGCTCACATGTTGTCGACCACACGTTGATGATCGTCAGATCCGCTTTCGCCAGATCATCCTGTGTGAACTTTTTCCCATCAAGTGTACTGGCTGTGAAATTTGCGAGAGCACTGAAGTCCGTCCTGGCTGCGGATGCGTCCTCATCCGGATCCGCCTCGCCCGTGCCGCATCCTGCAAACGCGAACATCGCCATGACAGCGATCATCAGGATCGCAGCGATTCTTAATTTCTTCATTGTATTTACCGCCTTTCTGTTAACTGGTTTCTTTATAGTCCCATTAAACAGAAAGCAAAAGGCTTCTTCCTGCGTGATCCTGTCACAGATTTGCCACAATCATGCAACAACAGTCTGTTTTTCTATCAGCGCTCTTACATCCGCCAGCGCTTTTCCGATGTCTTCGGTGATTGCAAGCCCCTTGTCCTCCAAATCTCCCAGGCTCCACAGCCATGACGGGATGAATATGATAAACCATAGTGGCAGCAGTATGTTATATAGTTTTGTACTGTTCTTCCTTTCCATTTAGCAGAGTTCCTTGCTTAATGATTCAAGCACACATCTTGCAACTTCATATGCCTCCGGCCACTCGCTGGCACGGGGACCTCCGATGCACAATTCTGTTTCTTCAGGCAGAGTTCGTATCCAACTGATGGCAGCTGGTACATCATTCATACCTATAACAGTACACATTGGCTTGCCTAGTACTTCGCCTTCCTGCAATCCTATGTCAGTCCCGGGAGACACATATGCGCCTTCAGGCAGGATAGTGAGGATTGCATCACAGTCACGCATATTCCATTTTGTCCGTTGTTCTGTTCCTTCTGAAGGTGTCTCCGTTAGCTCCGGATAGTCCTTAAGGAGTCCGGGAGCAACTGTATAGTCCTCTGCCCATCCATTCTTGGGGCACCATCCGCATAGAGGAATCTCATGTTCCCTGGCAAAATCCATCGCCGCCCGGTCAACGCCTGTTTGCCCACCTGTACGTATCTTAACTATTTTCTTCACTCGAATGTTCCCGGTCCTTCGTCATTGAAATCTCTGAAACTCATTGAACTTTGTCACCTCTGAAAGCGCAGACACGGATCATGAATATCCTCATCAGGATCATCATCTTCCGGAAGACCTTTTTCAATAATCAATTCTGCCGAGCCTTCTTCGAGAGAATTATGCTCATCATAATGAATATGATCCCCCGAAGCTCCATCTGCAAGCGCCGTCAGATGCTTTGCCAGCGAGAGTAAACCTTCTCTGTTTGCAGATATTACGATCTCACCGCTTTTGGCAACCGCCTTGATTTCAAATCCATCTATCCATTCTATTTCCATAACGATTTCCCTCACAAAGCAGAACTTTTAGCATATCTTCTTAA
>CACYPS010000088.1 GCA_902776305.1 uncultured Lachnospiraceae bacterium | reverse complement strand
CCTTCTGTCAATCTGTTATCTCCTCGAATAATACGACTTTTCATTCTTTCCTTTATAACAACATGTATCGTATCTCCTCATCGATACATACCCTAATTCCTTGCATTTTCATTTATGAGTGTCAAAGCTTTTTCACCATCATATATTCATTCACAAATGAACCGTCCCGCATCCGTATAGCATCAGGCTTTACACCCACAATTCGAAAACCCATTTTTTCGTATAATGCCCTCGCCCTTTTATTTCCCTCGACGAAGTCAAGCTCAATCTGAAGAACGCCGCCCCGTTCTTTCGCAACGCGGATCATCTCTTCAAACATCCTTGTTCCTATTCCAAGATTCCAGAACTCTTGCAGAAGTGCTATTGCAACGGTTGCCCTATGACGATCCTTCATTCCTGTGCGGAAAGTAATCTGGCAGTTTCCGGCAATCCTGCCATCCACCTGACATGCAATCATCAGCTGATTTTTATTATCATATGATCCCCGAATAAAAGCTTTTTCCTGCTCAAGAGTAAAATCGGCATACTCCTCCGGAAACTTCATCAGGAAATCTGTCTCTTCCGATGCCTTTATGATGAACTTAAGCATTTCTTCAGCATCGTCCACTGTAGGACTCCGAAAGAGTGCATTTCTACCATCTTTCAGTTTTATATCTGTTTCTGTAAAGACCATTCCGGGTTATCTCCTTATACTGTTTTGTATATCTTTTAAAATGCACCTGACCGTCGAGAAACATCCTTCTCCAAACAAATTCAAATGATCTATTTTTCTGCGCTCCATACCTGAATTTCCTGCCTCCCTTTACGATTCATACACTCTTCTATCAGGTTCACCCAGCTGAGGCAGTGGTCCAGGATAATAGAATCAGATGAAATCACCCGTTCCTTAGTATAAAGCGCACGATCAACATCCCGCAGTATCTGAATATCCAGATTGAATTCATAACCTCCGCTTTCTGCAATATCTGCAATCAATGCTTTCAGCCTGCCGGAATTGGACACCGGCTCATCCAACAGAATATTGATCTTACTTACAGAAGAATCCCTCAATACATCAAGCATCATCTGAACCGCCTCTGTTGTCTCAGGAATAAGACGGTATGTTCCCCTCAAGGCTGCGAGATCACGTATCGTTCCGTCCATACAATAAAAAAGCAGGGAATCACTGAGGAGCACCTCCAGTGTAATAATTGTATTGAAGCCGTCAATCCAGACATCATGCCCAGCCAGCTCGTCAAAAGAAACTCGTTTCTTTTGACGTACCGAAAGTTGCTCCCGGGATGCTACGCTTCTCATAATAGATAGCCGCTGCCTCTCGGAAAGCATAAAATGATTTCCGACGAAAACTGTCGCCTGTTTCAGATCATAACCTTCATTTACAAGATATAAGATGTGCCGAGATGCTTTTTTTAGTATAGTTATAGCCTTTGGTGAAAAGTTCTGTTCATCCTCAGGCATATACCCTCGTTTTGCATTCATTGTTTGTACTCCAATGTTTCTATTTCATTCACCGCAGCGCCTTCTCCATCGCTTTTTCTAATTAAAAACAATGGAGCAAATGACATTTGAGCCTAAAACTGTATGCACTTCACGTATCACTATTTATATTTATACCATCAAATAATAATCCCCTCAAGATGATCGCACTCGTGCTGAATTATCTGTGCGATCCATCCGGAAAATCTCTCCCGATGGCTCTTCCACCCGGCATCCAAATACTCCACTTCAATATTCTTATATCGGATCGTCTTCCTGACTCCGTCCAGAGAAAGACATCCTTCCTCGACTTCATACGAAGTATCCTTCTTCGTAATCACAGGATTATACATGACAATATCCATGAAGACGACGTTCACTATTATAATCCGCTTATTCACACCGATCATATTTGCAGCCATGCCGACACAGCGGTCACGATTGGCATTTAACGTATCCTGTAAATCCATTCCAATCTGAAGGTCCTGTTTGGTCGCTTTCTCGGATTTCTGTCCGAGGAAGAATAAATCTCTTACAATGGGTTTAATCATTGTCGTCTATGAACTCCTTTCTTCGTCTAACTCTCTACTAAATGTAACTCATTTTGAGTCACAAGCCAACTACATTTCCATATGACACAAAAAAGCGCCGCCGTCCAGTCCGGACAACAGCGCTTCTTATTACTGTTACTCTGCCGAAAGTATTCTCTTTGCCATGGCCACACTCTCTTCTGTCGGTGGCTCTACACCCTTCAGGGCATATCTTAATCCCATCTCCTCCCACTTAAAAACGCCGAGCGTGTGGTAAGGCAGTACCTCCACTTTTTCAACGTTCTTCAAAGTGCTTATGAAGTCTGCAGTTCTCGACAAATCCTCCTCAGAATCATTGATTCCGGGCACAAGAACGTGACGAATCCAAACCGGTTTCCCGATGTAGGACAGGTAGCGGGCACAGTCCAGAATGTTCTCATTCGTGTGCCCGGTGAGGATTCTGTGTTTTGCGTCATCGATATGTTTGATATCGAGTAGTACGAGATCTGTGCTGCCCATTAAGCGTTCAAATTTTCCAAAGAACGGCTGCTCTCCTGTGAACGGCTGAGCCGCGGTGTCAAGTACCGTACTGATCCTGCGCCGGTGGGCTTCTTCAAAAAGTGCCGTGAGGAAGTCAATCTGAAGCAGGGCTTCTCCGCCGCTGACTGTGATACCGCCGGTATCCCTCCAGTAGGTGCGGTAGCGTTCCGCTTTCTTTAGAAGTTCAGCGACTGACATTTGCTTCCATAGGCCTTTAGGAGCCGGACCATCCCCTGATTTTCCCGCCAATCTCCAGGTATCCGGATTATGACAGTACTGACACCTCATATTGCATCCCTGAAAAAAAATCAGAAATCTGATACCGGGTCCGTCAACCGCACCGAAAGACTCTGTGGAGTGAACCCATCCCATGGCTTCCTCCGGCTGTTGGTCAACCATCGCTTCGCCTATCCTATTACAGCGACTTGTGGCATGTTCTTGCGATAACATCCATCTGCTGCTCCTTTGTCAAATCGATGAACTTAACAGCATAACCGGATACACGAATCGTGAAGTTCGCATACTCCGGCTTCTCCGGATGATTCATAGCGTCGATCAGCTTCTCTGTACCGAATACATTGACATTCAGATGATGCGCTCCGCGATCGAAATACCCGTCCATGACATTCACCAGGGTGTTCTTCTGCTCGTCAACATTGTGGCCAAGGGCTGTCGGGCTGATGGTCTGTGTGTTGGAAATACCGTCGAGAGCGTACTCATACGGCACCTTCGCGACAGAGTTCAGAGAAGCGAGAAGACCCTCCTGCTCCGCTCCGTAGGACGGGTTTCCACCCGGCGCGAAAGGTTTGTAAGCTTCACGACCATCCGGAGTAGCGCCTGTAGCCTTACCGTATACAACGTTGGATGTAATCGTAAGTATCGATGTTGTTGCTTCGGAATCGCGATATGTGTGATACTTCTTGATTTTTGTGATGAAAGTCTTGAGCAGCCATACAGCAATCTCGTCGGCACGATCATCATCGTTACCATACTTCGGGAAGTCACCTTCTGTCTCGAAGCCCACAGCAATGCCTTCTTCGTCTCTTATGACCTTGACTTTGGCATACTTGATCGCGCTCAGGGAGTCGACAACATGAGAGAATCCTGCGATACCTGTTGCAAATGTTCTTCTCACGTCTGTATCAATCAGCGCCATCTCGGCTGCTTCATAATAATACTTGTCATGCATGTACTGGATCAGGTTCAGAATGTTGACATAGAGACCTGCCAGCCAGTCCATCATAAGGTCGAACTTATGAATGACTTCATTGTAATCAAGGTACTCGGATGTAATCGGAACAAGTTCCGGTCCGCACTGCATACGATGCTTTTCATCAAAACCGCCGTTGATGGCGTAGAGAAGGCACTTGGCAAGATTGGCACGAGCGCCGAAGAACTGCATTTCCTTACCTGTCTGGGTCGCGGATACACAGCAGCAGATGCTGTAGTCATCTCCCCAGACCGGCTTCATAACATCGTCATTCTCATACTGGATAGAACTTGTCGTTACAGAGATCTTAGCCGCATACTTCTTAAATGCTTCCGGCAACTTGCTGGAGTACAGAACTGTCAGGTTCGGCTCCGGTGACGGTCCCATATTCTCAAGTGTATGGAGGAATCGGAAGTCGTTCTTTGTAACGAGCGGTCTGCCGTCCATACCGATACCTGCCACTTCCAGAGTCGCCCATACTGGGTCGCCGGAAAAGAGCTGGTTGTAAGACGGGATTCGAGCAAATTTTACCATTCTGAACTTCATCACCAAATGGTCAATCAGTTCCTGTGCCTCTTCCTCTGTGATCCTGCCTTCATCCAGATCTCTCTGGATATAAATATCAAGGAATGTGGAAATACGGCCGACAGACATAGCTGCGCCGTTCTGTGTCTTGATAGCTGCAAGATAGCCGAAGTACAGCCACTGGACCGCTTCTGCTGCGTCTACGGCCGGAACGGAAATATCAAAGCCATAGATAGCCGCCATTTCCTTCATCTGATTGAGTGCCTTAATCTGATCTGCCAGCTCTTCTCTTTGACGGATGATGTTATCGGTCATCTCACCGTGGCCGCAATTGGCAAGATCTTCTTTCTTTTTCTCAATAAGGAAGTCAACTCCGTAAAGCGCGACACGGCGGTAATCGCCTACGATTCGGCCGCGGCCATATGTATCCGGAAGACCTGTGATTATGTGTGTATGTCTTGCCGCCTTCATCTCCGGCGTGTAGGCATCAAATACAGCCTGATTATGTGTCTTGTGATACTCAGTCAGCTTCTCGGAGATTGAATCTCCGAGCTTGCTGGTCCGCCGAGGGAGTCTTTCTCTGCTTCGCGGGCGGAAAAGCAACCTTGTCCGGATACAGCAGGCGCGCCACCCTTCCCGCAGGATAAGGTGGTGGAGGTCCGCCAGT
>CACYPS010000087.1 GCA_902776305.1 uncultured Lachnospiraceae bacterium | reverse complement strand
ACATCAAACAGAGAGTCAACGAATTTTCGCCGTTCCTCCAACGGAATCTTTTGCAACCACGTTCGGATTTTTTGCTCTGTTCGAATACTTTCCTTTGTTAATTCAGATAATGTGACGAAATGGTCAGCCATAACCTGCCAGGAAAGCCCGTCATGCTGTAGAAGACCGATTTGTGAACTATCCACAATCTGATAATTCTCAGCATGAGCAAGCAACAGACCTACCACGGAGGATTTCGGAACGATGAAATGGATCTTATGTTCAATTCTATGAAATGCATCAGAATGGACAAACTCATCGGTAAACCCAGGACCATCGTTCGACCAAACGGCACAAATTCGATCCTGTATACTTTCCGGCGCTTGAACAGCAGCATAAACCGCAAGGTTTCCGCCTTTGGAATGGCCACCAACCATCAGAAACCTTTCGGGAAACTGATCCGCGACATCCTGAAGATATAAGACTGCTTCCTCCTGGGCAGGAATTTCAGGCAAACATGCCAACAAAAAATCCTCTTTCCATCCGATTAGATCGTCTCCTGTTCCACGGTATGATAGATATGCATGCTTTCTGGAAACAAGAATGGTAAGAGAAGAAAATTGTTTCACCTGGATTTCATCCAGAATTTGCAAATGATTACAAAGCTTCATGTTTCTAAACCGACGAGTATCCGCCATTAGATACAGCATCCATTCTCGCAATTCAAGGGGGGTTGCCTTTTCTTCATCTGGACAATTAGGCAACCCATGGATGGAAAAGTATTGATTGGCGGCTTGTTGTATCGTGATCATCCCCTCGCCTTTACGAGGAACGATCTCCTCGAAATCCAGGTAGCATAATGTGGATAACACAAGATTATCTACTTCATTAAAAACAGATTGAGATAGTGATAAATCTCCGCGCCAACATAAGTATCCAAAAATATTGTTCATTCGTTTCATCGCCTTCTATTGCTGCCAGATATCTCTCATAATACCTACACCCAGTGCTCCTTCCCCTGTATGACATGAGATACTGACAGATAAAGCATCTTTTTCAATCAAAAGATCAGGAAAAGCTGTCTGCAATTCAGCTCTCCATGCTTCCCCCAACTTTTCATCACCAGAATAAGCAGCTCGAATGGCTATTTTCTGTCCATTAAACTTTGCCGTACGATCATATTTCAAAGCATGGATCATTTCACTCATAGCAGCTTTCATTCCACGAACCTTCCTGTAAGCATCCAACCTTTGCCCCTGAATCTGTAAGACAGGCTTTATATTCAATACTGTTCCAACAGCGGCCCCTGCAGGCGTTACTCTGCCGCTACGTTTCAGGTATTCCAGCGTGTTTACAGCCAAATATATGCTGGCATTCAATCCATCCTTTTCCAATTCTTGTACTATTTCTTCTGTTCTCATTCCCAAATCGGCATAGTATTTTGCTTCAAGAACAGACTGCCGAAGGGTTACAGAAATGCGATGATTATCCACAGGAAAAACGCGTCCTGAATATTCTTGTGCCATGCTGCATGCGGTTTCGTAGCTACCAGACAAGCCAGAAGACATAGGCAAATAAATGATATGATCATTCGTCTCAAGCAGTCTATCCCAGATTTCCATCAGCATATAAGGCGTGGGCTGGGAAGTCCTCACAGAAGCTTCTTGCCGTAAGCGATTAAAAAACTCGTTCTGATCGATGGATTGATATTCAAAAAATGGTTCATCGTTTATGACAACCGGCATGGGAACCATATCAATTCCATGCGCTTTGGCCTGTTCTGGAGACAAGCCGCTGTTTGTATCTGTAAGGATTGCGATTCTATTCTTCACTTTTGTTTCCTTCCCATTACAATGATAATACCGGAAGCGGAAACAATCCGCTTCCGGGTCATGAAATGGTCATATGATCCAGTCTATTTTTTCCCATGGCATTTTGCTGGCATTACTGCCAAAGTGGCCATAGCAGGACACCTGAGAAAAAAACGGTTCTGTCAGATCAAACTGCTGTATAATTGCCGCAGGGCGACAATCAGCACGGTTCTTGACCTGTTGGCCGATATCTTCCTCTGAGATATGGTTTGTGCCAAATGTGTTCACGAGAACGGACATAGGCTCTGCCAACCCGATTGCATAACTGAGCTGAATTTCACATTGATCGGCCCAACCTGCCGCGACAATGTTTTTAGCAATATATCGTGCCATATAAGCACCGCTTCTATCCACTTTAGAAGCGTCTTTTCCGGAAAAAGCGCCTCCTCCATGCCGAGCATATCCGCCGTAGGTGTCCACAATGATTTTCCGACCTGTCAGCCCTGAATCACCAGCTGGGCCTCCCAGCACAAATCTGCCTGTAGGGTTAATATAGAAATGTGTCCTTTCGTCAATCATGTTCACAGGAAGCGCCGGTAGAATAACATGGTTTAGGATATCGTTGCGCAAGGCATCTATACCAATTGAATCGCTGTGCTGCGCTGACAGAACAACCGTATCTATTCTTTTGGGAAGAAGATCATCATACTCAACTGTCACCTGTGTTTTTCCGTCTGGCTTCAGATATGGCAATTCACCAATCCGCCGCACGTATTCCAGCCTCTTGGCCAAAGCGTGTGCCAACTCAATTGGAAGTGGCATATAATGGCTTGTCTCACGGCATGCAAAGCCAAACATCATCCCCTGATCTCCAGCACCATTATCCAATTCCTCTTCCTTTGTTTTACGACATACGCCGCGCGCGATATCAGGAGACTGTTCATGCAGATCTACCGTGATCCTGCATGTGTCAGCGTCAAAGCCACAGCCACATTCCGTGTAACCAATCTTTGAAATTACCTGCCTGGCAGCGTCTGCATAGTCTACCTGAGCGAGTGTACTTATCTCTCCGAATATATGCACCTGATCGGCGGCACAGGTTACTTCGCAAGCTACATGGGCTGAAGAATCCTGAGTAAGAATATCATCCAGGATACGATCAGCGATCTGGTCGCATACCTTGTCTGGATGCCCGCAAGTGACAGACTCTGATGTAAAATAGCGAATCATTTTGTATTCCTTTCCAGCACAAACTGCCTGCGTTCTTCGGGAATTTCATTCCAGAGAGCTTCTGCTTTTGGCGCCCAACACTCCGCGTAGTGGTCACATTTTCCACACAGGTGATTAGCACTTTCCGGAGATTGAAGATCCGTAGATTGAGCCCCTGTTTTTTGAATCATTCCGCGTAGTTTCTGTGGATTTTCCAGCATCGGGCAGGGTTGGAACATGTTTTCATTGAAAGGCTGTCCATCATGGTATGCCTTAAACAGAGGAGAACGAAGGCCTTCCAGAATCGTTTTTTCACGAATATTGGAATCCGAATAATGGATAAATACACATGGATCCATGTCGCCGTTTGCGTTTATATGGAAGTACCGTCGCCCGCCAGCAATACATCCGCCGACAAATTCAGCATCGTTTTGGAAATCCATCGCGAACAGGGGTTTCCTTTTGCGATAGTCGCGAATCCGGCGATAAACCACCTCCCGTTGTTCCGGATTAGGCAACAGCTCCGGTGCGGCATCATTGCCCACAGGCATATAATGGAAGTACCATACAAAGTACGCTCCTTTGGAAATCATCATATCGTAGTATTCTTCGGATGTGATAGAATCGTAATTGACGCTGGTATAGCAGCAAGAAATACCATACACGAGTTTTTTCTCATGAAGTAAATCCATTGCTTTGATTACTTTATCAAAAACACCCTGTCCCCGGCGGTTATCGGTTGCGGCTTCCATGCCTTCCAGGGAAATAGCCGGCACAAAGTTCTTCACGCGCAGCATGTCCTCTGCGAATTGTTCATCAATTAATGTCCCATTGGTGAAACACAAAAACACACAGTCATCATGCTTTTCACATAGTCTAATTATATCAGTCTTCCTCACCAGCGGTTCTCCGCCAGTGTAGATATACATATAGACGCCCAGTTCTTTGCCCTGATTGATAATGTCATCAATTTCATCGAAGGACAGATTCAGCTTGTTGCCGTACTCAGCCGCCCAACAGCCTGTGCAATGCAGATTGCAGGCAGAAGTAGGATCCATCAGGATGGTCCACGGAATATTGCACCCGTATTTTTCTTTCAGTTCGCATTGCTTTGGCCAGCCGATCATATTTTCGTTGATGAAAAAATTGACAGCAATTGTTTTTAACACTTCAGGGTCTACATCATGAATCAAGTGTCGGATATATCCGTAGAAAGGATTCTCTGGATTTTCGATGGCATCCTTTACCTGCGTTAACTGGTTGGGATACATTTTCCCACCATACTTTTCTGCCCAACCGAAGAGTGTCCTTATGTGCTTTTCCGGGTCCTTGTACAGATAGTCAAATGCTTTCTGAAGACCAAACTTTTTGAGGGTAACGGACATTTTCATGGAACGCGCCTCCTTTACGCAGCATGAATTACGTTCATAAGATAGCAGTCGCTGAAACAAAATGATATAAGCAAAAACGGCAATCTGTCTAAAAACGAACAGATCACCGTCTGATGTTTGAACTGCAGGAAAAGTTTTATAGAGAAGCAGGCCTGACTTTATTCTGGATTGCTTCCATCTTTTGATCTAATACCTCACATATCTCTGCGCAGCTCCGCAGGTCTTCTGCAATTTCTGGAGAGATATGAACATCCTTTTTGTATCTGATTTTATGTTCCAGGCTGGCCCAGCAATCCATGGAAATGGTGCGAAACTGTACTTCGACCTTCATCATCCTTTTTTTGTCATGAAGAAAGATCGGAATTTGAACAATCAGGTGCAGACTGCGATAACCGTTTTCCTTTGGATTTGCAATATAATCTTTTCTTTTGACAAGAACAATATCATCCTGCTTCAGGAGTACATCAGCCAACATATAGATATCGGAAACGTAGGAACAGATGACCCGAACTCCAGCAACATCATTAATGTTATTTTCGATGCTCTCCACAGTAAGCGGTAATTGTTTTTCGATCATCTTGTTCAGAAGGCTTTCCGGAGACTTTAGACGAGTTTTGATGGATTCAATGGGGTTGCGATCATATTGAAGCGAAAGTTCCTCGTTGAGCACCTGAAATTTTGTTTCCATACTCATCATTGCACATCGATAATATGCCATCAGTTCCCTGTAAGGATGCGCGATTTCCTGATAATATGCCATCAGTTCCCTGTAAGGATGCGCGATTTCCTGTATTTTCCCTTTAACCTCTCCCTTGCTCAGTCGATTCAGCAGAAGGTGCTCGAAATATGTCAGATTGGTTGTATGCGTATCCATGTTCGTCTCCCTTTTAAATAATTGCTCTGAATACGGGCATATGGTTCCCCCAAACAGTTCCCACCTCATCATACCCGCGAATGATCCATGGCACAATAAACGAAAATAGAAATATGTAAGACAACTTCGGAAATTTCAGGTGGTGCGGCCGAAGACGCGCAATTTGAACAAAACGAAGAGCTTGTTTATTGTTTATGTCAATAGCCGATGATAGACTGACCATGTCCCTTATCCCTGCCAACATCATGAAAGGAGAACAGGCATGATACATTTGGATCGTAGAATGAAGAAAATGGTACTGGCTGGCATTGGCGCTGCTGCTCTGGCCCGCGAAGAAAGCAACGGACTTCTTCAGGAATTGGTGCAAAAAGGAGAATCGATTGTTGAAAGCAGTGGAATACGCAATGAAATGCTGCACCGAAATACAGAAGAAGCAGCCGACCCTTCCACTGCGGTGGATTCCTGGCTCGAAACACTGAGCAAAATGACTCCTGAACAATTGAGTGTGCTGAAGGATGCGATTAATTCATTGGAATGGGCAAACGAACCTCCTGCTACGGAAAATATAGACATCGACAACGAAGAGGAGTAATGTGACATGGCCAGGGAGCCAAAGATTGACCAGCATAGGCGTTTAGGCGAGATTATCGAGGTACTGCGGCGAAACGAAATTACCAGGGAAATGACGCCCGAAAAGCTGTGTGCTGTTATGGAAGAATTAGGCCCAACTTTTATTAAAACTTGGGCAAATTCTTTCCATGCGCTCCGATTTCCTGCCCGCAGCATACTGTGAAGCGTTAACACGCTTACGCACTCAAGTAGAACCTATGCCATACGAACAAGTAGAAGCGATCCTGGAGGGTGCCTACGGACATCCTCTCCAGGATATTTTTGCTTCATTTGACCAAAGTGCTTTGGGAAGCGCATCGATTGCACAGGTTCACTCCGCCAAGGCATCCACGAAACGATGAACCGTGACATTGTATTATTAAAAAAGGCGGCAGAAGTGGTCAAATACACACCGCATAAAAGTTTGGTTGATTTTAACCGTGTATTGGACGAAATGTGGATAGTCGCCCAGCAGGAAATGAACTTTCTCACAGAAGCACAGAATTTGGAAAAATTCGCTCAAATGAACAAGGAAGTTGCATACATTTCGGTGCCGAAACTGTTTCCAAATTATTGTACATCCACTACTTTGGTTATGGAACGCATCTTTGGTGTTCCTATTGATGACCATGAAGCGCTTCTGAAAGCCGGATATGATTTAAACGAAATAGGCAGCAAATTGGCGGATAATTATGTCAAGCAGATCACAGAGGATGGCTTTTTTCACGCTGACCCGCATCCGGGAAATATTCGTATTCAGGATGGAAAAATCGTTTATCTCGATATGGGAATGATGGGCACACTCTCTGAGAAAGATCGCAAAACGATCAGTCAGGCCGTTGAAGGCGTTGCGCGGAATAATCCGGAAGCATGCATGGACGCAGTTCTTCAATTGGGTGTAGTCCATGGAGAAATCGATCG
>CACYPS010000086.1 GCA_902776305.1 uncultured Lachnospiraceae bacterium | reverse complement strand
AACGGAAACTGCCGGGAAGATTGTCTTGAAATTCTTAACTTTTGCCATGATTTTTTCTCCTTTTCTTATCTGATTTTCTCTGCGCTTTGCCGGATCTGAATTCAGATCCTGTCTGTAAACTGTTGTTTTCTCTGATCCCTTACCTGCTCTGCTGTCATCTTTCAGTAGGTTTGTAAGGTTTTCGGTTGAAAGGTTTTGCAAACGTTTGCTTTCGATGGTTTAGTTATATCACACGCGAAATTCCGCGTCAATAAAACAAATACAGCTCGCAATTCGTTTCATTAAGTCGTGCTTTTTTTAGAATTTTATGCAAATTTTTGCATAGATTTCGGCAAAAAAAGACCGGCTCCGCCACGCCCAGCATCATATGCAGAGCATATACAGAGTCGGTCAAGCCCAAATAGATTGGTAGCATTCCAACTTATTTTGCAGCTATTCGGTGCATCTGAACAGTTGCATTATTTTCTATTTCAGAGTGCGGTTCCGGGGAGGAATTCTCTTCTTCCGGAAATGCGCTCAGCAGTCCGCCATCGTCTTCCCTTCTCCGACAAGTCCGCTGAAGTCATTTGTGAACTGAGCAATCGCCGAATCTATTGCCGCATTCTTCACGAGGCCGTCGATGACATCCGGCGCCACAGTCACTGCCTTCACGCCGTATTTTGTCAGTTCAAGGACCTGCTGGCTGTTCTTGAAGCTTGCGGCAAGAAGGCCGCTGTCGAGTCCGTTCGCGGTAATCGCGTCATGGATGTCCTTGGCGACCTGCACGCCGTCAAAGCCCATATTGTCTATACGGTTCACATAAGGAGCCACATACTCTGCACCGCACTTGGCTGCAAGGAATCCCTGCATAGCTGTGTAAATCGCGGTACCGATGAAGCGAATGCCCTCTTTCTTCAGCTGCTTCATAGCCTTAAAGCCTTCGGGAACGCAAGGGATTTTTATCAGTGTAGTCTTTCCCAGCACTTCAACGATCTTATGCGCCTCTTCGACCATACCCTCTGCCTTTTCCGCGGTAACCTGAACGAACAGCTCGCCGTCCTCGCCGATGATGGAGCGGATTTCCTTTAAAACTTCATAGGGGTCTCTTCCGGACTTGGCCAGAATTGTCGGGTTGGTGGAAACACCGTCGATCGGATAGTATTTATAAATGCGGCGGATCTTTTCTACATTTGCGTCATCGATACAGAATTTCATCATGTTCCTCCTTTGTTTAGTTTCAGTTTTGTTTTAACTCTGCCGATTTCATGCATTAATTATATCTTTTAGTGCGAACTTTGCAGCAGTCGTTTGTCAGTTCTATTTAGAATGTCTGATTGGCAGCTGTTTATCAAATACTGTTTACAGTGTCTGCTCCGTTCTTCCGATAATATCATCCTGTGTCGCCTTGCTGAGGACATTGAAAAATGCGCTGTAACCGGCCACGCGGACAATCAGGTCTTTATGCTTCTCAGGATGGGCCTGCGCGTCCAGAAGCGTTGCTCTATCAACCACATTGTACTGCACATGATAGCCTTCCAGGCGGTTGAAAAATGTGCGGACGATGAACTCAAGTTTCTTTGTGTTCTCCTTAGTGGAAAGCATTGCAGGCGTTACCTTCTGATTCAAAAGCACGCCGCCCGTGATTTCATGGGTCGGAAGCTTGGATACACTCTTGAACACCGCTGTCGGACCATGCTTATCCATGGAGTGGGCGGGAGAGCATCCCTCCGCAAGCGGTTCCTTTGAGTGGCGACCGTCGGGGGTGGCCATTGTGCCGAAGCCCTGGCCGACATTTGCGGAAATCGAGGATGTTCCGCCGTAACGGATACCGCCGATCGGACCTCTGCCGAAGCGGGTATTCTTGTATTTCTTCATCTCGTCAAGGTAGGATGCATACGCGTTAACGACCAGCTTATCTGCATAATCGTCATCGTTTCCGTACTTGGGGGCGTCATTTATGAGCATCTGGCGGATTCGCTCTCCCTCCTCACCGGCAAAGTCTGTCGCCAGCGCGTTCATCAGCTCATCGCGGGAGATCTTCTGCTCTTCGTATACAAGCTTCTTAATTGCGGAGAGACTGTCGGCCATATTTGCAATACCGACCTGCAGGCCGGAGATGAAATCGTAGACGGCACCGCCCTCTTTGATCGTCTTGCCGCGTCCCAGACAGTCCTGAGTGAGGCAGGAGCAGAGAATATCCGGTACTTCGCGTTCACTGGCGATGTCGATTGCATTTTCAACAATGACGCTCGCGCGGGTCAGCTCGCGTATCGCACCGTCCCATGCTTTCATGAGATCTTCAAATGTCTCCATTTCCCGGAAATTCCCGTAATCCTTCACGAACCTCTTTCCGCTCGTCACATCGATGCCGTTGTTCATGACCATCAGAAGAATTCGAGGGAAGTTCAGGTAGCTCATGCCGGTGCAGCGGTAGCCCCACTTTCCGGGAACGGCGGTCTCCACACATCCGATCGCAGAATAGCAGTAAGCATCTTCCTTTTTAACGCCCTTTTCGATAAAGGAAGGAATGATGACCTCGTCGTTGTTGAATGCAGGCATTCCCGTTCCGAGTTTCAGGACCTCAATCGCTTCGTCCATAAAGGCCTGATTGATGTTCCTGTGATAACGGACCGTGAGGTTCGGCTGCGGAAGTCTGGTCTGACCGATCGAGCGGAGAATCAGGAAGGACAGCTTGTTAACCGCATCCTTTCCGTCTGCGGTCTGACCGCCGATCGTCACGTTCTGATACATCGGGCTTCCGGCGCTCGAAAATGTATGCGCCTGGGAACGGACCTTATTGATCGTCAGAGTCTTGATCCAGAGGTTGGTAAGAAGCTCAACTGCCTGATCCTCAGTGATGTTTCCTTTCTCCAGGTCGGACGCCAGATAGGGATATACGTACTGGTCAAAGCGGCCGTAGCTCAGAGAATGTCCGTTGGATTCGATCTGCAGGATCAGCTGGATGAACCAGACAGCCTGCACGGCTTCGTGGAAAGTCTCCGCCGGTTCGTAAGGGACCTTATCACAAATGCGGGCGATCTCAAGAAGCTCGGATCTTCTGGGCTCTGCAGCACTCTCCGCTTTCTCCCTTGCAAGAGCTGCGAAACGTCCTGCAAATCCCTTCACCGCGTCAATCACGATCAGGACCGCTTTGTAGAACTGATACTTGTCGATCGATGCGGGCTCAGTCAGATCAAGTCCTGCCTTAAGCTTTCTTGTACGCTCCTCATAACCTTTCAATCCGACCTCAAGCATGTTGCCGTAGTCTACCGCAAGGTGTGCGTCGCCGGCGTTCAGCTTGCCTTCCATGCCGAAGAAGCCTGTATCCATATAGACCTGCATTTCTTCCGGTATCAGGGCTTCGCCGCGGGCGCGGAGGTTGTTGTTCTCCCAGAAAGGAGCGATCTCCCGCAACTGCTTCTTGGTCTCTTCCGTGATGTAGAAGACGTCGCCGTCACGCTTCTCGAACAGGTCCAGCTCATCCAGGACGAACTTCATGGTGTATTCCGGGAAAATGGGAGCTCCCCGGTTAACGGAGGACTGATTTCCGACAAGAATAGTCTCATCCTCAATGTAGATGTCCATCTTGGCCAGGATGTTCTGCAGCATCAGCGCCCTCTTCATGACGGCCGGCTGATTCATGTGCTTCTTATAAGCTTCCGTGGCCAGGACAGCACGCTGTGCGTCGATGTAGGGTTTCTGATCCAGGACGCTCTCGCGGTATGCCTGCATTCTGGGGGTGAGAGAACCGAAATGCGCTTTGTTTTCCATAGATGCTCCTTCTCTTCTTTACCTGAAGTTGTCAAATATTTCTATTGAAATTTATTTTTGTTCTGTTCGCAATTTTATTATATCATCTCTTCTTTTATTGTCAAGTTGGTTTTCATAAAAAATAACATTAAATTTCATTCGTAATTTAATATTTACTTTTCACGGCTTCCATGTTAACATATTCACAGTAATAGTTGCGAAGTAAAGCGGACTCTTGATTTCCGCTTTGCTGCTTGTTTACGAAACAGGCAGTCCCCACCCAGACCTCTTAGAATAAGAAGCGAGGTGCTGCCTGCACAATCGGATGTAAAAGGTACAAGGAGTTAAGTTTGAAAGTAAACTTTCAAACTTTGATTGGCGGGTCAGATGACCATGCAAGCATGGTCGCCTGACCCTGGAGGAGCAAATTATGGAAATAAAGGGTATCGTATTTAATATTCAGAAGTTCTCCATTCATGACGGACCGGGCGTGCGGACCACAGTATTCCTGAAGGGATGTCCGCTACGCTGCAAATGGTGCTCCAACCCGGAGTCCCAGCTTTCCAAAGTGCAGATCATGTACCACGGCTACAATTGCGTGCACTGCTGCAAATGCGTAAGCTCCTGTCCCGGTAAGGCTATCACCGAAACAGGAGACGGAAGAATCCACATTGATTTCAATAAGTGTACCGGATGCCTGACCTGTGTAAAAGGATGTCCCGGCCGTGCTCTGACAAGTGAGGGGGATTATAAAACTGTAGATGAGGTTACTGAAGTGTGTATGCAGGATGCCGTTTTCTATGAGGAATCCGGCGGAGGGGTGACGATTTCCGGCGGCGAGGGGATGGTGCAGCCGGACTTCGCGGAAGCACTGGTCCTGCGACTCAAAGAGGAAGGGATCCACACAGCGATCGAGACCACCGGCTGTGTAAGTGAAGAGGTCTTTCACAGGCTCGCCCCGCTCTTCGACTTGCTGCTCTTCGATGTAAAGCATTTTGACTCCGAGAAGCACAAAAAAGGGACCGGCATAGGGAATGAACTAATTCTCAGAAATCTTCGGTGGGCACACGAGCAGGGTCTTTCCATTCTGCCGCGGATACCCGTAATCCCCGGCTTCAATGCAGACCTTTCTGACGCGAAAGGAATAGCCGGCCTTCTTCAGGATATAGGTCTTGCACGAGTGCAGCTCCTTCCGTTCCATCAGTTGGGCGAGCGAAAATACGAGTTCCTGAACAGATCTTATGAACTCTCTGATATCAAGGCTTTGCATGAGGAAGACCTGACTGAATATCAGAAAGTATTCCTCGATCATGGTATTGACTGCTTTTTCTGAAATATGCCTTTTATATCAAGTACGCCTCGGCGTTCTTGCCCATAAACGCCATTAGAGGCTGTCGCGTTATGGCGCGCCACCTCTGTATATGGCAGACGTTATTTGAAAATGTCTGCCATATATAGTGGTGATACCGTCAAACGCGACAGCCTCTATTCATTTCTTGTCAGTACAGATTACTGGAACTGTGTCATATCAACGATGCCGAGTCCGGACTTCTTGATGCCCTCTGCTACCCAGTCTTTCTCTTCCTGATCGAGCGGAAGGACCGGCTTTCTCATAAGTGCGCTCTTGAAGATGCCGCGCTGATACAGTGTCTCTTTC
>CACYPS010000085.1:6369-7556 GCA_902776305.1 uncultured Lachnospiraceae bacterium | reverse complement strand
AAATGATCTTAACTATTAAATAATTAACATCAAGAGAAAGACCAAAGAGAGCGGCCATGACAAATACAGAACAGACCACACAAAATATGACCTCAGGAAACAGTATGAAACAGATCATACTGTTCTTTTGGCCCTTATTATGGGGAAATCTTTTCCAACAACTATATAGTCTTGTGGATAGCATTATAGTTGGCAAGGGAATCTCGGATCAGGCGCTGGCTGCTGTTGGGGCAACCGGGACACTTAACTTCCTTATACTTGGATTTGTTGTGGGGATGACCAGAGGATTTGGCATAACCTTTGCCCAGAGCTTTGGAAAAAACGATATGGCTATGCTGAATGCATACATCAGAGCAGCCAAGAAGCTCAGTATCACGTTTGGAATAGCCTTTACTGTTGTATGCGTTTCTTTGCTCAATAAGATGCTGACGTTCTTGAACACTCCTGAAGATATCTTTGACGATTCGTATAGATATTTTGCTGTGATCTTATTGGGAATTGTAGTGACGGTTATGAATAACCTTGAGATTACAATTCTCCAGTCAATGGGAGATTCCAGAACGCCCCTCACTGCTATGATCTGTTCATCACTCGTGAACATCATGCTTGATATTATTTTCATAATGGCCTTTGGCACAGGAGTTGTCGGAGCAGCAGTGGCAACAGTGGTCTCTCAGTTTGTATCATACCTTTTGTGCCTTAAAAAGCTTAGAACCATCGATTTTATGAGTCTGGGAAAAGACACGTCAGAAATAGCAGATGAAAAGAATATATTGGTTGAACTGATGAAAATAGGACTTCCTGTGGCACTTATGAATTCGGTCACAGCTGCAGGGGCCATGGTATTGCAGTACTTCGTAAATCTTATGGGAAGCGCATATGTGGCAGCCTATTCAGCCTGCATGAAATTTGCATCACTCTTTGAGCAGTTCGGAATGTCCGTAGGTCTTTCCATGATGACCTTTGTGGGGCAAAATAAGGGCGCTGGCAAATATGACAGGATACGCACAGGAGTAAGACAGGGCCTGATGCTCTCTACACTTGTGAATGTGCCTATATCGCTCCTTATGATATTTGTGCCCGGAAGCCTGGCAAGGATGCTGCTGACTGACAACATGATAATCGGTTATTGTACCGATTTCATGCCGATCATGGGAATAAGCTTTTTTGCCCTGGGCTGGCTTTTT
>CACYPS010000085.1:0-6357 GCA_902776305.1 uncultured Lachnospiraceae bacterium | reverse complement strand
AGGCGGGCTCGAAGTCATTATGAGACTGATCTTTGGCTTTTTGGTAGGAAGGAACGGATTTAAGGGAATTGCCATTTCTGAAGTATCTGCATGGATAGGTGCTTTTCTGATGCTCATGGTGACATACTATTGTTTAATTGGCAAAAGAACTAAAGCAATAGCATAATGTAGCAATAAAAAGACTCCCTGGATTTTGATATGCTACCCCCAAGTAGGACACTGAAATATAAAACCTGCTTGGGGGTATTTCTATGTCCGGAAAAAGTAAGATCGATCCTGTTCTAAAGGTCGAATTGGTGGAAAGGTATCTCAGGAATGAAATTGGGATCAATGAAGCGAATATATAAACGTCAACTAGAAAGTGAGCCACCCGCTGATCTGATTTTGAGCCACTAACGCTGGCTTGAAAGTGAGCCGCTTACCGTCTCTGTTTCTTCGTCTGTTCGAGCCGGTACGACTGTCCGTTCATATCAAGGATGTAAGACTGGAACGTCAGTCGGTCCACCATGGCAGCTACCATCGCCGTGTTCTCGAACAGAGTGGTCCATTCTGAGAATGTGGATGGTAAGGTAAATTTACCACCACACGGTAAGCAGTTTTTCACGGAATGCCTCGAGATGTGTCTGGTGGATGCGATCGTACTTCGTGACAATCCGGCATCCCGAAGCTCCATGATGAGCTTCACGTTGATTTTTCTGGCCTTTCTTCTGGCCTCCCTTCGTTAGATTTGGAGCGATGCTCCTGGTGTAATTCTAACGAAGGACGAAACAAAAAGAACAAGAGTTAGCAGGTGTGCTGATCAGCGATCAGCATGGGCTGAAGTGCGGATCGTACAATATGGGCTGAAGCGCGTCCGGGTTGCGCTGAACTGCGGCCGGGGTGGGCCGGAGGCCCGGAATAATCAGCGAAACGAGGTTTGGCATTTGCTGAACCTTTTTTTCTTTTTCATGGGAGTTAATGGACGCATTCATTCAACTTGCATCAGACCAGCAAATGTAGAGGGGTGGAAATTCCGGTAAAACAGCACACTCGTCCCAGACGGACGGTATGTTGTCCCGCCCTGAACGGCATAATTGAGCATTGCTGTTTGTTTATATGATTAAGCAGTCAAACGATGACCAGTCAAGAGCCCCGAAAGGGATTGTTTTAGCTCTTTACTGGTCGTCGTTTGACTGCTTAATAAATCATGATCAGCAATGCTCCGTTGGTCCGGAAAAGCATGCCGTACTGAACGGAAAAGTTATGCCGTTGCTAGCGGAAACAGCGTGCCGTTCAAGCGGAATTTCCAGTAGAGGGGAAAAGAAATCCAATCACATTGGATTTTTGATGCTGTTTTGGTCTAAAAAGATATGATAGAGTTGAAGCATAGAAAGAAAAAGCTGGCGCCAAAGGCGATCGCACACGGGGGAACGGGATATGGATTGCTACGATTCTATCGGTGCTATGATTAAATGGTACATAAAGTGCCGGAACAAGACTATAAAGGAAACAGCTGCTTCGATGAACATCAAGGAAACAACTTTTTCTGCACAACTGATCAATAATACTGTTACGGCTGACACATTGTTGAGATTAGCGGCATATTTGGATATTGATCTCGAATGGATGATGATCGTGCTCGGTTATCATGGTCCTGTCAGTCCGGTTGAAAGAGAGATGATTCCCAGGATGCGGGATGAGTTTAGGACAAAAGAACGCAAGAGAGTTAATAAAGTCCTGGATACAATAATAATGGAAAATCCGGTAAGTACACCAGCTGCAAGACGGGAGTTACTAAGAGCCTATCATGATAATGTCTTTTACTTGTTGGACGTTCTTATACCCGAGGATTATAGGATATATATGTTCACAGAAAGAGACAAGCTCAAGTATTTTGTGGATATTCCTGAACCTGTGCAAGGAAGACAGTCGCCTATAGTTAGGAGAAGAAGGATCAACAGGTTGTTTGAGGGCCCCAAAGCGCTTGATATAGTGATTGAAGAGAGGAAGGATCAGCTATGAGAATACTATTTTGCAATGTTACATATCTAAAATACTATGATGGAAGAGTGGTTGGAGAGTATAAACCGCAGTCTGGCGGTCGCTGGGTCCGAGAAAATGAAGATGCCCATGAGAAATGGAATTTCCTCAATGTGGACGGATATTGCTATGGTTATGTTCAGGGAAATAGCGATCAGATGCACATTGAGAAACTTGATAAAGTCTACAGACATCAGGAGGAAGCAGATGATATTACAGTTATCTGGTGTGCTTCTCATCCGACCAGAGGAACAGTTGTTGTGGGATGGTATGAGCATGCAACTGTTTACAGAAGACTTGAAGATATGATAACAACGCCCATTACGGGATTGGAACGGTGTTATTGGTTCAAAACGAAAGCGGAGGATGCATATCTGCTGCCGGAAGATGATAGAACGTTTGAGATTGGCCGTGCAAGCAAGACGGGAGCAGGAACAGGCTTCGGTCAGCAGAATTACTGGTTTGCTGAGTCAAGATATGCAAAGGAGAATATTATTCCGGATGTAATGGAGTTCATAGAGAATAATCGCTGTAAGCGGATAAATGTTTTGACTGAAAAGTTTATGCAGCCGGAGTCATTGAAGCCTCTGACTAAAGAGGAGGAGCGTTTTATCAAAGAGATGGACGATGATGACTTTATGGAGTTCCTGCCATATGCTTACAGGAAATATGCGTATGACCAGTCGGCCGATAATGCCTATAATATTGCAGCTTGTCTGCAAAACTTATTCCAATACAAAATGGCGATACCGTGGTATGAGAAAACAATAGAATTGGATCCTAATGATAAGCAAACGAAAGAAACTATGGTATATATGTACCAGCAATGTGAGGAATATGACAAATCGAAGGCACTCGCGTTGAAGCTCTTAGAAGAAGCGGAAGGAGAAAATGCAGATTATATAGACGAGCTCTACGGAGTTATTGCAGATGATTGCTGCCTTGGAGGAGATCCTGATGAAGGGATCAAATGGTTAGACAAGATCCTCAAAGAAAGCAAAAATGATGAGCTGATAGAGTATACGAAGAATACCAAGAAATTATGGAAGGAGCTGAGGGAATCGCTGATTAAGTGAGTCGAAAGTAATATCATTTCTATTTGATCAGATTCTTTTAGATAATGAGGAAAGATGCCTTTGTTAAGAAACAGTATTTCTTTATACTACAGCCACGGCATCGGGAGATAATTGAGATGGTCACGAAAGAGATGATTTCATGCGCATGGAAGGAATGCTTCTGTTTATATAATCCCTGGCATTTATAAAGCAACTCCCTATCCGGGATGGTTGAAGTCGCTTGACAGACGACCATCCCGGTTTTAGTTTCAGATATACTGATATTGACAAGAGAGCAGAAAGTTGGATGTAAGGAGTGATTTTAAGGGATTATTGATTCACGCTGTATTCGATAAAGGGAAATGACAGCATCATCAGAATGTGATCGACGCATGCGCGCCGGGAAAGGAGTAAATGATGAGGACAATCCGAGTAACAGGAAAAGGTAGGATCAAGGTGAAGCCGGACATGACCAGGATCACTTTGTCGCTGGAAGGGATTTACCCTGAATATGGCGAGACGCTCCGCCGGTCATCACAGGATACGGAGCGGCTGAAGGATCTCCTTGCAGGATTCGGCTTCGAGCGTACCGACCTGAAGACGCTGAACTTCAGCGTGGATACGGAGTACGAGAGTTATAAGGATAAGGGAGCATACAAACAGCGCTTTGTCGGTTACAAGTTCTGCCACATGATGAAGGTCGAGTTCGAGTCCGACAACGACCGTCTTGGCAAGGTACTTTATGCTCTTGCGAACTGCGACGTGAAGCCGGAGTTCCGCCTCAGCTACACGGTAAAGGATCCGGAAGCGGCAAAGAACGAGCTTCTGGGTCGGGCGGTCGCGGACGCGGGAGAAAAGGCTTCCGTGCTGACGAAGGCCGCAGGCGTCGCGCTTAAGGAGATCCAGAGCATCGACTATTCATGGGGACAGATCGATTTTGAGATCCAGCCGATGAACAGGATGCTCATGGCGGAAGACTGCTGTGCTGCGCCGTCGGCAGGTCCAAGCTACGATCTTGACATCGAGCCTGACGATATCGAGGTTTCTGATACAGTGACCGTGATCTGGGAGATTGCTTAGAGAGAGTATGGCATGGAACAGAGGGTTTGTCTGTTCAATTAAGATACCTGGATGTTGCAAAAAGGAAAAATCAAATAATGGACTATAGTGCTCCCGCCAGCTAATGCTGACGGGAGTTTTCTTGTTTCTGAGTTTCTTATGAACAATCATTTCTCCTATCTCTCTTCTTTATCGTTTTCCATCTATACAAGTTCATGTTAGGCCAGAAGAAGCAGTGTTATGATTGATTCTCTCAAAATGACGCGTGTTTTCTCCGTTTTTGCAGGTATTTCGAGAAATTCTTATATATCTATAGTGAAGGGCAATTTAAGCCCTTTTTTGATACACAAAATTAATGATGGACAGAAAGGAAAGGAGGAAACAGGTGGAAATCTCGGACCTGGCTACATGGTAGGCAGAAGCGCTATATTCGGCAGCCACAAAACATTCCTAAGGAACTAATAAACCAAAAATAGAAAACGTTTACAAGGGAGATAAAGGATGAATATTCGTGAGTTAATAAATGAATTAATTAAGTATGATCCAAATCAAGAGGTCGAAATATGCTGTTACACTACGGTCAACAATTCTGAAACGATGATTATTTATGACGATATTAGGGATAGCAATGGAAATCCCATGTGCCAAGTTTGTATGAAAATTAGCTATGTCGGATTAGAAACAGACAAAAAGACGGTGTGCATTAGCTGAAAAACAGTGATCAACAGCTTACGAATGCGTTCGATGCGTTAAGGTGAAGAACGATTGGATAACTATGCTTTTTATGCTCTTAATGGCAGTTTTATAAATTATGTGCCTTGTTCGTTTTGCAGGTTTTTCTGGAAATTCTTATATATCTCTTGTGAAGGTTAGGACAGGCCATTTTTCAGACGCATTGAGTATATAGAAGCGGAATGCTGGAGCTGTTGACAAAAGAAGAGGGTTTAGAAGTGAGCGAAGGGTTGGAACAGAGCATATCATTTCCGTATCAAACAATTAAACGAACGGTTATCTTTGGAGGGCATCATACTTTTCTAAAAGAGATTCGGAGAAAGCTTCCTGATGTTAAATATGTGAACATATCAGATTATGCGTTTAACATGGATATCATCCGAAATGCGGATGTTGTGTGGGTACAGACTAACTGCATTTCGCATACCCAGTACGCAAGGATATTGAAAACGGTGAGGACTTATGGTACTCAGCTCTGCTATTTTTCCTGTGCATCCGCGAGGAAATGTGCGGAGCAGATTGTAGAAGAGGATCGAAAGTCATCACAGCATTATTAGTCTATCTTGAACGATTAGGCGGAGAGAAGAGTTTTATGAAATTGCCGTTGCCTTTTCTTGGTTTTTACGTATGTCTTAATATAAGAAGATATTATACTGCCTTTTTAGGAGGATCATGGGCGGTGTTAAATAGACACGATAACACTATAAGCTTTATACTACAAGTTGAATGACAGCTGAAACTACGAGTGTTATATTAGGAGCAGTAAAAAAGGACCATAGGTCCGGAAAGGAAAGGCTATGCTGCAGATGTATACAAACAGAATTAAAAATACATATCGCCTGTTTGATCTCCAGGGCACGATTATGCCGACCGCAATGCATGCGGAAGGGCTTATTTGTGTACGCCTTCATAAGACCGGATCAAGTGGATGTCTGGGACCGAGAGCCTTTGTGCGAGCCACGGGATAACCAGATAGATTGCAGTGATTGATGCTGAAACGCCGCTTGTCCGAAAAGACAGGCGGCTTTTTCTATGCTTGGAAACAAGAAGAATATATAGCTCCATCGTATAACGGCCAGTACACCGGACTGTCTCTCCGGAGGCGCGGGTTCGATTCCCGCTGGAGCAGCTTTATTGAGAATGAGGTGTTAACATCGTATAACGGCCAGTACACCGGACTGTCTCTCCGGAGGCGCGGGTTCGATTCCCGCTGGAGCAGCTTTATTGAGAATGAGGTGTTAAGGCAGCATGCTGCGTTAGGGACGCAGAGGAGCGGTTCGAGTCCGACATTTTCAATCTCGAAAGAAAAGCGGGACACTTTCGGCAAAATAAGATAGCTCACATGATCCAGAAATCTTGTTCAGAGAAAAGTGTCCTGAACACAAGAGATGTGACCCACACAGCAATTAATTTCAGTGGCAAAAGCAAATGTAGGGAATTTGTAATACGGTTCAAATCCGGAAATCAAAGGGTCATGAATCTTAGTAATGCA
>CACYPS010000084.1 GCA_902776305.1 uncultured Lachnospiraceae bacterium | reverse complement strand
GGCAGTGATGGTGAACTTATATTCCCCTGCCAGTGCTTCCAGCATCTCCCTGCATTCCGTGTCGATCCCGCTGCGCAGCACCTTCTTCCTGTATTTCGTACACCACACGAGGTGGTACTGCAGTGAGTAGACATATCCCCGACCATATGTAAGCTCATTTTGTAAAGTAACTTTATTGTCTTTTTCCATATCATTATTGTACCATATGAATCCCCGAGTGTCAATAAGAATCAGAACAAATGTTCTTTCCTGCTATTATACAGGATATCGGAAACCAGGTCCACACCAATCACTAATCAGGACTAATCACACGAATCAATACCGGCCGTACCAGTATATGCCCTGCCCCGCAGACCGGCAGAATATGAAAAAGAAAGAGGAGATTGTGCCCATTGGACAGACATATGGAAAATCCCTTGAGAACAACGGATGAAAAAGCAGGCTGAGGAACCAGCCGGCTGAATCATGTTTGAAAACACGAGAATGCGCCGGCTATTTTTCAAACAACTTGTAATCTTATCCAATCAGAAGTATAATGCAACCAATGGATACTCTATGTCGTATTATATGGTATCCATCGGATACTGTCAACCTGGTGTTGGAGGCAATCATTATGACGGACACAGTTTTTATTCCAGAAAGACTAAAAGAGATACGCGAAGAACGGAATCTTAGTAAAGCTGCGGCAGCAAGGCTGCTTAATCTGTCAAAGATGGGATACCTGCGCTATGAAACCGGGGATCGAACCCCTTCGTATCAGACCATCGTTTTCATGGCGCAAAAGCTGGGCACATCTCCAGAATATCTGACAGGAGAAGAGGATACTCCCGAGCCTCTGGAATATATCATTTCAAAAACAGATGATCCTGAATTATTCGCGCTTATCCAAGATATGATGGATACAAAAAATCCAGCCCGGACCAGGTTATTGACCTATTATAAGAAGCTAAAAACTGGCGTCATGAAACCATGAAATAAGATCATCCTTTCCAGGCAAGCTGCTGGGTACAATAACTACCGAAAATAAAAGATTGCATACAACCACACGGATTGCATGCAATCTTTCATCACGATATGTACAATGCGGACGGTATGACACGAATCTGTCATTCCAGCTCGATTATCAGTCTGGTTCAGGCCATTTCAACCTGTACTTTTACGCCGTTTTAGCGCATCATATGATACGTTTTTCGTCTCGTTCACGTAGTACAGAATCTGTTGTACCCAAAAGGTCTGTGCGCGCTCTTTTCCGCATGGATCATGAACGGGGTTCTTCTGCAGCTCGAGGAGATATCGAACGCACAGAATTCGCAGCCAAAGGAGGCTGCGCTCGACGACATCATGGATATGGCACCAGTATCAGGTGATGACGATAGTCAGGAATAAAAAGGAGCCGTAGCATCTATGAAGAAATCAGATCTCAGTTTAACCTCCGGAATACAGGAAACTTCATGCGATGAGTTCCGACGATGCGCTGTAGACGGAGACAAATCACTCTCTTTTCCTTTGACGAAGGGGGAAAACTGATGTACCGTAATGCAATAAAACGTAGAAGGAGTTCACTTCATTGAATCAAGATAGACGTGAGAAAAGACAAATCAGAAAATTGAACCGGCGCATGCGAAGGAAAAGCTTTTTCGAGGAGGTCGTAAAACAGCTTACTGAACACAGGCGGTCGTTTATCGTGTACTCCATCCTGCGTCTGCTTGTCATAGCGACGATGATCCGTCAGTTCATGCTGGGCAATTTCGAGTCCTTTATGCTCTGTATACTCACTCTGATTCTTCTCTTTTTGCCAAGCGTGATCGAAGTCAGGTTCAGGGTAGCCCTTCCTCAGTCCCTGCAGATTATCATCTATTGTTTTATATACGCTGCGGAAATTCTCGGGGAAGTCAACAGCTATTATACTGCAATACCGATCTGGGATACGATGCTTCACACACTGAACGGATTTCTTGCCGCCGCGGTCGGCTTTTCTATGGTCATGCTGCTCGATAAAAACGACAGTATTATCTTCGACCTTGCCCCGGGCTATCTGGCTCTTGTCGCTTTCTGCTTCTCTATGACGATCGGTGTCATGTGGGAGTTTTTTGAGTTCTCGATGGACCATCTTTTTCTCTTTGATATGCAGAAGGACACTGTCATATCAACCGTCAGCAGCGTCATGCTGAACGAACGGGGAATGCAGGTCCCAATCGTCATACGCAATATAAAAGAGGTCACGGTCAATGGGCGTGTGATGCCGGTAAGCGGATATCTTGACGTAGGGCTCATAGACACAATGAAAGACCTGTTCGTCAATTTCATCGGGGCTCTCGTTTTCTCTGTCATCGGCTATTTTGCTCTGCGCACGAAGCGGGGAGATTTTGGCATTATGAGCCGGTTCATCGTCACAAAACAAGACACTTCTGCTGATGTTAAAGGGTATTTCGGGGCAAATGGGAACGCGGCACATGAGCCGCCGAAATGTAGGTGACCAGAGCGAACAGATCTTTATCCTTGCACTCCGGATCGATCATCGCATCCACTCCGCCGACAGCCTGCATGACAGAATTGAATTCGCCCTTGCTGAGTTCTTTCTCCTTCATATCAATGAACTGAAATTTAATTCCTCGTTCCTTGAAGAAGCGCTCAGCTTTGCGTGTGTCCGAACTTTTCTTTGTTCCGAAAATCTGTATATTCATAATAAAATCCTCGTTTGTTATAGACGAAAGGGGCTGTCGCATTAATGTAGACATTTTCTATAGGAAAAAACGAGGATCCGCAATTTATGCGGATCCCCAGCGTTTTTACATTATTCCAGCTCTATCCTTACGGCGCCAGCTTAAACATATCTGTTAAGTTTTGTTGACTGCATTATCTCTATTATCTGAATTGGCCTAAATCCACAGGCTATCCATTTTTCTGTTGTCAAAGTGTTGTCACTTTTCTTTCGGTTTCCTGGTCGGCTTCTCGGTATCCTCCGGGATGATCCAGATCCGGCTCATCATTTCAGCACCTTTAATGCGGCCCTGCTTGCAGAGAATCTGGACCTGCCGGGGAGTTACATTCCATTTTTCAGCTGCTTCCTGTGCTGTTATATATCCGTTCATCACCGCTTCTCCTGACATTCTGTCAAATATTCTCAATAGTATATGGTAATAGTTTTTTATCTCGACTTATTCCACTGTTCCAGAACAGCTTCCACCTGTGCGATCAGCTTTTCCTTTTCAGGAATAACGTAGGTATAGGTTGAAGCGAAAATGTTATTTGACAAGCCACCGAGCGCGTACTCTGCACTCACGTTATCCTTGTCCGTGCACAAGATAATTCCTATCGGCGGATTGTCACCCGCCTCATTTACCTCAGCGGCGTAATAATTAAGATACATATTGAGTTGTCCGACAGCCTCCGGCATCAGCTTGACAGTTTTCAATTCAATCAACACATAAGCGTGAAGTTCTTTGTTGTAGAACACCATATCAACATAATAATGCGTGTTATTAAGTGTGACTCTTTGCTGTGTTCCAACAAACATGAAGCCTCTTCCCAACTCCAGCATAAAATCTTCAATCTGTCTGACGAGAGCTTTTTCCAGATCAGATTCAAAAACCGGTTTATTCTCCGGGATTCCAAGAAACTCAAATACATACGGATCCTTGACGATATCCTCCGGAGCAGTTATCTCCTGCCCTTTGGTTGCCAGTTCATAAACCTTTTCCTTATTCGCCTTACCCTCAGATAACAATAATCGCTCAAAAAGCGACGTGGAAATCTGACGTTTCAGCTCCCTGACTGCATACGGCGGATCCCAGTGGCCGCTTTTGCGGCCGCAAGTGGCCACGGAGCGGAGCGAGTGGCCGGGGTTATTGAGTTTTGAATACTGTTATCTCCTATTATAATGAGAACGCCCACCTATAGCGGTGGAGATTCTTATTAGGAGGTAGCCTATGCTAGACTACAGAGACATTCTCAACAAGTACTACGTGATCAAGTTGTCGGTGAGAGAAATCAGCCGGCAAACCGGTATGAGCAAGTCCGGGGTACAGAAGTTTATCCACGCATTCGAAAAGTGCGAAGATCTGGATTTCCCACTCCCGCCCGGGATCACAAACGCCGGGATTGCCATGAAGGTGTATGGCAAAGTGCCGGGCGAAGGCGGTCGAGACGAAAGCTACGAGTACCCCGACTATCCGAAGGTTCTGAAGCTCATGAACGAAAGAAAGAACATGACGCTTCAGGTGTGCTGGGACCGGTATGTCAAGCGCTGCATGGCCGAGGAGAAGAAACCATACCAGTACCGGCAGTTCTGCGAGCTCTTCGGCAAGTGGTGCGAGGAGAACTACGAAACAGCGCACTTTACAGCCGTGATTGCCCAGACAATGGAAGTCGACTTTGCAGGCAAGACATTTGATCTGATCAACCGTCTTACCGGCGAGATCACACCGATCGTCGTATTTGTTGCTATCCTTCCGTATTCCCAGTACATCTACGCTGAGGGTATGGAATCCACAAAGGAGATGCAGTGGATTGAGGTCAATAACAACGCGTTGAAGGCTTTTGGCGGCGTTCCCGCTATCGTCGTTTGCGATAACTGCAAACAGGCTGTGATTGCAAACAAGGACTGGATACAGCCAGAACTGAATCAGGACTATGCTGAATGGGCGGAGCACAACCACACAGTGATCCTTCCCGCCAAGGTCCGGAAACCCCGTTTCAAATCTTCTGTGGAAAACGCGGTCGGCATTCTCGAGAAGGGGTTCTTCCATGATTTGGAGGAACGCAGGTATTTCTCGCTTGAACAATTCAACGAAGACCTTTGGGAGAAGCTGGAAGAGCTGAATGACGCTCCGTTTAAGAAGAAGGAGCATTGCCGCTCCTACTATTGGGCAGAAGAAAAGGAAGAGTTGATGCCGCTCCCCTCCACGCAATACCACTACATGGAGAGGGCTACGGCAAAGGTATCAAGCGACTTCCACGTACGCTTTGACAATGCTTATTATAGCGTAGACAAAGCATATCTGCACAAAAAAGTCATCATTCGAGCAACTGCCGCTGTTGTCAAGATCTTCAGCCTCGAAGGAGAATTAATCATCGAATGGCCCAGAGCCACCTACAGAGGCGAATGGAAAACGGACTCCAGCCGTCTGCCGAAGAACTACGAAGATTTTTCGGAATGGAATAGCACCTACTTTATCCGGAAAGCATCCACAGTTGGCAGCAACACCACAGAGGTAATTAAACGGATCCTGAAGAGCCGGAAACTGGAAGTTCAGACTTACAGGCTCTGTGTAGGCGTTCTTGGCTTCACAAAGAAGTACAGCCGCTCTGCCCTGGAGGAATGTTGCAGGCGAGCTCTCGCTACTGAGAGGACGACCTACACCTATATCAAAACCACCATTGGCGCGGTAGCCGAAGAACTTGGCACTGAAGGTTACAACACCGATAAGAATAAAAAGCGGAACGAAGGCTCCTACATCATGGACAGCAGTTACTCCGACATGGAAAAACTGCTGAATCGCAGCCGTACCCTCGCGGATCAGTCCGG
>CACYPS010000083.1 GCA_902776305.1 uncultured Lachnospiraceae bacterium | reverse complement strand
GTCCTGCATCGCACTGTTCATCTCGTAGATCATGTCCTCAACGGTGCCGATGGCCTGCCCTTCGGAATGGTTCATGCTCTCAGCCAGTGCCAGGATCTCGCTTGTTTTCGGGATCCGGACCGGAGTGTCATCCACTTCGGATTCCTGTTCTTCAAAGTCTTCCTCGTCGATTTCTTCCGGTTCTTCAGTTTTCTCTGGTTTTGCTTTTGGTTGCCGGAGCTGCTTGGCAAGTTCGGCTCTGTCCTCCGGCGCGGCACGGGCGATAGCGGCAACTGCGGCTTGTGTAGGTTTTATTGATCCGGATAAAATCTCTTTTCGAATGCCAGGAAGTGCTTCATCTGCCGCATCTACACCTTTTGCATATTTTTCAGCCCGTTCAACGAAGCTTCGACTGGTATTAGATTCCTCAGCAATTTTTGCACTCGTCCGTTCGGGTATCCGTAAGTCTTCATTTTGAAGACTTACGGTGAATTGACCAGTTTCTGAATCTCGTTCCACGTAATGTCCACCGTGTGACGCCTTTTCTGCTTCATACTGCTTACCAATCAGATAGCGTTTCTGTTCAGGTGTCAGATTCCTCCGTCCAAGCTGATTTCTGCAGATCCATGCAATCGCTGCATATTTATCCGGAAATTCTTTCGGAAATGTTTTGAATGGAATCTCAGGATGTTTCTTCAGAATCCGGTATCTGTTGTGTCCGTCCAGGATCGTGTTATTCCAGATAATCAGAGGATCCAGCACCTCTCCGTCTGCGACGATGTTCTGCTCAAGGAGCAAAAACTCATCCTCTGTCAGCGGAGGGATCTTTTCCTCGAACTCCGGATCGATCTTTAAATCATTCAGATCCATGTATTCCTCCTTCCTATGTACCGGCAGGCCATTTTCACAGCCCGCCCTGGTTATCTTAAGAGCAGAGCAGATTCGAGATTCCTTTCAGGAATCTCTCATTTCGGCTTGTCGCCGAATATAAATCCATCCGTAATCTGCTGCTTACGAGTAAACTCGACGCATCAGCTTCCGGCTGCATTTCTGCTCTGCTCGTTAACAACGAATATGCTCTTTCCGTATTTGTCCCCGACACCCCCGGAAAATAAGGGAATACATTCAGACGTCCGGCAGCTTATCGGATCCATGGGAATCTGACCCCTCCGTGGTTCTCACCGAGCCGCCCGGGATCCCGGACGGAAGTCTCATTATCCTGTGACGTCTCAATGCTGCGCGGGGAGCTGCCCCGCGTTTATCACCGGCTTACCGCTTCCTCCCTCAGCGGGAGATTATTGCATTTGCCGTGAACGTCGCTCTTCGTCACAGGGTCGTGTCTGAAGAATGCTATGCAGTTGTCATGGTGCATTTGTCGTAACAACCCATGTGGTTGTTACACTGAAAAGTTTAGAAGAAAAAGGGGATTGTTTTTAGGAAGGGATGCGTCACATTTATGTGATGGGCAACGTCACATGAATGCACATGCAGGCAAAAAGAAAAGCGCCTGCATCTAAGCAAGCGCTGTGTTGATTGATTTGATATGTGATGTATTCAGTTGTTCTCACCAGTCTATAACGTCAAAGAATTCAAATATGTTACTGCCGCGAGTCCAGTACTTTTCAGGATCATACTGTGTCTGTATTATTCGAACATCAAATCGCTTTTTGCTGATGGTATATCTCTGACGTATAATACATTCCCCGGCTTTGGTTTTTCCAATCATGTCCTTATAGGAACGTCCGTCGGAATTCAGGAATTCATATATCTTCTCATATTTCTTGAAAGTTTCTAAAGATTGAAACCCAAACACGGTTCTGATATATCTTTCCGTATCCTGATTTTTGTAATTCGGATCATGCAGACAGGCAACATATTCAAAATCCGGACTGTCAAGAATCAGGAAATGGGGAATTGCACCCTTCTTGTTCTGAAGACTGCAATAATCTATTAACAGCTTTAAATTTTTGCGTTCCCCCAGATCATCTCGGGCTTTGTCTGCATCAACGATTATAAATTTTGCCAGACAGTTGTTTTTGGCATCAGATTTCACATGATCCAAGAAATTCAGATACCCTCCGCCCTTCATATTGACCGGTTTCAGAGACAGTTCTACGCCCTGATTCTTTCGCATATGATTAATATAATGATACTCTGTATCGCCTTCGCAATAGATCGTGAATATCTTTCGAAGGCTGCGCTGCGGTCTACTCAAGTGCGGTACCTCCCAGAATGCCTTTCATATAGAACTCATATATCTTCGTGGTTTCATAACGGACTTCCGGGAAGTCACTTAATGAGTACAGTTCTGAATTCAGACTATCCCTTATCTTGGTGACAAAATAGATCTGCTCTTTCATATATGTTTTCAGGTCCAGGTGAAGGACATTATGCGTAGAGAAGATAAACTGACCACAATGAGTTTTCCCATTTATAAACGAAATAACTCTTTCAGATAAAACCGGATTCAGGACACGGTCCATCTCGTCCGCAAAAACGACTCTGTTCTCGTACACGACCCTGAAGATCTGAATGGCCCAGACAAAAAACTCTCTGACACCGGTCGAATCATACTGCAGCTCCCGATCCATTGTTGTACCATCTGCCCTTCTTCGTGAAATAACGGTTTTACTGAAGGGCTGTTCCCTGTCCACGGTGATGCCGCAGATACTGTAATCCACCATCCGGAAGATATCCAGGTATCCCGGATCGTTCAGAATTCTGATGTCCTGCTCTGAAGGCTGCTTTACAGACAAACTGCCTTCAGTCAGGGATACGGGATAGAGTGTATTATTCATCCAGTTAACTGCCTCAATCGCATATCCGTTTCCCAAAAGAGCAAGCTTGGTAGTAAAAAGGCCCAAAGCTCCGGCATTTTTCCTTAACGCATTTCTAACCGGTTCATCTATTCCGCTGTCTTCAAAATGATATGCTTTTGTCTCCAGATCCCAATATGCCTCAAATACCGATTGCTCTTTTTTATTGATCTCATTTTTATAGAGAAGTGACTCCGCTATAATTCTTCTTGAATCGATAGTCAGGCAGTAATGGTAAATACGTCCGTTCTCAACACAAAATGTGATGTCAAAAGACTCCTGATCTTTTCCGGCATTACTGTTAATATTGGAAGATACCGTTTTCACTACAGAATTATCCTGGAATAATGACTTTAAGAATTGCAGGCTGTAAATAAAATTTGATTTTCCGCCCGCGTTCTCACCAACCATCACAGCACTCTTCAATAGTTTTAGTCCTCCCGGCAGAGTACTGTAATTATCCGGATATCTTTTCAGTACTTTTCCCGCGTTTGCTGTCATGCTGAATTCTGCATCGTCGCAAAATGAACGATAATTGTTAAATGTATAATTGATAATCATTCGGCCAATCTCCCGCTAAATCGAATATCTGGTTTACCTTCGTTGTTTTAACCTTATTATACAATAAAACTCGGAACTGTAAACCAGTTTTCTGTTTTAGCGCGCATTTTCTTCTTGCGTTCTAAACCTGGCTATTATATAAGCGGAATCTTCCTTCCCTGCCTCGCAATGATCTCCTCGAATGTCTGCGGCTCATAATCCTGCCACATGGCGCCGACATTGTACGCTTCACAACGCAGTCCTTTCCGTCGGATATCCTCCTTGATCCTCTCCTCCATAACAGATTCCTCTGTCTTATGCGTGTGTCCGTGCAGCATGAATGCCATATGTCGGGCACCATTATAGAAGGGAATAAAGTAGTGGCTCAGGATCAGACGACATTTGACACCATCGGCCATGATTATCATATCCTTATAATCCGCAACCTCATGGAAGCAGTTCTCATAAGCTTCGCTGCGCTTATCGTGATTGCCGCGGATCAGATGAATGTGCCCGTTCATCTGCTTTGTGTAGTCCGCGATCGATGTGCGATTCCGGTAGGCAAAATCGCCCAGCACATAGACGTGATCCTCCTTTCGAACCTTACGGTTCCATCGGCGGATGATTTCCATATCCATTTCCTCTGCCGTTTCCCAGGGCCGCTTATCAAACCGGATGCAGTTGGCATGTCCCAGGTGCAGATCACTGATAAAATACGTTTTCACTTTTCGTCACTTCTTTCTTCAATACTGCTGATCTAATCCTCAGAGAACGTTTCAATTTCTCTGTAGAATTGCTCTTTCATTTGTTTCCTTTCCGCTGCCCGGTCGATCGTCTGCCTGTGTATACTGCTGATATCCGCGAGGATGCCACCTTTAATCAGCTGCCCAAGGCTGACCGGTGTATATCCGCAGACATTTGCTGCAAGATTGAGATGCTTGCAGCCTTCTGCATAAGGCTCGATCCCATTATGGTCATGGCCATGAATATTCAGACACCAGGGAAGGCCATAGACAGGCTCATGGGAGAGAAGGATCTTCTCCGATATAAACAGCGGTCCTTCGTAGATCTCGTCAAAGATGTTCTTGTAATCCTTCCGCCGATCGTGATTTCCGAGCAGAAGGACTTTATGTCCGGCTTTGATCTGCGCAGCGTAGTCCGAGCTGCCCACATCGCCAAGGCAGATGAAGATATCATTTCTTGTCACTTTTTTATTGATGATCCAGATTTGCTCCTCCGGCGGTATCCAGTCCGGATCCATCAGAAGACAGTCGTCATCATCCAGATGCAGGTCGGAAAGAAGATAAACGGATCCCTTTGCCGACCAGTGCTGAAATATTTCATACAATGTTTTGATCATCTTTCTTCTGGTCCTCCTTTATCAATCTGTCAAACAGCGCATTGATCTGCAGCACCACGTCTTTTGCAATCTCTTCCGGCGAGCGGTTCTCCATATCAACTTCAATTGCAAACAGTGTATTCGATTCATCCAGATTTCTTACTGCCATTTGTATATTTCTCCCTTCATCAGCGAACACCAAAATACTCCCAAGTGTCTGTATCAATGACCGGAAACTCCTGTGTCCCAATCGGCTTCCTCGCGCTGTTTGTCGAAAACACATCACAAGAAATGAGGTTCCCTTTGCGTGTTATCCCTTCGACCGGCGTATGCCCCACTACCTGCAAAAGCTTCCTTGGCTTATAAAGTCGCCCTTCGTAATACTGCGGCCGGTACCAGATCGGAGAGGCGTCCTGCCACATCTCTCCACAGCCAAAGCCATTGATCGTATTGACGACCACATTAATGTCATCATATTTACCGGCCGGCACATACTGGCGGACAAATGCATCTGCCAAACCTCCATGAGAGAACAGAACATTATCGATTCTGTGGAGATATGCCAGCTGCCGCTCATCCGTCAGCGATTCCCGCAGCACCCGCAGCTTTTCACAGACTGTCCACGGTGCGATCTTGGAATAGCCTGTCTCCCTCTGGTTCCACAGATAACAGACATCATGATTTCCATAGCACCACAAAGTATTCGGATACTTTTTTGCAAATGCTATCGCCGCATCATAGGTCTGGATGTACAGATCCAGATTGAACTGCTGGCGCCAGTCGTCCGCAATGTCCATCAGGCAGACTGCCCGGTCCGGTTTTATTTCTTTCATTAGTTCTGATGCCCGCTGAAACATCCAGGGCTTCAGATGGACATCCGGAATTACAAGTACTTTCATGACTTCTTATCCTTCAGTGTAACTTGCTCTCCATCTCTTCAAGAGCATT
>CACYPS010000082.1 GCA_902776305.1 uncultured Lachnospiraceae bacterium | reverse complement strand
TAGTTAAATATTAATAATAGTTAATAGCAAAGACTGATTATTGATTATGGGGGAATTAATGACTAATGCAGATAAAAAGTTGGCATAAGACTTTCAGAGGATATCTACATGCGGATTTGTACCGTTTTGTACGAAGTACGAACTGGATTATGGCATCTTTTGGCGTGGCAGCAACTCTTTTTTTCTCATATTATTCTATGTTTGGATCTTTCTCTGGAATGATAGACGAGGATATTCTATTCATATATATGGCGGCATGCGAGGGAACCGGATCGATGCTTCTATATGTTTTCTGTGCCTATTCATTCGGAATGTCCTTCAGCGAGGACTTGGAGGATGGATATTGTCGGTACGAAATTATAAGAGGCAACCGACGACTGTATGTCCTGTCTCATGCAATGATAATTTTTCTGGGAGCCTTTCTTGCAATGATACTTGGAACAGTCATCTTCCTTCTGCTCTGCCGTAGTCGAGTACCATGGGTCAATGATCAGGCAAGTACATTGAATATGCTCAGAGAGGGTTCATCAGGTTATCGCTTCCTTTGGGACAATGGGCATTACATGCTTTATTGTATGACGGAAGCTTTTTATATGGGACTTTTTGCAGGAACATTGTCTTTGATGTCTGCATCGGCTTCACTCTTTGTAAAAAATAGAGCACTGGTCCTGCTTCTGCCGGTGGCATTGCTCAACTTGATTATCGAAATTGGATTAATACAGATTGGCGGGCTGCAATGGTCTTTTAAAGATATGCAGGGAATATTTGTAGCTGCCGGAGACGAATGGGAAGAATTCTTGAAAATTTCGGCAGTTAATATAATGCTGTCAGGAATAGCAATTTTCATTATTAATACGAGACTGAAAAGAATCATTTAAAAATGATGGTAGTCTATGTGATAAATTGAGAGGAAAATGATTATGCGACGGAGCAATTTAATTATAATCGGAAACATCATGGCTGCAATTCTGCTGTTTGGTACAGCGGGATGCCGAAGGCAGAGGAAAACGGAAGAGGGTGTATCGTCGGAAAGTGCTCAGAAAATGGAGTTGACTGCAACCTCTGAATACGCTGTGAATGTGGAAGAGGGTGCACTGGAATCTGAGAAAATCGAGACTGAGAGCAATGAAAGTCAATCTGCATTTCCTTCCGCTTACAAAAGCAAGAAAAAAATGGTGACATTCGACTGCGCGCTGGAAGTGCCGAATGAGTTTTTAAATGGCAATTTTTCCATGCCGTCTGTCAGGGGAATAAATTATGGAGATCCCCAGAAACAGTATGATGTTCTTGTCAAGCCACATGAGAGCGAAATCGCAGAAACGGATAAGAATGAATCTTTGGAGGATGGGAAACCGGATGATATGTTCTATGATCTGGCGAACGGAGACCATTATACGACAGGGAATGGAGTGAATTTCTACACACCCAAGGGAATCAAGTATGGACGTGTGCTTCCGCATGATGAAGGAATCCTGTCTCATAACATATTCACCTTTGGAACACCTGACGATAAGATAAATGAAATAAAAAAACTTGTAAATGACATAGGATATTCATCCGACCAGTATGCGTTCTCCTGGTACTCCTTGAGCAGTGAAGAGCGCAACAAAATGGAACAGCAGGCCGTGGAGGAAGGGCGCGTGACGTCAGAAAATATCCCGGATCAATGGGAGCAAGGAGATGATACATACACTATTTACGCATGGCAGAACTATAATGGACTGGATGTTCTTCCATGGTATATGACAGTGAACATGAGGGCGGCAGAGATGGACTTTTCTACAGCTCCTCTGACTGCAGTATTTGACGAAGATGGATTACAGACTTTCCAGATGTCTGCTCCGATTATGCTGGAGAATACAGATAAGACAGGTGAGGCCGTACAGGTTCTGCCATTTGAAAAAATTGCGGATGCTGTGGAGAACCGGTTCGAGTCGATGATCACTGATCAGCATTACACGGTGAAAAAAGCCAAAATGGTGCTTCGAACCTACAACGATGAGAATCAGAAACTTTCTGCGGAAGTGGTATGGCATCTTACGGTGACAGATGACAAAGGGAACATCCAAATCCTCATGTATGATGCTCTGACGGGCAAAGAAATCTTCCTGACTTAAGAGGGGTACGGACTTACATGAAACAGCTTCGGCAGATCGGCAAATCAGCCCGTATGAAAATTGTTTCTGACAGAATACTTCTGTATTTTATCATTGTGCTTGTAATCTTCTGGAAATATGAAGAGCCCTATATCAACTATGTGAAGCAGGTTGGATACCCGATTACATGGTGTATATTTCCCTTTATTATGACATCCAGTCCGATTGTGATAACGGTATATTTCTGCGTAATCTATATGAATGCAGACATTCCCTTTATGCAGCATATTAATATGTATTCTCTGATTCGTGCAGGAAGAAAGCGATGGGCAATCAATCAAATCGGCGGAATTGCAATTCGTTCGCTTGCGGCTGTCATTATAGCAGTAATTTGTTCACTTATCCCATTTACAGGAAGAATCACGTGGAGTCTTAACTGGGGAAAAGTGATGACGACACTGGCACTTGAAAGACCATTGGATTCAGATTTTTACATGCAATATGCGTCAACCGCAGATAAAACAATAATGTTTAAGCCATACCAGGAATCGATTTCAAGTTTTACCCCGGTTCAATTGATGCTTCTGACTGTCGCTATTTGTACCCTGATCTTTTTCATGATCGGCCTTGCCATGTTTCTGCTTGGTTTGACCATAGGCAGGATATGGTCTGTATCGTTCTCTTATGCATACGTAATGGCAATATATATTGTGGAGAATATGACCTACGACAGAAAATGGCTTCTTGGGTGGTTTCTGCCTACGATATGGGCGGAAGTTGGAAGTGTCAGCAAATCATTCGGAGGGTTCTACAGACTTCCTTCCCCGACATATATGTTTACGTTTTTGATTATTGCGATCGCGGCACTGGCGGCAGAAATTTGTCTTGTGATTCGCCGTGTGGATCTCAACTGGGATAATGAGGATGCATGAAAACGTATCTTCTATGATAATCTGCCAACTTTTGACAAATGGCGTAGGCGGATCATGTGACATAGGGTAAGCTCGTTCTCGTGGCTTACAGAGAACAAAGTTTGGGTCTTCACACAGCCTGCTTCAGTACGGAAGATATTCGGAGGAGCAAATGGAAAATCACACAACAATAGAAGTAGACCATGTATACAAGTCGTTTCGTAATGTGGAGGTACTGAAGGATATCACCCTTACGTGCGAGAGCGGGCATATCTACGGCATCGTGGGGCATAACGGCTCCGGTAAGAGCGTGCTGTTCAAGTGCATCTGTGGCTTTTACGGGTGCACGAAAGGTTCGGTGCGCATTGACGGAAAGACGATGGGGAAGGACATCGACGTCTTAAGCAATGCGGGCATTATCATCGAGGACCCGGGCTATCTGAGGAGGTGGAGCGCGTACCGCAATCTCCAGTTTCTCTATACGATACGGAACAGGAATGACCGGGACTATCTGTACCGGGTCCTGGAGCAGGTGGGGCTTGACCCGCATCTTAAAAAGCCCGTCGGAAAATATTCCCTCGGGATGAAGCAGCGTCTGGCGATCGCGCAGGCAATCATGGAAGACCCGCCGATCCTGATCCTGGATGAACCGATGAACGGCCTGGACAGGGAGGGCGTGGAGCAGATGCGGGACCTGTTCTCCGCGAAGAAAGAGGAAGGGAAACTGATGCTCCTGGCCAGCCATAACCGCGAAGATATCGATATCCTGTGCGATGAGGTTTATCAGATGGAAGACGGGGAGATGAAGAGACTTCGATGAAGAGAAGCTCGTTTGGGATACGGTATTGTCAGTCCGTTTCAGGAGGTGTTCAGATATTATGAAAAGGATACTTGTGTCTTTATTAACAGTTTCGCTGATTGCAGCATCCGGGATTCCGGCATGTGCGGAAGATCTGTATGGGGAAGAAATAACAGATCTGTACTCCTGGGAAGAGAGCCCTGTTGATGATGGCTCTTGGGAAGACGGAGCAGCATGTGATAAGGATCTGTCGGATCTGCCTCAGGAAAATATCAGTGATGAACAGGAACGGCGTAATTTTGAGGCGGCACTGAATAACGATATCAGTCTGTATGGAGATGATTTTCCTGATGTTTCCGGCACTCCTGATGATAACGAGACGGCCAATGCTGATAATGAGTCAGGGGCATTGTCTGCAGAGTTTGAATCCGCTCTGAATGATGACAGCATAAAATTATCGGAGACAGGGATCGACGGAATGAATCTGGTTTCATCCAGATATTATGACCTGGATTCGGAATATTCTGCTGAGATTGATGACTATGAGTCAATTCCGGCGGAAAGAAAAGCGTCGTCAACAGTAAGCACCGTGGAACACGCCAGAAAGTGGAGAATATACAGAAATACTGATAACGCTACTATGGTGCAGTGGGTGTTAAGGGGAATATTTATATACGATGGTAACACAAGCCGCTGCAAAGAGACGGCTATGAACTGTGATAACAGTGCACCGGATATTTTTCGTGTAACGGAAAAATCCCATTACTCTTATGGGATGTATGCCGTAGGAGGATGCAGCGCAATCTATAGAAAAACAGGAAAAGCATTTTCACGGACAATTCGCTTTGGAGTAACACGAACGGGAAACGTCGTATAACAGCCCTGTAGGTACTGAAACTTCTGACGCTTTGCAGTACATGCCATGAGAGAAGGGAGGAGAATGAAGGATATATTTGATTATCTCTGTGAGCAGGATGAAGACCTCGGTCACCTTCCGCGAACTGATCTACTCGAATCTGAAAAACAGGATGTTTTGCAATATATCAGGGCGCGTACAAAGGAAATCACGGGTACAGCCGATTTCAATGGTGAACGGATGACTTCCGAAACAGAAAGGAAAGATTCCTGACGTATTTGTATGAAGCTCCTGGTGTCCGTGCGGATGCCAGGAGCTTCATGCGCCTGTACTGTATATAAGTTCTTCGTGGAGTAGTACAGACTCCCGAAATATACAGTTTGATCAGATTATGGTAGCCGCCTTTCCGCTGAATGGGTGCTTTTTGTTATAATCTGCAGCCTCCCGGCTGATTTCTTCCGGAGTCATTTGATCGAAATATTCGCGCTGCCACTGAGTATAATCAAACTGTTCTCTTATGATCAGAGAGATAAAGTATTCGGCATCAACGGCTCCGAGCTGGTCCTGAAGACACTGCATTCCTCTTGTAAGAACTTCCTGTGCGCTTTTGCTCATAAGTCGCTCACCTCCTTCAGGGAAACGAAATCAATGGGTGACAGAAGGATGATTTGATCGCTCTGATATTTCAGCAGCCTGTCATCCGTTGTAATAAAATAATTGCAGGCGCCGTATATGGCTGCCGCCACATGACAGGCGTCTTTAAATTTGACACCGGTTTTCATTATCTCCTTTGCTGCCGTTTCGACTGTCTCCTGGCTTTTCTCTGAGATGTATATCCTTGTATAGGTTTCCATGAATGACAGGATGGTCTCCCGGCGCATGATGAAAGGATTCTTAGAGCACTCATAGTTGCTCATATAGGAACTTGCCAGCTCAATCTTGCCCTCTCGGATGAGATCTTGAATATAAAGTTTCGACTGAGCTTCCAATGAGATCCGAATCTGCGTCTGATCATCGTACGGACGATTGTAGCAGCAATTGTCAAGATAAATTCTCAATTCATCACCTCATCTGAGACTGTGTTGATACTGCTACTCTAGCACAGATCTGCCGGGCACAGATCTGCCGGGCTGTCATTCATGAGAAGCTGTTCCAATTGCCAATTGACAAGACCTTACAATTTTTGTCTTGACAAAAACTCTCCAAAAGGCGAACTCTTTCAGAAGCTGGGCGGATTTTTGGAGCTCCAGGGATTCCGGGTACTGGCCTTCAATCTGGTCGATATGGACGATTCAGACTGCTATAACCCATTTGCTTATATCCGGTCGGACAATGACATCATCAAGCTGGTCACCAACATGATGAACAACACCAAACCAAAGGATGCAAAGGGCGGTGATCCATTCTGGGACAACGCCCTTTCTCTGTATCTGCAGGCGATCATGTCCTATGTCTGGTATGAGTGCCCGAAGATGGGGAAGGAGGCAACGATCCGGGAGATGATGGACCTTCTGACCAAGGCGAAGGTGGCGGAGAAAGCCGGCGATCTCTCGGAACTGGACAAGATGATGGAAGTTCTTCCGGATGACCATCCGGCCAAAATCTCATACCTGAAAGTAAGAGGCGGTGCTAAGGATACGATCCGTTCCATCATCATATCGGCTCATGCAAGGCTGGCATATCTGCAAAATCCGAAGGTGCTGAAGATCCTGGACCATGACGATATGAATATCCGTGCCCTGGGCGAAGGAATCTACGAGAACCCCGCCCGGAAGACTGCCCTCTTTTGTATCATCCCGGATAACGATAAGTCCTACAATTTTTTGATAGGAATGTTGTATACGCAGATCTTTCAGGAACTGTATTACGTTGCAGATTTCAAATATGGCGGTTCATTGCCTGTTCCGGTTGCGTTCTGGCTCGATGAGTTCGCAAATGTCGCCCTTCCTGATGGCTTCACGGAGATCATTTCCACCATGCGAAGCAGGAACATTTCCGCAAATATCATCCTGCAGAATAAGGCGCAGTTGCAGGCCCTGTTCAAGGACACCTATCAGGCCATTATAGGCAATTGCGACACTTTGATCTATCTTGGCGGAAATGAACCTGAGACGCATAAGTATATCACGGAGATGCTGGGCAAGTATACCCTTGGCAAACGTTCGTCCAGTGAGTCGCTGGGCAGCAAGGGTTCAGCGAGCAGCAACTTCGATGTGGTCGGCCGTGAGCTGATGACGCCTGACGAAGTCCGCAGAATGGACAACAAGAAGGAACTGGTCTTCATCCGCGGCTGCAATCCGATCATGGATGACAAGTACCATACGCTGGAATCTCCGGAATTCGCTGTATCCAAGGCGCTCGGGCCATATAAGAGCGCACGGAAAAGATTGGGTGATGAGGAGAAGGATGAGATCCACTTTTACATTGATGCGGAAGGGCCGGATGCGGACAGCAAGTCTTACCGATACCAGGTCGAACGGTACGGCGGGATCTTCCAGGAATCAAAGATCCTGTCGAAACTGGATAACGTGGACAATCGCTATCTGCTCGGCACAAAGGCGCTGGGCTCTTATCTTCACCGGTATTCAAACGGGGAACTTGAGTCATTTCCGGTATTCTCTCTGGAGAATCCGGAGCGGATCCGTGCCGGAGGCCAGTCCATGGTCCGCTACCCGATTTGCGGATTCATGGAAGACGGGGTAATCCGTCAGGATAAGGATGTTGACCTGAAAGCCCTGTTCTCGGAAGCAAACAGGGTCGCGAAAGTGGCAGAAGGAGCGCTTTAAGGAGGTTTACGGATGCATGAACTGGAATATCTCTCAGAGAGAGATCTGAAATACTTTGAGCGAAAAAGGGACGATGGAGATCCGGTAAGGATCATATATCTGAGCCCGAAGGTTCTCGATGAGCTTAGCTTTGAGGATATAGAAAAGATGGAAAAGGAAGCCATAGAAAGGACCGGACATCAGGTAACTGAGGAAGAACTGGAAGCGTGGCTGAAGGAGCATAAAGCTGTTGCAGAGCCCGGCAAGAAGGAGGAAAGGAAGAATGGACAGAATGATGGAACACAGTAACTCTGATATCATCCGGCATCTGATCGAAAAGTACGGCATCGTTGACGAAGGCGGCATCGTAGACCTGACAGACCTGGAGAGCAGGGAGGAAATGCCGTTGAACCTGGCTGCAGAGGATGACGCAGAAGTAAACTGATGGATGCTCACGGGCCTATCGGTATGGTATATTGGAATTGGATGAAAACGCCGGGTCAATTCCGGGAAAGGAGCGCATATGGAGAAGATTACGATATCACCGCTTGCTGACAGAAATGAGCAGCTTGGAGAAATCTACGACTACCTTGACCAGCTGAAGGAAGCTTTATCTGACATCGTGTACGATATGGATGAAGAGGACGAAGAAGAAACAGAAGACCTGGATACATTGACAGCTGCCCTTGAGCAGATCGATGACGCACTGGATGCGATTGCGGATGTAATCGAATAACCATGAATATTAAATCGGATATCCTGTACTTTTTTGATGAGCATATGGATGCCCTGCCAATCTATGAAGAGTTGGAGAGCAAGATTCTGCAGCGGAACCCAGATGCCAGGATCAAGGTTTCGAAGACACAGATCAGTTTCTCAATGAAGCATGGATTTGCGTTTGTTTCCTTTACGCCCTGCCGGAAAGCTGCACAGCGTCCGCCTGTGTGGCTTACGGTCACATTTGGGCTCGGATACAGGAAACAGTCGCCCCGTATCGACATTGCTGTACAGCCATATCCGAATCGATGGACGCATCATGTAATGATCGGAAGCGTGAATGAAATCGATGAAGAACTGATGTCCTGGATCTGTGAGGCTGCAGATTTCGCTTTACATAAAGGCAGAAGCTGAGAATAAGCGGTTATTAAGGAGACAGAGGATGAAGGAAATACTGATGTTCTACAGGGACGACTGCGGGTATTGTGATATGGCTTTTCGGGCATTGGAGGAACTTGAGCGTGTCCATTCGGAGTATGCGGAAATTCCCTTCAGAAAAGTAGAAGAGACTCAGGATCCGGACTACGCAGATAAGTTCGATTATTACGCTACGCCGACCTTTTATGTCGGTGATGAGAAAATTTTCGAAGCCCACATTGGTCTTAAGTATGATCAGATGAAGGATGAAGTCGAGAAGGTATTCAAGACCGCAGCAGAAGCATAATTCACATTTCCGACATGGACGGCAGGCTTTCATGAAAACATTTTCATTATGAAATATACGCATACAAACCGTCACGGATTCCTTCTCGGAACCATTGATTTTTTTACAGCCGGAGTCTTTTTCATCTTCTATATGAGGCATGGGCTTCAGCAGGAACTGGACGAGATTCTGGGAAGGAAGACGCAAAGATATTACATCGCATACCTGATTGGCATTCCAACGCTGTTTATCTATCCGCTCATCTGGATGGGGGCAGATTGCTGATGAACTTCGGAAAATAGCTGTAGACATGGGAATACCAGGTCCATATACATCATTCCGGCATATGGTCTGCTGGAATACCATAGGACTTCCGCTGTTCGGTCCTTCCGTTGCGACGATGAGGTTCTTCGATACACTGAACAAGATAGAAAGAGAGTTGAACAGTCAGGAATCAGGTTTGGAAGCTCCAGAGCATGATAATGATGGAATATGAGTAATCTGGTAAATCAGAATTTGTGGAGGTAAAGAGAATGATTACAAAGCATGTTGTTGTGCTACCTTATGATGAACGCTGGGCACGGGATTTTTGTGAAATCAAGAGTGAAATCCAGGAAGCTCTTGATCAACTGGCTCTTGCGATAGAACATGTTGGCAGCACTTCAGTGCATGGTTTATCAGCGAAACCGATTATTGATATTGATGTCGTCATTAAAGATTACTCTATGCTTGATGCTGTAATCTCTGCCTTAGAAAGAATCGACTATCACCATGAAGGAAACCTTGGTATTGCCGGACGAGAAGCATTTAAATATGAAGGCAAAACCCATTTGCGGAAGCATCATCTATATGTATGTTCGCGAGATTCTGAGGAACTGAAAAGGCATATTGCTTTCCGTGAATATTTGCGTTCTCATCCGGAAGCTGTGCGTGAATACAGTAGAATTAAAGAAGAAGGCGCTGCGCTCTATCCATTTGATATTGAGAAGTATATCGAACATAAGTCACCGTTTGTCGAAAAAATCTACTCAGAAATAGGGATATGACAAATTCCAGTTTTTCGTACTAACCGGATATGGAGAATGGTGCAATGACAGCAGAGGAAAGCTTACTGAAACTTCAGGAAGGGAATGGGAAATACCTGACGGCACTTAAAAATGATGGGGATATATCGCCGAAGCTGCGGCATGAGACGGCGCTGCATGGTCAGCATCCATACGCGGTCGTTATTGCGTGCTCCGATTCCAGGGAGATCCCGGAAGCTATATTCTCAGCCGGAATAGGAGAACTGTTCGTGATTCGTGTTGCTGGAAATGTGATCGACAGTCATCAGCTTGGAAGTGTGGAGTACGCTGCCGCCCATCTGGGCTGCCCGCTTACTGTTGTTCTTGGCCACACCAGGTGCGGGGCAGTAGGAGCCGCAATTGCGGGAAGTGAAGAAGGCTACATTAAATCGATCACGGATGAGATCCATCTGGCAATCGGCAGTGAGAAGGACGAGAGAAAGGCGAGCGAATTGAATGTCCGCAGGAACGTGCATCTGATCCAGGAAGCCTTTGCTGATCATCCAGAGTTGCAGACGATGAAAACGGTCGGTGCCGTGTATGACGTCGAAACCGGTAAGGTTGACTGGCTCTCGTAAGAGAATATTTTTAGGAAGATAGTACCTGCAATAGACATTTTCTCAGGAAAAGTGCAAACTGCGATACAAACCGGACGGTTTTGCGAAGCAAAACGGACGCGGAGCGGAGCGAGCGGACACATTAACCTTATGATCTAAAAGCCATTCTCCT
>CACYPS010000081.1 GCA_902776305.1 uncultured Lachnospiraceae bacterium | reverse complement strand
AATCCACCGGTTTTGATCAATGAAATCCGGCACGGTCGGATTTCGACCTTGGTTTATTCAGGATTGCGAACTCGCGGAGCGAGTTTCGCAATTACCTAATTATTAAAGGTTTTCTTCATAGCTGAATAAAACTGACGTTTAACAACAGGAGAAACCTTATCATATCCGGCGATGATGATCCTTTCGAGAACAACAGGCGCATATGCTATCGCAGATAATCCACCGATCCCCATAAGCGCTCCCGCGACTCCGGTGATTGTCCCAGCTGCGAGAGTAATATTCTCAATGGTTTTTTTATAATCTGTTGTCAGACGAATCATCTCCCCTCCACTTTAGCGATAAACACCATGCGTTGAATGCGCTTCTGCACATGGGCAAATCACTCAGAATAATAAAAAGCATTATAGGATATATATTAATCTATCTGCATTATGATTCCATTAGAATTTCATTTTCTTTACAGAATCCGCAACCCCACTTTTATTAAGTCTCCGTTTGTCAACAGACAAGGAGATCATGACTCTTTGGATACGACAAGATGATTGAATCCCAGGTATATCAGCTTCGCATTAAGATCATTTACAGACATCTTGTTTCTGAAGGCATAGATGATGACAGAATCTCTCTTATTCTTCGCATAGAGTATGCCGAGATTTGATCGTTCAAGACAGCGGATACATTCTTTGTCTGTCATCCCGACGGCAAGGCAGAGGGCTATTGCCCTGTCGCGTTTTGGCCTTTGCTTCCCATTCAGAATCGGATATATATAGTTTGAATCCCGGAGGGCGTCATAAACGTCTCCTGTCTTTTTCTCGGAATTATAATTCATGTAACTGCTACCTTCTTATTGTAATGGAGAAAGTCATGCTAAATAAATGTGATTTAATTTTATCACGGGGACAGATTGAAGTGTTAGGAGAAATATCGTCATCCGGCTTTATATTTGCCTTCGACAATATTAGGGATCATGCCGGCATTTTGAAGATATTGACAGATGCGAATCCGAATGTATATCAATTTCTGATGCATCATCCGCACATGAACCTGTGTACGGTCTACGACTATTGGAAGGAAGGAGATCAGCTCTTTGTATTTGAGGAATACATTAACGGGCAGACACTTGATGAGCGGTTTCGTGAAGGCGGGGTCAGTGAAAGTGAGGCTGTAAGCTACCTATGTCAGATATGCGATGGTGTGAATGTCCTACATTCAGCGGATCCGCCTATCATTCATAAGGATCTGAAAATGGAAAATGTAATGGTCGACCAAAACGGAACTGTTAAGATTATTGATTTCAATATTTCGCGCGTCTACCGCCTGGGGGCTGTGAGGGATACCCATAGAATCGGAACGGTCGGATACGCTTCGCCTGAGCATTTTGGATTCGGCCAGACAAACGGAAGATCCGACCAGTATGCGATCGGCCAGATGATGGGGGAAATGGGGCTGACGTATGGCCGGTTTGCAAGGATCCGGGCTAAAGCGACGCAGATTGATCCAAAGTACCGCTACGAGGATATTCTGAGCCTGAAGCGAGACCTGATGAAAGAGAGGTTTTCCTTTTTCCCTATCCCCGGATTCAGGACGCATACTTTGTGGAAGGAACTCGTTTCATTGCTTGCATATGCGTTCCTTATCTTTTTCTGGATGACCATTGAGATCAAAAATGTCAACAGCGCAATCGAAATGCAGGCCTATAGAATCAGTATGCTCCTTATGTCGCTGACTGAGGTCGGGCTGTTTACGAAATGGGCACCTATATATGAGCGAATCCCGTTCCTGCAGCATCCTAACCGGCTGATCCGGATCCTGGCGTACGCAGTCACGGCGGTGATGGTTGTTGCAGTCTGGATCCTGATCCTTGTAGTCGCCGTTTATATTTTAATGGAAACGTAACAATTTTTGTGAGTTTTTCATAAGGCTTTTCTAACCGAATATAGTATCATAACGAAAGACAGCTCCGGAGCTGCAAATCAAATTGGTTTGTTATGGCATTACCCATCATATGCCAGTTCCGTGCTGTCTTTTTTTGTGCTTGTTTGCAGAGCAGCAGTAGCTTCTCCGGCATATATAGGCATGTGGAGCTTGCCGCTACGGACCATGAGAACAGGGAGGTGCGCATGGAAATATACAAGTAATTCACAACTTTCATAAGTTCATCAATTGACAAGTAGATAGAGACGATATACAATACAAACAGACGTTCAGAACAAATGTTTGGAAAACAATAAAGCTGTTTCTATAATATCCGTATTGCCCGATATAGTGATACAGATATACAGGATAAGAAGAGGGAGTGACGGATGCCAGTGATGAGAGAAGATAGGACTATAAACAAATTGTAACGGAATGTCGCTTATAAACGACAATCCAATTATATTGGATTTTTGGAAAGGAGGTGCTGTCATTAATGGAAGAGAGAAAAAGGAGAGATCTGGTGAGTTATAAAGTGTACGTCGAAGTCGGGGTGATTTATGAACCGACAGGAGCGATGTTGCCGAAGTACCTCCGTATCTCACCGGAAGGTGAGAAGTATGAGATAGAACGTATTTGCCGTGTACAAAGATCGGCCAGCCGCAGGGTAGGCGGCTGCGGGATCTGCTATTCCGTGAGGATCCGGGGGAAGGATGCAAGGCTCTACTATGAGGATTCGCCGGAAGCCTGCCGCTGGTTCGTAGAGAGCAAATATCCGGTGAACAACGTGTCACAAGACTGAGCGGAAAAAGGACTGCTATGCATGTCGATTTGATTCGGGAGATGCGCTTTATATAGTCGTTAACAGAACGATGGATTATTACAGGAAGTAAGTGAAAATGCAAAGGCTTATTGCAGGAAATCAGTGAAAATGCGATGGCTTATTGCAGAAATGGAGTATTACTCCGGAGAGGATAGAAGATGTCATCTGACAGAAATGAGATTGTAAAAAAGAAGGTTTCGAAGCTCGGGAAAAGACACAGGAGATTATATGGATTATTTGAAGATTATTATCGTGAACTGAATACCGCACCGATGATAGAGGACATGGTCCTGGAGATGGGGGCTTCCTCAAAGGAGGAAGTTTATCAGATCCTTTCTGATCTGATAGCTGCAGGATGTCTTACAGCATGGGACAGCAGGGGTTACATGAGACCAATGCTCAGTCCTGATGAGGCAGCTATGTGGTGTGATGATAATCAGGAGAGCGTGAATGAGCGGATATGCCTCATTGAACGGGCTGTTACGGCATTTTATTTCCATGAAGAAGGAAAACTGCCAAAATTCAATGACTTCATGAAAGCGTACGGGGATTCATCTTTGTACCTGCTGATCCGTGAAGAGGCGGAGCCGTATTTTAATACATTCGTAGATGAATTAAAAAACGGAAATTACGGCACGGATAAGGATGCGGTAGCGACAGCCTCATGGACATGAGGATTTTTTTAAAATATTTGCAGCAGACCGTTTTACCGGATCCTGAGGCTCAGCAGCTCGCCGGATGATATCTGTGTGTCCTTCGGTCATTTTCCCACTTACCCAAGGACAGCCCGAAGCATGGAATCATCCGGTCCTTATATAGCATAGAATGAGGACATGCCGGGTTTTTTTCCTTGTCCCGGCAGGCAGGAGCTGAAACGCGGCCGTGCTGCGAAAGGGAGGATTAGTTTGAGCAGGGAACAAAAGGACCTTCTTTATGCCTGCAGCATATATCATCTGGACAGTAAGCAGCTGAGAAAAAGGATGACAAGTATGCTGAAGTACAGGTTCAAGGGTGAGTCTTACAGGGAAACATACAGACGGAGATTATTAACGGAAGGCCCCGAGGCCACAATCAAAGAACTGAGGAAGGCTATGTATTTCATTCATGACCTGCGTGTTGTAGATGATAAAAGGCTTGAAGCATATTTCGGTATCCTCAGCGGTTCGGGGATACTGGATGAGGTCATCGAGAAATCGATAGATATAGCAGTCAGCAGATACAATACGGTGGGTGACGAATACTACAGACCAATCATCGATCTGAAATATGACGGAAGCGGAGGAGAGCTCTGTGTAGCAGTCGAGAGAAAGATCAATCTTGGGCACACACAGGCTTCGGTACGGCACCAGGAAGCACTCCTCGCAGTCGGACTGGCTTTCTATACGGAGCTCTATGCATTCTATATCAGGCAGTTGCTGGAAGAAGAAAAAAGGATAGAAGAAAATGACATGAAGAAATACAAAGTCAGGAAGGTAAAGGGCATACGTATTGTCACGAAGAACCAGGGAAAAACGGATCGGGGCATGATGCCGAGACCGGTGACATTTGACATGAAGACCAGATACGACCGCGCACGGGAAAAAAAGCTGGTGCGCAGAGAAATCGAAGGAGACTATTGACCTTCAGGAGGAAATGCTATGTCGATATGGAATCCCTGGCACGGATGTACCCGGCTCAGCAGGGCCTGCGCCGGCTGCATCGTATTTCAGACCGATGCTGCATATGGTCGGAACACAACTCTCGTACGGAAGACGAAGACATTTGATCTTCCAATCAAAAAGAATCGGAAAAGAGAGTACAGGCTCATGCCGGATGACGGCATTGTGGAGACCTGCTGTACGTCAGATTTCTTTCATCCGGATGCTGATATCTGGCGGGGAGATGCATGGAGAATGATAAAGGAGAGGACGGACCTAACATTTTTCATTATCACAAAACGGCCGGAACGGTTTCATATCGGTCTTCCGAATGACTGGGGTGAAGGTTATGAAAATGTAGTGATCGCCTGCAGCTGTGAGAGCCAGTATACAGCTGACCGGCGGCTCCCGATCTTCCTGAATCTGCCAATCCGGCATAAGAAGATCGTTCTTCAGCCGATGCTGCAGGCTATCAATCTCGAAAGGTATCTGGAAAGATACCGGGAGGAGATCGAAGAGGTTACATGCGGGGGAGAGACAGGTGCAGGCGCAAGAGAGCTGGATTATGCATGGATCATTTCGATGAATATCCAGTGTGTGAAATATGGCGTTCCTTTCCGGTTCTGCCGGACCGGGACGCATTTCAGGCGGGGCGGTAAGCTGTATACGGTAGAGAGAGCAGATGAGGCGGATCAGGCAGCGAAGGCAAATATTGATTATCAGCCACGGATAGCTGGCGGAGACTTTGTAAGGAGGCAGATGCTTTTATGAAAAATAGACGTGCATTGACGGGCAGGCAGAAACAGGTGCTGGGCTGCATCATAGATTATCAGAGGGAACACGGGTTTTCACCCAGTATCCGGGATCTGTGTGAGATGACGGGGCTGAGGTCGTCTTCTTCAATACATTTTCACCTGAAGACGCTGGAGGAAAAAGGGTATATTGAGAGGTTGAGGGAGTGTCCGAGGGCGGTGTCGATTGTAAGGGAAGAGTCATGAAGTAATATTTGTGAGATTTATCAATTTTTTTGTCATGAGAACGATATAGAATATACCTATCATCAAGATATTATGACGATGATATGGCGGATGCCTTGGGAGAGATGGTAGTTGGAAAAGCTTATGTAAAGAGAACAAGCTTAAAGACGGGATAAACCGCGCCCAATGTCTGTGTGTAGCGCAGAACGGCCTACGATGGAAAATCACCAAGAACTCTGACAGTATTGTGACCCTAACTAATGCGATAGGAGCCAATTTCTATTTGAGCGATCATAAGAATGCAAAATGGAACAAATATCATTGCAAAAAGTACTATAATACTAAATGGTATATTCAGTAGAGGGACCGGGTTAATCCGTCATAAGAATGCCGGATAACAGAAAAGTAACAGCCTCTGTAACGGCAAAGTAACAGGCAGAAAAGATTATTTTTGCGAGTAACACCCGCCCGATAGGGTAGCCAAGGCAAAAACAAAAGTGCTTTGGAAGCCTTAGATCGGACGGGTGATTTTTTTGGAAGAAACATCGCAGCAGGAGGCGGTTGTTTTTGCAGGGAACTGTGAAAGCAGCCGCCTCTTATTTTTATGCAAACACATCTGCGTTCGATGCCGGTCGCCTCCGGTTTCAGGGATTTGCAGCTGAAACACAAATCTCAAACGAAATCGGAGGAACTGACTTGAGAACAACAAAATTCAATATGAAAGACTTTGGCCTGAGACTGTGCAAGATGAGACAGGCCTGCGGATTGACACAGGAAGAGTTCTGCGACGTGATCGGGATCAGCGACACCCATTACCGGAAGATCGAAGCCGGTACCAGGACCGGATCGCTGGAGCTGATTGTGGAGATGGCGGAGTACTTCCATGTGAGTTTTGATTATCTGCTGCTGGGAGAGACAGAATCCAACAGCAAGGCGAAGAGGGATATCTTGGCTGTCATCGAGAGCCTTACAAGGATTGCCCGGGAGCTGTAAGCCAACAAAAATGAAGGAGCAGAGAGACCGCATTTATTAATCTCTCTGCTCCAGTTTGTTTTATTTGCCAATAAAGGTTTATTTCCAGCACCCCTCATTCGGATCCCATTCAGTTACTGTGGTCTTGGTTTGAGTCAGAAGGGGCGTTACAAATGTCTTGATCCGGACCATAGCATCGTTCATTGAGACTGGGATCAGAGCTTTTTTCTTTTTCAGGAATGAGTTCCATCTGGTCTGATGCATCGAATCACCACGAAACTCATCGCTGAAAGCTGCAGTGTCCATTGTAATGGGAGTTTTCCGGTTTGTGAATGTTTCCATGACAGCGTTGTTCAGTTCTTCATAGTCGAAGGGATACTTCTCTGAGAGGACATAAATATCGTAGAAGTCCTTATAACGGCTGTTCAGGAAACCGTTTTTGACAATAGCTTCCAGTTTCTCAGCAATGGAAGATTCCAAAGAGTATGCGTTCACTTTGGGTGCTTCCATATCCAGGATCACGGGGAATTCCATCTCTACGGCATCGGGATAAATCACATCGCCAAATCCGATATCAATTCCGATTGGGATTCTGGTCCGGTCAAGATATGCGACCGCTGAGATATGCAGTCCATGGTACTCTTTGAATTCTGTGATATCTTCAGCTGTAATGGAATCAAGGTCGAAAACAAGAGCATCGTCAGTGTCCAGAGTAAAGATATCGCGGAAGACGATTTTCATTTCCTCAGCGCTGTTTGAGATACGTCTGGCCAGCAGGTCAACGTCTGTTGTGGCACGCTCGTACTTCCTGTCGAAGATGGCATACAGAAAGATGCCGCCTTTCAGAACAAAATGGCTGGCATACGGAGATACTGAGATCCGGTAAATCGTCCGCTCAAGTCCGTAATAGACGAGAGCTTCCTGGAACGTGCAGCCGGAGCTGACAGCGAAATTCTTCAGTCTTGCCTTAACGGAATCTGCATTCATGAAACAAGCACCTCCAGATAAGTTCTTACAATAGCTTCGCACCGCAGCATTTTGGCATAGGTGTAGAGCCGGTCGATTTGCCGATCCTTCCTCTTCAGGTAGTTGCGCAGCACCTCTGATGTTTCCTCAATGCCGATCTTATTGCGGTAGTAAATGATATCAACGACAGTCTTTTCAATGTCAAAAATACGGAATGAATCGCCGCCTTCCGTGATTTTCGTGACACCGGTATCCATGCGGGAAGGGTCAAAATAGAATATTTTGATCTGTGGCCAGTCAGGAAGAGTACTGACTTTTTTCTTCCGGTCGATCGCAACATCAATCACATCAGGAAGGAAATTGGTAAGCTCATAATATCGGGCGGCACTCATCAGGCAGATCACACCCTCCGGAACATATGCAGCAGCGTTGATGAAATCATTCTCATCACCTTTATAGGAGAGATTCTCATATGTGGTTCTGTTGATGCGGTGCAGCCTACCGTTTTCTTCCAGCTGGCCAATTTTGTAGTAGGAATAGCCCATGTCTTTCAGTTCACTGGTCGTGTAGTATTTCTGATTTGCATCAAGTGCGATCACAGTCATCACCTCCTTGACCGGAGTATACATCATTCTCATAATAATTTCAACTAAATTCGGCAGATGAAAATAATAGCAGAAAATAATTAAAATACCGCAGGTGCAAATCATGATCCGCACCGGTCTTAAAAAGGACGGTGACCGGTCGCTTCAGGCGCTAAAATTCAGCTTTCACTGACCCTAAAATTGGAACCGTAGGAGGGTTTTCCCCTCCTGCGGCGACATGGATCTTTGAAAACTGAATATCATTCATCAGAAACATCCCCGTACGGGCATGAAAATACCAGCCGGTTGAACCATACGCGATGATTCCGGAAGGAAGAGCGAGAAATATGCCGTTCATATATGCAGGACAGCTACCTGCAAGGCGATGAAACGTAC
>CACYPS010000080.1 GCA_902776305.1 uncultured Lachnospiraceae bacterium | reverse complement strand
AGGAGGCGTATCCGCAGGTGCGTGAGTCCGGCCGCCTAAAGCGGCCCTGCGGCGAGAGCCGCATATGGAAGCACGTGGATTTATCCATGTGAGCTTCACACATACGCTACTGCCTTCAGAAGCGGGAAAGCATGGATCTTACCTTTCAGTTTCACTGCCACGGAGCCGATTGAGAAGAGTGTGAAGCCCGTTGCGATCCAGTAATGAAGCTTCCGCCCCGCCTTAAAGATCGAAAAAGAGGTGATTCCCTGCACGATGCCGACGACGAATGTGACAAATCCCATGAACCTCGCGAACCGTTTGCGCTTTTGGTGATCCGAGAGCCGCTGCATTAACTTATCAGACAGCTCCAACGGGTTCAGCTCGCGTTTGCCGCTCATATTCCTTCTATGATAAAATATTTGTAAATATCGCGAGACTGTATTCACGATAAAGCCGAGTATCACTCTGCGCGCGTATTACAGACTCACACCACGAATATTGTGCGATGAAAAAGTATTTTATTACAAAAACGCTCTGAACAACGATATGTCAGATTACAATAAACCCATTAAGGAGGAGTAACGAGTATGCATTATGATGTAATTATTATCGGCGCCGGTCCCGGCGGCATCTTCTCAGCCTACGAGCTGAACCGCCTAAACCCCGAACTGAAAGTTCTGGTACTCGAGAAAGGAAGACCGCTCGAGAAAAGAAAATGTCCCATCGACGGCAAAAAAATCACGAAATGCATTCACTGCGAGACCTGCTCGATCATGAGCGGGTTCGGAGGTGCAGGCGCATTTTCAGACGGAAAATACAACATCACAAACGATTTTGGCGGCACCCTGTACGAGTATATCGGCAAAAAAGAAGCCATAGAACTCATGCACTATGTGGATCAGATCAATCTTTCACACGGCGGTGAGGGCACGAAGCTCTATTCAACAGCAGGCACCGATATCAAGAAGAAATGCATGCAGAACAAACTGAAGCTGCTCGACGCATCTGTACGCCACCTGGGCACGGATATCAACTATGTTGTTCTGCAGAACATATTTGCTGAGCTAAAGGACAAGGTCGAATTCAGATTCGGCACCATGGTCGACAAGATTTCCGTCATTGAGGGCGGATACGATATTCAGGCCGGGGATGATCATTATACATGCAGTAAATGCATCGTATCAGTCGGCAGAAGCGGCAGCAAATGGATGGAGACCGTCTGCAAAGACCTCGACATTGAGACAAAATCGAATCGTGTCGATATAGGTGTGCGCGTTGAGCTCCCGGCGGTAATATTTTCACATCTCACAGATGAACTATATGAAAGCAAAATCGTTTACAGGACAGACAAGTTCGAAGACTACGTCCGGACATTCTGCATGAATCCGAAAGGCAGCGTAGTGGCCGAGAACACCAACGGCATCGTGACCGTCAATGGACACAGCTTTGAAGACCCGTCTAAACAGACGGAAAATACGAACTTTGCGCTCCTCGTAGCAAAGCATTTTTCGGAGCCGTTTAAAGACAGCAACGGTTATGGCGAGAGCATTGCTAGGCTCTCCAACATGCTCGGCGGCGGAGTCATTGTACAGAGATTCGGTGATCTTGTTCGCGGAAGGAGAAGCAATTATAAAAGGATAGCGGAAGGGTTCGTCACTCCGACATTGAAAGCGGAGCCCGGTGACCTCAGCCTCGTCCTCCCGAAGAGAATACTGGACGGTATCATTGAAATGATTTATGCACTCGATCGGATTGCACCGGGAACAGCCAATGACGATACCTTGCTCTACGGCGTAGAAGTAAAATTCTACAACATGGAAGTAAAGCTGGACAGTAATCTCGAGACGAAACATAAAGGTCTGTACATAATCGGTGACGGCAGCGGCGTTACGCATTCGCTGTCGCACGCATCCGCCAGCGGCGTTTATGTGGCACGACAAATTGTCGAAATATAAAGTATTTAATTTTTGAATAGTAACTACTAATATCAAAAATGCCGGCAAATATGCACAAAACAATGGCTGATAAGTTTGTATAAATTGACATTATGTATAAATATGCTGTAAAATATATCTTAGATATATAATCTGTAACCCATCGATATTCATATTGTTTGAGAGGTGGATCGAGATGAAAAAGGATTGGAAAAGGATTATTGTGGCAGGATGTATTGCAGCACTATTGATGACCGGACCCGGCGTAACGGTCTTGGGAGCTGAGCTACAGGAACAGGTTCCCTCCTCAGAGGTAATCTCAGAAGAACCATTGGATGAGGAAAAGGAAGATATTGAAGCTGAAGAGCAGTCTGTGATTACGGATGCATCAGCTGAAGATGCCGCCCTGAAAAATGACGAAGTCGTAATTCCCGGAGCCGGACAGGTCGAGATTGAAGAAACGAATGTAGCGGAGGAAGAAATCGGCAGCGGCGAGGAGACAGATCTGCAGGAGGCAGAAACGCCGGATGAGGTCGAAAATGTTCTTGTAGATGAAGATGCGGAAACAGAGATAGATGATCTCTTAGAGGATGATAGCAGCCAGGAAGGCGAGGAATTAGTCGGACCGACATACCATCCTATATTGGAGTTACCTGTCGGTGACAATGTATATGCCACTATTACCAGGGGCGGCTACTATTCAGGTTCAGAATATGTAGCAACAAATGATCTTACGCTTTCGGTACCGGCACCTGGGAAGAACGGAACATTATATTCCGATTGGCAAGAACGAATCACGAATAAGATACCGAATGATAACTGGAAAGAGAGTTTGCTGAGCATTAGCGTGTATGCAACGGCAGGTAAGTTATATTTTCCCGAAATAAGTGGCGGATTATTTATGGACTTACCAAATCTAACATCAATTTCGTTCAGCAATATTGATACGTCAAAAGCACAAACAATGAATTCAATGTTCAGTAATTGTGAGAGTCTGACCTCCTTAGATCTGAGCGGCTTTGATGTATCACAAGTCATTGGTATGGCCGGTATGTTCTATAACTGCAAGAGCCTCAAGAAATTGAATCTCAGCAATTTTTATTCCCCGGTAATCTGGTGGGTAAATAACATGTTCGAGGGCTGCACGAGTCTTGAGGAGTTGGACATAAGTTCCCTGTCACTTTTATATATTCACATGGAAGGTGAATATATGGAAATACCGGCAGGTGCGAAAGATATGTTCAAAAATTGCAGCAATCTGAAGATTCTGAAGACTCCTCCGAAAGCCACATCGGGAATACTTTTGCCGAAAACGATGTATGATTCGAACGGGAAATCGTACACAGAACTTCCAAATACCGGGAAAAGTATAGTATTGAAGTCAACCGCGACTATAAGCATAAGCGGTGGGACAATCTATGGCGTCACTCGCTCATACGGATATACGGGCTCACCGCATACACCAAATTTCATGGTTGTAGTGAACGGTAAGACGCTCACAGCCGGTACAGATTACACCTACAAATTTACACATAATATAAATCCGGGTGTCGGTACGCTGACTGTAACAGGAAAGGGTGATTACAAAGGCACACTCACTCAGAAATTCCTTATATTAAAATGTGTCGATGTCCCGCAAGACGGACATACATATCGTCTTGTACCGAAGAATAATCCTGAAGCGGTACTTTGCGCTGCCGGCGGAAATATGGTCAATAATACGAAGGTGACGATTACATCACCGAATACTTCAGAAGCTCAGAAATTTGTCGTTAGGAAGTACGCAGACGGAAAATATAAGATTTTCAATGCAAAATCCATTACGGCAGTTGCCGTTCAGCAGAACAGTAATATAGAAGGCAAGGGTGTTGTTATCTATCAGGAAACAACAAGAGAGGCGCAGAAATGGATACTCGCGAGGAAAGCAGATAACTCCTATGCCATTGTCAATGCTGTGACCGGTTTCTCCATTTCTTCTCCGGATCAGGACGCGACCATAGGTTCTCAGCTCATCGTGAAAAAAACAGCCGCATCGAGCCTGCAGCGCTTCTATTTTGTCGAGACAGATCCGGTGCTTGATGAATTCGGAGGCAGATACACGATAGCTTGCAGAAAGGATTCGAACTATGTGGTAGACATTGCGGGAGGTTCAACGGCTGCCGGGGCTAATGCGCAGCTGTATAAATCTAACGGCACGGATGCTCAGAAGTTCAACATCGTATACAGTGGCAGCGGATACTATCGACTGGTCAATAAAAAATCGGGCCTTGTGCTTACGGTAAAGGATGATTCTGCCGTCAGTGGTGCCAATGTTGAGCAGAGGGCGTGGCAAGGTCTGAACGGTCAGCGATGGTGGCTCAAGTATAACGAAGAAGACGGTACGGTAACAATGCGTAACAGACTCGGCACGTACCTGCATCTGACCAGCAATAAGGTTCAAAACGGAACGAATATATGCGCAAAAACGGAGGCGGCTACTACAGCACAGAGGTGGAGGCTTAAACCATCTTGATTTGAGTATTCGGAAGCGGCACGATTCCGCATAGGAGATATGTAATGCTCAAAAAAGAAAATGCATAGATTTCACAAGTGGGGCTATCGCTTGGATGATTCATTCATCATCCGGGCGAAGCCCTCTTTTCATATTCATTAAACTGTGTGTGAACTGAACGGATTCAGTTCAGAAAAATCTGTTCCTGATTTTAATAGAATATAATTAGAATACTATATTTATTATGGATTATTATGCTAAAATACCATATATGCGATGGACTATTGTCGCTACAGATTAAAGGTTAAGGGAGGGAATGCCAAATGAGAAATGTGAAAAAGTGCTTAGCGCTGCTTTTATCCGTCATCATGATTCTTTCATTGTTTCCGGTAACTGCAGCTGCTTCCGAAGAAGGTACGGAAATCGAGTTCCTGCCTGAGCAGGATTTATCTTATAATACTGCAGGCGGTATAGTAGGAGACACAGATTTCGTTCCTGAAGGAGACGAACTCTATTCGGATTATCCGGAAGAACAGCTGGTTGGAGCATCAAACATATCTTTTGAATACTCCTTCCAATACGGACAGACTGAGGCCAGGACCATGTTGGATATGGTCAACGACTTCCGTACCGGTCCCGAGGCATGGTACTGGGATGAAGATAACAAAACCAGAGTCGACTGCCCGAATCTGTCAGAACTGACTTATGACTATCAGCTTGAAAAAGTTGCCATGCTCAGAGCCAGGGAAGTTGCTATCTTATTCAGCCATACAAGACCGGATGGTACTTCGTGCGGAACGGCTCTCGATGAGCTTGGTTACTCCTGGTGGGCCAGAGGAGAAAATCTTGCAGGAGGGTTTACCACAGCGGAGGAAGCTTATATAGGTTTGCGTGAGGACGAAGAAGACTACGATGGTCAGGGACACCGCAGGAACATGCTCTATCAAGGCTTTACCAGAATCGGTATCGGTCATGTCATCTACAACGGAATTGATTTCTGGACACAGATTTTTGCGAGAAGCGACAGCGAAATTACATATACAGAACCGAACGAGTCAATAGAAACAGCTTCTACCACTCTGTCAGACGAATTTATAGATAGTGCAGAAGGATACGCTTCGGTGGATTCTCTTACGGTCAGCGTGAACAAGTCTTGCGAGCTGCCGTCTGTGACATTAAATCTTAAGGTGTGCGAACCTGGGGATGAATGGAAAAGCGAAGTTGAGGCTGTGACTGAGTGTGAATGGACATCGGAAGATAATAATATTGCATATGTCGGTTCCGATAAATTAAATGGTGCCGCAATAGGGACCACAACGATATCAACGACTGTCGGTAATGTGACAATATCTGTTCCTGTAACAGTAGAGTTTGAACCTATTATTGTGGGCGACAATGTTACGGCTGAAGTCATTCTTGATGGCGGCATATACAAGCTTTATTTCAACTCTCAAAACGGCACATTGTGGAGCGATTGGCAATCTAAGATAGGCTCCATAATTTCGAACATCAATACAATAGAGTTTGATTCCGCCAGCGGCAAATTGTATCTGCCGGCCGATTCCTCATCTCTCTTTAGCGGGATGAGCGAGCTCGCAAGCATCGACCTGAGCAAAGCAGATACTTCGCTTGTCACAAATGTTAAGGATATGTTCTCCGGGTGCAGTTCTTTGGAAACATTAGACCTGAGTGAATTTGATTTGTCTGCAATCAGAGAACAGCAAAATGCAGATGACATGTTCAAAGACTGCTCATCACTGACAACGATTGACGCTCCGAAAAAAACAAATGCAACTGTAAATA
>CACYPS010000079.1 GCA_902776305.1 uncultured Lachnospiraceae bacterium | reverse complement strand
AGAATAAGTTAAGCAATACCGAAGTGAGCGCAGAAGGCTCAATTACTTCGGTAAAGTAGAGCCTTGAGTCAAAGAAATTGAAATCAGAATACCGAAGTAGGAGCAAAAAGTGCAATTATTTCGGTAAAGTAAAGCCACGAGCCAAAGAAATTAAATTAGAATACCGAAGCCAGAATCAAAAATCAATTATAGAAAGGTAGAAAATGTCCGACTGGTCAGAAATCACAAGACAGATCTTAGAGGAGCGGGGTGCATCCCGCTTTTATTCAAATGTATTCTATCGCGACTCTGTCGACTCCAGCAACGAATGGGTCAAGGAGCTCGGCGAGGTCCACTTCCCGGAAGGGACCGTCGGTATAGCGGATGCGCAAACCGCCGGCAAAGGCCGCCGCGGCCGCACCTGGGTCAGCCCCAGCGGTGAAAACATTTACTTTTCACTGCTCCTGAGACCGGAATTCTCTCCGGAGCATGCTGCCGCACTCACCCTTGTCATGGGACTCTCGGTTGCGCAGGCAATCCGCGAAGTAACCGATCTCCCCGTTGGCATCAAATGGCCCAACGACGTCGTCATCAACCACAAAAAGGTGTGTGGAATCCTGACGGAGATGAACGCCGAGGTCGGGAAAATTCACTATGTCGTGATTGGGACGGGTATTAATGTGAACCAGACGGCATTCGCCGAAGAAATCCGAAATATGGCGACCTCTATAAAGATAGAAAGCGGTGACAATGACGCCGACCGTGGCGTCCTGCTCGCCCACGTCCTGCTGTACTTCAAAGAAAATTATCTGAAATACTGTGAGACGGAGGATGTCTCGTTGCTCATTGACAGCTACAATGACCTACTTGTGAGCCGCGGTCTTCAGGTTCGAATCGAGGATCCGAAGGGAGAGTACATCGCGATATCCCGCGGGATCACCCGGACAGGCGGTCTCGTTGTGGAATGCGAGGACGGGTCGACCCGGGAGATTACGAGCGGAGAGATTTCCGTGAGGGGCTTATACGGATATACATAAAATAAGAAGATTACAGAATTGTCGGAGCACGTTAATACGGAACAATCCGTAATCGATTCTTGACGTTCTAATCATGAGAAGTCAAACATCGGAAGATAACTATGTCGTGCAAAGGAGATTCCATGAACACAACACTGTGCGGTGCCAGCTGGTACAACCAAAAATACTATCTCAACCCGGCCTTCGACAAACTCCCGAAGGCCGTTAAAAATGAGCTGCAGATCCTCTGCGTCGAATTCACAGAGGATGTCGGAGGAGTGCTCACGATCGAATTCGGGGAGGATCGCAAACCTCACTTCAAGGTCATATCCATGGAGGGGGATCAGAGATTCGACGAGATCGGCTCCGAGCTCAAGATCAAGCAGCTGCAGCATACAAAGTCCGAGCTTATGGAGCAGCTGACGATGTACTATCGCCTTGTGGTCCTCGGAGAGAGTGCGGAGGAGGCTGCCATTGACAATGATACGGAAGACTGACGAGACATTTCCCGTCGTAAAAATCGGTTCCCTCCCCATCCGCGGCCGCTTCGTCCTCGGCCCCATGGCCGGCGTCACGGATCAACCGTTCCGCATTCTATGTATGGAGCAGGGAGCGGCGCTCGTATCCATGGAGATGGTCTCCGCAAATGCCGTTCTCCACGGCAACAAGAAGACCCTCGCGTTCATAAACATTTCCGAAAATGAGCACCCCATCTCCATGCAGCTCTTCGGCCCGGATGCAGACACATGCGCATATGCGGCCGAAAAACTGAATCACGAACCATATGACATTCTCGACCTGAATATGGGATGCCCTATGCCGAAAATCGTGAAGAACAACGAAGGCTCAGCGCTCATGCGGGACATCCCCAGAGCGCAGCAGATCGTCCGGGCGCTTAAAAATGCCACGGACAGACCTGTCACCGTCAAGATCCGCAAGGGATTTAACGATGAGGAGGTCAATGCTGTCGAGGTGGCTCAAGCTCTTGAGGACGCCGGCGCAGATGCAATCGCGGTGCATGGGCGAACGCGCGAGCAATACTATTCCGGCGAGGCGGATTGGGACATTATCCGTAGGGTCAAGGAGGCAGTGCATATCCCCATAATCGGAAACGGAGATGTGTTCAGACCGGAGGACGCTGTCGCCATGATGGAACAGACCGGCTGCGACCTGGTCATGATTGCCCGCGGCGCACGCGGAAATCCCTGGATATTCAGGGACTGCGAGCATTATGTGAGGACGGGTGAACATTTGCCTAAACCATCCATAGAGGAAGCCCGGGCAGTGATGCTTCGCCACGCACGCATGCAGCTTGATGAGAAGGGTGATCATCTGGGAATATTGCAAATGCGCAAGCACATCGCCTGGTACACCACCGGTTACCGCAACTCGGCGGCGCTCAGGAGCCGGATCAACCTGGTTAAGTCATTTGAGGAACTCGAGCAGGTCTTAAACGAGTGGGCGGACGCATGAGAGGTGCCCGAAATAAGAGAAGTACAATATCTGAAGAGTGTGCTCAATGTGTGTAGGCGTATGACAGGTGCTCTAAATGGGAGCAGTATTTGTATTTGAAGTGAGTGCTCAATGCGTGCAGAGGCATGAAGGGTGCTTTAAACAGGAAAAGTTCTGTATTTGAAAAGATAGCCAAAAGGTGTATACTATTGGCTATATCGGCAGTCCGGCCGAATACGGGCTGCCTAATATTTTCGAGGGAGGTATAAATATAATGAAGAAATACTTAGCGGAAGCTATCGGCACTTTCACACTGGTATTCCTTGGATGTGGCACTGCGATGCTTGTCGGATGTGACGCAGAATTCGGCGGAGGGTATGTCCTGACAGCGATGGCATTTGGCCTTGTTATCGTAGCTATGGCCTACAGCATCGGAAATGTTTCGGGATGCCACATCAATCCGGCGGTATCACTCGGCTGCCTACTTTCTGGCAGAATGGAATTGAAAGATTTCATTCCGTATGTGATTGCTCAGTGTGTAGGTTCTATCGTCGCTTCTGCCTGCCTTGTAGCTATTTTCGCTCTCGGCGGCGTGACAGACAAGACCGGCGGCGTAGGTTCCAACGGTCTCGCAGGAGTTAACGGCAACTTTATTGCAGGCCTGCTTGTTGAGATTATCCTTACATTCATTTTCGTTCTGTGCATCCTCGGCGTTACAGACGCCAAGTTTAAGTTTAGACAGGTAGCCGGTCTCGTAATCGGTCTTGCACTGACACTGGTACACATCCTGGGTATCGGTCTGACAGGCACCTCCGTAAACCCGGCAAGAAGCTTTGGTCCGGCCATCTTCGCTGCATTCACAGGAAACGTCGGCGCGCTGATAGCTCTTCCGGTCTTCATCATCGGACCGCTTGCTGGCGGCGCTCTTGCGGCTATCGTTTACAGATTCCTTACAGAAAAATAATTGAAAGACCGATAAGACGTATCGGGGCTGTCGCAATGGGAAATACTGTATAGAGCAGATATTTGCAAATGCTATCTGCTTTATACATGTAGAATATCCCTGATTGCGGCAGCTCTTTTTTCATGTGGACCATGTGTTTCCGTGCGATGCCTGTCATGAAAGTAACACGGCTTCTGCCATAGCAGTTAATACTGTTTCCCGTCATAGCAGACAACACCATTTCTGTCTTGCTGACAGGCGTTACCACTGTTTCCCGCCATAGCAGACAACACTATTTCTGTCTTGCTGACAGGCGTTACCACTGTTTCCCGTCATAGCAGACAACACCATTTCTGTCCTGCTGAAGGCGATAACACTGTTTCACATCATGGCAGTTAACACTATCTTGACATTTACCACTCTTATGTTTATAATTTTGTATCACGATAGCGTGCTGAAAAACCCTTCAGCACGCTGATTTGTGGTTATTCGAACATGAATGGTTGAAACCTGGGAATGATGCTCAAGACGGAACGCAGTCAGGAATGAGACCTTTAAGTTGAATAGACTAAATCAAATGATTTATTGAAAAGCAAAGGGAGGCTAAGACATGGCAGATATGGGCAAGACTGTCAAGAAGAACATTCTGACAAGTACAGGACTGAAAATGCTGCAGGATGAGCTCTATGACCTGAAGATCAACCAGCGCAAGGCAATCTCCGAGAAGATCAAAGAGGCCCGCGAGCAGGGCGATCTTTCCGAGAACGCTGAATATGATGCAGCTAAGGACGAGCAGCGCGACATCGAGGCACGTATCGAGGAGATCGAGAAGATCCTGAAGAACGTAACGGAAGTCGTTGATGAGGAAGAAGCCAACACCAAGAGCGTCGGTATCGGCTGCAAAGTCACGATTTATGATTATGAGTATGACGAAGAGCTGGAATTTGCGATCGTCGGTTCCACAGAGGCGAACAGCCTGAAAGGAAAGATTTCAAATGAGTCTCCTCTCGGCAGTGCACTTCACGGCGCGAAAAAGGGTGACGATGTCATAGTTGAGATGCCGAATGGAATGACGAGCAAGTATAAGGTATTGAAGATTTCCAAGAATAACTAACTCAAACTTCCCACATGAAATATCCGCGCTGTCTCACCATCAAATAATGCATCGTCGGGACGCTTTCGCTCGACGACGCCGCTCCGATTGCATTATTTATGGTTTCGACAGCAACTTAGACACGATGTAGGAAGTTTTAGTAACTAAGAAGAAATAACATAGGAGAAAACCATGGCACAGAACCAGAATCAGGAAAAGCAGGGCGGTGCGGCAAAGACACAGGATCTCAACCAGCTCCGTAAGGTCCGTCGCGAAAAGCTCGCCAATCTCATGGCGGAAGGTAAGAACCCCTTCGAGATCGTAACATACGACCAGACACATCATACACAGGAAATCAAGGACAACTACGAGGCTCTTGAGGGCAAAGAGGTTTCCATAGCAGGTCGTCTGATGGCAAAGCGTGTCATGGGCAAGGCTTCATTTGCAAATCTTCAGGACCGGGACGGCAACATTCAGCTCTATGTTTCCCGCGATGACCTCGGTGAGGACTATCCTGCCTTCAAGAAACTCGACGTTGGCGACATCGTCGGCGTGAAGGGCATTGTCTTCACGACAAAGATGGGTGAGAAGTCAGTCCATGTAAAGGAGATTACCCTCCTTTCCAAGTCCCTCCAGATTCTTCCGGAGAAGTATCACGGCCTGACAAATACAGATCTGCGTTACCGTCAGCGCTACGTGGACCTCATCATGAATCCGGAATCAAAAGAGGTCTTCATTAAGAGATCGAAGATCATCTCCGCAATCCGCCGCTATCTTGACGAGCGTGGATTCATGGAAGTTGAGACACCGATGCTTGTTGAAAATGCCGGCGGCGCCGCAGCCCGCCCGTTCACCACGCATTTTAATGCTCTCAATGAGGACAAGAAGCTCCGCATTTCCCTTGAGCTTTACCTCAAGAGACTGATTGTCGGCGGACTTGAGAGAGTTTATGAGATCGGCCGCGTATTCCGCAACGAAGGTCTCGACATCAAGCACAATCCGGAGTTCACACTGATGGAGCTCTATCAGGCATATACAGACTACGAAGGCATGATGCGTCTTACGGAGGATATGTACCGTACGATTGCGCAGCAGGTCCTCGGCACGACTGTCCTTAATTACAAGGGTAAGGAAATTGACCTCGGCAAGCCGTTCGAACGCATCACCATGACTGAGGCTGTCAAGAAGTACAGCGGCGTCGATTTCGATCAGGTCAAGACTCTTGAGGAGGCAAAGGCTCTCTGCGACGAGCGCGACATCCACTACGAAAAGCATCATCAGATCGGCGATATCCTGAACCTGTTCTTCGACGAGTACGTCGAGCACAACCTGATTCAGCCGACCTTCCTGACGGGCCATCCAATCGAGATCAGCCCGCTGACCAAGAAGGATCCGGAGCATCCGGGCAAGGTTCTTCGATTCGAGATGTTCATGAACGGCTGGGAAATGTGCAACGCTTATTCCGAGCTGAACGATCCGATCGATCAGCGCGAGCGCTTCGCTATGCAGGAGGAGCAGTTCGCCCAGGGCAACGAGGAGGCAAATCACACCGATGAGGACTTCCTGAATGCTCTCGAGATCGGTATGCCGCCGACGGGTGGTATCGGCTACGGAATCGACAGGCTTGTGATGCTCTTTACGGGGGCGGAGGCGATTCGTGATGTGCTCCTCTTCCCGACGATGAGAACATTAGAATAAAAACGCCGATTTTGCGCTAAAATAAAGGCTTTCGTACTAAATACTGGACTTGATTTATGTACAAAACTGAAAATGCGAAGATTTTTTCTTGGGACACTTTCCATTTACTTGGGGAGTGTCCTTTTTTTATTCCGAATTCCTTGTCTGTTACCGTCAGACTTTATAAAAACAAAAACGGAGGAAATAGAGAATGTGCAAAGTAATCGCTGTATCTAATCAAAAAGGCGGCGTTTCGAAGACTACAACCTGCCTGAACCTGGGAATTTCTCTTGCGAAGGAGGGGAAAAAGGTTCTTCTGATCGATTCGGATCCGCAAGGAAGCCTGACTGAGAGCCTCGGCTTTCACAACCCGGATGAGTTGGATAACACACTTGCAACTGCGATAGCGGAACTGATAAAAGCTGACGACAAATTGTCGCGAGGTTGCAGGAATTCTGATGATGCTGACATATGTACTTTTCAGAATTATGTACCGCCAACATTGAGACACATGGAGGGGGTAGATCTCATCCCAGGCAATATTGAACTTGCCGGATTAGAAGTTTCGCTGGTGCATATGATGAGCAGGGAAACGATACTCAGAGAGCTGCTTCAGGAAATCAGGGAAGAGTAT
>CACYPS010000078.1 GCA_902776305.1 uncultured Lachnospiraceae bacterium | reverse complement strand
AACGCATGTTTGCAAACATTTGTTCTTATCAATAGATAAAAAAGGGGCAATTCCTCTCGGCAATTGAATTACCGAGAATCCTTGCCTATTCTTCTTGAAGTTTTGTCACAAAACTTTGTCAACTTCCAGTGTTTTTTAACCCTCTATCAAAGTCTATCCTTATTCCTCATCGGGATCTGGCTTCCCGATGAGGAATTCCATGATCTCGTCATAGGTTCTCGTGCTTGTTTCAAAGGCTTTCTGGATATCCTTCCTTTGCATCTCCCTCTTCTTTTTCAGCAGCTGATTAAGTTCTTCGACAGCAGCATCGTATTTGTCCTTTGCCAGATATACCGCATTTTGAGCCTTTTCGATTTTCTCCTCCAGGGAAACCGTTCTTCTTGTACGTGCCATGATTATGCCCCTCCCACTTGCTTTGATGTAGCCGCATCCGGCTTTGCATTCTTCTCGGCAGATTCTATCTCTATCCTGGCAAGCTCCGCGCTAAGCTCAGACGCTTTCCTCTTGATGTCCTGCGCAGTCATCCCGAATGCATTCAGTATTTTTTTCTGTGTCGCAGTAACTGCATGGTCAAGGCGGTATGCGTTGTCCCCTCCCCTGACCATTTCGATCTTATCCAGCTCCCTGAGGGCAGCCGGGACTGTCATAAAGTTGAATTTCCTGTCCTGTTTCTTCATCTCATCTCTCAGGCAGTTGTATATCCTGTTCCTGATGATGAGCGCAACGAACTCTATGAAGACCTTTGTGTCGACGGATTCGCTGCCGTATACACGCTCCGTTTTATTGCCGAGATAGGATTTATCGCCCCGGAAAAGCTTTTCCGAGCTGTCCCTTCCCTTATAAAGCGTCAGGGCTTCCTCCGCAGTCATCCTGTCCGAAGTGATAATGACAAAATACCCGCACAGCCCGATCTCGCAGTCGATCACCTCCGTACGCTCCCTTGCACAACTGAAAGTTTCGTCAGCCTTTCCTTCATGGTAATAGATCAGATCAAAATATTTGGCGTATTTCCCGGTCGGCCTTACCTGAAGTCCCTGCCACGACTTGAGCTGTTTTGCCATCGTGTCAATGTCTGATTCCAGTTTTTCCCGTTCTGCCGTATGTTTCCCTTCATTATAGAATACATGGAAGTATCTTTCCTTTTCGTCGGAGGGGTACAGCCGGCGCCTTACGGTCGTCCCGCTGACCTTGAATGCCCTGATGCTCGCTGCCCTGCTCTGCTCAAATGTTCCCTGCACATCCATAACGACCTGGCGCACAAGCTTTTTCATCCCTTTGACCATGATGACAAATTCATACCCCTTGCTGTCCATGTAATGAATGTTCGCTTTGCTGAAATAACCGCGGTCCAGGATGAAGCCGATATGCTTATATCCGTATCCTTCTGCCTTGTCCAGCATGAACTGAAGCTGCGACACGTCAACTATGCTGCCGGGGTATGCCTCGTAAAAGAGAGGCTCTTTATTATTCCGGTCAAAAGCGACCGAATAATTGAATACCGGCTCGTCAGAGCCTTTTTTTGAATGGCCGATCTCGGCCAGGTCGACATCACCTGCCTGGCAGGCCTTGTTGGTCGAGTCATAGGATATATATATCTTCTCCCTGTGATCCCTTTTCCTGTTCCACTCATCCAGGAATGCGATACGCTGGTTGTCCATATCCTGCCCGAGGAAACAGGATATCTTCGAATCACTGTAGACCTTCATCTCTTCCGTCATGAGGGGATGCTTATACGCATATGCAGGATAGTACTGGGCGGCGTTCCCTTCCGTCATGATGGAATAGACAGCCAGATCCATGAACAGGCCTGCATCACGACCGACGATCCTCGCCACCATGCTGTCAAGGGAATACTCGCTGATCACTTTGCGGAGGACCAGGAAAGCACCGACCTGCAGACAGCTGCTGCGCTCCGGCTCCTCTGCCTCGTCAGGCAGTACGGCTTCCGGAAAATAGCGCAGGAAATTTGTGTTCGGGATCATCATATCTGAGTCTTTGCTGCTCTTCTTCCCGATACATACCCTCTTTGGCTCGCTGTACTTCTTCTCAGCATTGTATTCCCGTCCGATTTCATAGTAGACATATAGTGTTTTCTTGATTGTTTTGACAGTGATTTTTCCTTTTTCCGCTGGAACCGGAAGAGTGACATCAAGGTACATACGGCCCTCCTTTTAGGGATAATTATCCCTTTTCTATTATCCCATATATCAGTAAAAAAAGCAAGAGAAAATGTGAACTTTTCACATTTTCTCTTGCTTTTTCGTTGATTATTTCCTGCTCTTTATATGCAGTTTTACTAATAAATCGTTCAACGCCCAGAAAGAGGGATAATTTCATTGGAAGTTAACAAACTTATTTTTGGTATTTTTCAACCAGAAAATTTATATACCCACTATTTCTTTAACTCGCCCAGCTGCTTTTGAAGCTCTTTTACTTGTCCAGCAAAAGCAGCAAGCTCCTTTGCTGTTGCATCCAGCTTCTTCTCTGTTGCATCCAGCTTCTTCTCTGTTGCATCCAACTTCTTCTCTGTTACATCCAGCTTCTTCTCTGTTGCATCCAGCTTCTTCTCTGTTGCATCCAGCTTCTTTTCTGTTGCATCCAGCTTCTTCTCTGTTACATCCAGTTTCTTCTCTGTTACATCCAGTTTCTTCTCTGCTGTATCCAACTTATCCGTAATAGCGTTCACCTCTTCCTGCCGCGCATCCCATCCTGCCGCATAACTTCCCCGCATCCCGGAGACATATCGATCATGGTACCGGGCCATCGAGACCTCAGCCGGTTCAATATTTGATGTTGCCATTGACTCTGCCACCTCCTTGTAGACAGGACTCATCGCGGCAAGGGTTCGCATCTCCTCCCAAGTGCTGCATTTAAACAGCTTCGCCCAAAAATTAAGATGGTTATCCCTGTCCCGCTGAGTCGCCAAGCTTTCCTGTGACAAGTCTAACACATTCAGTGCAAAATTGGGAGTGTACAGGTTCCCGTTCTCTACGTTCAGCAACCTGTATCTTGCATAGAATTCCGGCTTTTTCGGAAAAATGCTATATGTCATGATGCTTATATGCATCGCCGGCTTGATCTTGTCGTAGCCTTCGCCTTGATTGATATTAGAATATATTTGGCATAAGTAATACAGTGACCGATTAATCCAATCCTTATCCTGCCATGTCTGGAGTTCGATATTGATGATTTGTGCTCTGTTGATCTCGACCCTAACGTCAAGAATGCTCTCCTTCGTAAGTGCATTCTCTTGCATGATTGGATTGAGGATCTCCACATTTGTAATCTCATCAAAAGGAATCTCCATCAGATCCGACAGCAGCCCCCTGAGACTGATCATGGGGGATCTGTTCATGGCAATGTGAAATACGGCATCGTTCAGAAGAGTGAATTGTATCGGACCTTTTAAACTTTCGAGTTGCTGAGTAAAATGGACTTCCGGCATAGTGCCTCCTTTCAAAGACAGGCAACCTGGTTCACAGGCTGTGTAAGACATGCGGTGAATCCGCACAATAGAAGAGAAATAATAAGACATCTATACCAAACTCAGATTAAAATGTAAATGGGTTTCACAAATGTGCGTAATCCGCTGCTATGAATTCCTCAAACTCCTGTAATTTCTACTATTTGTATTGCGCCTTGTATTCTTATCTTGCCTACTCCTGAGATTTACGGAAGTATGACAGATTTCTCTCTCCACTTCCGTAGTTCCAGCTCCTCAGAGTCTCTGCCTGCTCCGACTTTACGGAAGTATTGCAAGTTTCTCTTCCCACTTCCGTAATCCACACTCAATTCTACTTTCCCCGAACCGAAATTTACGGAAGTAAAGCAGATTTCTCTTCCCACTTCCGTAAATTCTGCTCCCCAACCCCTCCTACCTGCTCCGACTTTACGGAAGTATTGCAAGTTTCGCCGGCTACTTCCGTAATCCGCACTCAATTCCTCTTTCCCTGAATCGAAATTTACGGAAGTAAAGCAGATTTCTCCCCCCACTTCCGTAATCCCTGCTCCCCAATCCCTCTTACCTACTCCGACTTTACGGAAGTATTGCAAGTTTCTCCCCCCACTTCCGTAATCCGCACTCAATTCTTCTTACCCCGAACCGAAATTTACAGAAGTAAAGCAGATTTCTCCCCCCACTTCCGTAATCCCTGCTCCCCAAGCCCTCTTACCTGCTCCGACTTTACGGAAGTATTGCTCATTTCTCTCCCCACTTCCGTAATCCCCATTAACAGCCCCTCAAATGCAAAAAAGCGCCCGGTTATCATCACAATAACCGGGCGCACCCAACATCTTCTCAATCAGATTTCCTGACCCGCGACATGTACGCCGCATCATTCTTAAATAATAACCTGTATGACCCCTAAAACACCATATACATTATCAGAAATCTACATCCAGATCGTAGTATACGCAGTCAAGAAGCTTCTCCATCTCCTCCACGGACGGCTGACGCGGATTGGATCCCGTACATGCATCACCGATCGCATTGACAGCAATATCATGCTTCCTTGCCTGGAAAACATCTTCCGGAACAAATCCCTGCTCTGTCGGATAGCTGTCCGCGCCATAGTTCTTGATGCAGTGCGGAATATTCAGATCGTCGTTCATCTTGCGCAGCATGGCGATAAGATTTGCGATCTTCTCATCCTGTGTTTCTCCGCCGAGCTTCATATAATCAGCGATGTAAGCGTAGCGCTCAGCTGCTCTCGCATCCTTTGCGTTGAAGGCGATGACCTTCGGGAGGTACATGGCATTTGCGGCACCGTGAATGATATGAGCGCCGTGATCAGCGAAAATAGCACCTGTCTTATGAGCCATAGAATGTACGATTCCGAGAAGACCGCTCGAAAATGCAATTCCCGCCAGGCACTGCGAATTATGCATACGATCGCGTGCAGCCATGTCGCCGTTGTAAGAAGCAACAAGGTCATCCTTAATGTGGTCCATAGCAAAAAGTGCCGGAGCGTCCGTGAAATCGGAAGCCACTGTGGAAACATATGCTTCGATAGCGTGTGTGATTGCATCCATACCGGTGTGCGCTACAAGCTTCTTCGGCATTGTCTCAGCGAGCTCCGGATCGACGATGGCGATGTCCGGAGTGATCTCAAAGTCTGCGATCGGGTATTTGATGCCCTTCTCATAATCAGTAATAATGGAAAATGCCGTCACCTCCGTTGCCGTTCCCGATGTGGAAGATACAGCGACAAATTTTGCTTTCTTGCGAAGTTCCGGAATTCCGAAAATCTTGCACATATCTTCAAATGTGCACTCCGGATACTCATACTTGATCCACATTGCCTTCGCAGCGTCGATCGGAGAGCCGCCGCCCATGGCGATGATCCAGTCCGGCTCGAACTCGAGCATTTTCTTTGCTCCGTTCATGACTGTTGTTACAGACGGATCCGGCTCGATGCCTTCGATGAGTGCAACTTCCATACCGGCTTCTTCAAGATAAGCCTGAGCTTTCTGAAGGAAACCGAATCTCTTCATGCTGCCGCCGCCGACACAGATGACGGCTTTTTTGCCCTTGAGGGTCTTAAGAGCTTCGAGAGCTCCTTTTCCATGATAAAGGTCGCGTGGATTAGTAAATCTCTGCATAATATATACCTCTCTTGTATGTAAGCTTGTTAATGGAATCCAATGTATTTCATTAATATGATACCACAATATCGATATTTCGCAACTGATTTTTCAGAAAATGCAAAAGCAAGCTTTCTCCGTAGTCTCGACAACATGATACTGCCCCGGCTGCTTCATTTACGGAAGTAAAGCTTGTTTTTCTCTACACTTCCGTAATCTCGGCCCACTCGATGCTGCACTGGCTGCCTCATTTACGGAAGTAATGCTTGTTTTTTCCTCCACTTCCGTAATCTCAACACCACGATGCTTCCCTCAACTGCTTCATTTACGGAAGTAAGACTTGTTTTTTCCTCCACTTCCGTAATCTCGGCCCACTCGATGCTGCACTGGCTGCCTCATTTACGGAAGTAATGCTTGTTTTTTCCTCCACTTCCGTAAATCCTGCTCCTCAGGCTCTCTGCCAGCTCCGACTTTGCGGAAGTTAAACAGGTTTTGACTGCCCAGGCTAGCTCATTTACAGAATTAAAGCTACATTTACCGAAGAAATGGCTTGTTTACCGCCTACTTCGGTAACTGCACACCGCCGACAGACCAAGCCAACGCCGCAAATACCGAAGTACTGGCTTGTTTGGCGCCTACTTCGGTAACTGCACACCGCCGGCAGAACATACCAACACCGCAAATACCGAAGTATTGGCTTCTTTGCCGCCTACTTCGGTAACTGCACACCG
>CACYPS010000077.1 GCA_902776305.1 uncultured Lachnospiraceae bacterium | reverse complement strand
GACTTCAGTCGTGAGATACGCGCGCAAAGTGAAATCTGGCTTCATCGTGAGTACAATCTCGCGATGAAGAATAAAAGCCTCAGCTACACAATGCTCCACCGGAGCATTGTTACGCATGCTTAGGCACGGCGGATCGCAGACGTGCGCAGTGGAAAGCGCTTACGCGCCGCGCACGTCGCGGCAAGAACGCCGAGGCGTTCTTGAAGTTACGTCATCTATCCTTGAAGCATATTAGGTTTTCGTTGAAAACAATCTGGATTTAATGTAAACTTCATATATCAGTATACTATTCCGGAGTGAGTAAGACTGCTGGTTGTAGTGCCGATATGCATTATAAGGAACCGGCCGATAAGATTCGTTCTTTCAAGGAAGACGAGAAAGGAGTGGTGGTTCAATAATAAGCAAAAAACACAAAATGTTTTGTCGGAGTTTTACGTTTATTTGTGTACAAAGGTGGAATGAAAAACAATCAAAGGAGAAAATCATTAAATGTTAGGAAAAATGAAAATGGGGAAAAAGGCGTTTAGTTTTCTGCTTTCTTTGTCCCTGATAGTGGGTACGCTATCGGGATTATTGCCCGGAACAGCTATGAAAGTATATGCTGATGGGATAAATACCTTGTCCGATCTTCAGACTGCGTTGGACGAGGCGGATTCCAATACTGAAATCATAGTATCCGGGGTAATTGACTTGCCGAGTGGAACAAATCTTGACGGTCATGGCGCGACAGTCCGCGTAGAAACACCATATGTAGATGCCAATGGCTTATTTGCTGACAACCCCACTTCAAGTGGTGTTTTCAGAGTAAAAGCATCAAACGTGGTAAAAATAAGCAACATGACTATTATGGGTGGAAAAGGAGACGCTGCTATCAATAATGATGGCTGCTTAACTCTGACCAATGTTACATTGATGCGTTCGAATCGTGGTTTGAAAAACAGCAGTGGCAGTACTATTTTGAAAGATTGCGCAATTGTAAGAAATTCCGCAGATTATGGCGGCGGATTGCTTAATAGTTCCGGTAAAGTAGTAATGGACAGCTGTTCCTTTTCTGAGAATATAGGCGTTAGTACTAGAGATTGGGGAGGCGGGGGCGCCGCAGAAAACAACGGATCTATGTATCTCAATAATACGGTAATGTCTAATAATATTAATGATGAATGCGGCGCAGCGATCAACAATTATCGCGGAAAACTGTATATCATGAACAGCACCATTACCGGTAATACAGCGATAGGCAACTATAATACAGGTGCATTGAGACAAAGTTCAGTATATATAGTAAATTCGATCATAACGGACAATATTCATAATCAGGGTATGGGCACTAATGTGATTTCCAGCGATGTTAACGACGGTGGTAACCTGTACTACTCTGTCGTTGGACAGCATTCGAATTCAACGAATATTACCAAATGCATTACCGGAGATGTTACGGGTAAAAATGTGTTTGCATCTTATGATACATCCGGTCTGTATTTGCCAATCAGAAAGAAAAGTACAGCAGGATTCAGTCATCCTGTACTTTCCAAAACAGGAATAAAATATTATTGTCAACTCAAAGAAGGTGGAAAAGCTACAACAGGAGGCGTTAAGACTTATTTTGACTATAGAATCTCTGATAATGCAAATGTCACTGTGTGTATGTCTTATGACGTTAATGGCGTGAACACTCCTCTTTACGATTTGCCTATCTCTGAAACAGAGGTTACCTCCTACATAGAAGGCGGAGCTAGACAAAAAGGCGTAATTGGTGCATCAGGTATCAATTCTGAAAAAATGTATACGGTAAAGCTTGACAGTAGTACGCCCATTGTGGGCGGTACTGTAAAGGGAGCAACAATTTACGGTGAATCATATGCTGAAGGCTCCTCTGCAACTGTAGAAGCAGTTCCTGATTCCTATTATGAGTTCAATCAATGGATTATTCAGGCAGGAGGTGAATTGTCAGTAGATTTAACTGAACCATGTATAACATTCCCTGTTACATCAGATATCACATTGAGACCTGAGTTTATCAAGGCTGTGGCTATAGTTACGAAAGCTCCGACAGCTGAGACTCTGACTTATAATGGTTCCTTACAGGACCTTGTCACTGCCGGAGAAGCAGACGGCGGCGAAATGCAGTATGCCCTCGGCACTGAAACCGAAGCCACGGAACAGTATTCCGCATCCGTCCCTTCCGCCACCGACGCCGGGACCTATTATGTCTGGTACAAAGCTGTCGGAGATGACAATCACATGGATTCGGATGCCCTCAGCGTGGAGGTGACGATTGCAAAAGCCTCTTTCGAACTTGAAGCGCAAGGCTACACCGGTGAGTACGATGGTCAGGAACATGGCATCACCGTGTCGGTGACAAAACCGGAGACGGGCTTTACTGTCCTTTATGGAACGGAAGAGGGTAAATATGAAATGGATTCCTCTCCGTTATATAAGGACGCTGGGAACTGCAATGTGTATTATGAGGTCACAGCAGATAATTTTGAAACAGCCAGAAGCTATGAAACTGTGGCTATCAGCAAAAAGAAGCTTGTCGTGACTGCCAATGCGGCAGAGAAGAATTACGGCGAGGAAGATCCCGAACTTACTTATGTTTCGGACGGGCTTGTCGGAAATGACGAGATCACAGGGCAGCTGACCCGTGCGGAAGGCCAGAACGCCGGAACGTACGCAATTGATAAAGGGACGCTTACAGCGGGTGATAATTATGAGATGACTTTCGAGCCTGCCCTGTTCACCATAAACAGAGTGGATGCCGAATACACGGCTCCGAAGGCGAACGAGCTGGTCTACGACGGGACAGACCAGGTCCTGCTTACGGCGGGCGAGACTTCGGACGGGACGATATTATACAGCGCGGACGGGGAAGGCTTCGGTGAGGAGATCCCGACCGGCAGAGATGCCGGCCAGTATACCGTGTATTATAAAGTAATCGGAGACGAGAACCATGAGGATACGGAAGTTCTGCCTGTCGAGGTGGCCATCCTTCAAAGAGGTGTCTCCGTAACGGCAGAGAATGCCGAGAAAGTGTATGGCGATGCTGACCCTGAATTTACCTACCGCGCCGAAGGGTTGGTTGAAGGCGACGGGTTAAGCGGCGCGCTGTCCCGCAAGACAGGGGGAAATGTAGGCAGCTATGATATCCTGCAGGGGACCCTTTCGGCCGGGGACAATTATTATATCGACTACACATCCGCATGCCTGGTCATCCGTCCGAAAGACATCGGGCGTGCAGCTGTTTCCACAAAGTGGAAAAGCTATGATTACAACGGCAGGGAGAGAAAGCCGAACGTGACAGCGGTCCTTGACGGAAAAACGCTCAGGAAAGACAAGGATTTCAAGGTCAGCTACCGCAACAATAAGAAAGTGGGGAAGGCTTCCTACACCGTGACCGGCATCGGTAATTATACCGGGAGCGTGTCAGGTACATTTGAACTCACCGCGATTCCGGTATACCGTCTGTTCAACAGAAGGACCGGAGAGCATCTTTATACAACCTCAGTGGTTGAAAGACAGGCCTGCATCAGCAATGGCTGGAATGATGAGGGAATCGCATGGTATGCCCCCAGGAGTTCCGACACGCCTATCTACCGCGTCATGAACCCCAATAACAAGAACGAGCACTTCTACACGAAGTCGAAATCCGAGAAAGACTGGCTGGTCGGCCTCGGATGGAGGGATGAGGGGATCGCGTGGTACTCCGACGACGCAAAGACCGTGCCGATCTACAGGCACTACCATCCGGTGCAGCGGACCGGAAACCACCACTATACAGCCAGCAAGGGAGAGAGCGACCACATCGTGAAATACGAGGGCTGGAAATATGAGGGAATCGGCTCGTATGCGGCAAAGCTCGCGGAAAAGTGAATCAAGACAGATGTGACCTTGTAGGTTGAGATATGAAAAAGGGCAGCCGTTCTGCTATCCGGGAATAACCGGGAGGAGGGACGGCTGCTTTTTTGAAAACTACCCTCAGTAGAACCACAAATCCGAAGACCTGTCTTCCAGAATCTCATAGTCAGAGCGCTCATCGAGCTTCTTTTGCACTTCTTCTGCCATGAGTATATCGTCCGTAATGACCATATCCGCTTCGAATCATTCCAATGGACAATTCTATTATACACCATTAAAGATTAAAAAACCTCCGCATAATAGATTCATTCACGGTACATCCGAAACGATCTATTATGCGGAGGTATATTTTCAGAATGACTGAACATGCCTTATTGGCTTATTTGGAAAATGCCCGTCCCAGGGCAATCAGGATACATGCACCGACGGCGCCCACGATAATGCGTCCGATGAATCCTTCACCTGAAATTCCAAATACACTGAGTACGATGTTTCCTACAATTCCGCCTACGATACCGATTGCAATATTTCCCAGCATCGAAAAGTGGCTGCTCATAAGCTTGCCGGCGAGCCAGCCGGCAATGCCGCTGATGATAATACTGACTATGATTCCCATGATATACCATCCTTTCTTCGTCAGAGACTGAATTATTGCTAAATATACTCTATGGTCATATGTGTGTCAATAGTTTGCTAAACTGTATTTTCAATGATGAGACTGCAAATGAACTGCAAGTGGGAAGTCTCAGCCTCAATATTTGATGATGCAAAAAGGCTATTACTTGTTAGAAAGCTCTTTTAAATATATACTAATAAGGGAGAAAAACCACAGGAATCCGGGGAGAAAGAATTCTTTGTCATCATGCCGCGCTGTCCCCCTGATAGTCTTCACTGATTGTCGCGAGAAGTGAGAATCTGTTGGATGATAAAGTATATCTCAGTGGGAGATGACCCCCGCCTCTATAGGCGGTGGGCAACAAAATAGTCTCAGTGGCGGGTGTCAATCCCCCACTGAGATATACGCTCCGCGAGGATGCGCAGGGATTCGGTTTGGAAGATGTCAGCTAAAGCTGACCCGAATCCCGCGCCAAGTCTCGCGAGCGAGACTTGAATTTTGAAAAGAGGAGAATGCAATGCTGGAAGAACTGAAGAAAAAAGTGTATAAAGCCAATATGCTGCTTCCCGAGTACGGCCTTGTCACCTTCACCTGGGGCAATGTCAGCGGAGTTGACAGGGAGAAAAAGCTCTTTGTCATCAAGCCGAGCGGCGTTCCCTATGATGAATTGAAGCCGGAAGATATGGTTGTCGTGGATTATGACGGCAATAAGGTTGAGGGCGCATTGAACCCGTCGTCGGACACTGCAACGCATGCATGGCTGTATAAATGCTTTGAAAATATCGGCGGAATCGTTCACACGCATTCCTCCTATGCGACAAGCTGGGCACAAGCGGGAAGAGACATCCCCTGCTACGGCACAACGCATGCGGATTATTATTACGGACCGGTACCGTGCCTTCGTGGCCTCACGACGGAGGAGATTGATGAAGCCTACGAGCTGAACACCGGAAAGTTAATTGTTAATGAGTTCGCGCGCATGGGAAAAGATCCCGAGGCTGTATCAGCGGTCATCGTCAGGAATCACGGACCGTTCACGTGGGGAAAGAATCCTGCGGATGCAGTGCATAGCGCCGTTGTTCTGGAAGAGGTTGCGAAGATGGCATTTCGGACAGAGCTGATCAACCCGGAAGTCAAACCGGCGCCTCAGGTCCTTCAGGATAAACACTATTACAGAAAGCACGGTGCAAATGCATATTACGGGCAGAAATGATTATGGTGCAGGGAGAGCGGAATGTTAGAAATATCCTTCCTTCATTTAGAACTGGTATTTACCGGGATATGGTTTTTAATAAGACTATTCGTATGGATACGTCAGGGACATATTTCTTGGAAGCACGAAGCGGCTCAGCTTTTGATGTATATTAATCTTGCGGTTATCATACGTTTTGTCTTTTTTCCGAGAGAACTGGCAGACGGTCATATTCAGCCGCTTGTATTTGATTCTGCCACAGCATTTCCTTTTAGATTGAATGTAATTCCCTTGGTTCATCTCTTTGAATATGGCAGCGTACGGGATATTATATGGAATGTAGTCGGAAATGCGGCGATGTTCATCCCGAGCGGCATAGTTTTGCCGATTGCATACAGGCAGTTGAACAGTTTTCCAAGAGTGGTGGCGGCAGGAGCCTTCATATCTCTCTGCATAGAAGTCATTCAGCTTCCGTTCACTTCAAGAGCATCAGACATAGATGACTTGATTATGAATACACTGGGAGTAATTGTCGGTTATGGAATTTATGCTGCTGTGAGGGGACTGAAACGGAGATTGCACTCATGATGAAGTATAAAACTTCCTGCGAATTGTTTCTTAGGATAGAAGCCGGAAGTTTTAGTAAATAACTCAAACTTCCCACATGAATTATCCGAGCTGTCTTACCATTAAATAATGCATCGTCGGGACGCTGCACAGCATAAGTTCGATCACGGAAATCGAAGATTTCCTATCTCACTTATCCCGC
>CACYPS010000076.1 GCA_902776305.1 uncultured Lachnospiraceae bacterium | reverse complement strand
ATACTATATCGGCGGCAACTCGTCCACCTTGAAAAACAGGTGGGTTTATTGGCTATACCCAAAACTATGGCTTGCCCACTACTTCGCATTCATACTTTAGCTGACAGGTCAGATGACCATGCAAGCATGGTCGCCTGACCCTGGAGGAGCAATTTATGAATTTTTTTGATATTTTGCTAAAACTCAATCATCCGAATAAAAAAATCGGCTGGATAGAAACCACCGCCTCTTTCACGGGAGCTGTAAGAAGCGCTCTCAAGAAGAAGCGGGTTGATTTCTATCAGCATGAGCTGACAGCCGATTTCAATGAATACGAGATATACTATTATACAGACAACGGCCGGCAGACCGGATGGTACAAGTTTTATCCGTTGCCGGGTCCGGGGCCTGAAGAGATAAGCGGAATGCAGATACGGATCCGCTATCAGAAAAGCAGGCCATGGAACTTTGAGGTCATCGCTGATAACTCAGATAATTTCTGATCAGTGAAGGACGCCTCGGCGTTCTTCACGCGACATGAGCGGCGCCAAGGCGCCTTCCACTGCGCATCTGTCCCGCTCAACCATTGATGAATTCCCTGACCGCTTCGACTGCCTGATTCTGCTGATCCTGCCCGGATATAACCGACTTTCCGTCTCCTCTCTGCTCGCCGTAGTTCCCAAACTGAGCATGGTTTCCCCCGTCTATCACAAGTTCGCGTAAACTTCCCGATACCAGCGAAGCCGCATTTTCCACGCGCTTCCTGTTAAGAACTCCGTCTTCCGATCCATATATAAGAAGAGTATCGAGATTCGTCTCCTTCGTGGGATATGCGCCGAACAAAATAATCCCGTCGAAATGACTCTCATGTTCCGCAGCATAATCCGCAGCCATCGCACCCCCGAGAGAATGTCCTGCCATGTAGTACTGCTCGTAAGCAGAATTATCAATAATGTCTCCTGCCTTATTTATTCCGAAAAATGCGAGATGAAGCGGCATTTTCACAAGGTATACATCCATATCTTCCGCTATCTTGCGCAGCATCGGCGCGTATGCCGTCTCATCCACCTTTGCACCCGGATAAAAAATAAGGGCTTTCTCGTCTGAAGGCCCGTCAAAAAGCCAGCCGGCCTCCGTCTTCTCAACTGTAACAGTATCGTCAGATATCATAGCGCTTTCGGCAGAAATATCCGCCGCGTAGTACGCAGACGACCACAGAAAGAAAGCGATCACAGTTGCATCCACGAACGCGAACAGCGGAACCAGTATCTTAAATCTCCATTTCCGTGTCTTGTGGTGAAAGAAAATCATCCCCAGCAGTCCGCCGATTCCGCCAAAGAAAGAGAAGCAAAGCAGCATTCTCTCGGAAATACGCCACTTGTGGGCTACAGCTCTCCGCTTATCGGCTGCGAACAGAATAAAAGTGAACACGGAGAGAATACATAGTAAAAATGCTATTACCAAAAGAAACCTCCTGAATTAATGATTAAAAAGCAGACCATATCATAGCACAGACAGAAAAGAAACTTAAGAAGAATCTTAATTTAATCTTAATATCGCCGCCGTTCTCCTTAACACTATCTTTGCATCCGCTTCCGTATAATGAAGCTGTAGAGGGGAACTATCCGGAGGTCAAGTTTGAAAGTAAACTTTCAAACTTTGATTGGCGGGTCAGATAACCATGCAAGCACGGTCGCCTGACCCTGGAGGAGCAAATCATGAACAGAAGAATCTTTATCAAAAACCTGACATCCTTTCAGGTCATCATACTGGGATTTTGGGGACTGATCCTGGCTGGCTCCCTGTTGCTTATGCTTCCCATCGCTGCGAAAAGCGGGCAGTTTACCATGCCGGAGGAAGCCCTGTTCACCGCCACATCCGCGGTATGCGTCACCGGTCTGGTTGTGCGTGATACTGCAACATACTGGTCAGCCTTCGGCCAGGCTGTCATTCTGGTTTTGATACAGCTCGGTGGACTCGGAATCATCTTCCTCGCCGCGCTGGTCATCACTCTCTCCGGCAGAAGACTTTCCATACGTGAACGAAGTATACTTCAGGATACGATATCCGCACATCAGGTCGGAGGAATCCTGAAAATGACCGTTTTTTTCTTTAAAGCGGCGCTCATAACCGAGCTTCTCGGTGCACTCATAATGCTTCCCTCTTTCTGCACGCGATATGGGATGGAGGGAGTATGGCTGTCTGTATTCCACTCTGTCTCTGCTTTCTGTAATGCAGGCTTTGACCTGATGGGGGATAAAACAGGTCCATATTCCTCCCTGACATCGTTCGGCAGCGAATGCGGTATTGTAATCCCGATATGCTCACTGATCATAATCGGCGGAATAGGTTTTCTCACCTGGGATGATATAGCCGTCAACAGACTTAACATAAAAAGATACAGACTGCAGAGCAAGGTGATACTTGTCTCAACGGCATTTCTTATCATAGTCCCCATGCTCTATCTGTTTTTATACGAGTATCCCGGATACGCATTAAAAGAAAGAATATGTCTCTCGCTGTTCCAGTCTGTAACTCCCAGAACGGCAGGTTTCAATACTTCCGACCTGACGGCTTTAAGCGGTGCCGGGCGCATGCTTTTGATAGTTCTGATGCTGATCGGCGGCTCTCCGGGTTCGACGGCAGGCGGAATGAAAACGACCACCATAACAGTTCTGATGGCCAACACCATTGCCGTATTCAGGAAGCGCAAAAATGTCCAGATCCTCAGCAGACGTGTGGATGACGGGACGATCAGGACCGCCTCCACGCTTCTCCTGATGTATGCTTTTCTTGCTTTATCGGGTTCTTTCATCATCAGCATCACAGATAATCTCCCGATCGGCACATGCCTGTTTGAAAGCGCGTCAGCAATAGGAACCGTCGGGCTGTCTCTCGGGATCACACCCGCACTCAGCACCGTCTCACATATGGTCCTGATATTGCTCATGTTCATCGGTAGAGTGGGCGGACTGACTCTGGTGTATGCAGCTGTGACAGGCAGAAAAACAGAAGTTTCTCTCTGCCCTGTCGAAAAAATCATCATCGGTTAGTGAGGGAACCTGAATATCCTTTTTCGTTGGAGGTGTTTATGAAATCTGTTCTTTTGATAGGTCTTAACAGTTTCGGAACGTTGATAGCAAAACAACTTTATGACCTCGGACATCAGGTCATGGCTGTGGATCGGAATGAATCCAGAGTCAACGCTCTTCTCCCCATCGTAACAGATGCACAGATCGGGGACAGCACGAATGAAGCATTCCTGAGGTCACTCGGTATCCCGGGCTATGATGTATGCATAGTGACAATCGGCGGAGATTTTCAGAGTTCTCTCGAGACCACGGCGCTGCTCAAAGAGCTGGGCGGAAGGATGGTCGTATCCCGCGCGGACAGGGATGTACAGGCAAAATTCCTTCTTCGGAACGGGGCGGATGAGGTAATTATGCCGGAAAAGCAGGCTGCCGAATGGGCAGCGATACGCTATGCGTCCAATCATATCCTGGACTATATCAGGCTTGATGATGACCACGCAATATATGAAGTCACTGTCCCCTCGGAATGGATCGGAAAGACAATCGGTCAAATCGACATCCGGAAGCACTTCGGTATTACGATCATGGCTGTTAAGAAGAACGGCAGAATGATTCTTTCCGTCACACCCGAAACCATGCTGAAAAAAGGTATAACAATGCTTGTTCTCGGAGAGTACAAAGCAATGCAGAGATGTTTCCATATATGATTTCCGGTCGAATAAAGGAGGTAAATCCCATGATAGAAATGTTATTAGTTCTGTTGGTAGCTGTTATTTTCGGCCTTGGTTATTATATTGTATACCGCTTCGGACGGTTCGCTGAGATAGTAGAACATGCCCGTCGCAGAAAATCCGACTTCGATGACGACGACAGCGAACGTATTAAATACATAGAATACGATCAGTCTCTGTCGGAGCATCTGAATAAGCTGTAGAGCAGTACATCTTTATATGATATGATTACAGTGCCGAAAGTATCATCCTGACACCGAGCTTGCTCGTGCGGAAAGAATGATCCGGGAGTGCGTAAAAACGGGACAATCCGTAACCGGCATCTGATGACAAAGGGTACATGACATGGATAAGATATCTGAGAACGGTGAAAGAATACTGGTCTGTCTTTCTTCATCTCCTTCAAATCAGAAAGTGATAGCCGCCGCAGTTAAAATGGCGGCTGCTTTTCACGCCATACTCACGGCCATTTATGTAAAACCGTCAGACTATGACAGCCTCCCCGCCGCCGACAGACAGCGGCTTCAGGATAATATTGATTTTGCGGAGCAGAACGGTGCCTCCGTGACGACGGTCATAGGCAACAACGTTCCGATCCAGATAGCGGAATACGCCCACATTTCCGGCACCACAAAGATCGTAGTGGGACGAAGCGGCGCAAGGCGGCAGCACTTCTGGAGCAAGGCACCTCTGACAGAACAGCTTATTCTGTATGTTCCGGATGTTGATGTCTACATCATCCCGGATTCGGCGGCGGACCTGAAACAGCAAAACAGCCGGCTGTTCACAGCCAGCCGGATCCGCCTTACATGGAAAGACTCTCTTCTGACGCTTCTTATCCTCATTATGTCCGTAACCGTAGGCCTTTTTTTCACCAGATTCGGTTTCTCCGAATCAAATATTATCACTGTATTTATTCTGGGTGTTCTTGTCATAGCTGTGGTAACAGTCAATCCGATTTACAGTGTCGCGAGCTCTCTGGCAAGTGTTCTGCTGTTCAATTACTTTTTCATAGAACCCAGATTCAGTTTCCATACCTATGAAACAGAATATGTGGTAACTTTCGGCATTATGCTGATTTCGTCGCTGATAACCGGATCGCTTGCGAACAAACTCAAACAAAACGCAAGACAATCCTCGAGAGAAGCTTTCAGGGCAAAGGTCCTTTTTGATACGAACCGGCTTCTTCAGAAAGCGTCAAGCGCGGACGATGTTATAAGCATCACTGCCAGTCAGGTGGCAATGCTGCTGAATCGGGATGTAATCATATACCCTGCTGCTGATGACGGCACGCTGGGAAGCGGAATCAGACCTGACGCTCATCATTATTCCGGTGACGCACCTTCTGCAGATGTAAGCGAAGCAGAAGTCGCGCAGTGGGTCTTTCGGAACCGGCTGCCCGCCGGATTCCAATGTAAGGAATTCAGTCAGGCTAAAGCCTCATATCATCCCATCGCTATCAACGGATTCTGTTACGGCGTGATAGGTATATATCTGAACGGGGTGAGTCTGGAATCCTTCGAATACAGCGTATTTGCCTCCATATTGGGCGAATGCGCCCTGGCTCTGGAGAGCCTTCGAAACGCTGCGGAAAAAGAACAGGCTGCGGTAGCAATGCGGAACGAGCAATTGAGAGCAAACCTGCTTCGCTCGATCTCACATGATATCCGTACTCCCCTCACCACCATTTCGGGAAACGCCAGCAATCTGCTGTCCCATTATGACCAGCTGGACAGTGAAACTCTTGAACAGATTTTCTCTGACATATATGATGATTCCGAATGGCTCATCAATCTTGTTGAAAACCTGCTCTCCATATCCAGAATAGAAAATGGGCAGATGGATCTCCACCTTTCCTTAAATATTGTCAATGATGTCATAGACGAAGCCCTGAAGCATATTGATAAAAATGCCCGCAATCATGTCATCACCGTTACGCAGAGTACCGACATCCTGATTGCAAGAATGGATGCAAGGCTGATTGCACAGGTCCTGATCAATCTGGTCAATAATGCGATAAAGAATACCCCGTCAGGGTCTCATATCAATATCAGAAGTGAGAAAGACGGTGATTTTGTCTGTGTGACGGTCAGTGACGACGGACCCGGAATTCCGAATCCTATAAAGCCGCATGTCTTTGAAATGTTCTACACCATAGAGGGTAATATTACAGACGGCAGAAGAGGTATCGGTCTCGGTCTTGCTCTCTGTAAATCAATTGTTGAAGCCCACGGGGGAATAATCACTCTTCGTGACAACACCCCGAGTGGCTGCTGTTTTCAATTCTCGCTTCCATCGGAGGAGGTAAATGTTAATGAATAAACCTACGATTCTGGTCGTTGAGGACGACGGACCGGTTCGCAACCTGATGATAACTACTCTGAAAACTCACAACTATAAATATCTGACGGCAACTCAGGGTTCGGAGGCTGTTATGGTGGCCTCCTCTCATAACCCTGACGTCGTTTTTCTGGATCTCGGTCTGCCGGATATGGATGGCGTTGATGTGATCAGACAGATCAGAAGCTGGTCGAATATGCCCATAATCGTAATAAGTGCACGCAGCGAGGACGAGGATAAGATCACTGCTCTCGATGCGGGAGCGGACGATTATCTGACCAAGCCTTTTTCAGTGGACGAGCTGCTGGCAAGACTCAGGGTCACAGTCCGGCGTCTTGCACTGATGAATAATGACGGAAATACAGACAGTTCTCTGTATACGAACGGCGCACTGAAAATCGATTACGCCGCCGGATGTGCTTATCTGAACGATGAGGAGCTCAGGCTGACCCCCATTGAATATAAGCTGCTCTGTCTTCTTGCCAGAAACACCGGCAAAGTTCTGACCCATACCTATATTACTCAGAATATCTGGGGGCAGAGCTGGGACAATGACATCGCTTCTCTCCGTGTGTTTATGGTGACTCTGCGCAAAAAGCTTGAATCTGCTCCGAATACTCCACAGTACATACAGACCCATATAGGAATCGGATACAGAATGATTAAAACCGAATAACTTCGTAAGGGAGTTGTCGTATCAGATGCTGCCGCAATATATTGCAGACATTGCAAATGCCGTCTGCTATATATTGCGGCAGTTTTTAATGCGGCGGTATTTATTGCGGCAGCCTCCTTTTCATGAATCTGCTCCTCCGGGGTCAGGCGTCCATGCTTGCATGGTCATCTGACCCGCCAATCAAAGTATGAAAGTTTACTTTCAAACTTGTGATTATGCCGGGGCGCCCCCAGCTTTCCTCCATTGTTTCTAAAACTCATGCCCCGGCACAAACGATGATGAATGCTTCAATGC
>CACYPS010000075.1 GCA_902776305.1 uncultured Lachnospiraceae bacterium | reverse complement strand
GTATGCAGCGGATAAATGAGTCATCGCAGAAAATCGCGGAGTGGCTGGAGCAGAGAGACAATATTACTTTTGTATCCTACCCCGGACTTCATGGTAACTACGGATATGAAATTGCAAAAAGGCAAATGAAAAATGGTTACGGTGGTGTTATCTCTTTTGGTGTGAACACGGATGATAAAACAGTCGAGAAGTTCTGTATAGCTCTTAAGATTGTGACCTTTGCGGTGTCGCTGGGACACGATGAAAGTCTGATTTTTCCGCAGCCAAGCTATGATGAGCGAATCCATCTTTATCCTGAGAAATTCAGAAAAGGGTTTATCCGTTTCTCCGTTGGTCTGGAGGATGCGGATGACATCATTGCTGATCTGGATCAGGCACTTAAGAGCATTGACTTATGAAGATAGCGCTTGCACAGATGAAAATGACTCCGGAGATGGAGATCAATTATCAGAAATCTATCAGTTTAATAGAAGAAGCGGCACAAAAGGGCGCTTCATTGATCTTATTTCCGGAGATACAGCTGACACCATTCTTTCCACAATTTAAAGATGAAGATGTATCGGATTATGTGATGACGATTGACGATCCATATGTAGAGGGTATTTGCAGGGCGTGCCGGAAGAACAGAATCTTTGCTTCGCCAAATATTTATATCGAAGAGAATGGTAAGAAATATGACATGAGCCTGCTTATCAATGATGAAGGCCGGATTGTCGGAAGACAGAAGATGGTGCATATCGCGCAGTGTGAGAACTTTTATGAGCAGACCTACTACGAGCCGTCAGAGGATGGTTTTCCAGTATTTGACACAAAGCTCGGCAGAATTGCGATTGTGGTCTGTTTTGACAGGCATTATCCGGAAAGTATAAGAACGGAAGCGCTTCATGGGGCTGAGTTAATACTGATTCCGACAGCAAACACATCTGCGGAACCGTCTGAATTGTTCCAGTGGGAAATAAAAATACAGGCATTCCAGAACGGTGTGAACATAGCTATGTGCAACCGTGTTGGAAAAGAGGGAGATATGGAGTTCTCCGGGGAATCTATTGTAAGTGACTATCAGGGAAAGACCGTTGCCATTGCCGGGAGGGATGAGGAACTATTGATTACTGAGGTCAATCTTTCCGATGCAACAATTACCAGAAAAAAGAAACCCTACATATCACTCAGAAAGCCGGAACTATATTCTTAATGTTCGAGAACTTATGCCCGTCAATGCTGTTGTTACAACGTCACTCTTAATGTGTGGAGCTGTAATCCCGGTGCAATTAAATTTTATGAAAGGCTCGGACTAGTACCGTACAAAATCGGTATGGAGACGCTGTTGTAAAAATTCAGCCGTTTGACATGTTCCCAGATGTCCGAAATGCGGCAAAGTAATCGGGAATACAGGATGCATACTATTGGATCCCTATCGCAGCCGAAACAACTGGGAACAGTATGATGAAGGAGCGGTACGATTAGATGGCCAGGGATGAACTGTCGGAAGAGGAGTATCAGAAAGTGCAGCATCTGCTGGAGATAAGAACGCATACAACAGAATAATCCAAAATGACTTATTTGGGATCTGCTGAGAGGGCTTTGTCTGCTCTCCGGCAGACCCTTTTTTTGTTTTGAAATTGAATGATAGTTAAGAATATTTCTGTATATTTAATAACTGTTCAATAGAAATTTTGTCTGCCTTGGGGTATCTTATAAGCAGAAGGAATCATTATAGGGAAAAACTCATCATCCATGAGAGACGGAGGTACATAAAGATGCTGAGTGGAAGATGTGATCAGAAAATACAGGAAACAGGTCGGAATAACGCAGGAAGCGATGGCCAGGCGGCTGGGCGTAACTACACCTGCTGTGAATAAGTGGGAAAACAACAACACGCAGCCGGATATTGCATTGCTCGCTCCGATTGCGAGGCTTCTTGGGATCACGACAGACACCCTTCTTTCTTTCCGGGACGATTTGTCATCCGAGGAAATTATGGCTTATATTAAAAAGTTTGACGAGGATCTGGAGACGAGAGAGTATGCGGAAGTATTTGCCGAGGTAAAGAAGACTCTGGAAGAGTATCCGAACTGCGATCAGCTGCTCTGGCAAGCTGCTGTGATCCTTGAGGCCAGAAGGAATATCAATCAGGTTCCGGACAAAGAAAAGTATGATGACATAATCTACGGATGGCTTGAACGCTGCCTGCAGTCGGAGGACGGAAATATCCGGAAGGAAGCTGCGGGATCCCTTTTCTATGCGTATCTGCAGAAAGAAGAATATGAAAAAGCTAAATCTTATCTTTCCTACCTTGCTGTGGACAGTCCGGAACGCAAACGCAAAGAGGCACTTATTTTCAGCAAGACCGGGAAAAAGGAAGAGGCGTATCGTGCATACGAAGAACTGCTGTTTACCAACTATCAGTTCATCAGCCTGGTGCTGAATGACCTCCGGACCCTGTATATGAAAGATGAAGAACATGCTATGGCATGGAAACTGGCGGATGTCCAGAATCAGGCAGCCCGGGTTTTTGAGATGGGCAAATACTATGAAGTCAGTACAGGACTGGATGTCGCTTCCTGGGAGAAGGATGTTCCTAAAACGGTAGAGATCATGCGGGAGATTCTTGAGGCGTTGGATCATATCGGAGATTTCTCTCAATCGCGCCTGTATCAGCACATGAACTTCAAGGAGATAGATCCCGGTTTTGCAGAGCGGCTGCGGAAAAGTCTGATTGAAGGAATGAGAGATGAGTCATATTCTTATATGCGGGGCAATGGGCTCTGGGAAGAAATACTGGAAAAGGCCTAGACACTCCCCTTAAGGTAAAGAGACACTGGCACCAGATGCGAATCAAACATCGTGAACGGAGCTGATAGTTTTTTACTTCAAGAAGAAAGATTAAAAACAGTATGGAAGAAACAAATGATTCGATAATTATAAAAGCAGCAGAAACTGATGAAGAGTTGTGCGGAAGGGGATATGTGCACTGTACTTCATGGCAAGAGGCCTATAGAGGTATTGTATGTGACAGATATCTTGATACGATGACAGTAGAGGCTACAACTGCACGTGCCAGGCAGTTCCCGGAAAATACTCTTATAGCCAAGGATAAAGAGAAAGTTGTAGGATTTGCAGTATACGGTCCATCGAGAGACGAAGATTTGATGGATGCGGGAGAAGTTGTAGTGATATATGTCCTTTCAGAATATTATGACCGTAATATAGGATATAGATTGATGAATGAAGCTATTTCCAGGCTTAAGGAATACAATACTATACATTATGAAAAACGGGGCGGTGCTTGGATCGTCGTGAACAGGTAAAGGAGAATGAGCCGGAGGATTGTGACCGCGTTGCCCTTAAATGGCTGAATAAAATTGGACTGAAATAATAGAGAGGAGAGTCGAACAAATGGAAAAAATCATTCTGAACAACAAACTGGAATGCCCGGTGATCGGGATCGGAACCTTTATGCTCTCTCCGGCAGAAGCGGAGAACAGTGTCAGAGAAGCCCTGAAGATGGGGTATTCCCTGGTGGATACCGCCAATGCCTATGTGAATGAGAGAGCCTGAGGAAGAGGGATCAAGGACAGCGGCCTGAAACGCGAGGAGGTATTTATTTCCACAAAACTGTGGCCGAGCGAGTATGAAAACGAGAAAGCAGTGGAGGAGACACTGGAACGCCTTGGCTTAGAGTATGTGGATCTCCTGTATATTCATCAGCCGGCAGGAAACTGGCTCGCAGGATATCGCCAGCTGGAAAAAGCCTATAAGGAAGGCAAGGCAAAGAGCATCGGCATCTCCAATTTCGAAGGAAAGTACATCGAGGAGCTTGAGACCAAATGGGAGGTCATTCCCCAGTTCATCCAGGTGGAGGCTCATCCTTACTTTACACAGAAGGAACTTCGAGGGACGCTTGACAAGTATGGCATCAAACTCATGAGCTGGTACCCGCTGGGACACGGCGATAAATCCCTTCTTAATGAGCCTGTATTTGCTAAGCTTGGAAAGAAATACGGAAAGACTTCCGTCCAGATCATTCTGCGCTGGCATACCCAGATGGGCTTTGTTGTAATCCCCGGCAGTAAGAATGTCGATCATATCAGGGACAATCTGGATATCCTGGATTTCCGGCTGACGGAAGAAGAAATGACGGAGATCGCAAAGCTGGATAAGGGCGAACGCTACTACCATTGGACAGACGAACAGCTGGCTGGTTTTGCTGCATGGCGTCCTTCATTTGAGACGAAATAACAGGAGTGAAAAGAATTGAAAAAGAGAATGCTGAGGGATATCGAAGTTTCAGAAGTGGGAATGGGCTGCATGGCCTTTTCCCACGGATACGGACAGATTCCGTCGGAGAAATACAGTATTGAAGCGATACAGAATGCCTATAACCACGGCTGCACCTTCTTTGATACAGCGGAAGTCTACAGTCCGAATCTCGCCGGTATCGGGCATAATGAACTGATCGTCGGAAAAGCGCTGAAGGATATTCGTGAGAACGTAGTGATTGCAACAAAGCTGATGCTTCGGGGCTTCAGTATCGGCAGTGTATATAAAACGATTCGCAAGCACCTGGAAGGATCTCTGGACCGCCTGCAGACTGATTATGTTGATATCTATTATCTCCACCGCATGAGCGGGGTTCCGGTTGAAAAGATCGCAGAGGCTATGGGGAATCTGATAGATGACGGTCTGATACGCGGATGGGGACTTTCTCAGGTTGATGTAGATATCATCGACCGGGCACAGCAGGTGACGCCGCTCGCCGCAATTCAGAATATCTACTCCATGGTGGAGCGGGACTGCGAGGCGGAGATCATTCCTTACTGCATGGAAAACAACATCGGCTTCGTGCCGTTCTCCCCAATCGCAAGCGGTCTTCTTTCCGGGAAGATTACGCCTAAGACGCAGTTCGAGAGAAACGACGATGTGCGGAACTGGGTGCCCCAGCTGTCCAGAAGAAACATTGAGGGCAATCAGCCGATCGTGGAGATGCTGAAGGAATTCGCTGAGAAAAATTGTGCTACTCCGGCACAGATCTCCCTTGCCTGGATGCTCCACAAGTATCCGAACGTGGTTCCGATTCCAGGCTCAAAGAATAAAGAGCGGATCATCGAGAACCTTGATTCTGCAAATGTGGAACTGACAGACGAAGAGTTTACAGCTCTGGAAGATGCGCTGAACGGCCTGAAGGTCTACGGACACAGGGGACTAGGAGGATTTTAAACGGAGGACAGACAATGATTTTCGACAGAAATGAAAACAAGGACATGCAGGCTTCATCACAGGAACGGATCTTCTGATTGACGGCGGCGTTATCGCTTCTATAAGAACGGGACAATACAAACTTCACTGAAAACCCGATAAGTTAACAGAATAAAGAAGAGCCTGGACATAATAAATGCCCGGTATCGGACAACGGAAAAGCGGTGTCCGATACCGGGATTCTTCATTATACTGGTTTCATTTGATTTGTAGACGAAATGGACGGGTGACTGAATTGAGACAAGATAACCAACCGGAGGCGGTTGTTTTGCAGAAAGCCGGCAGAGAAATTAAATATAACGAGGCACATTCTGATTCTTGACTTCATTCTGCATGTTGGAGTGAAGGCCTTGATTAAACGAAAAAAGTTCGTGAATTTTATTGACAGGTGTTCAAATGTTTGATATGGGAAAATGATTTATGGTATACTCTCCATGTCGTAACGAAAGGCTCTCCTGTGAAGGGAAGAAGATTGGCGAATAAATGGCTGCGCTAAAAGAGTTACTTGGATTAAAAAATTGAGCTTTGTGGGGGACGTGAAGATTGTGGCGAATGTGAGAAAGAGAGGTATAAAACATGAAGAATGAAATAGTTTTCTTTACAGATGGAGACCTTTCTTTGGAGGTTACGATAACTCCTGAGCAGGAAACGGTATGGCTTACTCAGGAACAGATGAGTGAACTGTTTGATACTGCAAGGTCATCGATTGCTTATCATATAGGGAATATTTTTAAAGAGGGGGAGTTAGATAAGGATACTTCTGTCGAAATTTTCGACAGAAGTAAATCGAAAGCGTATAGGCCGCCAATGTACTATAACCTGGATGTGATAATATCAGTAGGATATCGGGTTAAGTCAAAACGTGGAATACAGTTTAGAAAATGGGCTGCATCCATTTTAAAACAGTATATCATTAATGGATATGCTGTTAATGAAAACAGACTACAACAACTAGGTGATGTTATTCGGTTGATGAAACGAACCCAGGAAACACTGGACAGTAAACAGGTACTGACGGTAATTGAACGTTTCAGCGCTGCATTGGATCTGCTGGATGCATATGATCACCAGACCATGTCCAGACCGGAAGGCTCCGTTGCGGTGTATGTTCTGACTTATGAAGAATGTCGGAAAGTGATCGATCAGATGCGTTTCGGAAATGAATCTGACTTGTTTGGAAAGGAAAAAGATGATTCTTTTAAAGGAAGTATAGGGAATATCTATCAGAGTTTCGCCGGACAAGAAATCTATCCGACCATGGAAGAAAAAGCGGCGAACCTACTGTATTTTGTAACGAAGAATCACAGCTTTTTTGACGGGAACAAACGGATTGCGGCGACATTGTTTCTTTATTTCCTGAATTGCAACGGAATCCTATATGATGACAATGGGGAGAAGCGGTTGGACGATCATACATTGGTGGCGTTGACGATTATGATCGCGGAGTCCAGACCGGAAGAAAAAGAAATGATGATTAGTGTGATTATGAACTGTATTGGGTGATTGAGATTTGTAGGTGATGAAGGATGCAAGTTAAACTCGGAGAACTGACGAGAATCAGGACGGATAAATTGGAAACAAATGCATCTTCATCTGATGGGAAATATCCGTTTTCACTTGTTCTAAGGAGCCGTTGCGAATTGATTCATACTCATATGACTGTGAATATGTTTTGGCTGCTGGAAAATTCGTTTCTTTCTAATGTGAAGACTTATTTACAAAAGAAAAACAGAGAATATAAAACTACCAACTTGTTTATTTGCCTCATTTTGTCCCATTTTGCAATTTTGGACATTTTTCATGGATAGTAAGTATAAAGAGAAATAGTGCGCATATCGCGGCAAAACGCGACCTTATGCGCCCTGGAAGAAAGGATTTTTAAGATGATTCGTATCCTTTTTGTCTGCCATGGCAGCATAGTGCGGTAGAGTCAAATGCCCGTAAATGCGCTGAAAATCGTTGGTTTGCAAGGAAAAAAGAATGAAAATGACACTAATCTGACACTATGCAAAAGAACGGCTCCTGAAGAAATACGCTATAGCATAAATAATAAAATGGTTAAGAGATACCTTCGTGTAAAAAAGCTATCATGTCTGCGTGATGGCTTTATTAAGTTATAGAAATTTTGGAATGAGGAAACTATTAACTACACTTTACTTTCACGCTCTTATTTGATATTATCAAGAGCGAGAAAGTAAGGTGATGAAGATGAATAGATTTGAAATCTTAGACAATCTTGTTGAAAGCGGAAATGGGTATCTCCGCACATCCCAG
>CACYPS010000074.1:3324-22514 GCA_902776305.1 uncultured Lachnospiraceae bacterium | reverse complement strand
AGTTACCATGAAGTCCGGGGTAGGATACAAAAGTAATATTGTCTCTCTGCTCCAGCCACTCCGCGATTTTCTGCGATGACTCATTTATCCGCTGCATACGGAGCGGAAACGTAACAGATCCCCGGAATATCTGCCATGCGTTGAATGGACTGATTACAGAACCAACATTCACCTGAGCTTCATAACGTATTCGGTCCATGGTCGTGAGATCATTGGAGATAATTGCACCACCCTGTGCGTCGCCATGGCCATTGATAAATTTTGTGAGAGCTTCTACAACGAAATCTGCGCCAAGCTCTAATGGTTTTTGGTTTAATGGCGAGGCAAATGTATTATCCACAGAAAGAACAGCTCCGTTCTCATGAGCGATTTTTGCGATTGCTTCAATATCCGTCACTCCGTTTGTCGGATTATCCGGTGTTTCAATATGCACAAGCCTTGTTCCCGGTGTGACGGCCTTCCTCACAGCTTCCAAATCTGTCATATCCACCATGATTGTTTCTACGCCGAACTTACGATTAAACAGTTCATGGAACATGCGATACACCGCCATATAGCTGACTTTAGGGTAGATCACGCGGTCACCTGATTTCAGAAGAGTCCAGAACAGCGCATGAAGAGCCGCCACGCCGCTTGCCAGCACAATTGCATAGTCGGCGTCATGCAACGCTGCAATCTTCTCCTCAAGCCAGTGCTGATTCGGATTTCCATTTCTGGAATACATCAAAAGATCCGTCGAGGAGTAGTTCACCTGAGAAAGATCATCAGGCAGCTTGTAACTGTTTGCCATATGAAGCGGTCGTCTTACAGCACCGGTTCCCTCATCGTAATCAGTTCCTGTATGAATCGCCTGTGTTGAGATACCATATCCCTTATACTTGTTCTCTTTCTTTGCCATTTATGCTTTTTCTCCATTCAATTTGAGCGTTGCATTCATGCTCCCCAGGCGGTAGCCCTGCATGTCTATCGTCACAAACATAAATCCTATCTCCTTAAGTTTCTTATAAACAGCTTCTCTGACTTTGCCGGAGGCAAGTCTCTCGATATCTCCCGCAGGCACCTCTATCCGCGCCAATTGTCCATGAAGCCGCACCTCATCTTATCAGTACATAGGGATACATCAGCTTTTCATCGTCTATCCGCTTCACTGCAGCTCCAAGCAATTGCACAAGATCGTCTCTGTATTTTTCCAGACTGTCGGGAGTACCTGTCTTCCTGACAACCCCCTGGTCCATGAGTACGATGATGTCACTTAGCGAAAAGCTTTGTGCAATATCGTGACAGGTCATTACAATACCGCGCCCCCTGTCCGCAAGCGTGCGGACAATCTCAAAAAACAATTTCTGGCTTTCTATATCCATATACGTCGTGGGCTCATCGAGCAAAATCATTTCGGTATTCTGGGCAATTACCATTGCCAGGTAAGCCCGCCGTAATTCTCCTCCTGACAGTTCGGTCAGATCCCGTGCCTTCAGTGAAGTCATATGTGTCATTTCCAGCGCATTCTCAATCACATTTTTATCCGACACGGACATTCTGCGAAAACTGCCGTGCCATGGGAACCTGCCATGTTCCACCAATGATTCCACATCCATTTTTACCGCTTTCATAATCTGTGGAAGATACGCGACTTTTTGTGCTCTTTCAAGCCCTGTATAATCTCTGCACTCTTTTCCGTCGATTTCTATACTGCCCCGGTAAGGGAGAAATCCAGTCATCGTCCGAAGCAGCGTCGTCTTTCCGCAACCATTTTTGCCCAGGATGGAGGTGATCCGACCTTTCTCAAAACAGACTTCATTAATCCGAAAGGATTGCCCCTGGGGGTATGATGTTTCCATATTCCTGATCGTAATCAATCTGCTCCCAGCCTCTTTCTCTTTCTTATCAAAGTCAAAATCAAAAAGGGTGCACCGGCAATACTCAAAAAAAGACCGCATGGCAGTTCGTACGGGAAGACTACCATGCGGGAAAGTGTATCGCACAGCAATAATAAGAGGGCCCCGTAAACAGCGCAGAAAAAAACGGCCGGTCTTGCATTTCCTCTCCATAAGCTGCGGACGCAGTTAGGAACGATTAGTCCGACAAATCCAATGAGTCCTCCCATACTGATGGCTGCTCCGGCAAGAAGTGCCGAGCAAAAGACACACAGCCCCCTGTATCTTCTCGTATTCAGACCCAGTCCATGTGCAGTTTCATCTCCCAGGCGGAGAATGTCCATAGATGGTGCGGTTACGAAAGCGGCAAGCAGTCCGAACGCAATTACCGGGGCACCAAATGAAACCATCATTGCAGATACAGCCGCGAACCCTCCGATCTGGAAAGCTGTCTTATCCGCGACTATCTCCGGTCTCCAGGAGATCATAATGTCAATGACAGACGCGCACAGGGCGGAAACTGCTACTCCCGCAAGTACTACTGATGTTTTGGACATTCCCGTTTTTGCAGCCAGACCATATGCCATAAATGTGACGAGGAGTGCCCCCAAAAAAGCCATCAGGCATTTCATGGCAGCCTGAAAAGGAAAAAAGCAGGCAGACAGCAGGACAAAAAGACCTGCACCATTATTGATGCCCAAAATTCCCGGAGAAGCAATCCGGTTATCCAGACTGCCCTGCAGAAGAAAGCCGGAAACGGACAGACCGGCTCCAGAGAACACTGCCGCTGCAATTCTTGGCAGTCTTACCTGAAATAAGATCATCTTATGGCCGTCTGTCCCTCCACCGCTGAGAACTCCCAGAAAATCTTTTGTCCTGACAGCGCTGTTTCCTGCCAGGAGCGCTAACATAATTAAACTGATCAATATAACAACCGGAAAAAAGTATTTGCGCATTATTCTCCATATAGCAGCTCATATGCCTGCCTGTAGCTTTCTGCCCATCTTCTGTTCGGTTTCAGGCCGAACAGTTCTTTGGAAAGAAGATAAAACCGCCCGTTTTTGACCGCCTTCAGAGACTCCCACGCAGGATGAGATCGAAACAATTCATCGAATGCGGCACTGGCTTTTTCTTCATCTCCCCTTGGCACAACAAAAATGTAGTCCGGATCACTCACCACAATCTGTTCCATGGACAGCTCATCAAAATCGTCGGTGTCAGATACGATATTGGTAAGCCCAAGATCATTCAGTATTTCGCTGGCAAAGTAATCATTCTTTTCCACCTTGCTTTTTGTCGCGGAGACATGCAGCAGCAGGTACGTTCCGCCTCCGTCTTCCGGCACCATGGTACGGATATCCTCAATCTGCGCATCAACTTCCTCCACGTTTTTCCGGTACAGGTCCTCCCGACCGGTCATCTGTGTAAAGGAGAGCATCACTTCCCTGTAGTCTTCAAAAGAGTCAATATTCGTATAGAAGACCGGAAGGCCGATTTCTTCCGCTGCTTCTCCCAATGCTTTCTGCGCCGGATCGGTTGAAAAAAGGATGATCAGATCCGGTTCCAGTCCGGCGATTGCTTCCAGGCTGACATGATCCATATCGCCCAGAGAGACCGTTTCCGGTGATATGCCCGCAAGGGCCATGGCATCCTCACTCGTTCCGATAAGGCTTCCACCGGCAAGGAGCCAAAGCTCCGCATTGGATTTTGACAATGCGATCACTTTTGGGGGTACAGCAGTTGATTCTCCCTCTGCCTTCGTATCCACCGGTTTCGGAGCAGAGCATCCGCCAAGCAGCACGGCACAAAACAGCACAAAAAGAATTCTTCTGCTAATTTCCTTCAAAAGCACTCCATAACGTTTCATCCAGCTTCTCCCGTCCTACACGATCGATCGTAAATTTAAAGCGTTCTCCGGGAACTGCATTTTCTTTAAAGAATTCCAGAGCAGCGTCGCAAATTCGAAATAATGTGTCCTGATCTTCCACAAAAGGAAGCACGGTCACTCCCTTACTGATCTTGTTCCCGAACAGGCCGCCGAAGCTCAGCAGATAACCCGGAGCTGTTTCGTACGCATCCGTAGGGCAGCTGAAAGCACATCTTCCGCAATAATTACATTTTCCCCGATCAATTTCTATATTGCCGTCTTCGATACGAATTGCTTTCTCCCTGCACACCTTTGCGCAGATCCCACAGGAAATACACTTCTCCTGCAGCCAGCTGACACGAACGCCGCCCTTGATCCCCAGATCGTTTTCTTCCGCTTTCAGGCAGTTATTCTGACAGCCTGTGATTCCGAACTTAAATTTGTGCGGCAGCTCTTTTCCGAAATACCGCCTGTTCAGTTCCTGCGCCAGTTCTTCTGTCTCGATACATCCGTTCGGACATACCGCCGATCCCTGACAGGCAGTAATTGTTCTCACCCTGGGGCCGCAGACACCGGGACTTGCGCCTCCTTCGGCCAGAGCCTCTTTCACCTCATCAATGTCTTCAAGCCGGATAAAAGGAATCTCTATCCCCTGTCTGGAGGTGAGATGGATGTATCCGCGGCCATATTTTTCCGCAACTTTTGTTATAGCTGCAAGCTGACTGGCGCTCACCTGTCCTCCGACAACCGACAGTCGGAGCGAAAAATGATTTTTCTGTTTCTGGCGCATAAAACCGCCCTTTTTCAATGTTGCATAATCCACTGCCATATCAGTCTCCCACTTTCCGGATATACAGTTCATAGGTTCCGTCTTCATTGTCCTTAAGTTTCAGAACCTGATGGCCCTCATCTTTAACGCTTCTGGGTACATTCTGCACCGGTTCTCCGTCATTCAAATGCACCTGCAGGATCTGTCCGTCCTCCAGCTCCTCCAGAGCCACTTTCGTCTTCACAAATGTGACCGGGCAGACCACATCCGTAATATCTACTTTTTCCGTCGGCGTATACGCAGCATCAACCATTTTCAACCTCCTGAACAATCACTAATTCTTCTTTTCGTGCTACTTTGTCTCCATTTACAGATTCCACATGAAATGCATTCAGGACCGGCCTTTCCTTCTCCTCCAGAGAAAGGATCAGATATGACGCATTTGGGTCATTCGCCAGCCTTTTGTCTTCCTCGGAAGGTCTGGAAGGCGTTTCCGGATGGGAATGCCAATTTCCAAGCGGTTTCAGGCCTTCCGCCCGCATTTCCCGGACTGCCTGGAGCTGCTCCTTTGGATCGATAGAGAAATGTTCATTCGTATGGTCGGTATTTGTGAGAAGATAAACCTTTCGGATCTCTCTGCTCCCATCCTCCATCTCCAATCCTGCAATCAATCCGCAGGCCTCATCCGGGAGCTGTAACAATGCATAATTATATATTTTTTCAAATTCTGATTTTTGTATTGTTATTCTCATATTCAAGACTCGTTTGCGGGAGTTCATTTCTTCAGTTCACACGCCGCCTGTTCATAATCAATCAGTTTCGTGATCGTCGGATGATCCGAGCATACTGCGCAGCCGCTCCCACGAGGAGGCAGTTTGATCTTGCGAAACTGCATAGACAGTGCGTCAAAGGTCAGCAGATATCCGGCCAGCAGTTCTCCGGCTCCCGTAATGTATTTGATCGCCTCCATTGCCTGGAGCGATCCGATCACGCCGCCCATAGCACCGATCACACCGGCCTGTCTGCATGTAGGCACAGCATCGTTCGGCGGCGGATCCTTAAAAATACAGCGATAACAGGGGCTTTCTCCCGGAATGACTGTTGTGAGTTGTCCCTTAAAGCGGATGATCCCCGCATGAGAGAACGGTTTCCCTGCCATGACACATGCATCATTGATCAAAAATTTCGCCGGGAAATTATCCGTCCCGTCCAGAATGAAGTCGTACCCTTCTATCAAATCTAAAATATTATCGCCGGTAACAAATTGATGATAGGTGTTAACGGTCACATCCGGATTAATCTGCCGCATGGTCTCGGCCGCCGAATCCACCTTTTTCTTTCCAATATCCTCTGTCGTATGTATCACCTGCCGCTGGAGGTTGGAAAGATCCACGACGTCCGCGTCCACAATTCCGATCGTCCCTACCCCCGCAGCCGCCAGATACAGGGCTGCAGGCGCCCCCAGACCTCCGGCGCCGATGATCAGCACTTTTGAGGCGGTCAGCTTCTTCTGGCCTTTCACGCCGATCTCTTTTAAGATAATATGCCTGGAATATCGCTCCAGCTGTTCATTGGTAAATGCCATTACTTCCCTCCTCCCATAAAGTAAAGGAACTCCACTTCATCGCCTTCATGAAGAAACCGGTCTGCAAATGACCCTGACTCAATAAATTCCTCGTTCACGGACACTGTCACATACTGCGGGGTCTCCACCTTCTCCTGTTCGATCAGCGCCGCAACAGTAAGATTGTCCGCAACTTCCTTTTTTTCACCTGAAACTATAATTTTCATCTTCTTTTCCCTCCCGAGAATTGTTTATCGCTTCTGTAAAATCAGCGATCAGATCGTCAGCGCTCTCTATTCCAACACTCACCCTTACGGTATCCTCATAGACACCGGCTGCCTGCATTTCTTCTTTACTTGCCTGGATGTACAAAGTCGATGCCGGATGGATGACCAGGGTCCTTACATCTCCGATATTGCTTGCGATACAGGCATACTTTAAAGAATTGATAATACGGAAAGCACGCTCCTTCGACCCTGCCCTGAAGCTCAAAATACCGCCTCCATACCCATCAAGAATATCCTTTGCCTCTTCATAACAAGGATGTGAAGGCAGCGTGAGGTAACTGACCTGTATTCCCTTCATCTGATCAAGTGCATGTGCCAGCCTGTCGGCATTCTCGCAGATCCTCTGCATACGCAATCCCAGCGTATCCGTGCCGATATAGCTTAAGAAGGCATTCATGGGAGCCATACACCCTCCGAGATTCTCCCAGGTATCCGTCCTGAGTCTTACCGAAAGCGCCAGTTTCCCAAACTTTTTAAACTCTCTCAGGGCAGTATGCTTCTCAAAGTTCCATCGAAATGTCCCGCCATCTACGATCACCCCTCCAATCGAATTTCCTCCTCCGTTTAGATATTTGGAAGTCGAATGGATCACGATATCCGCACCCAATTCCAGCGGACGTGCGATAAACGGCGTCGCGGTCGTAGAATCCACGATCAGTGGAATTCCGGCTTCATGCGCCAGGCGGGATATACTCGGAACATTCATAACCTTCAGGGAGGGATTAGAAATCAATTCTCCAAAAATCGCCTTCGTATGTGCATTGATCAGCGGCTTTACCGTTTCCTCTGTCAGATCTTTGACATATACGATATGGATTCCCCATTTTTCAAGATCATGAAAAAGACCAATGGTTCCTCCATACAGACAGTTTCCTCCCTCCAGTTCCTGAATTCTTTGTTCAAATGCTGTAATGGTCGGATTGCCGATACGAGAATATGCATAGCCCATACTCTTGTGTAAAAAAACTCTTTCCAGTTCCTCCATACTGTCATAACGAAATGCTGTAACCTGCGAGATCGGTGGAAGGATCTCCCTGTTTGGAAAACTTTTAGATGTTTTTCCATGCAAGAGCTTTGTATTAAATCCACAGTCATATTCCATTTGATCATCATCCTCCCAATTTCCTGTAGCCACAGTTTCATCATTATAAGAAAACGTAGTTTACCATATTCTCGTATAGAAGCCGATCCTTCTCAGGTACGCTCTCCCGCAAATCCAGAATAAAATCTGAATATAGCTTCTTTCGAAGCCCAGCCTCCGTTTCTCTGTCAAGGTAATCTCCGGATATGACCGTGATAAGCCCTGCGCGTTGAAGGATATCCGCGGCAAAAATAAGTCGCTCACCGCTTACACACAGCCGCATGGTATGCATACCCTGCGAAAGAAGCTTCATTTCAATCTCCTCGGCCTTACGGGCATCACTTGCAAGAATGAGAAATGGCATCTGTCCCAAATACTTCGCACGGACTTCAGGGCTGACCTCGGTCTCTCTCTGGTCATGACTGTCAATGATCGCCTCGATGACACCGCAGGCAGAGGTCGCGTTTGTCACCCGGTCGATCAGGATCAACTCTCCCAGCGTACGGTGATTTGTAAATGTATCGAGTACTGCAGGAGACGAAAGTTCTACAGAGCAGAGTGCTAACTCATTTTTCTGCAGGCTCCGAGCGTTCCGATGCTCCCCGGTATTCACGTCAATGATATAACGGATACCTGTAATTTTACCCGGAATGAGACGTGTGCCTGCCTTCACGAACATGGATCGGCTGTTTATGAACCTGTCATCGTCCATCCAGAGCAGCCCTTTGCAAGAACGCTTCCGCGGGACACGTCGATCTCCCGATCGAGCTCCACCGTGACCGCCTGACCCCGGACAGCGTGCGCGACTCGATCTTCACCGACATAGATCGCCTTTACCGCTGCCTGCGTGCCGCTGGGCAGAGACGTCAGTTCATCGCCCTCCCGAAGCTCTCCTGCCTCGATCTGTCCCTGGAAGCCTCGGAACGTGTGATCCGGCCGGCAGACCCTTTGAACCGGCAGATAAAAGCCCTCTTCGCGGCTAACCGTATCAATCTCCACAGTCTCCAGATAGTCGAGCAGCGATTCGCCGTCATACCAGCCCATGAGCTCCGATTTTCGGGTAACGTTTTCCCCTTCTGTCGCGGAGAGAGGGATAATCTTTACGTTCTGAAGCCCCAGGTTATTTTTCAGCTCGCCGATATGCGTACAGATCCTCTCGAAAGGCTCTTTTGCATACCCTGCCAGGTCCATTTTATTGACTGCAAAAACAAAATACTTAATTCCCATGAGAGCGCAGATCCTCGCATGGCGCCGGGTCTGGACCAGGATTCCTTTCGTGGCATCTACCAGGATCACAGCAAGATCCGCAAAGCTCGCGCCAACAGCCATGTTCCGCGTGTATTCTTCATGGCCCGGCGTATCTGCGACGATGAAGCTGCGGCGGTCAGTGGTAAAATAGCGATAGGCCACGTCGATGGTGATTCCCTGCTCCCGCTCCGCCATGAGACCGTCAAGGAGGAGCGAGTAATCAATCTCTCCTCCGCGCGATCCCACGCGGCTATCTAATTCCAGCGCCTGCTCCTGATCGGTGTACAGGAGTTTCGTGTCGTACAGGATGTGGCCGATAAGCGTTGATTTTCCATCGTCCACACTGCCGCAAGTAATGAATTTCAGAAGTCCGTTCATGTCAAAAATACCCCTCTCGCTTGCGCTTTTCCATGGATGCCTCTCCGCCATCGTGGTCGATCACCCGGCTGGTGCGTTCGCTGGTCACGGCAGAAAGCGTCTCATCGATGATTCCATCAAGCGTGTCCGCCGTAGATTCCACGCCGCCGGTGAGCGGATAGCAGCCCAGGGTTCGGAAGCGGATACTTTTAAGCTCCGGCCTCTCGCCCGGCAGAAAGGGAAAGCGGTCGTCGTCTACCATGATAATGTTACCGTCACGGTATACGACCGGGCGCTGTGCTGCATAATACAGCGGGACGATCTCGATGCTTTCCCGACGGATGTACTGCCAGATATCCTTTTCCGTCCAGTTGGAAATAGGGAACACGCGTATACTCTCCCCTTTGTATATTCGGGTGTTATAAAGCTTCCACATCTCTGGACGCTGGTTTTTCGGATCCCACGCCTGCTCACGATTCCGGAAGGAGAAAATGCGCTCCTTGGCCCTGGATTTCTCCTCGTCCCTCCGGCCGCCGCCGAAGGCTGCCGTGAAGCCGTACTTCGTCAGCGCCTGCTTGAGGGCCTGCGTCTTCATAATGTCTGTATAGACCGATCCGTGGTCAAAGGGATTGATGCCCTGCTTTACTCCTTCCTCGTTCATGTACACCAACATATTCAGCCCGTATTTCTCCGCTGTTTTGTCCCGGAAAGTAATCATTTCACGAAATTTCCAGCCGGTATCGATATGAAGGAACGGAAACGGTGGTTTTTCCGGCCAGAAGGCCTTCAGCGCCAGATGCAGCAGTACAGAGCTGTCCTTGCCAATGGAGTAGAGCATCACCGGCTTCTCACATTCCGCCGCCACTTCCCGCAGAATATAGATTGCCTCCGCCTCCAGCTTATCAAGATGGGATAGTTCCTTCATTTTCAGCCTCCTAATACTTGTTTGATTTGTTGCGATCCACCGTGATGGTAAAGGTTTCCCCTCCGGGGCGGGTGATGATCCAATGCGTCATAATTCCTTCCCGCAAGGTCTGCATACGACTTCCTTGACCACCGATATCTGCTCCCAGGAAATAGGAAATCGCACCATGACGGCACTCTTTCAGGCAGGAAGCACAACCCCAGCACTCCTCCGGATGTCTCAAATACACTGTGCCGTCCACCGCCCGCTTGATCAGATTACCGGGACAAATCTCCCTGCACGCGCCGCAGCGGATGCATCTATCCCTGTCAATGCGTATGCTCATATTCTCCCTCCCTTATCAAAGCTCTGGTAAAGACTTCCAAATGTCCGTCGAGCCATTTTGAATTTACATAACATTCGTACTTGCCGCTCTGTTCAGGGTGATCGGTATACACTGCAAAGCCCGGCCATCGGGTCTCCTTACGAGCGCGGAGATGAGCGATGAGTACCTTGCACACCGTAAGCCGCTCCCGCAGCTCATAAATATGAACGAGCGTATCCATGTCGGGGCCTGTCAGTGCCTCCGCAAGGCCGGTCAACCGGTCAATATACCTGTCTGCCAGCGCCAACTGCCCGGTATTGTAACGATAAGCGGTTTTGATTCCTCCGGCGTACTCGTCCATGACCTTCTGCATAGCTTCCTCTATGGCAAACACATCATACGGCTCCGACGGAGCATCGGACAGCCTGCGTTCGTAGTCAAGAAATATCTTCTCTGCCTTGGCGCGAACGATCGCATCCTCCGCAGGAGGTATGTTTTTCATATCGTTCAGGATCGTCGCTGCCGCGATAGCGCCTTCCGCCAGCGCTCCCGTAACAAATTTCTTCGGAGCACCGCCGGACACATCCCCTGCTGCATACAGATTCTGGAGTGTCGTACGCCGCCGTGTGTCCACCCAATATCCACTGCCTGTGTGTCCGCCCACAATATAAGGTTCCGTCCCCTCGATCTCCACGTTCTGCTCCGAGGGGAGTCTTCCACTCTCAATCCACTTCAGAGTCTGGCTTGGCGCCATGTTCAAATAGGCCTTCAGGAGCTCCTCATCCTGCTCAGGAGTGATTCCCTCTGTTCGGAGGTAGCAAGGGCCGCGTCCCTCGTGGGTCTCGTTTGTGGTGCCGTAAGCCCGTCCGGAAGTAGACAGACCATATCGTTTTTCATAAATCTCTCCGCAGGCGTTTACTTCCCGCGCACCAACGCCTAAGGCGATGGTGCCCGTGGGGGCGATAGTATCTTTGCATCGCTGAGCAACAAATCGCATCTCGAAGCAGGTCATCTCCGCACCGGCCCGGATGCCCATGGCGTAACCCGCTCCCGTATTAAAGGGCGGATACCACAGCTTGTGCCGTGAAAAGCCAGGGTTATTGGGCCGGTACAGTCCCGCCGCACCACCGGTGGCGATCAACACCGCCCTTGCGGATATCCCGTATACGATCTTCTCTTCCACGTTGAAACCTGCCGCGCCGAAAACGCGCTCTTCCACAGTCAGATAATCCGTAATAATTACGTGGTTCAGCACTTCGATATTCCCATATCGGCCCACCTCAGCGGCCAGAAGGGGTTTGATGTTCTCGCCGTTGATCTTAATATTCTGCCTGCCCCGAGTCGCATATTTACCGTTTTCATCCTTCAGGATCACGAGCCCCATCCGTTCGAGATCTGCTGCGGCCATGTTGAAACCCTCTGCCATGGAAAGAACAAGATCGTCGCGAATGATTTTCTCTGCGTCCCAGCGGACGAATTCGAGATAGTCGCAAACTGTCTGTCCCTCGGTTATATAAGCGTTAAGCGCGTTCACGCCAGCCGCCAGGCAGCCGGAACGTTTGATATTTGCCTTCTCTGCGATCAAAATACGAATATCCCGGGCTTGCCGGGCCGCCGTAATGGCGGCATAGCATCCCGCCGTACCTCCTCCGATAATAAGGAGGTCTGTTGTTATATACTTTCTTTCCATAGAATCAAATAATGACACTCTCTTCTCGGAGTGATTGATTATATTTCATTGTCACATTCTCTCCATCGATCACAAACAGACGATGGATGAACACTTTCACGATCTCTCCCACCTGAATATTAGGGGCATTGATACTGCGTGTGGCGGAAAGAAGATTCCCGTGGAACCGGACCCGAATTTCTAGATTGGTGCCTCGGAAGATGATGTCTTCTACCACACCCTCCTCGGCTGATTCTGAATACTGGACATTTTCGCCCTTTTTAAATATGCTGATGAACTCGGGGCGCAGGATTGCTTCACTATCCTTCCCTTTCCCCTCAAAGTGCCGGAAACTGTCATAGTTCTTCACAGGGATAGAGTTGCCTATAAAATTCACGACAAAGCGTGTGGCAGGATTAGTGTATAGCTCGGGTGGTGTGCCGACCTGCTCCACCCGTCCGAGATTCGTCACGATGATTTCATCCGCTACCTCGATGGCCTCATCCTGATCGTGCGTTACGAAGATGCTGGTGATGCCGATTCGGTTGATCATATCACGCAGCCAGGTGCGAAGCTCCAGGCGCACTTTGGCATCGATAGCTGCAAAAGGTTCATCCAGCAGCAGGATCTGCGGGTTGGGTGCCAGTGCACGGGCGAAAGCCACCCGCTGGCGCTGGCCGCCGGACAGCTGGCTGGGATAGCGTTTTTCCAGACCCTCACAGCCTATGAGTTTCATAAGCTCGGCCACTCGCTCTTTGATTTCACTCTCCGGCGTTTTCTTGACGCGCAGTCCGAAGGCGATATTATCGTATACCGTCATATATCGGAACAGCGCATAGCTCTGAAAGACGAAACCGATACCACGCTCGCTGCCCGGAACATCATTCACTACCTTGCCGTCAATGAGGATCTCGCCGGAGTCGGGATGCTCCAGACCCGCTATCATACGCAGAATCGTAGTCTTGCCGGAACCGGAAGGTCCTAATAGTGCCACCAATTTCCCCTTGGGAATCCGGATATTGATGTCCTTTGAGGCATGAAAATCGCCGTAATGCTTGTTGACATGCCGCAGTTCGACATAGTTGGTATTCTCACTCATAATTCGTTCCTCACTTATCGATATCCAGATCCTTCTGTCCCCGATGCTCAATCCACAGACGGAGTACCAGGACAACGACAGCAAGGATCACAAGAATACTGGACGCGGCAAAGGCGCCGGTAAAGTCGTAGCCCTGATATAATAACTCTATGTACAGCGGCAGGGTGTTCGTCTTGCCCCTCAGATGCCCGGAGAGCACCGACACCGCACCGAATTCACCCATGGCGCGGGCCGTGCAGAGCACGACACCATACAAAAGCGCCCACTTGATATGGGGCAGTGTCACCTTGCGGAAGATCGTAAAAGTACCTGCGCCCATGAGCGCCGCCGCTTCCTCCTCGTCTGTCCCTTGTGCCGTCAAAACCGGGATGAGCTCTCGGGAGATGAACGGGAATGTAACAAAGATCGTCGCCAGGATGATACCCGGCACAGCAAAAATTACCTGGACGCCCCAGCCGTCCAGAATGGGATACAGAAAGCTCTGACGTCCAAAGGTAAGCACATAGATGAGGCCTGCTATAATGGGCGACACCGTCACCGGCAGATCAATAAATGTAGAGATTAACTTTTTTCCCTTGAATGCAAATTTCGTCAGGCACCAAGCCGCTGCGATACCGAAGATCGTATTGATAAGCACCGCCCAGAATGTCGCCCGGATCGTGAGCCACGCCGCCTTAACGGCGTATTCATCCGTGATCGAGGATATATACGCGTCTATCCCCTTCGAGAGCGCTGTAATCACAATGTAGACCAGCGGCAGCAGCAGAAACACTGCCAGGAAGACCACAACCAGCGTGATCATGCACCACTTGAGAGGCCCGTTATTTTTTCTCAGTTCCATAGGATCGCCTCCTTATGCAAGACCGCTCACGCGGCGGGACACGATGCTCTGGGCTACGGCGTTTACCGACAGGATGATAAATGCGATAGCAAGCATGACGAGGGCGATGGACGTAGCAGCAGCATAATCAAATTCCTGAAGCTCGGACATAATAAGCAGCGGAGCAATTTCCGTCTCGTAGGGCGTGTTGCCTGCGATAAACACCACACTTCCGTATTCCCCGATGCCTCGAGCAAAGGCCAATGTAAAACCTGAGATAAGCGCAGGCAGCAGCTCTGGAAAGATCACCTTCCAAAAGGTCGTCCTCCGGTCCGCGCCCAATATCATGGCTGCTTCCTCATACTGGATGTCAATCTTCTCCAGGACGGGCTGCACAGAGCGCACCACGAACGGGATACCGATGAAAATGAGCGCGATGGTGATGCCGAGCCGTGTATACGCGATGCGGATACCAAAGGTCTCATAAAAGAACTTTCCCACCCAGCCGTTGGTGGTCGTAAGATGCGTAAGCGAAATGCCCGCCACCGCCGTAGGCAGGGCAAAGGGCAGCTCGATGATGCCATCAATGAACTTTTTGCCGGGAAAGTCATAGCGAACCAGCACCCATGCCATAATGACACCCATGAACGCGTTCACCAACGCCGCTATCAGTGCCGTGGACAGGCTCACCCAGTATCCCGACAGGATCCTCGGCCGAGTAATGGTATAGATGAACTCCGAAAATGACAGTCTCGCTGTAAAGACGATCAACGAGCACAGCGGTATCAGCACAATCAGGCTCAATATCGTGATCGTTATACCGAAGCTGAGCCCGAAGCCGGGAATGATGTTTTTGCGTTTTCTTATTCTTTTCATGAAATGAAAACCTTTCGCCTCCCGCCCGGCACGGGCAAATGAAACCAGCACCGGACGTTTTTTGTTTACTGCTCGTAGATAGAATCAAAGTTTGCGCCGTCAGCAAAGTGCACTGCTCGAGCTTTCTCCCAGCCGCCGAAATGATTGATATCGGTCAGAACAACGCTGTCATTGATCCACTTGCCATTTTCCGGGATCTCGGTGATGGTGCTGCCCTCAATCTCGGTTACATACTGAGCATAGATTTCCGGGGTGCTGGGACGGTAAAAGTTCTCCGCCTCAATCACCTGGGCTTCGTCCGAATATAGATAGTTCAAGTACTCCGTCGCCGCATCAACAGTGTCGTGCTTCCGCGTAACCTCGTCTACCACAGCAACCGTTGGCTGGCAGAGGATAGATACACTGGGTACCACGATCTCATACTCGCCGGGGTGCTCCTTCAGCGAAAGGAACGCCTCGTTCTCCCAAGCCAGCAAAACATCTCCCTGGCCGTTCTCCACAAAGGAGGTAGTTGATCCGCGTGCGCCGGAATCGAGCACCACCACGTTGCCATAAAGCTTGCGGATGGAATCTAAGATCTCTTCGTCCGACTGACCCTGCTGCTCGAAAAAGTACCAGGCTGCCAAATAGTTCCACATGGCACCACCGGAGGTCTTGGGATTCGGGGTAATAACACCCACATCATCGCGGATCAAGTCGTCCCAGTCGTATATACCCTTGGGGTTCCCGGAACGAACAAGGAATACTATGGTCGAGGTGTACGGCGAGCTGTCCAGAGGAAATTCAGACACGAAGCCATCATCAATGAGACCTGCATCCGCCTACCTCAAGTGCCTGCTTTCCGGAACCACCGTGAGACTGTGTAACCTCGATCTTCTTTCCTGTGCTCTCCTCATAATGTTGCTCAAATATCTCGTTGTAAGCCGCGTACAATTCGCGGGTAGGATCATAAGACACGTTCGTCAGTTCGATGGTGCCGCCTGAGGAACTCGAATCGGGTCCTGAGCCGGCACTGCAAGCGGTTAACGTACCCAATGCCAACACAGCCGCCAAAACAACAGCGTTTTTTCTAATATTCATATTTAACATAATGTTTCCTTTCTTCAATCCTGGATTCTGTTTTTCTGTTTTTATGCAAGGATCCCCTGCTCTTCCAAAATAAAAAAACGGGGCCTGTAGATAAGCTCCCTGACATAATGGCATTACCAAATCAATCTTTTAAGATTGTTTCATAATTTTAAAATGCGCAAGCGGACAACATCCGAATGCACCTGCCATATCATATGCCTGGGAGTACAGCATTCGGCAACACATCATAATATTCACTATCAGTGATAAAGCCTGCTTATCACTGATAAGCAGGCTTTATGTCTTCCTTATTGATCATCTGGTTTTGAAGGTTTCAGAGATCTTTATATTTTAATAGTTCTTCGATATATAACTGACCATAGGTCGATAGATTACTTCCTTTTCTTATAATATATCCAATTACCAACGGATCTTCTTCTTTCAGTTTGACTGCCTTCAGCCCTCTGAGTATCGCATTGTCCTGCGATAGCATTCCTGAACCAATAGAATATCCGCTAAGGTCATGAATGAGCTCCATACTTGTCGCTCTATCGTCGGACTTTATCATTTTATCAAACGAATAATCAGCCATCGCTTCTTCTGTCAAATAAAAGGTTCCTTCTTCTTCCTGGTCAAATGAAATGCATGGATATCCCTTCATTTCAGCTATAGATACTTCTTCCCGATCTGCAAGCTTATGATTTTCCCAGACGTAAATATAAGCTTCCTTTCTCATCAAAGGAGTAAATTCCAGTTGATATTCCCGAAACAATTTTATAATCACTGCTTCTGTGGTTCCGGAAAAAGACACGATCCCGACCTCACTCTTCAGGTTACGAACATCCTCAAGCACTTCCCTTGTCTTTGTCTCATGGATCGAAAAGACGTATTTATCCGGATTTAATTGTTTTATCACTTCCGTAAAAGCTTTGATGGCAAAGTTATAATGCTGTGTGGAAACAGAAAAATGTTCTTTATCCATATCCTTCGACAGATACCTGTCCTCAAGAATCTCATACTGACCAACCGCCTTCTTCACATATACCAGGAATTCCCTGCCTGCCCCTGTCAAAGATATTCCTTTGTTCGTTCTTTCAAATATCAGTATGCCCAGTTCTTCCTCCAGTTCACGAATACTGGCTGACAAAGCCGGCTGAGTTACATAAAGTTTTGAAGCCGCTTCACGCATGGAAGAAGATCCGGCTATTTCAAGTACATATTTCAGTTGTGTTATATTCATACCTCTCACCTGAATTCATTTTCATATAGCCTTATCGGAGATATCAACCACATAATGGTCACCATCGACCTTATAGTGTCAGATTAGTGTCATTTTCATTCTTTCTTCATTGCAAATCAACGATTTTCAGCGCATTTACGGGCATTTAGCTCCGCCGCACTATGCTCCCGTGGCAAATGAATAGTATTTTTATCACAGTTTCAAAACCTCAAAATGCTTAATAATGCGTTAAAAATCAATACTTTTGTTTCTGTTGCTATGATACAAGCTAACAGCTCACCGACATTTTCCGGTTATTTCCGGCTTGTTCTGCCCCTCATTAGTGTCAAAATAGTGTCAAATTCACCGGCAGATATTGTAATTGACACCGCGAAAAAAATCAGTTAAGAGCGGCTTCAGCACGATCGCCAATAACGCCCATTCTCCTCAGCTCGTCCACGGCATCATCAAATCTGGTGTGAGTATATGTCCCCAACGTGATATCCGTTTCCGAATGCCCCATAAGATAGGCCAGATGAACAGGGTTCATCCCCGCTTTTGCTTTCTTGCTGCAATAAGTATGGCGGCAGACATGCGGAGTAATGTGCGGAATCGGTTTCTTATATATTTTGTTGAACTTGATCCGGATATGCTTGAAATAATGTTCCCAATGAAGAGCAAGCATAGGATTATCATCCTTATCAAGACAAATAAAATTACTCACACCATCAACAGACGGATTTGCGGGGTTCATCTTCCTTTTTTCAAGAATAGTGCGGAATGCCTCATACACACCGTCTTCCATGGGAATCACCCTTGTTCCCGCTTTGGTCTTAGCTGTATCCTCGATATATACTCTTGTTCCGACACGATGCAGCTGTTTGTTAATGCTGATAGTCCTACGCTCCATATCCAGGTCATCAGTTGTCAGTCCGCAAAACTCGGAAATACGCATCCCTGTATTAAAAAGAATATATATCCCCTCGTAGTATCTTGAAAAGTGCTTATCATTTCTGACAAATTCAAGAAATCTCCTTTCATCCGCCGGACTGACAGCATCACGTCTTACGGAATCATTCACGATAACTTCATGAAGCTGAAAATCATCAAATGGATTCTTAAAAATCCACTCACTCTGTACGGCTTTACGGAATGCAGGCCGCAGTACTCCGCGAATATTCTGAATCGAGGAGTATCGCTTTTTGCCGTTCTCGTAATAACTGAACCTGTATTCTCCGGTTTTCGGATCCTGGGTTTCGCCATTACGCAGAACGCGTCCGCGCTTGTCTTTTCGTTTTTGGCTCATTCTCCTCCTTTCCTCCTAAAGACATGCGCTATAGCATACGATAGTATACCATAGCAATGGCAGGATTATCCATCTGTAATCAGAATGTTTGCGTCAGGTCAAAATACCTCTCAAAATTCTTTCTGTGTATCATGAGCCTTTCTCCATTGAAACGGATCCAGTCTGCATCTTTATCATTACTTATCAGATTTCTCAGTTTCTTCTCTCCGATGTTAAACACTTCAGAAGCCTCATTTACTGTCAGCAAATACTTCTCCCAAAGCGGTACTCTTGCATCCTTCTGTTTCTTTGAATCAGACATATCCCTCATCCTCTCCCTGTAGTATCAGATCAAATCATTAAAATAGTTCCAGAGTTTTGATGATCCCTCCCGCTTGAAACAAAATAGTGTGTTTAATTTCTCAGGAATATTACTTTCATAGTATCTATACATACCTTTTCTTCACTTATTTTGTACTATAAGAAATCCTGTTCTTTGTTCCAATATCGGGGATAATCGCATATTCAAGCCTGTCTGCCGGAACAAACTGGCTGATACGTTGTTCCCTCTGTTCCACCTTTGTTCCAATTTCTTACTGTTTTCTAACGTAAATTCTCTGCTTACCATATATAGGAATGCGTTTGGTTCGTTCGGTCTTTTCCCAATCATCAATCCGACTCATAATCATCGCAATGCTATATGAGTCTGATTTACGCATATCTTCTTTAGCTTTACCGAAACACTCCGTCCAGATTTCAATATTCGACACCTCCATGCGTATAGAAAAAGACAGACTGATAATCATCCGATCATTCTGTCTGCCTTCACTTTATTATATCTCTGTCGCCTTCCGGCATAAAAAATGCCCTAAGGATTA
>CACYPS010000074.1:0-3304 GCA_902776305.1 uncultured Lachnospiraceae bacterium | reverse complement strand
CTCGCTAAAAAGCTCTGACAGCAGACCAACGAATCTGTTGATTGTATCATATCACGCTGTCAAGGGCGGCTCAAGATGACAAAAATGACATTTTTGACAATCTTGGACATTTTTGACATAATTGACATTTTTGTCACGCTGTACAATGCCCCGAACGGATCATGCATAAGACTATTTATCTTGAATGCTTTTAAAATCACACCGCCTTTCAAATATCTCACTGGATATTTACTGCATATCAACTGGATATTTCTCGCGCTGGCACTGGATATTTAGTGTATATATCCACAGAATATCCAGGAAGACTGTTCCCTGATCACTGAATTAGGTTATTGCAAGATACGCATTTGTGTACCAAACAAATGCATCTTGTTAAGGGGCAGAGCCCCCTAAGACCCTAATGCATGTGATATCTCTTAGTTTAATCCTATAATGCACAATTCGTATGTCCCAAAGTACTGACTACCCTCTGAAGCCATAAATTTTCGTCATGATTGCTAAATACCTGGAGTCGTTTTTATTCATATTTTCATAAAAATAATCTTAGTCCTTGATTGAATCAACGAATTTCGTGCCGTCTTCCTGTCCGCCACAGCCGCCCTCTTTCTTTTCGTTGTATCATCTATGATCTGGAAGACCCTCTCCGACGGATGAAGCATATCCTGCTCCCTAAAAGAAAAATAATTGAAATTGCCGTTATCTGCGACCACGATGTGGTTCAGAAAATCTATCCCCATGATGTAAAAATAATGGCACAAAATTTGCCCTTGTTCGTTTTGAATAAACACAGGCTTGTAGTAATCAGCTCAGCTTTAGAACTCATGCTTTCTACTAAACTTCACATTATCTGACTTTAAATCGTATATATAAAATTATTTTTTGTATTTCAGCTTTAAACATTGTTTTTTCCATAGGTTCATGCTATCATAAGGATAGGCATTGAATGAAACCAGTTGAATAGGAGGTGGCGATCATGTTATGCCAGTTTTCATTCAGCAACTTTCGCTCCTATCGCGATGAAACCACATTCGATTTCCAGGCTGCGGCTCTTTCTGAATTTAAGGACAGCCTTATAAAGACTGAAAAGGGAAATGCTATCCTGCCGGTCGGTGTGATCTACGGTCCGAATGGGGGCGGCAAGTCCAACCTTCTTGCTGCCCTGGGATGCGTGATCTCCCTTGTTACTGAGCCCGTCTATGAGCTTGGCAAGAATCACGCCCGCTTCATCATGCAGCAGAAGGTACCCTGTGTCCCGTATCTGTTCGATGAAGATTCCCGGGAAGAGCCTTCCCGGTTCCAACTGTTTTTCCGCATCGGTGAATATGAATCGTAATAGAGGAGGAAACACTCTATCGCCGCAAGCTCGGGGCCAGCCGGGCAGCGAAGATCTTTGAAAGAAATCATGAAGGAATCTCCCTTGGAACTATCCTCGGAAGCAAGAATATCAACACCGAAGTGAATGCCAAGATGCCTCTGCTATCCTTCCTTGCGATAGGCTATTCCATCCCCGTAATCGCAGAAGTCATTCGTTGGTTTGAGGAGTGCATCATCAGAAACTATGCGAATCCATTGGCTGAGCAGCAGATCCTTCTCTCCAACGATGACATATCAAAGAAGCAGTTCCTTACCATGATGAACGACATGGGGATTGGCATCACCGGGTACCGTTTTGATCAGCAGAGCAATGAATTTTACCTGCAGCGGACGCTGCATGATACACTCTATGAGCTCCCGTTTTCCAGCGAGTCCGATGGAACCCGAAAGCTGTTCGCAGCGCTGCCTGTTATCCTGATGGCCCTGAAGGAGGGACGTCTGGTAATCGTTGATGAACTGGATGCAAAGCTGCATCCGAAGCTTCTCCGCTATGTAATCCGGCTCTTTACAAACCCGGAGATCAATAAGAACGGTGCCCAGCTGCTCTTCACTTCTCACGACATGTCCACGATGAAGAACAGCATCTTCCGCAGGGATGAGATCTGGTTCGCAGCCTTGGATTCGGAAAACAGCAGTGAAGTCTATTCTCTCTCTGAGCTTCGCAAGGAGAATAATGATCCCATCAACAACACGGCCGCTTATGATAAGCAGTATCTGGAAGGTCGGTATGGGGCTGACCCGTATCTCAAGAATATGCTGAGCTGGGAGGTGTGATCATGAGCCGAAAGCCTCCCAAAAAATCTGACATGGGCAAGTCCTGGATGAAGCCCCGTCGTGATTCCCGTCAGATGATCTCTCCGGAATATCATCTGATCGTTTCCGAAGGAACAAAAACCGAACCGAAGTATTTCGAGAGAATCAAAGAGACGATCGATTCCAAATACCGCGATCGTATCCATCTGGATATCTCGGGCAAAGGCGACAACACGGTAAACCTCTTTAATCGGGCGGTGAAAGACGTGGCTATGAGCAATAATGTTTATAAACATGTCTGGCTGGTCTTTGACAAGGACGATTTCCCGTCTGAAAACTTTGACCGTACCGCAGAGCTTTGTGCTGCAGAAAGCACAGACGAAACCAGATATCATCCCATATGGTCAAACCAGTGCATCGAGCTTTGGTTTCTGCTTCATTTCATGTTCCTGCAAGCGGACCTACATCGGGATGAATACTGGCCGAAGCTTAACGAATGCCTGAAGGAGGGAAACCTTGGAACCTATTATAAGAACCGGACGGATATGTTTGATGTCCTCCGGCCTTATATGGATGATGCGATCCGAAACGCAAAGATGTTGGAAAAGAATAATACCGGAAAAACGCCAAGCAAATCCACCCCCGGAACAATGGTCCATCATCTAATCGAAACACTGAAGCCATACTTATAATCAAATCACTTCCATTTATCATCTTACTTTCTCGCTCTTAATAGAAGTAAATACGAGCGAGAAAGTAAAAAATAGTACATTTCCCTCATGTGATGAGCCAGGTAGTTACACGCTCTATCCGGCTTCTGTTAAATAACCTTCATCTGATTGTCGATATATCTTTCGAACTGTTCACGCTTAATAAGTGCTCTGTTACCATTCCACAGAACAAACTCTTCGTCAGAATGCCCCTCAACAAACATTTTTAGTTTCTTATATCCGATTCCAAAATACTCAGATGCCTCATTTAGTGTTAATGTGTATTTCTGCCACCAAGGCAATACTTGTTTTTTATCCATAATTTGCTCCTCCAGGGTCAGGCGACCATGCTTGCATGGTCATCTGATCCGCCAATCAAAGTATGAATGCGAAGTAGTGGGCAAGCCATAGTTTTGGGTATAGCCAATAAACCCACCTGTTTTTCAAGGTGGACGAGTTGCCGCCGA
>CACYPS010000073.1 GCA_902776305.1 uncultured Lachnospiraceae bacterium | reverse complement strand
CACCTTGAAAAACAGGTGGGTTTATTGGCTATACCCAAAACTATGGCTTGCCCACTACTTCGCATTCATACTTTGATTGGCGGGTCAGATGACCATGCAAGCATGGTCGCCTGACCCTGGAGGAACAAATTATGGAAGAATATTCATCAAATATTAAAAAAGAACCGGATGATTCCTACGTCTGGACATGTTCCATCGATCCGGAGTACTACCGGGAGAGTCTAAAGCCGGGCTTATATGCATGCCTCGGTATCGCAGTTTTTCTGCTGCTCTTCGGCGGGTATCTTGCATATAAGTTCAGAAACCCTATGCATTTTGGGATTGTTGTCGGATGCGTAGCAATATACCTTTTGATTACCGCTCTGACGTTTCGGCTGGCTTTTAGCGCCGACGATCCTCATGAGACTTATAAAATGTCGGATATATACATCAAAAACGGATATGGAAAGTCTTCCGTATACTTTGATTATGATAAAGCAAAAACAGTCATTATCACGGGAAAGTATCTGGAACTGATGGGAAAGGTCAAGAAAATTCGCGTTTACACTCCGGAAGGAGACTTCCCGTTCGTATCGAACTATATTTTGAATCGTCTCCCGGGAGATTGTGAGCGCAGGTATGATTGGGACAGATAAAGGCAGAAAGGATTCTATTTATTTATGAAGCGTTTTTCTTATACAGGATCTTCTGTATTCAAATATTCAATTCGTCTCATGTTTTTGTGTGTAATCTTTCCCGCTGTTCTACTGTGCGGCTGCGGCCGCAAACCGAAAGTATCGACGTCGGGAACCACCGATGAGATGTTCACGGACACGCAGTACGATGCGAAAATATATGCCTTCATGTATGAGGACCGGGTCTATACTGTCGATTCCATCTATGAAATCAAAACGTATGCGGCCGAATCCATGAAAAACGGCGGATTCTATAAACTCACAGCGGATGTCAACTATCTGAACGGCGGCGTTGCCGGATATGTGAATTATCCGGAGATAAAAGATGTCTCGGAATGTGAGGAGATATCTCCCCTGGACCTTAATCTGCCGAGTATAACAAAAAGCAGATATGGTCTCTGTCTGATCGGCGATTACTCCGACGGGGATATCTTCCTCAACGAATACGGAAAAACAGCTATCTGGAAGGACGGTGCCTGGATATACCGCTACGACAAACAATATGACGGCGAAGACGGTACTCTCATATGCTGCCTCAAAGATGTCTCGAAAGAAACGATAAACGAAGGGATCAGCGACGGGGTCCTCTGCTGCAGGGAATACTTTGTGGTTCCGGCACCGGATACCGGGGATGAATCAAGTGGCGCGTAAGCGCATGTCTGCGATCCGCCGTGCCTATGCATTGTGTAGCGAAAGCTTTATTCTTAGCAGTATTTCGAACTTTCTTCGATTTATTTTCAAATTTTATTTTCAAATTTTTTGTTTTGTACTCTCCTTCAGAACCTTCGTATAAACAGAGGTAAAGCAAATAACAAGCTCTACATCGGTGAAAACAAATAACAACATCTACACCGATGTAAAACGAATATCATTCATTATGCAGGAGAATCAAAATGAAGAATACAAATATGAAGGAAATGAACCTCAACGAGCTTTCAAATGTAAACGGCGGCAAGAAACAGATCTATATTAAGAGAAAGAGCGGTATCATTTATCTGATCGACGCAATTCTTAAAAACGGCAAGAAATCTGTATAATGAGCGTAAGCAAGGAAGTCGATACGAATCTCAGTTAGCGTGATTTCCACAGCTGATATAAGATTAAGATGAGCCTAAAAAACCCGAGCGGGACGTAACCGCTCGGGTTTTTTGTGCCTTCATTAAACTTCTATTTCTTTACAGCAACTCTTTTATGCAAGCCTCCACTTCAGCCATATCCGCCGTCGGCTCGAATCTTGCGACCACCTCGCCGTCACGATTGACAACGAACTTTGTAAAGTTCCACTTGATGTCCGGCTTCTTGTCCCAATCCGGATCTGCCTCTGCGAACATTTTCTCAAGCAGCTCTTTGTACGGATGCGGTCCGAACCCCTCGAAGCCCTTCTGGGATTTCAGATAAGTGTACAGCGGCAGCTCATTTTCGCCGTTTACATCCGCTTTCTTCATCTGCGGGAATGTGGTATTAAAATGCAGCGTACAGAACTCATGAATCTCATCATCCGTACCGGGAGCCTGACCTCCGAACTGGTTGCACGGAATGTCGAGAATCTCCAGCCCCTGATTATGATAGTCTTTATACAGCTGCTCAATAGGCGCGTACTGCGGCGTGAAACCGCAGCCGGTCGCGGTGTTAACGACCAGGATGACTTTTCCCTTGTAGTCTGACAGATTCAGCTGCGCTCCTTTTCCTGTAGTGACCGCAAAATCATAAATCATTGCTATATCCTCCATTCTTTTGATAAACGATATTATCGGAACCGCTTCTCGAACCCGATACTCATAATTAGACGCATACTTGCTCCTTTTTATCCGGTTCTTCGATGTATCAGATGCTATATGCTGCATATCTTCTCATGCGGTTTTCCGACTTAGATAACCGCAACTACTTTCCCGATATACATATCATGCATATCCTGGTCCGCATAGAAATCCTTTACGACATCCTCCGGCATATTTGCTGCGTCCAGCTGCTGTTTGAACAGCTTCTGGCAGATTAATGTGACTTCGGCCTCCTCAAAAGAAACCGTTCCGTGAGCCGTGACCGGCGTGAGTCCGGGCACATGCATTTTATCCATGTCTCTTCCGGACTTAGATCCGAGCTCAGCCAGTGTTCTCCTGTATCGCTCCGGATAAAAGCTTATCGAGAAATACTCATTCGCGTCCATAAATTCATGCGTAAATCTGGACGCTCTCACATAGACTGTGGCAACAGGATTGTTCCACAAAGTGCCGAGTCCTCCCCAGCTGATCGTCATCGTATTAAAGTTGTCCTTATCCCCGGCTGTAAGCAGTGCCCACTTCTTGTCGAACTGACTGAAGATCTCTGTTCTTAATTCCATGTATTCCTCCTGATAATAAAAAATATTAGCTCAAACTTCCCACTTCAAACGTAGATTACAGTTAAAAGCGTCCCGACGATGCATTTTTTTATGATGAGACTGCTAAAGAACTGCAAGTGGGAAGTTTTAGATATTAACACTCGTAAAGCGCCATAACACGCATTCACTCCCACACTTCTTGCTCATGTAGGGCATGCCTCAAGTATCATTCTTCCCACTCGAGCAAGCTCGATGTCAGAATGATACTTGGCATTGTAATCATATTATACAATATAATAGTGCAAATGTGGAAAAAAGCAGATAAACCTTACGCACCTAATCTGTTGTTTCTCTGTCAATAGGATTTGTACGTCTAAATTGCATTCATTATTGCGCTTTGATATAATTAATCTATCTAAAACTATCTACAGGCAGGTGAAATCATGATTGCTGCTTACGAAGGAAATCTCCCATTTATTTTTGTCAGTTACGCGCATAAAGACAGCCGTGAAGTGTTCGATCTGATTGAGAAGCTCGCGGCAAGAGGCTACCGGATCTGGTATGACGAGGGAATCGAGCCGGGTTCGGAATGGCCGGAAAATATTGCCAATCATCTGCTTCGCGCAGAGATGGTCCTGGCTATGATCACAAATGACTCCATGGAGTCTGTCAACTGCAGAAGAGAGATCAATTATGCCATGTCCAAAGGCAAGCCTCTCCTCTCCGTTGTTCTGGAGAAAACGGAAATACCGGCGGGAATGGAATTACAGCTGTCTTCCCAGCAGAGCGTCCTGCGCTATAACTTCACGGATGAGGTCCGCTTCCTGGATAAAATAGAGTCCTGCTCCTACATGGACCCCTGCAAAATCGATCCCGCCACGGATATTCCCGACGAATCGAACGCTCAAAATGCAGAGTCTACAGTAACTGAAAAGAAAAAGCCGGATATCCGTATCGCAGCAGGTCTGGGTATCGTTCTGGCTGCACTTCTCATCTTCTTTGCTGTTTCTCAAAACAAATCCACAAAAGAGCCTCCCGAACAGACCGGTCCCGCGGTGACAACAGCGGACAGCAGTACAGTGAGCCCGGACAGCAGCACAACAAGTGCGGACAGCATTGCCGCAGCAGTCACAGACACATCTTCCGACACTGTTTCAGAACCGGATTCGTCAGTCAAGACCACGCCGGAACCAACACTGGATCCGCGGTGGATCTACTCCGTTTCCACAGATGAGGAGTCCCTGACATATACTTTCCGCAGCGGTCCCGTCATTGTCATGCCGATATCCTGGAAAGGTAAGATTACTGTCATGGAAGAAAACGAAAATTTTGTCTTCTACCACGAGAGCAGCAGGTCCGCCTGGCAGATTCGCGAAGGTTTGAGCAATGGAGGTGAACTGTTTTCCCTTTGCTACAGCAAAACACAGGATTACAAACATTTACCCAGTTACAGTGAACTGGGAAGAAATGCTGAGGAATACTATTATCTTATGTTCCCGACCGACATGCCGGGATATATGGAGAATGATCGTATTTTTGATGAGTACATGCAGATGTGGCAGGAGCTTAATTACGTGGAGAGTCACTCCTCTTTTTCCATGAATTAAGAACGTCGTAACTATTACGGGAGGTCGTCATGAAAGTCTTTATTGTTGTGTCTGCGCCATGTGCGATCATGCTGGTATTAATTGCCAATCTGCTTCTTAAGCCGCAGGCAACTAAGAAAATTTTAATCCTTGTCGGCGGATTGGCCAATTTTCTCGGCTTCTTCCTTTATGGGTACGGATACTCAATAGATGAAGAAAACACAGTCATAGCAATTCTCAAGACGCTTTTTGCCGTTATCGGAATGTTTCTCGGAAAAGATTCGCTCAAAGACATGTCTAATTTGTCCTTTTTTGAATTGCTGCCGATCCAGTTCTTCTTTTATATAGCGCAGATTCTCGCCCTCTACGTCACAGCGAGCGCTGCGATGACGGCTTTCGGCTCGGGTCTTATGAACCGTGTCAGAGGGATTATGCTGCGCAGGGGAGAACTGAACGTGTTTCCGTTTGTGAACGACCATACTCTGTATCTCGGAAGTGAATTGTGCAGCCAGGGGGAAAAAGTCCTCTTTATCTGTGATAAGAACATGCCGGGTGAAGTTCTGGGAAAAATACGGGATATGAGAGCGGTCCATACCTCTCACAATGCCGCTTCCTCGGCGACCGAATCGTTCCTGAAGACAATCGCTATGGGCCGACCCGGCCGAGAGGTCACCGTTTACGCGGTGGGCGATTCTGCCGCGGAAAATATCGCTTACGCTCGATCCTTCCGCAAATCCATGAAAAATCTCCGGGTGCCGACAGCCGGCACACGTCTGATTCTATGTGCAAATGAATATTTTGACATATCCTCCCTGATGAACACCGATACGCACTACGGTTTTGAAAATATCCACGTCTTCGAAGACACCTCTCTTGCCGCGAGAATTATGATCACAGACTGTCCTCCGTACAAAACCCTTACATTCAACGAAAATGCCTGTGCAAATGAAGATTTCCATGTCATGATCGTCGGATTCGGAACCATGGGACAGGCCGCTTTAAAAGCGCTGGTCATGCATGGACAATTTGCCGGAAGTCATTTTTCAGCCATGATTTTTGATCCTGCGGGAAAATCAAAGAGCGGTGCCTTCAAATTGATGTACGAGGGCATGCTGAATCAGTATGATATTTCATTTTCGGATAAGGATGGACGGAGCGAAGAAGCATTTGACTATCTCCGCCGTCACGCCGGGGATCTGCGGTACATTGTGATTGCCACGGGCGGGCAGACAGATTCGGAACTGGAATATTCCTATGCGAACATCCTGCATACGATAAATCCCAAAGCTTATCTCATGTCGTGCCGTTCATCTGAGGTGACAGAAATTCGCACGGAGGAAGACGGAATTGTGCGGAAGACCTGGCCTCTTTACAACCACGCCATAGTGTCCGGAGAGGCTATGGACCGGAGAGCCAAGGAGTTGAATCAGCATTACTGCGGAAACAATGGAAAAACAGCAGAAGAAAACTGGATTGCCTGCGATTATTTCAACCGCCTGAGTTCAGAGGCTGCCGCGGATTTTGTGCCGGCATTTTTGCATATGGTCGGAAAGACTAAGGAAGATGTGCTTAAGAACGGTCTGATGCTTACGAAAAAGCAGGAGGAGACGCTCTACCGGACAGAGCATGAGAGGTGGTGCGCATTTTTATTTGCCCACCGCTATCAGACGATGTCGATAGAAGAGTGGAATGCGCGGGCAGAACTATACAAGCGCGAAAAAGCAGAAAAAGGTTATTCCAATATTAAGATCGGAAAAAATCGGCATGACAGGACACACGCGTGCCTGATTCCGTGGGAGGAGCTTCCGGAGCTTGATCTTCGGGAACAGGCTGTCACGGGAATCGATCCGGATTATCCGGAGATGGACCGTCACACAATTCAGCTGATACCGGAGCTGCTTGTGTGAGATTAAAATGGTACGAGGCTGACACATCAAGTGATGCGTCAGCCTCTCTTTGTCTGCTTATTCACCTGCCGCTCATATGAGCCGCCTTCACTCTTATTTACATTATAAAGCCGCAAGACTCCTTGACCGGGCCTTCGTCACCGGAAACATAGTGTGCACGGAATTCCATGTTGATGTCTCTCAGTTCCTTTATGCCGTCAATGTAGTCCTGATACATATCAATCAGGCCGGAGGCGCATCCGTCGCATGATCCGTCAATATTTCCGATAGAATCGGCAACGATCTGCTCTCTTTCTTCTCTTGTAGTGTCTTTAATAAGATAGCTTTTCATATCACACCTCTGTATTTTCGTCAGTGACGAATTTCTTTTTGTGGATTCATTGCAGGCCTGCGTCCCGATGATGCATTTTTAATGATTAATTACTCAAACAGGGCGTCGTCGAGCGGCCGGTACTTTAAATTTTCAAGCGTAAGCGCCGAAAATTTATTAGTACCGCTGCCAGCGAGACCGAGCGAAAGCGTCCCGACGATGCATTATTTAATGATAAGACTGCATGTGGTATCTGTGTGGGAAGTTTAAGTTAATTAAACTTTACGCTATTTCGCGTGGAAATACGCAAGCACGGAACAATCCGTAATCGACTTTTGGCGTCATAATCATAATATTCTCAAGGGCAGTTAGTGTCAAGGCTTGGTCTTCAGGGTATCTCCGCGCATTAATGCGAACTTGTTAAAGACAAAATCGCAATTGTGCGGTATAGTCTTTTCAGGGACAACGCCTGTTTCAAGTACCGCTCACGAGGCCGGCGCGGGACTTCAGGTCAGCGTCAGCTGATATATCTCAGTTTGGAGGTTTTTATGAAGTTAGACAACATGTTAGATTACATGAAGAGAGTAACCATGGACTCATCTGACTTTGTTTTACTTGCCGACTATGTTCCCGGCATTATTCAGGAGATCCGTTACTACTCAACATACAATTTTATAGGTGATCGCATAGACGGGTATGAGGAGCCATGCGCACTGCTGACAAGGGAAGCTGCAAGAGCGCTTAAAATGGTTGCAAATGAAGCAAATGTCCTCGGCTACCGTCTCAAAATCTTTGACACATACAGACCGGCAAGGGCCGTCAGACACTTTGTGTTATGGGGGATCGAAGATCTGGATCTGAGGATGAAGCCCTATTTTTATCCCGATCTTGAAAAGCAGGAGCTGTTTGTCAAGGGTTACATTGCGAGTCAGTCCAGCCACAGCCGTGGAAGCACTGTCGACCTGACTCTGTTCGACATGCGCACAGGCAAGGAAGTCGATATGGGAAGTCCGTTTGACATGTTCAGCGTGGTGTCACACCCGGATTACAAAGGCATCACCGAAGAACAGTATGAGAATCGTATGATGCTCCGTTCGCTCATGGAAAAATCGGGATTTGCGCCTATTGACTGTGAGTGGTGGCATTTTACGCTGAGAGATGAACCGTTCCCGGATACATATTTTGATTTTCCGGTTTCACCGTCCTCACTGCGGCGATGAGCCTTTGCACCTATCCGCTACGACTCAATAATCACGGCACTCTGCTCTGTCACCGCAGACGGAAGCCTATCGCTCTCGGGCACGGAAAATATTTCAAATGCACTATAAAAGGGGCTGTCGCACTAAGGCGCGCCGCCACTATATATGGCAGACGTTATTTGCAAATGTCTGCCATATATAGTGGTGACACCGTCTAATGCGACAGCCTCTTTTTTAATCTCTATCACAGAATTCTCATCGCTAAATCTATGATTATGCGAAAAAAGAACTTGTCTCTCACACGGGATGCACCCCCGCGTCCGAGATTAAAGTCTCCGTCAAATCTTGATTTTTACCACGATTTTCTTGATCGGACAGGGTCCGTTAGCCGTCATCCGGCGCGGAGCATGTCCATCCTCCGGTGCCACAATGGCAAAATCGCCCGCCTTCAGTATCGTCGCTCCGCTGAGCTCCGGCTCATTATAGAAAATCAGATCGCGGTTCGGATCATATTCCATGCACGGCTCCAGTGTGGATACCGGTGCATATCCGAATAACTCCTCTCCTTCCACGACATACTGCAGATCGAAGTAATTTCTGTGGCTTTCGAACTTGCACTCATCCGGTCCCATTGTGGTATAGCTCTGCACCATGGCATAGATGTCATTTCCATCTAACTGAATGTTTCCCACCGGGAGAGCAGCAAGATCATTTTCTCTCAGAAAAGCATAGACCTTGGCAAATTTGTCGCTGAGATAATCATACTTATCAGAAATAGTAAGACTGCCGGTTAACATGTAGTACCTCCTTTATTGTAAAGCCTTTCCAACTTTTAGTAACAAAATGAGCGTCCGCTCCCATAAGACGAATCCTGCGACCATAGTACCGCTGCAGGCGGATCGCAGACGTGCGAAGTGGAAGACACTTACGCACCGCGCACGTCGCGGCAAGCACGCCGAGGCGTTCTTGAATATCAACCTTTTCCCAGATACTTTGCCTTGCTCAGACCGAGAATAAGTCTCATGATCACTCTGAGTCCGGGAATAGCCATCAGCACACCGAACACAGTTCCTTTTCCGAAGGACTTCGCTATCTTAATGCATCCCGGAACCGCAACCGCCAGGCTCAGAATACGCAGACCATACCTGAAGATCAGATTCGCTTCGAGTGCGCCAGAGATTAATCCGCCTAACATCAGGAGATCTGAAAGGATGCCGAACCATCCGTTCCAACCGATATCGAACTCCTGATAACTGTTCAATAACGGGATAAGACTGTGCCATCCCGGCTTTCCTGCCTTGCGCAGAAGTATCCATAAACTGATTACCTGAAGAAGACTAAATATGCCGATTCCTCCGAAAAGATACGGGGTTAAACTGACAGCCCTGTCTTCCGCAAAAACCTTCCCGTCGTAATTCGGATCGAGCATTGCATTGACCTTGTCCTCAAAGTCCTGAATCTGAAGAAAAGCTCCTACTCGAACATAGGCAACTTTGCCGTCGCGGTTAATAAAGATATTTACCGGAACGCCCGATAAGGTAAGAAAGCTCAGATTATCCTCGGTAAGTCCCATCGGGAATGTAAGGCCATGGCTCTCCTTATAATCCGCGATGATCTCCAAAGTATCTTGCGGCTCACGGGACAGAGACACGATTGTCATACGGTCTTTGTTGGCTTCATAAACCTCTTCCATAGCAGGAAATTCTTTTTCACAGGGCTGGCACCAGCTGGTAAATATATTGACGACAACCAGATCATTTTCCTTCAAAAGATCAGAGAGTGTAACTGTCGTGCCGTCTGTAAGCGGTGCGGTAAAGTCAGGCATCTCCTCGCCAAGTTCAAGTCCGATGCTGGTCGTTTCAGCATACACTGTGGTGGCAAGCAAGGCGATCAGCATCGCTGCAACTATCGCTCCTACTAATTTTTTCATACGCTTCCTTCCTTTCATGCTGTTTTATTTCTTCTTAAGAACGATCGTCACCTGCCCCGGCTTTTCCGGTGCCTCATACTCCGTGTCATCCTCCGCATAGCCTTCCGTTACTTTGAGCACATGGATCGTATACTTGCCCGGTTCCTTCTCGAAAGCCGCGATACCTGTCGCGTCTGTCGTTTGCGTATCGCACAAAGTGTCCGAACAGAACTGTATCGTAATTCCCTCGACGGGGTCACCTGCCTCATCTGTCACAAGAATCTCATATTTTCCCGGCTTCGAGCTGCAGCCCGCGAGCGCACTTGCGGCCAGAATCAGAACTAAACATAAAGCAAAGATTTTTTTCATTTGTGTCATATTTTCCTCCTTAAAAATTGTTCATGTGTGAAGTGCTGCTTCCATACTTCTGTATCAATCTTATCGGAACCGCTTCGCGAACCCGATAATCATAATTCAGCGCATTTATGTGCCTTTTTTCGTTAGTTGCTGCGCAACTTCCGATATATCACTCATACTTCCGCGGTACATTCTCCGCGCGGGAAGTATTCGTATACTAATAGTACCCCTGCTCTGCCTGCTTATAAAGCGCCTCGAGCATCTCCGGTGTCACGGACCCTTTCTGGTTATAAACAACGATACCGTCCTTATCCAAAACAATCGTCTGAGGCAAGGTCGAGGAACCGTTGACTATTTTCCAAAGCAGGTCATCATCCGTGTCAACAGTAAAAGGTATCTCCCACCCCTTATCTTTCAGGAACTCTGCCGGATCATCCGTCACGATGGAAGAATGCGCAGCGAGCATGGCTATATCGTCTCCGTGTTCCTTGTACAAATCGTTAAAATACGGCAGCTCATGCACACATGGTCCGCAGTATGTTGCCCACAGATTAATGAAGACGACCTTTCCCCGTGTATCCGCAAGATGGAACTCTGTGCCGTCAAGGCAGGTCAGTGTAAAGTCCTCGAGCTCCATACCGGGGTCATAACCGGTACTTACTTCACCCGTTCCGATCTGTACGCCCTGCGTTCCCGTTTCCGCCCGGACAGCCGGGTCGAGGAAATTGAACCACACGAGAGCCAGACATAGCACGGCTATCATAGCGCCGGTAACAATTCTTCCGTTGTTGCCGTTCTTAGCAGCTTTCTCTTCGCGCCGCGCATCCGCCGGAGCGCTGAGTACAACCTTACCTGCTTTCAGGGAGATAGCTTTCTGTGCGCAGACATCCATACACTTCGCGCAATGGATGCATTCGTGATCTCCCACGTGCCGCACATCCATACCGCAGTTCATCACACAGGCGCCACAGCCGTTGCAGCGATTTTCTTCGACCCGCACGCCAACAAGACAGAACCGATTGAAAAGCCCGTAAATAGCTCCGAGAGGACAGAGAAAACGGCAGAAGCTGCGGTAGCAGAAGATACATGTCAGCGCAATAACTGTCAAGATCACGAATTTGCGTGTAAAGAGAACGCCCAACATGCCGAAAAGCCCCGTGTTGTTGGGATTGGAGAGCAGTGCTACCGCGCCGCCGAAGGTACCTGCGGGGCAGATGTATTTGCAAAATCCCGGTACCGGAATATCATGTTTCACTCCATACCAGAGCGGGATTGCCACAACAAATACCGCCAGCACCACATATTTCAGCCATGACAGTGCTCTTGTCAATCTATTCTTCTTGAGTTTGAACGTCGGGATCTTATGCAAAAGCTCCTGCAGGAGGCCCAGCGGGCAGAGCCATCCGCATATTGTGCGTCCCAGCATCACTCCGAAAAGCAGGATGATACCCATCATGTACCATCCGGCGCGATGTCCGGTAGAAGCCAGCGCATTCTGGAGCGCGCCGAGCGGACAGGCACCGATCGCTCCGGGGCAGGAATAACAGTTAAAGCCCGGAACACATGCATATTTAGCATTACCCTGATAAATTTCACCGACAATAAAGCCTTTCAGATGCGCGTTATGCAGAAGCGCACTGTAAAGCTGAATGAGTCTTCTTTTCGATGGACGGAGACTCTGCCATCCTGCATTCATTGTATTCTTATTATCCAAGGCCGATACACTCCGTACATATATTTACTGCCTTGCCAAATACATCGTTGGCGCTTCCGTTGAAGACGCCCGCAACGATCAGCACGCATGCGAGAACCAGCAGTGCGATACGAAGGATCTTCAGTCTGCTGTACACATCCTGTGCTTTCTTTTTGGCAACGGGCCTGACATTGTTTGCTTTCTCCGATTTGATCTGCTCTTTTGCATATACAATCTCACGCTGCATGCTCTTTTCCTGCAGGACGGAAGAAATCATCAGTGCAGCAAGGCCGATCGCAATCCAGGGAAGGATATGCGCGATCAATGAGAGGAACATACTCTCCAGATCTCCGTTCGGAAAATGGTCTCCGTTCGTGATATAGAGCAAAATCGGGATCATGGAGATTGCAAATACAGCCCAGCCGGCATAGAACATTTTCTTCTGTTTCGCCCTCTCCGCCTTCATTTCATCACTCGCAGATGCCACCCGGTCAGCGGTCATATTCCTCAGCCACTCGGTGTCTTTCACAATCTTATGCCCTTCTTCATCCCGAATTCCCATAACAAGTCCCACAATAGTCATGATCAGGCTCAGGATTATGAGAGGCAGAACAGGCACCAATGCCACGACCGCTTTCTCACGGGTATAGATCCAGCTCAGGGGATCGGCCGCTTTCAGGGCCAGTCCATCCCTGTATATACCGATTGCTGCTATGGCAAGCATCAGGGCAATCACTACACAGAGGATGGATTGTACAATTAAAAATATTCTTTTTTTATCCATTCTCTTCTCCGTTTCTGTAAGTGTCTGAAGGTTCGGGATCCGTCACCATCATGCCGCAATATTCTGCCGTCTTCTTCTTAAATCGTATAAGAAGTACGAACTGCAGCGTGATCGAGACAGCCATGACGATCAGTGCAACGATAAGTCCTATCATCTGAACAGTATCGTTATTCGAATCCAATGCGGGATTTACAGTCGTCACCGAGTCGAATATAGTGTGCCACAGGACCGGCAGGAAAAAGGCAAGGAAGATATGCTTCCCGGCATCATTAAGACCCTCTCTCTTGCTGTATTTGGCGAATCCCAGGTGTATACCCATCAGAAGCCCGAACATCATATGCATTGCGAAGAAGAGTAAGCGGGTCACTGCTGTTATAGGGTTGGTGGCTCCGTAGAAGAGATCCTCAAGAACGGTAAAACCGAAGCCGATGCCCGCGCAGAACATACCATATTCGTAGACATTCCTGGGTTTGACGATCTTTATCGTTATCAGAAACATCAGGAACTTGACCAATTCTTCCGTAAAACCGGCAAGCAGAAAAGCCTGAACAAGGGCTGACAGAATCGGCGAAGAGATGGCTTCCTTAATCGAAGTTCCCAAAAGCCTCCTGGTCGATAATGATATGAGAATGGTTACCGGCGCTACCAGGATGACGGCCAGCACGCCGAGTGCGACCGGAATGGCTGCTTTCTTTACTCCGGCGGGTTCCGGAAGCTCCCTCTTATACATTCTGACATACACGACGGTACAGATTATGGCTGTGATGATTGCGACAATCAGGCCCATATAATTTCCTCCATCAATTGTAATTCGTAAAAATCATAGTCACGCAGTTCATTTATTATTATATAATTTTCTGTATATTTTATGTATTATGAGATATTAATTAGATAATACTACCTCTACATTTTAAAAGCAATAGAGTTCTGAACCTCCGACAATTTTCCTTCCTTAAAATGTCTTCTGCACAGGGACACGTAAGATTCATTTCCCCCGAGCATGACCTGCTCACCGGTTCGTACAATCATTCCGTCTTTCACCCTCGCGTTGTACTGCGCGCGCCGCCCGCACCAGCAGACAGTAGGCACCTCTTCTATCACATCCGCAATCTCCATGAGTCTGCGGGCACCCTCAAAAAAGTGTCCCGTGAAGTCTGTCCGAAGCCCGTAGCAGAGCACGGGAACATCATATATATCCACAATGTCAGACAGCATGTCGACCTGTTCTTCCGTGAGGAATTGCGCCTCATCGACGATGACCGCTGCTATGTCATGGCTCTCCAGTCCGACCCTGGCTCGGCTTCCCGGCTTTGGCATATCTCCAAGGAATTCATCCACGAACACGCACTCTGCCTGAAGACCGATTCTCGACCTCACGATGGTCTCTCCGTCTCTGGTGTCGGTCCGCGGTTTCAGCAGGACCGGGTGCTGATTCTTTTCAAGGTAATTGTATCTGACCATCAGTGCGTTGGCGGTCTTGGAGGAGCCCATTGCGCCGTATCGGAAATAGAGTCTTGCCATGTCTTTGTCCTTTCATACACATGAAGTTCTACATATAAAGTATACCTTGATATGTTACTTCCTGCAAATGGCAATGTGGGCGTAGGTGGCGGCGGGAGGGATTTACCGAAGTAAACGGCATTCTTGCTTTTACTTCGGTAACGCCCGCATTGGATTGTCTCCCGGCTGATTGATTTTACCGAAGTAATCGGCATTCTTGCTTTTACTTCGGTAATGCCCGTATTGAATTGACTCCCGGCTGACTGATTTTACCGAAGTACACGCCTTTTCTTCTTTTACTTCGGTAATGCCCGTATTG
>CACYPS010000072.1 GCA_902776305.1 uncultured Lachnospiraceae bacterium | reverse complement strand
ATGCAATCGGAGCGGCGTCGTCGAGCGGCCGGTACTTTAAATTTTCAAGCGTCAGCGCCGAAAATTTATTAGTACCGCTGCCAGCGAGACCGAGCGGGAGCGTCCCGACGATGCATTATTTAATGGTAAGACAGCTCGGATATTTCATGTGGGAAGTTTGAGTCAATTAACTGTTTTCCTCATTCTTTCCATTTCATAAATCTCTTAGGTTCAGTATTACCAACCAAAGATTCCGGCAATATCTCCATCAATACAGATACTTCTATCCTCGATTTCCGCAGGGCAGAATGCCTCCCCGTAATTCAGACATGCATAGACGGCTTTATTATTATGATATGTTTCATGCCAGAACGGATATTTGATTATGACCGGGGTGTTAGCTCCAACCCCAAGTTCAAGATACAGAACATGTTTATCCTTGTGGCTTCGCAGAAATTCTGCATACGCAGCCGAAGCTTTTTTCCAGCCCTCATCTTCCACAAATGTGTCGTCTGCACGCAGATTCATACTCATCGGTTCACCGCAGACAGGGCAGTAAGGAATAAGGCCTGATGGAATCCTCATTGACAACATCGAGAAATCCGTAGCACCGTTGTCTTTGACCGGGACGATCAGTTCACTGTTCTCGCCGATCACAAATCCCTGGGCGAGGAGCATTTTTACCACCTTACCCTTGTTATCATAAGTTCTTCTATGACAGGGCTTGCTGCACTGCCAGAGACCATAATCACCCTGCGTATAGAACAGTCTTTCTTTGTCGAAACCGGCCTTCAGGAACTGGTGATCCACATTTGTGGTAATCACAAAATAATCTTTGTCCTGCACCATATTAAGAAGCTTCTGATAAACAGGTACGGGAGGATATACATAGCGGTTCACATAGATGTGTCTGGACCACCATGCCCAACGGGTCTCCTCATCCGGGAACGGATAAAATCCCCCGGAATACATATCCTGAATGCCGAACTTTGCGGCAAAATCTCCGAAATATCTGTCAAACCTCTCCCCGCTGTATGTCAGTCCGGCAGACGTTGACAGCCCGGCCCCGCCACCGATCACAATGGCGTCGGCAGTACGGATTTCTTCCGTTAATCTGTTAAGCTGTTCTTCCCTCGTGCCCTTTCCGGCAGAAACATTACCTTTAAAGTTCTGAACCGTTTTTATCCCTTTTTGTATGCTTTCAAGATATCCGTTCGATAGTTCAGCGAAGTTCTGCTTCATAATACGCCCTGTCCTCCTCCTTAAAAACATTAAAGATCACTCTGTCCATCGTTCCGGGATGGGCAGAAAGCCATTCTTTGACCGTCCGTACGGCAATTTCGGCCGCACGGGCATTCGGAAAATGAAATACGCCCGTGGAAATACAGCAAAAAGCCACGCTCTTAAGATTATTCAGCGCACACATTTCCAAAACATTCCAGTAGCAGTCTGCCAGCTCCTTTTCCAGTTCCGGCGTAAGCTGAGCATCCACTATCGGTCCCACAATGTGAATCACCTTCCCGGCCGGGAGGTTATAAGCTTCCGTTAGCATCGGCATAGCAGTCGGCTGCTCATAATCATTGCCATAGAGGATGCGAAGCTGTTGCATACGGCGGGCGCATTCGGCACGGAGCTGTACCCCTGCAAATGTGTGAATGCAGTTGTCGATACATGTGTGCATCGGCACAAAGCAGCCAAGCATCTGCGAATTAGCTGCGTTAACGATCGCATCCACCGCCAGCCGTGTGATGTCACCCTGCCATATCGACATGCCATCTTTGATTACAGGAATATCGTTAAGCTGAACGATTCCCTTTTCATCCGCGCGGCCTTTCAGATATTCGTCCTGAACTTCCAGCACCCTCTCCGGCATCCGCCTCGGCATACGGATGTTCATCAGTGAGCGAAGGATACGACGTTTTCCCTCCGTGTCAACGGGTGTCTGCAGATTTTTATATTGAACAGAATCTGTTTTGAATTCTTCTACCAGATAATCCAGACGCTGCTCCTGCGTCATTTTCTCATTCATATGTTTTCTCCGTGTGACTCACATTGCTGAAATCATGTACTTCACTCAACATCATCGGAACCGTTTCGCGAACCCGATAATCAAAAGTGGCCGATGAATCGGCTTTTATGGGGAGTGGCTCCGCTACTCCGATAAAAGTATTATATCTCTTATAACTCGCATACCATGATAAATTCTTCATCATTTTCATCTTTTATTTTAAAGCCTACATCCTTATACATCCTGACAGCATAATTTGCTTTCTGTACGGCAAGTGAAGCCTGTTTGAATCCGCAGTCTTTCAGCAGGGTAAGCATTTCTTTCATCAACCCGGTTCCTATTCCCCTGCCCCTGTATTCAGGAATCAGAGATATGGCAAACGACGGCGTTTCATCATCTACATGTCCGTAATCATTCATAATCCTTGTCCATGCAGCTCCCACCACACGACCGGCTGCTTCGGCCACAAGACAATGATCCGCAGGACCGGTACCAAAGTCATCGTAATAAATCCTTAGTTCCGGACGTTCCACGATATATCTGGCCGGAGGCTCCACTCCTTCCGGAATGAAAATCGCCTCGTACAGAAAATCTCTCAGCAAATAGGCTTCTTCCGGGAACAGCTTTCGTATCATTATGCCATTATGAATCTTAATCAAGTCCTCCACATCAACACACCGGAATCCGTTCTCCATGAGAAGCTCAGCGGTCACGCCGGAACCGTCTCTCAGTGTTCCGGTAAATGTGCCGTCATACCGCTGCTTGACACCGCAGCTGGGACTTCTTGACTGCAACACGATAAGGTCCGGCTGTTCACGCAGGGCAATCTCCAGGCACTTTGCCGCGCCGGCACGGAATTCTTCATCTACGACCCGCCCGTCTTCGGCCGTGACCACGCCGTCTCTGATTTCTGAAGGAACCCGCGGCGTCGGAAGACCGCCCATCTGCTCCGGACAGACCGTAATCACTTCATTCCCTTCCGTCAGCTGCAGGACCTTCTCGTTCCGGTTGTTCCCGCCGTTATATTTACAATTCTCACCTGCCAGGCAGGCACTTACCATGATTTTCATTTTCAACATCTCCGGTTTTTATTCTTCATTGCGCAATACTCGTAACGTGAGTCTATGATACACGCGCAAAGTGAAATTAGGCTTGTTCCGTGCTTACGCACTCTCACGATCCTGTATTATCTGATCGGCATGTTCAAGTCTCGCTCTGGGCCCCTGATTCCAACTGACTTCCCACGCCTTCTCCGACATTCGGTCCTTTAATAATGCAGAATGCCAAGTCTACCGCAAATGCCGCAACAAGAACCAAACACACGATACGTGTTTTCTTTTTTCCGAGCAATTCAAGCATTCTTTTGACAAATGGTCCGATTATGTAGACGCCTACGAATCCTCCCAGCGCGAAGGCCATCAGTCCGGCAAAGCAAATCCGCCCGTTCAGATTCATAAACATACCCTTATAATCCCAGTACTGTGCATTTTTAAAATAGTCAAGCGCGAAACTTGTAAGATACTCCAGGGTTCCGCACAACAGTATCGTCATAATAAAAAGCTTGGGCTTGTTTTCCTTGTATTTGCTCAGAAGAAAGATAATGAGTGCGCCGCCTGCTCCGTAAATCGGAAGCCACGGTCCGTGCATGAAGCCTCTGTTTACAAATACATGGTAATTATAAAAGTGCAGTGAGACCTCCCATAACCAGCCGACAAATGAAAACAGGAAGAACATCATTATCACATCGAGAAAACCATACTTGTCATTCAAATCAAAGCTGGAACCGGTTATTGCAAAATCCTCCAGCTTAAATTCGACATTTATATCCTCCGGCTTTTCTCCGCACTCCAGTCTGTCCACATAAGCCTTTTGATCAAAGGCTTTCTCCACAAAAAGGCTCCTGTCAATATCGGGGCGGCTCCTGAGTCCGAAATATGCCTCCGTCTTAATATTCTCCATATACGGTGCGGTGATCAGAAGGTCTCCGAGCGGTATCAGAGAGACAAGATAATATGGAAGACATGACACATGCATCATCAAGATCTTCAGTTTATATCCTTTCGTCATGGCGGAGGACAGTTGCCTTGCCTCCTTCCAGGTGACATACGGATTTTCAGCCACAATAAACGGCACAAAGTAGTATTCAAACAGCTTATATATACCACCTATAACTGTCAGGAACCAAAGACCCATACAGATGTAATAGGTAATCATTGTCCGGAGGACCCTTATGAACGTGCGGGGACCGAAAGGTGCTATCACGCGTCTCAGATGTACATCTTCCTTGAATCGTCGTTCCATATAGAAGCGTTTCTGGCCTACGATCAGCGTCCTTCTGATCAAAAAGGAGCCCACTGTGACCAGAAGCATGGCAATAATAAGGATTCCGACCACTTCTCCTTTATTTCTCTCCATGTAACTGCGATTCCATGCCAGAATACTCAGCACATCCCTGTTATTTTGAGCAAGATTGATTCCCAGCTGTCTAATCTCGGTTCTCAGAAAGTCAGGCGTATCTTTAATGACGGGCAGCGATGCGATATAGTCGCCAACCGCCTCCACCTGACTATAATCCTCCGTTCCGAGTTTAAACAATCTGTCAAAGGCTCTTACATAGTTGGCGGCTAAAAATGAGACCGCGCCGATAAATGAGAAAATAAATACTACAAGAACCATAAATCCATAGGATTTGAGTCCTCTTTGAAATACGTTTTTCCGGTTTCTTCGCTTAAACTCTTTGACATCCCATACAAATTTATTTGCATTTGTTGCGGCTGTTTTTTCCATCGCTGCCTCCCGCTTGCCGGGCATATTATTCATTTTCCGGCTTACTTAAATTTGATATTCACGACAGTTACCTCGCTGTCTGTACCGACCCTCAAAGGCGGTCCGTAATATCCCACGCCGGCAGTAACAATCGTATCTATACCATAGAGTTCCTTTACGCCGTAAGCATTCTCATTGAAGAACGGGACAATAAAGTTTCCGGGAAATACCTGACCGTTATGCGTGTGTCCGCACAGCACTACATCCGCTCCGTTGTCTGCGAGGTCTTTGAACTGTTTCGGTTCATGCTGAAGAACGATAATAGGTTTCGTTTTATCAACCGGTCCGAGCAGCTCGGCAGCGCTCATACGATCACTCGTTCCGTCTCCGGCCTTCTCTCCGTCTACACGGCCGGAAAGAATCACCTCGCCGTCTGCCAGTTCGACATTCTCATCATATAAGACATAGAATCCCGCATCCTCGAAGAACTTTTCCATTCCCGGCGTCCTGAATGCTTCGGATATCGGCGATATCGGAAATCCGCCGAAAAGATTTTCTTCCACATCGTGGTTACCGCATACGGCATATACGCCGTATTTGGCCTGCATCTCCCTGAGACAGGCCGCGTATTTTTCAGAATTCTTAAGACCCTCAAAAGTACTTGTAAAAATGTCACCGGCAATTACCACTACGTCAGGGTTCACCGAGTTGACTTCCTCAACCATCTTTTCGGTCGCTCTTATGTCCGAATTTACGCTGAGATGCAGGTCTGCTATAAGGACGACCTTCAATTCTTTTACACTTTCGGTCTTTTTATCTACATTTATCTCATAGTTCACCAGCCTCGGCTTTTGAGCATGATACATTCCGCCTATAGTGACGAGCAGAGCCAGGACTAAGGAAATGTTCAGAATGTGTCCCAGGACTGTCTTCTTTTTATCCCGTATAATAAAATGAATGATATGGCTTACTATAGTTACAACAATAACTAAGCCGGAATAGTACATAAAGAATCCCAGCCAGATGTTTCCGAATTCCATACAGAAATATTTAAATGAGCATTTGGGGAGATATGCCCCCAGCATCGGAATGACCGCAAGAAGGATATAGATTAACACTCTAATAATCCTTGTTTTTCTGCCGATGGTTCTGTAAAACCTGTTCTGTTTAATGACATATTCCGTCAGTATAGACATGCCGGTCTGAAAGATTATGTAAACTACAAGGAATATAGTACCAAGCATAGACCCCTCCTTATCTTCAAGAACGCCTCGGCGTTCTTGGATCCGCCGTGCCTAAGCATGCGTAACAATGCTCCAGTGGAGCATTGTGTAGCTGAGGCTTTTATTCTTCATCGCGAGATTGTACTCACGATGAAGCCAAATTTCACTTCGCGCGCGTATCTCATGACTCAAGTCACGAGTATTGCGCGATGAAGAATATAAAAATAATCCTCACGGAGCGTTATAGTCACCGTCAAATTGCTTTTGACGTCGACTATAAATACTATAATTTTCCCACCCGCTGACTTCCCCTACAGATGTGGGAGTTGTTTAAGTAAGTTATACAATATTCACACTTGACTGTCCATATATTAACTTTTACTATGCACAGATCCGGATCCGGCTCCTCCTCAAATCATCTTTTCAATGTAGTCCCGACTGTTTTACATAGCTACGAATCCGCAGCAACATATTCAAGAACACCTCAGCGTTCTTGCCGCGGTTCCCGAACGTCTTCCGCAAAAATTCAAGTCGCGCTCGCGAGACTTGACGCGGGATTCAGGTCAGCGATAGCTGACATCTTCTAATACAGCCTCTCGACATCCATGACTTCGGAAAATGTAAAGCAATCCTACCACCTCTCATAATTAAAGCATCTTTTCTCAGAATCTGGTATAATAGCTGTCATAAAAATGATTAAGACGCCAAAAGTCAATTAAAAGACATTACTGCGAAGGAGGCCTAAACTTTAATGGCAGCTTTTTTTGGAGAAAATGAATTATGGAAGAAATATGAGGGAGACGGCAGAGAACCCGTGATTCTGGTGGGCGTGCGCGAACTCAGCGCCAGGGAACCGGTTTCGGAAGAAGACTTTCAACACTCCCTGTCAGAACTTGCGGAGCTTGCCAGAGCCTGCGAGATGGAGCCGCTGGATACCTTGACGCAGTCACTCTCCCACATCAATAACGGTCTTTATGTGGGCACCGGAAAAGCGGAAGAAATTCGGGCCTGTGCGGAAATGCTCGGTGCAGAACGGGTCATCTTCAATGACACCTTGTCCCCCTCGCAGATTCGAAACCTGCAAAAGCTCCTGAAGCTGCCTATAATGGATCGGACAGCGCTGATTCTCGAGATTTTCGGGCGCAGGGCAAGGACCAGAGAAGCGCGGCTGCAGGTGGAGCTCGCAAAGATCCGCTATTTAAAACCCAGACTGATCGGCATGTGGGAGACACAGAACCGACAGGGCGGCACTTCCGGCTCCATGTCTACCAAAGGAGAAGGCGAGACCCAGTTGGAGATTGACCGCCGTACCGTTGATCATCGACTCAGCGAGCTGAGCAGAGAATTGAAGGGCGTCAGCCGTGAACGCGCGACCCAGCGTAAGAAGAGACAGGGGTCCGGCCTTCCGCTGGTATCTCTTGTGGGTTATACCAATGCCGGCAAATCCACGATCATGAATGCGATGCTGACACAGTACGCGTCTGAAGAAGCTCCGGAAGGCGAACCTGATAAGCGGCAGGTTTTTGAGGCAGATATGCTCTTTGCCACCCTGGACACAACCGTGCGCCGTATCACTGTTTCTAGAGGGCAGGAATTCCTGTTATCCGATACGGTCGGCTTTATTCATAAGCTTCCCACATCTCTCGTCGAGGCGTTTATGTCGACTCTCGAGGAGGTGACTCAGGCGGACCTTCTGGTACAGGTGGTAGACGGCTCCGATCCGCATTGTCAGAAACACATTGAGGTCACAAAAAGTATCATCACAGAGATTGGCGCCGGTCATATCCCCATGATCACGGTCTACAATAAGTCAGATCTCTGTGATCCGCCCGTTGCATACCCCGTCACAGGCGCCACAGAACAGACCGTCGACAATGTCACCAACGTAAATCTCTATCTCTGCGCCAAAGAAAGAAGTTCGATCGACTGCCTGTGTAAAACGATCCTTGATATCCTCCACGCGAAGCGGACTGTGCGGACTTTCCTCATTCCCTATGATCGGGGAAACGTTGTCTCGTTTCTGATGGAACGCTCTGTTGTGCTGCAGACAGAATACACAGAAGAGGGAACGAAGATCACCGCAGAGTGTGATCAGGCGACTGCGGATCAGGTAGAAAAGAGACTGTAAAGGTACCATTCTTATGATATACTGATAATATGTTTACACTGATACGCTCACGGCTTCACGGACACTTATTTACATCAACATTTAATGAGGTGGTTATATGATACCTAAAATTATTTTCAGCGATGTTGACGGAACGCTGCTGAACAGCAGCCACAAGGTCCTTCCGGGCACTGTTTATGCAATTCGAGAGCTTAAGAAAAAAGGGATTCCTTTTGTCATTATTTCTGCCAGAAGCCCCTCGGGAATTCGACCGATTCTTCAGGAAAATCACTTCACCTGCCCGATGATTTCCTACAGCGGGGCACTGGTTCTGGACGAAAACGAGAATGTTTTGTATTCTGAAGGATTCAGCCGTGACGATGCCGCCGAGATGGTCCGATTCATCGAGAGCAATCAGCTCGACTGCACCTGGAACATTTATTCCATGGATACGTGGATCGTCAAAGATCGCTCAGATCCCCGCGTGAGACGCGAGGAAAACATCGTCAAAGCCAACTCAATAGAAGGCAGCGCACTGTCCCTTGATCCTTCCGCAAAAGTAGGAAAAATCCTGCTCATGTGCAACCCCGATAAGATCCTTGACATTGAGCAGGCCATGAAGGCTGCTTTTCCTTCCATGTCCATCGCCCGCTCCTCAGACATCCTGATTGAAATCATGCAGGGTGGCATCACGAAAAGTACCGGTGTGACAGAACTTTGTCGTCTGTGGAACATTCCGATGGAAGACACTATCGCTTTCGGAGATCACTATAACGATCTTGAGATGCTTGAGACGGTCGCGCTTCCTTTCCTCATGGGAAATGCGCCGGAGGAATTGAAGGAACGCTTTGAAAATGTCACAGCTTCGAACAATGACGAAGGCATCTATAAAGCCTTATTGCGTTTGGGAATTATTGAGGGTGCAGTAGAAGAATTTATACCGTAATACTATCTTACTGTTTTTCTCTTCACGTTTGCTTTTCAACCATTTTACTACTCTAATACATTTTCTGATTGTGTTAAAGAAAGATTAGCTTCATACTCTCCGTTGATTTTAATACTGTCCGCTTCCACATGACAGCCATAATACACAACCTGTACTCCGGCTTTTTCTGCATGCACCAGTGCTTCTCCGAATGCAGGTTGTGTATCATCATTTGGAAATACCCTGTGGATACCGTTCATCTGAATAACAAATGCAATTGTACAGTGATATCCTTTCATCGCGGCAGTCGCCAGCTCGTTCAGATGTTTCACGCCGCGTTCCGTCGGGGCGTCCGGAAACAGACCGATTCCCCGTTCTAAATCTGTAGCCAGTGTGCAGCCTTTCACCTCCGTGAGATATCTCTCCCCATCCCGCTCCATGTAAAAATCAAACCGTGAATCGCCGAAAGTATACTCCGGTTTTACCAAATCGTAGTTCAGGCTCATGAGTTGCTGCTTCATGAGCTCATTCGGGGCGAGGCTGTCAATGTTCACCCACTTTAACCGAGGCTTATATACCGATATCAGGTCATATGCCGTCTTTCGATTCGGGTTAGATGTTTTCTGAAGAGTGACTTTCGCCTCGGGCACCAGCAGCTCCTTTAAGCGGCCGGTGTTCTTTACATGCACCTTCTCTGTGTTTCCGTCGATCTGTACCTCGGCGACAAAGCGGTTGATCCTGCGGACAAACAGACCTTGAACTGTATTCTCATAGTGGATGGCAGGCTTTACTCTTGTCATCATTTTTCCTTTCTCTGTTTCCGTTTGGATAAATACATATATTCCGTGTCAAAATAGCTCTCTTTATCAAGGAAGGTGCTTCGCACCATGCGCGGCGCGGCAAGAACGCCGAGGCGTTCTTAATTTTCCATCTCCAGTAAATTTTAACACAAAAAAAGGATCTTGAGCTCATATTGAAACCCATGATCCTTCTTTTCCACCGCCATCATGCGCCATTATTTTTTTCCCCTCTTCATCTATTATCTCTTTTTTCTATTATCTCTGAGGCGGTAATCACAGCAATCGTCACCTTCCGCGACAGATTTCGTCCGTGTATACTTCACCCCGCGGAAGCCGGTCATATATTGCTTGTCCATACAGCAGATCATCTGTACTGCCTCCGGCGTTCCGAGGGCTTTCGCCTTGTCATAAAGCGGACATCCTGTCACATCGAGTGAGCAAAGGTGTTCTGTCACGACGACATCCCTGCATTCATAGCCACTGCTCATTTTCGCCGCGATCTTATCCATGTTCTTCCACATGAGCGTCGGGATGCCCGGAAGGGCCGTCACTTTTCTGAAAATGTTCCTCATCCGGATTCCTGTCTTCGTTCCGTAAGCCCTTGTCACCGCAAGGGCTTCATCCGGTGCGTAATGCTCTACCGCGCGGTAGATAGCCACCGCTGGGAAGACAAATGACCTGCTGCTCTTATCTGCATCCGGTTCGGCTACCTCCAGCTGCCGCAAAACATGTTCTGCATACTGCCATATGACCTTTGCTTTTTGGGGACCATATTTTGTTTCCAGTTCTTGTTTAAATTTCTTAAATATAAAGGACTTATCAAGCTTCATTCTTCAGCCTTCCTTTCAAGTATTATATTCACTTAGGTTTACCAGTCGGCATTGACCCAATCCAGCAGCTCGTTTTTCAGGGCATCTCGATCCTTCGCACACTCTTTAGGGTGACGCCGCTCCGATTTAAATGCCATCTTGTAGATCCATGGAAGCCTCGTCAGTACGGCATGACTCATGTGCTCGTAAGCTATATGCTTATGGGTATAAGGAAAACCGATCTCAGTCAGTTTCTTCTCCATGTAAACGGCACTTTCATAAGACGGCCAGACCTCATCGTGCTTCGAAGACAGCATCAGGATCGGTGCCTTGATATTCTCAATCGGTATCAAGGTTTCCGGCGTAATATCCTTATCCCGATTGAATGTTATGATGTGCATTTCTTTTTCTCTCATGAACATCTGCAGGATATTGAACGTACGGCTGCGATAGGGTGCATACGGAAGTTCTCTGCCCCGGTAACTCCAGCAGGAAGTACCGGAAGGAGCTTTGTTTTTTCCGCTCCCGGACAATCCTTCACTTACAAAGTGAGAGGGCACGCGCACGATCACGCATGAAAGCTCCGGAAACAGAGATGCTGCTATCAAAGCCATCTCACTTCCCTTGGATGTCCCGTCAATTCCGATCTGTTTATACCCCTGTTTTATCAGCCATGCGATTGCCTTCTCCACAAACTCGACCGGCACGCGGGAAAGCTCTTTCGGTGTCTGCTTTGTTTTGAAGAGCGCAAGCGCCAGCGAGGGGATGCCGTTTCTGTGATAGAATTCCGCTTCCTGCTTCGTGAGTTTCATACCACCATTCGACCCGGACATCACGATCATAACCTTGTCTTTCCGGCCGTTTCCCGGATATAGAATTGCTTCAAAGCCTTCCATCTGCACGGAAGTAGTTATTGTCTTACTCATTCAGTGACTCCCCCCTCGTTCTGTTTACTTTGAGCCGACATCTGCCAGGGCATCCGGATCTTTGTCTCCCAGTATCCAATAGTTGCATTCCCCATCCCTGTCCGCTTCATTCCGATCCTCCAAAAGAGAAAAGAGCAGGTCCGAAATCTTTCGAATCCTGCTCCGTAAAAATCACACTAAAGATAGTTAGATTTCGCTAACCAATAGTACGATACCACTACCTTCAAGATTTTTCAACAGCTTTGTGCATCTTCATGGAAATATTTGCAATCCATACCGACAAGATCATACCGACGGTGACAACAACCGGAAATGCCCATGCAGGACTGACCGACATCAGCGTATCTCCATATCCGGCAGGCATCTCTTCTACCGCACACTCATAAGTATACGCACGGTTGAACCATATCTGTCCATAATAACCAAAACTGGAAAAACTCATCAGAACCGTGCCCGCAACGTCTCCTGACCAGCTGTAGTTTGTCATACCCCTGACAATTTCTGCCAGAACCGTAATAATGATCAACGGCACCACATGCCACATGACTGCATCTCTTATGATAATCAGGTGAAGGAGCAGTCCCAGAAACAAGCAGACGGCCGCCCCGGGTGCTTGGACTCTTCGGAATGCTCATCTGCAGTAGATTTCTATTGCCTGATGAGTAAACTCCGCTGTCCCTTCCCCACCATAGCTGTCGATATTCTTTGTGAAATCTCCGCCGCCGACATACATCTTACCAAGGCCGCTTAAGATCTCTTTTGTACAGGTATACATGTGCTCCGTAATATAATTCTGCAGTTTCTTTACCAAAGCCTGCGCTTCCCCGGATGCCGGATCCATATTCCGGATCTGCCCGAATTCTTCGAAGATATCGATCATACCCTGATATATTTTCTTTTCTTCTTCCTTTGTCCTGCCTTTGGATTTTTCCTCGAATTCCTTATATGCCGGAGTTGTGCCCCAGGAGGCTTTTGCCTGAGCGGCATACTCATCTATTTTTCTTGTATCAAAAGCGTCAAAATTCATTTTTTTCACCCCCATTAGTTTGATTCCCTTCGCAAGGTCGATCAGGTTCTCGATGTGTTCCTTCTTAAGCTTCAGGAGCTCAATCTGCTGTTCCAAAGCCTTACTCCTGTCAAAATCCGGACTGCTGATGATCTCTTTAATGTCCTTCAGGGGGAATTCCAACTCCCTGAAAAGCAGGATCTGCTGCAAGGTCTCCAGTGCCGCATCGTCATACAGCCGATAACCTGCCTCCGTGTATTTCGTCGGATGAAGCAACCCTATCTTGTCATAATACTGCAGGGTGCGTATACTCACGCCTGTCAGCTTGCTGACTTCATTTACTGTCATCATAATCTACTGCCTCCTTGCTTCCGATATGGACACTATAAACTATGACGCAACGTAGGGGTCAATGATTTTCTGGAAATTTTTTGAATATTTTCTTTTAAAGCTTCTCCACTCGGTCCGAGACAGCAGAACCTGTTCTATCGTCCTGGCGTCACTCGGTTTCTCTGCTATGACTATAAATCTCTCTGTAAACAGATTCTGATACATAATCCCTCCTTCATAGCGAATATCGAACGGTTTTCTTAAGATTTCTTCTCAAATCGTTCGATTTTTGTTGATTGATTCATATATTTTGTTTAAAATAAAAAAAAGAGAAAGGAGCTGATCCCATGCAGATTACCGCCACCGAACTCAAACTGAACCTTGGAAAATACCTAAATCTGGTTCTTACGGAAGATATCTGGATCACCCGCAACGGAAAAATAATCGCCAAGATGGTGAATCCCAATATCCCTTCCGTGGATGCAATCTCCGGCGTTCTGGCCGGAAAAGTCCCTGCTGATGCGGACCGTCACTCTCTGCGGGAAGAAAGGCTTTTCAGATATGAAACTGATGATTGATACCAATATCCTTCTGGATGTCCTGCTCCAAAGGAATCCATTCTTTAATAATTCCAAGGCTGTCCTGAAGCTTTGTGAAGATCATGATGTGAACGGATTTGTTTCTGCCTCAGCCGTCACGGATATCTTCAATATCACACGGAAAGCCCTTGGCAGCGTCGAAGACACATACCGAGTCATCAGCAATATCCTCAACATTGTCAAAGTTCTCACTGTAACCAACGATGATGTCGTCTCCGCCTTTCAGGTCAAGGCAAAAGACTTTGAGGACTGCCTGATGGCGACCTGTGCCAAATCGAATAAGTGTGACGGGATTGTCACAAGAAACAAGAAAGACTTCCTGGGGTTCGGAGTCACCCTTTACTCCCCGGAAGAATTGCTGCTCCTGTTTAAAGATGAATAAAGACCGGTTGTCAGAATTGGACATTACATTTATATATCGCAGGGACCACATTATGGATGCGGCGTTCCGATTCTTTTCGGAGAGGCTGAAGTAAACTCACGACAGTCGAGATTGGTGAAGGAGAGCTGAACAGACTATGAGAAATCTGACATTATCATGGAAGGCCTGGATTCCGGAGCTGAATCATTCGGATGGTTGACACTGTATCTTGTATGCGCGTTGAGTCTGGTAGGAAAAGAGGAGAAGGTGTGAAGAGTTATCCGAAAAAGTGGGGAAAACTGTTTGAACGATATCTGGACGAATATCTTCCGGAAAGAAAAGACGANAGATCCTGGGCGGACCATACTGCGACTACTGGTATGTGGGCGACCGATTCGTGACAGGGGACGGTCCCAATGTCATTTAGTTAAGCCCTCATCCCCGTTGGCATTCCTGTGTATTTCATAACATCCTCGCACAAATCATGTTTTTACCATCTTCTGAATACCTGTTGTAATTTCCGATCAATATCCCGGCGGGTCTCCCTGCACTCCTTCGGATATTTCCGGCCCGCCCGGAATGCCGCTCCAACCAGCACTCTTCCACCGATCGGAAGCATGATCTTCAGCATGGACTCTGGGAAAGCGAAATGTGTCCCGTGCTCATAAAGGAGCGCTTTGAACCTGCAATTGTGAGATTTCTCTTTAAGCCGCTTCTCCATGCGCCGTATATATTTGCACGTATCCCACAGGACATCGTCCTCTGCGCCGATGCAGAGAACTTTTCCCTGTATATTTTCGATCTTTATTTTTTCTTCCTCCTGAACCGGATGCCGGCGCTCGGATTCATCAAACATGGGCCGGGAAGCTACCATATCCTTTCCTGCTTTCGACGCCTCTTTGATTTTCTGCCAGTACTCCGGATGCCGGTACGCATACGGCAGATAAGGTAAAGGCTTTCCTTCCCAGGATACGGAAGATTCATTATCTCCGGGACGTTCCCGCATCCCGTCTTTTCCGTCCTGATAGAATCCTTCCATCACGAAATCAGGCGGAGAAATTGCGATCGTCAGACTGATCTGCGGGTAATAAGATGCAGCAAGGAGCGAGAGCATTCCGGTTGTAGATGCACCGACAATGCCGATCTTGCTGCAACCGTTAAATAAAACCGTATAAAACAGGTCAGCGACTCCTGTTTCTGTTGTTTCAGGACTAACGGCTGTCCAATCTGTGTATGTCTGGCGGCAATTCT
>CACYPS010000071.1 GCA_902776305.1 uncultured Lachnospiraceae bacterium | reverse complement strand
CATCCGCTGCATCTGTGGGCTCATATTCGAATTGATGAAGATGAAATAATTGTTGAGGTAGATCTTACAGAATCCCTTCTGCTTCTTTGTGTTAATGAATCAGCATAATTTGCTGGCAGTTTGAATGTCAGCGTATACGGAATTTTATCTCCGATATCATAGTCAGCAGAATCGGTAAGGTCCTGGACAGCAGATTGTGTTGAATCTTTAATATCCTGTACTTTCTTCTTAGACTCAACTGTGTTGGATTTTGCGTTAACTTCCGTATCTTCTACAACTTTCAAGATGTAGCGTGTCTCTGCATCGCCCTTGTGTGGATCTGTATTGTCTGTATCAGTTGGAAGCGGAGCCTTATCTTTGATGAAGTAGTAACCGTCTCCGGTAACATTAATAGTATATCCTTCATTACCTATTGTTGAGGTTCCGGCAACAGTAGTTGTCAAATTTGCACCAACAATTTCAGCAAACTTTTTCGCAATAGTGGTATCATTACCTGATCCGAGTAATGCTGCTACATCTTCTGCAGTGGCTGCATTTGCAGCATCTGCTCCAAATGTGGCTGTGTCAGTCTTAACAGCATCAATGATACCGGTATCATTAACGCCTGCGCCCCATGTTATGTTAGTAAGTTTATTTGCAGTTGTATCATAATCACCTGCAAACACTTGATAAGCTTCATAGGTATGTGGCCCAATCTCATCAGAATTTTTTACAGTAATTACATGTGCGTTTGTCGATCCGGATCCTGCAAATGCAGTTACCGTCATTGCCATGCACATATAACGAGTGCCTGTATATTTAAAAATAAAACAAGAGTCATATGTAAATACTACTTTTTCATAATGTTGACATTCAATTTTGTGACTTCATGAACTATGCTCGTGACTATATTTTGATTAAAAATAGAAGCTTAATGGAGATAGCATTGCTTTATTTTATACATTAGACCTCATCGAAAACCTGTGACCATTGTGACTTTATATACTGATTTATACGAAGAAATAATTTTTGATTCAATACCACTATATGGAACTTCTTATTTTTGATGAGGGGACCAAAGTTTATGAAGAGACAATCGAAAGCTATTTCAAATCAAAAGAATATCGATAAACAAATGAAAAGACTGCATCGTGGCTTTGGGTCTGTTCGCTATCTCGGTGAGGGACGCAGTAAGGCGTATGCTGTTCATCCGCCGAGCAAGAAGAATGAGGATGGAAGCTATGTGAGACCAAAAGCGATCTGTTATGTTTCGGATTGGTATGTAGGATTTGCGGTTCTCGCGGCATGGCATGCAGGTGTTTATAAACCGGGCATGGAAGAGAAGATTCAAGAACGATTGAAGACAAATCCGAAGAAAACGGAAGCAGTGAGTGAACTGAGTCTGAGAAACACATTTCCGCAGACTCCGGATGAATTATATAATTATTGTATGTTGTTGCAACAGTATATCTGTAACTCTGATGAGGGGCTAAAAGTAGTTGGTGATAACGTAGGAGAAAATGATGGCGGAAAAACTGTTGAGCAGAAAAAATCGCTGACAGTGAAGGAAGTCTATGAGAAATTTTATGAATCTAAGTATGGGAGAGGTGCGCCGAGGACGCTTAGCGAATCCAGTGCAGCACATACGAGAAGTAATTTTAAAAAGCTGAGCGCATTTGAAGACAGAAAAATGGATGACATCACAATAGATGAGCTCCAGGAGTTTGTTAATTCCATCAATCTGAAGAGAACCGTTGTACTGCAGACGATTATTCTTATAAAACAGCTGTACGATTATGCCATGGCGCGAGAGTACTGCACGAGAAATCCGGCGAAGTATATTAAGACTCCCGATTTACAGGAGTATACGCATCATCAGGATTTTACGGATGAGGAGCTCCGCATACTTTGGGGGAACAGTGATGACCCAATTGTGAAAATGATTTTGATTATGTGTTATTCAGGTTTTCGTCTCAGCGCTTATGAGAAGATAGAAATACACCTGGATGAGAAGTATTTTATGGGAGGAGTGAAAACAGAAGCAGGAAGGGGACGTATTGTTCCGATTCACAGTAGTATATTTGAGTTGGTGAAGGAATTGGTGAATTCAGAAAATGCATATTTCTGCTGTCGGGGAAAAGATATGTTTTATCGAAAGATGCGGAAGAAACTGGTTCAGATAGGCATCGATACAGAAGGGAGATACCATACGCCTCACAGCTGCCGACACACATTCAGCAGATTGTGAGAGTCATTGGAATTACCTGTCATTTAAAGCCTGAAGTGCAAAGCTTTTCGGAAAATTCCGAAAGGTGTTGAAAATAAAAAATGAATTCGTTTATAATATATAGATGCACATAAAGCTTTTGAGAAGGTACATATATTATTAAATATAATCTATGTAAACTCCATGTTCTTATACAAATGATAGGAACAAAGGCAAAAAATCGGTAACCAAGGGAGATGTTATTTATACAGAATGGGCGCTTTTTTACGAAAAAATCTTGTTACAATTATACTGCTTGGAATGATTGTCGTAGGACTGGGGCTTATCGCATATCCATCCGTTGCGGACTGGTGGAACTCATTTCATCAGACAAGAGCAGTCGCTGCATATGCTTCTGTGATCGCAGATATGAGTCATGAAGAGTATGACAAAATATTGAATGAAGCAGCGGAGTATAATAAGCAGATAGCAGAGACAGGCGTAAGATGGCAGATGAGTGACGAAGAGATACAGGAGTACAATTCTATCCTGGATATCACAGGAACCGGCATCATGGCCTATATTGATATTCCTAAGATTCACGTTCAGCTTCCGATTTATCACGGTACCGATGATGCTATCCTTCAGATAGCCGTCGGTCACATCACAGGAAGCAGCCTGCCGGTCGGAGGTGAGACGAGCCATTGTATCGTTTCAGGACATCGCGGTTTGCCGTCCGCGAAGCTTTTCTCGGATTTGGATGAGCTGGTGGTCGGAGATTTATGGACTGTCAATGTACTGGATCAGACTTTGACATACGAAGTGGATCAGATTCGTGTCGTTCTACCTACTGACTTGAAGTATCTTGAGATGGAGGATGGAAAGGATTACTGTACTCTTGTCACCTGTACGCCTTACGGCGTCAATACGCACAGGCTCCTGGTGAGAGGACACAGAGTTCCTAACGTGCAGGGTAATGCGCGTGTAACGGCCGATGCTCTGCAGATCGAACCGGCTTATGTAGCTCCGTTTATCGGCATACCTATTATACTAATTTTGATTGTGATGATGATTATAGCTACACGTAAGAAAAAATAAATGAATTCGTGTTGAGGGCTGTTGTGCTTTGTGAGCGGCAGCCTTCATTTTCATTTAAACAATAGTGTTTATATGGGAATGTCAGGTCTGTATGCCGCTATACGGAATTTAATAATATGGCAGTTCAGATATGACAGTTCAGAGCAAAAAATAGAAGAATTCTTGTTGCAATTTTCCTACGGCAGTTTATAATAGAACTAACTATAGTCAAATTGCATATTTTTGAACGAGATATATTGAAGTATTTCGACTTAATGTAAGAGACACTTAAAAGGAGAATTCAGTGAAGTGGATTCTCTTATGTTATTTTAGGGGATATTGCAAATGCAAAAGCATTGATTCCCGACCATTCCGGCAGGTTCAGAAAACCGGATAAATTCGAGACAGAAAGAAGTATACAGATGAACAACAAGAAACAGAACAATTATTCAAAGCCTGTTCCGGAGCTTGAAGCTCTGGAGCGTGAACTTGCGAGAGAGAAGTATAAGAACCGTTACGGTATGGTTCTCAGAAGCACAATCTACACTTTGATTACAGTTGCGGCTGTCGCTATTCTGGTCGCCACGCTGTGGATGCCGGTTCTCCAGATATACGGAAGCTCTATGAATGAGACACTTCAGGATGGAGATATCGTATTGTCAGTCAAGGATAGTAATATGCACAGCGGTGACATCATAGCTTTCTACTACAACAATAAGATCCTGGTAAAGCGGGTCATTGCGCAGGCAGGTGACTGGGTAAATATCGATGCGGACGGAAACGTCTATGTCAATGATGTGCTTCTTCCGGAACCTTACATTACAAAGAAGGCGTTGGGCGAGTGCGATATCGAGCTTCCGTATCAGGTGCCTGAGAACAGAGTATTTGTTATGGGGGATCACCGTGAAGTCTCGGTCGACTCAAGAAGCGCGACGGTCGGTTGTGTTGCGGAGGAACAGATCGTAGGAAAACTCGTCTTCCGTGCGTGGCCGCTGTCGGGATTCGGAAGCATTGCATGACATGCAGAACCTATTCTCAAAATTCTTTTGCGTTTATTGATAATAAAGCAAAAGTAATGAAGAGAGGTATTGAATCGTACGCAAAAATAAACTAAAATAGATTATAGCCACAATTTGAACAGAATGTGATTAAGCTCTTTAATTGCATTATTGATAGAATGAATGACTAAAGTAAAGGAGAAGGCACATGAGGAGTATGGGAAAAGCTAAACAGGGAATCGTACTGATTCTCGCAGCATTACTTGTATGCGTGATGAGCAGCGTGAGTACATTTGCATTGACTGTACCCGACACCGGCAAGTCTGGAAGCATTTCGGTCACAATGACGGATCCGACGACAAAGAAGGCAGCGCCGGGTGGAAATCTGATTTTATATAAGGTTGGCGAAGTCCATGTTGATGATGGCGATTACAGCTGGGCTCTTTCCGCGGATTTTGCAGATTCTAAGGCTGACCTCTCCGATCTTCAGAGTGAGACTCTGACCGCTACGCTTGCTGCGTATGCTGTTGAAAAAGATATCAAGCCGTATGAAATTGCAAAGATTGATGAAAATGGCAAAGCCACTATAAAGGATCTCCCGGTAGCCCTTTACCTTATTATGCAGACGGAAGCAGCAACCGGATATAAGAAAGTTATGCCTTTCCTCGTTACTGTGCCGATCGGCAACAACGAGGATGGGTGGGTCTATGATGTAGACGCGAGCCCGAAGGTAGAGCTTGAGACTGCTACGCCTACTCCTACACCGTCGGTCACGGTAACTCCTAAGGTAACGATTACGCCTAAGGTATCAACCACAATTACGCCGAGATCTACGATTACACCTCGCTCGACTATTACACCAAGGTCGACAATTACGCCGAGAACCGGTGTCACAACGACCGTTAAGTCGACACTTCCGAGAACAGGCCAGCTTTGGTGGCCGGTACCGATACTTGCGGTGGTCGGAATTGTATTCGTATTCGTCGGACTGAGAAGAAGATCAAGATAATTGAGATATAGGGATTGAGTCTGAAAAGTTTTGGACGGTCTGAGAAAAGATTTGATAACAGAATAGATTGAGGAATTTCAGGGGCTGCCGTATCGTGAGATGCGGCAGTCATTTTCTATACTAAGCATCGCAATGATACAGATAGTGTTATGCTGGAATTGTGGTTTGCGGGATTGTATAATGTAAGAGATATATGGAAAAGTTGGCTCGTAATCAATTAGCGTAAGCACTTCATCGCTTACCAGGTAGCATTGATTTATACTCAAACAAGGCGGTGGTTCTCATTGAAGACTTTCAACACAGAAGGAGCATGCATCCCTTCCCTTCATTATATGGTCAATATCGATCAGACTCTCTTGCAGATAGCGTCACTTATCGGGAAGGGCAAGTATTTTACTATCAACAGAGCCAGGCAGTTCGGAAAGACGACCACTTTAGCGCAGATCAGGACGCGATACAATAAAGAGTATGTGATTCTAAGTTTGGATTTTCAGGGGATTGGAAATGCCGGATTTTCATCGGAAGAAGCATTTGTCCAGGAATTCTGCCGCCTTATCAGGCGTGAGAAATTGTCCGGTGTTGTGATTCCGAATGAGATTGATGCTGCATTTGCTGAATATCAATCCGGGGAGCCGCAAAAAGTAAGGCTGGGAGAGCTGTTCGACACGCTTATTACGTGGTGCTCTGTCTCGGAGCTGCCGATCCTTCTGATGATTGATGAGGTGGATAGCGCTACGAACAATCAGGTTTTTCTGGATTTTCTATCACAGCTGCGAGATGGCTACAATAGCCGCAATACGAAGGGAGTTCCGTTTTTTCAGTCTGTGATTCTTGCAGGCGTGACGGATGTTAAGCATTTGAAGAATCAGATTCGGGAAGATGGCAGGCATAGAGTGAATTCTCCCTGGAATATAGCGGTTGATTTTAATTCGGATATGAGTTTTTCTGTAAGAGGTATATACGGAATGCTCATGGAGTATGAATCGGAGCATCACACCGGCATGGACGCTGAAGAAATTGCTAACATGATTCGGGAGTATACAGAAGGATACCCTTATCTGGTATCGCGTATATGTCAGCATTTAGATGAGGATTTGGTGCCGTTCAAATTTTCTGATCCCGCATCTGCATGGAGTGCGGAAGGCGTTCAGGAATCCGTGAAAATGATTCTGACAGAAAAGAGTCCTCTATTTGAATCCCTCACAGGAAAATTGACAAATTATCCGCGAATGAAGGAAGTTCTCTACAGGATTCTGATGACCGGGGAGAGCATACCTTTCAATGTTGATCAGGAAGAACTGAGTCAATTACAGATGTACGGTTTCATTAAAAATCAGAATAATACGGTTGCAGTTTCAAACCGTATATTTGAAACCAGATTATATAATTTGATGCTATCTGAGGAGGAGCTGAAGAGCAACGATTTCAGCAGGCAGGGGTCTCTGGAAAAGAATATGTTTGTGTCCGGTGGCGTACTGAATATGAGATTGGTTTTGGAGAGATTCATATCCACGTACACACAGATTTTCGGTCCATTGACGAACAGATTCAGGGAAAAAGACGGACGAGAGCTGTTTCTGTTGTATCTTAAGCCGATTATTAACGGGGTCGGAAATTATTATATTGAGGCACAGACCAGAGATCAGACGCGGATGGATGTTGTCGTGGATTACCTTGGCCGGCAGTATATCGTTGAACTCAAGATCTGGAGAGGAGAGCGATATAATGAGCGGGGAGAGCAGCAGATTCTTGAGTATATGAATCACTTTGATTTGACGACCGGTTACATGTTGAGCTTCAACTTTAATCAGCATAAGGAGCAGGGAGTGAAGCGTGTGATGATTGGGAACCGGGTGCTGTTTGAGGGGATGCTGTGAAGACGATTTAGGATTGGAAGGGGGTGAGCTGCAAATGGGAATGTATCTAAATCCGGGGAATTCAGGATTCGCAGAGAAGCTGAAGACAGAATATGTTGATAAGACCGAACTTATTGGCCTTATTAATCGATCGATTGAAACGAATCACAAGTTGACTTGTGTCAGCAGACCCCGCCGTTTCGGAAAGTCCTACGCTGCGCAGATGCTGTGCGCGTATTATGACAAGTCATGCGACTCACGAAGTCTGTTTGAAGGTCTGGAGATTGAACGGGATGAGACGTATAGAAAGCATTTGAATAAATACGATGTCATTTATCTGGATATGACCGGCATAAAGCCGTACACGAATAATTATTCTACACTGGTTCCTTTTCTTATAAAGACGATTACAGACGAACTTCTCGAAAGCTATCCTGATATTTCGAAAAGGGATAATTTTCTTTCCACACTGGTTGATGCAGTGGGGCAGGCCGGAAATAAATTTTTGGTCATTATTGATGAATGGGATGCGCCGATCCGGGAAAATCCGGCAACGCAGAAGGAATATCTTGAATTTCTCAGATCACTTTTTAAGAACAGCGGAGTCACGTCAAAAATATTCGCAGCAGCGTATATGACCGGCATACTTCCGATCAAAAAGGATGGATCCCAGTCGGCAATCTCGGATTTCGAAGAATTCACGGTCGTTAAACCGCGTATGTATGCGCAGTATATAGGATTCACGGAAGAAGAAGTGTATGCGCTCTGCACAAAAAGCGGTGTCAGTTTTTCGGAGATGAAGAGATGGTATGACGGTTATTCATTCAAGCAATGCGGTTCCATATACAATCCCAATTCAGTCATGAAGGCTATAAGCTACAATGATTTTGATTCCTACTGGACTGAGACATCTGCAGCAAAAAAATTCATGGAATTCATAACAATGCCATATTACGGTCTCACCAAAACAGTTGCAGAGCTTATCGGCGGCGTGGATGTGAAGGTGGATACGACCGGTTTTGCAAATGATCTGATTACTTTTCGAGGCCGGGAAGATGTACTGACACTCCTCATTCATCTCGGCTATCTTGCTTATGATTCCGAGACAAAGACAGCTCATATCCCGAATGAAGAAATCCGCATTGAGTTTCAAGAAGAATAGGCAAGGATTCTCGGTAATTCAATTGCCGAGAGGAATTGCCCCTTTTTTATCTATTGATAAGAACAAATGTTTGCAAACATGTGT
>CACYPS010000070.1 GCA_902776305.1 uncultured Lachnospiraceae bacterium | reverse complement strand
CATGCAGACGAGCAGCTGTCCGTCATTTGTGTGAATACATACCGGGTTCCCATATCGGATTGGGAAATCATCATCCTCAATATGCTCGCAGAATTCCTTCTCTGAAATCATTGGAAGCATCATAGCCTTCCTCCCATAAAAAACCCGGCACATCGCTGATCTGCGACGGGCCGGGGATATATCCTGTATCTCTATGATCCTTTTCAGGCTGCCATACAGTCCTGAATCAGCCTGTAATACCGGAAGAGGCGTTCAGCACCTTCCGGAATATTTTTTTTCGGATCATAACGCCGGTTTCCGCAGACCAGCATATCCATCGGCACCTTCAGCAGGTCGCTCAAGGCATAAAGATTGTCCAATGTGGGCATACTCTGGCCATCCAGCCAGTGATAGACACTCTGCACGCAGGCCAATGAGAGCACGTTTTTCACGTCTCTTACCGTTACCCCGCGTTTTTCCATCAGCAGACGGATCTGCTGTCCTGTTTTTGCTTTATCAATTGTTGTCATGACGATTCTTCTTTCTTTTAGTTGCTGTATGCGCAAGGCCTTTGCAGGTATTATAACCGATATAAAGAGGCCTGTCATTGAACTTGTCGTTCAATATTAACGCCTCGCAGGATTTTTCACATGTTCCTTGCGATGTCAGACAGCTGGCTGATGACCTGCAGAAGCTGCCTTCTGTCCTGGTCCCGGTCCGGATTCCTCCCAAGAAGGAGATAATCCGTACTCGCATTTAACGCGCAGGAGAGTTCGATGAGAAGATCAATGGAACAGCCATACTTGCCGCGTTCGATCCTGCCGAGATGTTCCCTGCTGATATTCAGCTTCTCCGCCAGCTCCTCCTGGGTCATGCCCTTGATGTTCCTAAGTTCCACACGTCTCATCCTTTCCGCCTGCCGCGGTAAAAGCAGAAGATACACTGCCGCCGGATGAGCCTGCCTTCCAATGCCTGATTCAGGGCGCATTAAAGAAGGGGTACCGATGCCGGATTACGTTTATAGGAAAATCCGTGACATATGTATCCTCAGCCCTTAATGCATGTCAGGCTTTCAATATGTAAATTGTTGATCTGGGAGAATGATGTGAAATCGTTTCTTCCCGGATTTGATGGTTAAAGTTTATCCGTGAAGAAACACTTATCGAAGGGATGAAGAATACCCCATTTAGGCCGTTTTCGGATGTTTTAACATCGATTTTTAAGAGAGAAGATGGCCGGATGTCTTGAAAACAAAGTCTTTCGAAGGGGGTGACGATTCATCACCCCCTGCGGTAATTTAAAAAAAGAGTCGGACACTCATGAGTGAGTATTCGACTCTCTTTGTTTTCCTTATATGGTTGTAACTGATTCGCTAGTGTTGATACATTCTGAAATAGCAAAAGACGCATATGAAAATCAGCAGTATCGTTAAAAAAGCAAGCCACAATCCGATTTGAAACCTATGCATTTTTTTCGAACAGATATCTGAGTTGGCATATGCTTCTCCAAGGACATCATCAATATATTGATCTTCGGACATTTTCCTAACTGAAGCAATATACTCTTCGGCGTTTTTATAATTTTTGATATCCTCATAGAAAATATTGCACTTCTTTTGTTTGCTATTATCATCCTTTGTTTTTCCCGAGAAGAAACTTGGGTTTAACGCGAGAAAGTGAAAGAATACCGATAGTAAGAATGTAATCACAGCACAAATGACAGTTATGAAGAACCCCCATCTCCATGATTCTACTGTTCCATTAGCTGTGTCAACCTTTGACAGAATATTCTCCGCTACGAATACCAATACAGCCACGACTACAGATATTATTCCACATGACGTACTGATTTTAGTGTCTGCAACTGTAATCCACCCATTAACTAAATCCAAGCTATATTTGCTGCGTTCCAATAAGCCCTTATTACTTTTGTCCGCAGGAACAGTTTGCCCAGAAATATGTGTGGGTTTCCTATTTCCCTTTGTATTTTTTCCTGTCTTTTCTGTACTCATCTATTCCTTTATTCCCGTGAGAATATGCCTTTAATTCTAATGTTTTTGTTTGACCGGTCTGATACATTTCGTAAGCAATCAACATATTCTCTGCTGTACGAATATTCTCCAATATCACATTTTCCATCTTGGGAAAGGATTCCGGAACACCAACACAGAATAAATACGCTCCGTCTTTCCTTTTGTCATTGAAGTGTTGATACTGCGTTTTGACAAGCTTTGTGTCGATCCACTTGCCTCCGTATACTTTGCATCCGGTCTCTCTATAATCAAATGGAATAATTATTTCCAGTTCACGCGAGAATGGGCCTGTAAAGTCTTCGCGTACTGCATATGTCTTTTCAAAAAACTCCGCGTTGACTGCCACCACCTTCAACTGTATAGGAACCGGAACTACTGTCGGCGGTGATGTCACTTCCATAAACGGATAGATCTCCTTTGCCCGTTGTATATCTTTGAAGGCATTATCAAAGTATTCGCGGGCTTTTTCTTTTTCAATCAATAAATGTACCCCATGCTTTATTATAATTGTTGCTGGCGTTATCTCTCTTCAGCTGGCTGTATGATGCCTGCGAAATATATGACCGATAGCCTGATTCTGTATAGTATGCTTCGCTGTTTTTCTTTTTGAATAGAGCAGCCAGACTGCTGTCTTTCTTCTTTAGTTCCTCATATAGATCTGTTGAAAGAACCAATTGGTTTTTTCCTGCGTATTCATCCTCATTTTTGTCTGCTTCACTGACCGTTCTGCCTAGAAGGATATTGTCCTTTTCACCTCTTGCCCCGATTTTAGCGGCAAACAGTCTTCCAATAGATTGACCGACTCCCACAGATACTTGATATCCCTTTACGGCATCAATAATCCTAAGTCCGGCTGTTACGGCATCGACCACACAGGAATAATCACTGTAATCATGGAACAAGGCCATTTCCCGGTCTCCCTGGAACTGAACGTGGATTCCATGTCTGCCCTCGACCACTTCATACATGGCAGTCAGAATGTTTTGTGTCTTCGCTGCCATCTCTTCCAAGTTAGCCCCGTCTTCATCAAACTGAACCGTAAAGTCTCTCACATCTGCAAACAGAGGGATTCCCTTTATTTTTTTGCATTCCGTCTTTGACAGATCCTTATAGTTCAGAGGCTGATTTGCCGATCGGAAGTTCATGTCCTGAAGATCGACCCTGTTAGAGAATTGCTCTGCACGCTCTAAATCTCTCCGAAAATTATATTTAACCTGAAGATTTTTAATCTCTGCATCATAGCAGTTTTCCTGACCATATTTCCTGATTACAGCTGGGGATAATTTCCGAAAATACAGCTTCTGATCAGGCGCCAAATCATCGTACATATTTTCAGAGATCATTATATGCTGCGGCTTTGACAGATTCTGCAATTTCGCAGCATAGTTCGCCGCATACCCAATAGTCGTCATCTCGTCTGCATCTTTACGTTTGAATTCAAATTCATAGAATGGTCCGAAGCAGGCGCCGACCTGAATCCAGAAAGGCACAAGCGTTTTATACTTTGAAACATTATTCTTCAAGTATACCGTAAGCTCATCTGCATACTTTGTGACCGACGAAACGATGTCAAAAGCCTGTGAAATGCTGTCACTGACCACGTACATATGAAGACGAGATCCGGTAATCTTTTCCACAAGAAACAACCCAGGATAGTACTTCATTCCGTATGCTTCCACGGATGAGAAAAACGTATCCAGTGCATGTATCGAGTGTCCTACTTCGTGAGTTGCGGACTCTTCCTTTTCAGCTACATCATCGAAGTTTGCGATGTTAATGTATGTAAAAATGGACTCCTGTTTTTTTCTGCAAATTAATCCTCCTCGGTTAGTCAATAAAATGCTTTTGTGATTCCTCCGGCAGATATTTTGCCAGTTCCTCTACCAGTTCGTACACCTTGGTCCCCGGTGCAATATCTGTCGGAGAAAGACCTTTATGTTCTTTAATAATCCTCTTGGCATATCTGGCTGCCAGTCTTGGGTTTCCGTGCGTCATCAGAATATCGAACGTGTCGGCGGCGTTTTTCTTATACTTGCCCAATCCCAACTGAGCGTATCTTTCATTGAGAAAGCGTATGTATTCCGTCCGATGATTGTTCGACGTGTAGTAAGCAAAATGAAGCAAGAACCAAAACTCTATGCATTCAATGCTCCACGCTGCATGGTACTGCACCAAAGGGTTCTCTTTGTTCAGAGACTCAGCCCGGCTGACAACCCCGTTAAAGTTCTGAGCCGGGAAGCTGTCTTTATCATAGACGCACCAGATCTGACCCTTGGTAATCTGATTCTCTTTGACATACCGTTCAGCCTGACCGATCACACGCATTGTTTCTGCACCACACGGTTCAATCTGGATCAAAACCATGTCGCGATAAATAGGATTATCTTCAATCAGCTTTTTAAACCCACTGAAGTAGCGCGGCTCTGTTTGCTCTCCCTCACAGAAGATATAATATCTGTACTCCTTCATTTCCAGATGTTCCTGGCGGCGCTTCTTTCTCCAGTTTTCCGTTCCGATTTTTCTAGGCATTCACAACACTCCAATCTATGATTTTTCTCAGATACGGATCTGCGCCGTACTTACCCTCAAGGTACTGCTTATCATATTTGGCGTCTTTGCGAACGACCTCACCATTTCCGGTCTTGAATTCTACCAGAGAATACAGTTTCGAATTCTGATTGTTTCCTTTGGCAACGAACCAGATTTCATCGCGCCTGAACACTTCACTGTTCATTGTAGAAAGATCATGGGAAGTGAAAACCAGTTGCGCGCCATGCCGGTTTATCTCCATGTTGTTAAACAGCATGATGACATAGCGAAGAAGCACCGGATGAATCTTGGCATCCAGTTCATCGATTACGAGTGTTGATCCACAAACCAGACTCTTGGCGATAAAAGGAAGCAGGCCAAACAACTTCTTTGTTCCGCTGGATTCTTCAGACAGAGTAAGCTCTGCTTTATACCCATCCACATTATGCTGTGTAAAAACTTCTATTTGATTGTTCTCCCTTTCTTCAACTCGGAAATCTTCAATATCGAGATCCATTTCCCTGATCATATCGAGGACCAGTTTTTTGATTTCGTCTGAAGAAGCAATCGCTGTTCGAAGCTCTTCCAGAGGATTTCCATAATTCAGAAAATCAATACCATATTCAAACCAGTCGATAACGTCCTTAACAACGTCATTATTCATGTAAGTGATGCCAAGATATGAGAGTAGCGGAAGGCTTTGCGACAGGCCGTCACTGATCTTTAATCTGGCGAATACGCCTCTTAAGCTGATTTCTTCCCCTTTGCGCAGAAATAATGCTGATTTTCTGCCCGTTTCCAGCTTGACTCTGTCAAGACTTTCATATACTACAATATCCTCTTTGATACGAAGGACATATCTGTATTCGGCAATTTTTGTTCTGAAGAATATTTCAAACTCAGTCGGATTATTCTTCCCTTCTTCAGAGAAGGCGAACGGCTTAACCGGATATCTGTTGAACTTATAATCTGCAGCTCTGTTTTGCTTTGTTGCATGTACCGGCCTTAAGACCATTGTCCCAAGCGCCTGCAATGCCTCCAGGACATTAGACTTTCCGCCGCCATTCGGACCATAGATAGCAGAAACAGGCAAAAACAATTGTTCATCACTGTCCTTAATTACCCTGTCTGTATGTTCAGAAATAGCGGCCGCCTGCATATCAAAAGTTATTTCATCTCTTATACTCTTATAATTCTTTACTGAAAACTGGCACAGCATGGCGTGTCCCTCCATCTCTAGGATATATTTTTACAGCGTCATTATACCTTAATATGTTTGTTTCGTCAAGATATTCGAGATAATATCTCGGATAATGGTTTGTAAATTCAATTTTTGGATTTTTCATCAAAAAGATCCTCGAATAGTTGTCGCACTGCCGCAGCTATTCAAGGATCATGATTTCCTTCGTTTTTTGATCCTTTATCCGTTCACTACCTTCCACCCGTTCTCATCGAACCCATCCACCAGATTCGTGAGCGGCTGAACCTCCGCCTCAACCAGCAGCCGGTTCACTTCGGCCACAGGCCGCATATACCACTGGATCAGCGCATATTCATAAAGCTTCATCTCCACCGTTGTCTGAAACTTAGACGGACTGATGCGGATATACTCCATACTGATGGCTGGCGGGAGATGCATGGCAATGCAGACGGCAACGATCTCCTGGATCGGAAAGATGATATTCGGGCGGTTTCGAAGATTTTTGATCGTATCTTCCGAAAGACCGGTCTCATCTGCAAGCCTTCCGACAGTGAAACCGTTGCGCTCCATCAGTTCGACGGTCATGTCGTTGAAACTCTTCTGGAATCTGGCCGCTTCCTGCATCTGTGCTTCGATCTGCTTCCGGAGAAGAAGACCGGCCTGTGTAGCAGGACTGCCGCCCTTTTCATTGACATATTTGATACTGCGGCGTCCGCGCCCGACGGTGCTGCCTTTCTGAAGAGCACCATTGATAAACCTTCGGAAAACACTTCCATACTCTGCGCGGAACACCAGGCAGCATTCGCTCATGTGCTCGCGGGCATAGCGGCGGAGGTGCGCATGACCATTATGATCAAAATACAGGTACTTATGATCATTCAGGCAGTAGCAGCCGTTTTCCGGCACATACAGATACATGCCGGAATTAACGACCGTCTGGAATGTCCCGTTGGTGAGATATTCCTTGAGTGCCTCTGCCTCGCTGATCGTATAAGTTTCATTTTCTGAGAGTGTGGAGTAATACGACGGAACCAGGCTTCCGTTTACGGACCGGAGAATCCCTCTGGCTTCGTTATAACCAAAGTCCATAAGTCTGGACCTGGCGATCGTCTTGGTCGTTCCGTAATATTCCGCCATGCCATCGACCATTTTCTGCATGGTTGCCAGATCGCGGATCCCGCCGTAATAGGCGAGCAGTCTTGCGGCTCTGTCTTTTCCGGACTTCTCAGGGATCAGAAGATATCTGGGAAATGTATTTGCCTGGATCTCCATTTTCTCAACAGGAGAGCGGAGGTCCGTATCCGGCTGGCCGGAAACCCTTTTGCACATATAGGAACAATAATCATGACCATGCATTTTCTGGAGCAGAAAGAAAAAGCGGCCAAGATAGCTGTGAGTTCCTTCGTGTGCCGATGTGGAATTCCTGGTGCCTTTGGATCCGATGATCTCAAGATTCAGAACGATGGAACCTGGGTTGATATCCCTTTTTCTGATGATGCCGGTTATCGGATCCACAATATTCGCTGTCCCGAATCCGAAGAAATACTCGCCAAGCGCACCGTTCTCGGGAAATGATCCGATCAGGATCTTCTGACTCGTCATCAGAATCCACTTTTCAGGATCGATCGGCTCATCTTTTCTGATCTCATCTTCGTAATATGCCGCATGGATCTCCTCCGCGAGCCATGCGTAATCTTCCGAAGACATCACCGGAATCAGATATTTATCCATCGGGAAGGCTCCGGGATATCTGGCCTGCAGACTGTCGGCTTCCTTCCTGATTACGCCGCTGAAATGGCATTCCATGTGGCATGGCCGGAAGTCAAAACGATACCGCAGCCTCAGCGTCGGCGTAATGGCATACCGGTTCTTCATAATAGCAAAACCGCTTTTGACTTCTTCCAGTTTGATCCTTGTCTCAGCAAGGATGTCAACGTAAAAATTATCTACCCTCTGCTGAAAAACCGACTCCGGATGAATTACCTTCAGTTCATTTACCCATGCCCTGGAGACGTTCCAGTCACTGCTTGTCGTCTTGAATTCTTCCGGATGTTCTCCGATATATGTTTTCAGGTCGTCCGAAAATACCCGGTGGAAGACCTTTGTCAGCACATCTATTACCGTATATGGCTTAAACGACTCATCTAATCGTGTTCTGTACAGTTCCTCTCTTTCTTTCTCCGTCATATGTTCCTTCGGAACAAAGGCGTGCGGGCTCTGCGTAATGGCAGCTTCTCTCAATGTTACCGCTCCTTCCGATCCTTCAGATATCTACGCGGGCTGCACGTAAATATCTCCATACGATCTCTACCAAAACTCTGTTGCGTTGTTCATGGCCCTGCCCGTCGGCAGGAAGTGGCTAATATCCTTGTGTGGGAATCGGATGTCTGAAGCATATCACATAATTGAGCGTTTGTAAATGGAATAATTCGCTTTACATTCGCTTATTTATGTGTTACTCTATGCTTAGATCGGTGCCTCCGATCGGAAAGGAGCATACTTTATGCCGCGGCGAAGTATAGAACGTCCCGCAAAGGGAACAGGAAATGTGATAGACATGAAAACGGGAAAAGCAGTGGAAAGACCCGCCCTGCCTGTCCTGTGCGAGCGGATCCGTTTCTACCGGGAACGGGCGGGAATGGAACAGAAAACACTGGCCAAACTGATCGGTGTCACCGGAAACGCTGTCAGCAACTGGGAAAACGGCAGAGGCCGGCCCGACATCAATCTCCTTCCGGATATCTGCAGAGCACTGAATGTCACGATGTACGATTTGTTCGATATGGAAGATCCCAGTATCCGGTATTCGGCGGGAGATCAGATCTTTCTCGATCAATACAAACAGCTCTCTCCGGGACACCGAATGGCAGTTGACCAGATGGTGGATACCCTTCTGAAAGTTCAGATCGCTGAAAGCGTGCCGCTGATCAGACGGCTGACATTTTACCAGAAATCTCTGGCCGCCGGTTTAGGAGATCCCACAGAAATCGACGACGAAGGACAGCCAATCTTCCTGTATGCTTCCAGAGAAGTCGACCGCGCTGACTGCGTCTTCACTGTCAATGGCGACAGTATGGAACCGGAATATCATAACGGTGACATGGTCCTTGTCTCCCGTATCCCGGATGCCCCGGATCTGCAGCCTGGTGAAGTCGGAGCCTTTATCGTCGGAAATGAAACCTATATTAAAGTGTACAGAGAAGAGGGACTGGAATCACTGAATCCGAAGTATCCTATCATGCATTTCCATGATGCGGAGTCGGTTTATCTGATTGGACGCGTCACAGGAATCCTGGATCCGAAGCAGGTGGCCACTGCTCAGGACATCGATAAATACCAGATGCTGCATCCGGAAGGCATCTGATCTGTTTGCATTTCATGAGGAGTATCAAAAAGAAAATGTGAAAAGAAGGGAGGCGGAGATGGCATGTATGAACAGACTGAACTTTTTCCAAAGGAAAAACCCGCTGCCCTCATGCCTTCTTCCACATCCTGGAATCTGTGGCATGGATGTCATAAGTGTTCTCCCGGGTGCCGGCACTGCTATGTGTACCGCCGTGATGCTGAATTCGGCAGAGATTCATCCATCGTGCGCAAGACAAAGGCTTTCCGGAAGCCGGTCCAAAAATACAGGACCGGTCCGCACAAAGGTGAATACAAATATCCGAGCGGGTCTGTCTTCTTAACCTGCTTCACATCCGATTTCTTTATCGAAGAAGCAGATGAATGGCGCCCGGAAGCATGGGAGATCATGCGCGAACGGTCCGACTGCTCTTTTTATATGATTACAAAACGGCCGGAGAGGATCCTGCAGTCACTCCCTGCTGACTGGGGAACCGGTTATCCAAATGTCGAGATCTGCTGTACCTGCGAGAATCAGCGGATGGCAGATAAGCGCCTGCCCGTTTTTCTGGAGCTGCCGCTGCCAAACAAATCCATCATCCACGAACCTATGCTGGAAAAGATCAACATCCGGCCCTATCTGGAAAAATACGGCACTCAGATCAAAAGCGTTTCCTGCGGCGGCGAGTCCGGACCGGTCGCCCGGATCTGCGACTACGGCTGGGTGCTTGATACCCATATGCAGTGCGTTGAATATGGCGTTCCATTCAGTTTCCATCAGACCGGTGCCAGGCTCCGGCGAGGAACGAAAATCTATGAGATTCCCAGAGAGCATCAGCACGAGCAGGCGCATAAGGCACATCTGGATTATAACGGCGTGACACTACCGGTGTGGGATTACCTGACGGAATGATCTGTTTATCGTTATCCAACGGCTCCAGATACTGCTTCAGGATGGATTCGCGGCTCATGGCATTGACCAGAGAGACCTCCAGACCGGACAGGGAAATACTCGCCGGCATCAGATCCACGCCTTCCGGATGGGTCAGGATTCCCTCGCGGAGCTGTATTTCCTCATCCATGATCACTTTCTGCATTCATCCGGCCTCGGATGGCCAAGGCTGATGGTAAGGGAGGCCTGCGGATCCATGTCCACGAGAAGCACTTTTTTCCCTTCCTGCGCCAGCCCGACCCCCAGATTTTCCGCTGTAAAAGTCTTTCCGACGCCGCCCTTCTGGTTTCCGCAGCAAAGGACCGTCGCTTTATTTGGCATTTTCACATCACCTCCTACACAAGGCCCTTGGCCATATCGTTGTTCACCCAGGATCGGTAATAGGGACTGATCGTTGTTGTGGCATTGAACAGAGTTGCAAGCAGATACTGATTGACATTCCTGATCCGGGTCGTATTATCCGACAGGCACTTCAGGACATACTCGATATGACTGGAATTCAGCTTCATGAACCGGCTTTTCACCACTTCAATCGGCTTCTTGTCTCCGCTGATCAGGATCCATGGCTTGTTGGCGCAGCAGGTATCCACGATCAGATCCAGAATACCGTCCAGCGTTTCCCGCTCACCGGGATTATTCTGCTTCAGAAAATCGATCTCAAGAGCATCTCTGAAATATTCCTCATAGGAGGCTCTCGTTCTCATCTCTTCTGATCTGCCGTCAGCGGAAAAGAAAAGATCAGTATCGCTATATTCTGTATTATTGGATTCAGTATTATTACATTGCGGTTTCGGCAACTCTTGAATTGTGCTTTCAGCAATTCCAGAATTGCGATTTTGACAATTCAAGAATTGCGCATTTGACATCGGCACGAATTTCTTCACATAGATCAGACTGGGTTTTCCCTGCCCCTGACGCTTACGTTCTATCAGATGTGCTTTCGTCTCCAGATTGTTCATTAACTTGACCGCTTTATGCTGAGCACAGTTTAAAGCTTCCATAACGTCTTCAATGGTGAATATGATATACACGCGTCCATCATCATCCATCCACCGGTTTTTAGCGGAAAGGCTCATCCGGTCTAGTAAAATTCCGTATAGAAGCTTATCGTCAGATGTCAAATCCTTATAAATGGGAAGATTAATCAGCAGCTTTGGCACACGGATAAAGCTGTATGCATCAGCTTCCAGGCCGTAAAAATAGTCAAGATAATAATTATCCATCCCTCTTCACCACCTCCGGTCCCGGAATCTTGTCCTTCTTCAGCGGTCTCTTGCGAAAGATCTCCGTATCCCTCTGGTAAGGACATCTGGCATACAGGCATTTCCTGTACTTGAAGTCCGGCTGATAATACTGGCATTTCGCACAGCTGGGCGGCTTCTCACCGATCCCTGTTTTCCGTGCTTTCTTAATCATCGATTCATAGTGACGATATCTCTGCAGATCTTTATCCGACATAGGCTGAACTCCTTTCTTC
>CACYPS010000069.1 GCA_902776305.1 uncultured Lachnospiraceae bacterium | reverse complement strand
AGGAGGCGTATCCGCAGGTGCGTGAGTCCGGCCGCCTAAAGCGGCCCTGCGGCGAGAGCCGCATATGGAAGCACGTGGATTTATCCATGTGAGCTTCACCCAGGTTGATAATAGAGCTGGAATGACAGATTTGTGTCATTTCATCCGCAAACTACATATCGTGATAAAAGACTGCAGGCAACCCGCGTTGGTTATCTGCAGTCTTAATTAGTTGTCTTACTTGTGAATAGATTGAATAACAATGCACCCGGGACCGCCATGAGCGATTAGGGCCGGCGACAACTCCAGGAGTTCGATTTCGGTGGATGAAAATCGTTCTTTGACCCGCCCGAGAACCTCCTGAGCCCTCTTCGGTACACCGGCATGGCAGATGCTGATCAGATAGTCTGCACCGATATTTCTGGTCTGTAATTGCTGCAGCACGGTGTTCACGGCAGATTTCCAGCCTCGCTTGATTCCGATCGGGCAGATTCGCTTCATGTCTTTTGTCTGGGTAAGGATAGGAAGCAGCTTCAGAGTGCTGCCAATCTTTGCGGTGAAAGGCGTGACCCGTCCGCTCCGTTTTAGAAAATCGAAATCCTCCGGGATCACAAAAGAAACGGAAGAATCAATGCAGGTTTGGAGCTGATCTTTTACCTGATGTATGCTGAGCCCCCTCTCTTTCAGAGCGACCGCCTTCCTGGCTAAATAGCGCAGCGGACCGCCCAGAGATTTGGAATCGATAATATGGATTCGTTCAGGATGTCTGGACAGATTCCTTGCACCCATAGCACTCTGGAATCCGCCGGACAGCCCATCACCGATAGTCAGGATCAGCAAATCATCATCTGTTTCCTCCATCACATCAAGAAGATCACCGATGGCAGGTTGGGAGGATGTGGGTATTCCGCCCTGATGAATTTGTTCCAAAAACTCAGCACTGCTGATGTCGGAATAATCTCTGTAAGAATGGCCGTTTATGGAAACACTGACCGGTATGATCGTGAGACCATCGTTATTCTTCTTACCGGGAGGAAGTAATGTTGCGGTATCTGCTATTATCTGCATAAAAAGACTCCTTTTTCATCCGATAATAAAAAACCCAAGAAAGGTTTTTAAAAAACCCTTGAATATTCTACATAGATTTTATGTTTATGTCAATGGTTATCGAAAACTCTGCCAAAGCGTTCCGGTTGACAAGAAAAAGAGTCTTGATTGACAAGGCAAAATGAAGTTATTATAATTTTTGTCATGAAAAATCAGACTACAGACGTCATTTCCGACTCCTTGCGCGGATTTCGTCTCCCGCGATATCATGAGCTTCCCGATGTGGGACTTTATCTGGAGCAGACAACTAAATATGTGAATCAATGCATAAGACCGCTTGGCTTTGAGGATGTGACCAGTTCCATGATCCGAAACTATGTAAAACAGGGACATATCCCCAAACCGGTCAAAAAACAGTATTTCGCCGATCAGATTTGCCATGTAATTGCCCTGGTTCTGCTCAAGCAGGTCACTCAGCTTGAAAATGTCAGCTATCTTTTTCAACTTCAACGTGACCACGAAGGCTATACAGATGAGGTGGCATATGACTATTTTTGTGAAGAGCTGGAAAATATATTGTACTTTCGATTTGGTCTCCGAGATTCGATCAGCGAAATTGGAGTGACAGACTCGCTGGAAAAGGAGATGCTTCGCAGTGCAGTTACTGCCGTATCTCATATAGTGTTTCTGAATCGCTGCTTTCGTGTTCTCTCAAAAACATAGCAAAACCCCGCCCGGTCTCACACAGTTTCATGCAATGTTGTCTTAAGAATTTTTCTGAAACTGTATGATCCCCGGTCGGGGTTTCTTTATTGGAACGGGGTATTATTCCTCTTCTTTAACGAGCTCAGGATGAAGCTCACCTTCGCTCTTTGCGACCACAACTGCCACTGCAGCGTCGCCGACGATATTCGGGATAACGCGAGCCATGTTCAGGATACGGTCGATACCTGCAAGGAGCGCGATTGTCTCGAGCGGAAGATTGACTGCGTTGAGGACGATTGTCAGCATGACCAGACCGGAGCCCGGGATTCCGGCTGTGCCGATGGAAGCCAGAACCGCTGTGACCATGACCATTACCTGCTGCGCGACGGACAGGTGGATTCCGAAGACCTGGGAGGCAAATACAACTGCGACCGCCTCATAGATTGCTGTACCGTTCATATTCATGACAGCGCCGAACGGGATGCAGAAGTCCGCGATTTTTTCGCTTACTCCGAGGTTCTTGGTGCACTTGAGATTTAGCGGGATTGTAGCAACGCTGGAGCATGTTGCAAACACGAACAGGATTGCCTCTTTCATCGTCTTAAAGAACTTGATCGGGCTGATACCGCCGTAGAGACCGACCATGAGACCGCCCTGTACAAATATTGTAAACAGGAAGCATGTAAGATAGCAGGCACCGATTGTCTTGATGTAGGGCAGCATGACATCCATGCCGTACTTGCCGACGATGTCAGCCATAAGACCGAATACACCGTAAGGTGTGAACTCGAGAACGATATTTGTGATTTCTTTCCATGCTTCTGTCCATGCGCGGAAGAAGTTAAGAACCGGAGCTCCTTTGTCGCCGAGCTTGATTAGTGCGAAACCGAGAAGCAGAGCGAAGAAGATGATCTGAAACGAGACCGATCTCACTGACAGATGCAGGATATGCGTATCTGGAGTATGTTGAATCCGCAAGGCATCTTGACGCGGAGTTCGAACAGCAGATCCAGGATATCAAGGAGCTTGATAAGGGCAGGATCGTGATCGGAGGGTCCCATTATCTGAATGCATACATATTACCCCAGATTCTTGCGGGATTTCTGGGAAAGTATCCGAATGTGGAGATCAATCTGAAAGAGGCCAGTTTCGCAGAGCTCGCTGAGAGGTTGCGTAAGCAGGAGCTGGATGTGACATTTCACTGCAGTCCGGAATTCATTCAGGATTTTCCCAGGTACCCGGCTTTCCGGGATACGGTGCTTCTGGCAGTACCTGTCCGCATGGATCCGTTGGCGGACCAGTCTGTGGCACTCAGCTGTGAGCAGGTATTGGCCGGGGAACATTTGAAAGAGGATTGCCCATGTGTCTCTTTGAGCGAGTTTTGCGAGATACCATTCATACTTTTATCAAAGGGCAACAACCTGTATGAGAGGAGTGTGCGAATGTTCGAGGAGGCGGGATTTGAACCTAAAACAAAATTGAAGCTGTCACAGCTTGTGACAGCTTATCATCTGGCGGCTGCCGGAATCGGAGCGACATTTGTGAGCGACCTTCTGATTCAGGCTTCGAGCCGGGAGCTAAATTATTACAAGATCGACTCGGATCTGGTGACCAGACAATTTTATGCTTTGTTGCCGAAACGGAAATATGTGTCTGTGGCAACGAGGAGATTCATTTCTCATTTTGGAGACGGTTCTTTTCACGTGGGATTTTGCGTGTAAGAGGAAAAATTGAGGTTAAATACAGTCGGTCAGCCGTTTTGGAATCAATAGATCGTAGGTTGTAGAAGAAACGATGGTAGAACTTAGAGCAATAACAGAAGATAACTTTATAGACGCTTTTAACCTTAAGCTTGCGTCGGGACAGGAGGAATATGTTTCTCACCCGATACGCAGTCTTGCACAGGCGTATGTTTATCGGAACCAGTGTCAGCCGTTCGGGATCTATACGGAAGATAAGATGATTGGGTATGTCATGGTGATATACGACTATGATGTTCCGGAGTATGATATCTGGCACATGATGATCGACGAGTCTATGCAGGGGAAAGGCTACGGCAGCGAGGCTCTGGACCGGGTAATTGAGTATATCAGGACAAAGCCATTCGGCAATTCAGGCAGAGTCGCATTAACCTGTAACAAGCATAATCCTATAGCGAGAAAACTGTATGAGAATAAGGGTTTTCGCGCAACGGGCGCTGATGATGAAGATGAGGTCGAACTTGCTATGACGGTTAGTTGAGCAGGAGACTATCCGAGCATCGCTTGTTTTATTCTTCATTGCGCAATACTCGTGACTTAATTCATGAGATACGCGTGCAAAGTGAAATCTGGCTTCATCGTGAGTACAATCTCGCGATTAGGTAAGGAATAAAAAAGTGAGAATCTATCGCCTCTTCTGGTATAATACTCAGACTATAACCGGTTGTTTTCCTCATTTCACTGTACCAGGTACAGAAAGAGGTGTTTATGAAAGACTTAGTTTTATATATCCACGGCAAAGGCGGAAACGCCGCGGAGAGCGAACATTACAGACCGCTGTTCCCCGGCCGCGAGGTGATTGGGCTGGATTATCATACCTTTACCCCGTGGGAGACTGGTGAAGAAATTCGTGATGCGGTGAACAGGCTGAAGAACGAATATGAGAACATCACCATTATAGCGAACAGCATCGGAGCATTTTTCAGCATGAATGCCGGGATTGACCGGATGATCGGTAAGGCATACTTTATTTCTCCCATCGTCGATATGGAACGGCTGATCTGCGATATGATGGGATGGGCCAATGTAACTGAGTTTCAGCTTAAAGCGGAGGGCGTAATCACAACGACCTTCGGCGAAGACCTGTCGTGGGATTATCTGAGCTATGTTCGGGAGCATCCGGTGAAATGGAATGTTCCCACGGAAATCCTTTACGGCAGCAGAGACAATCTGACCTCATATGAGAGCATTTCGGCATTTGCTAAGGAACATGACGCGAAACTGACTATGATGGAATATGGAGAGCACTGGTTCCACACGGACGAGCAGATGAGGTTTCTGGATCAGTGGATTATAGGTACATTGGAAGCGCTTAAGGTCAACGGGGCACCATATCGGCTTCTCAGTCTTCTGGGCAAAGGTAAGGGAGGGTATTCTTATCTTGCGGAACAAGACGGACATCGCGTTGTTATCAAGCAGATTCACCACGAGCCATGCGATTATTACAGTTTCGGAAACAAAATCGAGGCAGAATTGCGGGACTACGGACGGCTGCAAAACGCCGGAATTCGTATACCGAAGATGCACACCGTCGATATAGACGCTGAGAGAATTGTCAAGGACTATATCGCGGGATCGACCGTGATGGAATTGGTACAGGAAGGCCTACCGGTCGATTCCTACCTGCCTCAGGTGCGCGATATGGCGGCAAAAGCCATGGCTGCCGGGCTGAACATTGATTATTACCCCACCAACTTTGTTGTGCATGACGGACTGCTTTGGTACGTGGATTACGAATGTAACGATTTCAGCGAACAGTGGGATTTCGAACACTGGGGGATTCAGTATTGGCTGCCCGGGGTGAACTCACACAGTTGTCCGGAATAGGATTATAAGCAGTTTGTGATTTTGGAGCATATGATCGTTTTATAGCTTACATGGACATATCCGGATCGGAATATAAAGACTGAAATGTTAGGAAAGATATGAATCGGGACAGTTTCTTTGCTGCATCATTCTCGCAGCTTAAAGAACTGTCCCGATTTTTATAACGCCTTTGTCTGTATAATTTGCAGCATCAAGAACGCCTCGGCGTCCTTGCCGCGCCGCGCATGGTGCGAAGCACCTGCTTGCATTTTATAATGCCTCAGATTCTGTCACACTGGATTCGGGTACGGTCATCGCCTCGCTCATGAGCTCGTCAATTGTCGGTTCACCTTCCTCGCTGACCATTGTGATTTCTCCGTCTTCTATAGTCACGATAAATACATGCTCGATATCATCCGGGCTCTCCTCCCAGCTGCGGGCATATTTCGCTGTGAGACGCGCTTCGCCGCTGCCGCTTACCTCGAAAGTGTAATGTTCCGTGACAGAAGTGCCGACCATGGGCTTTGATGAGTCACCCTCAGGCTCCTTTGTCTCATGGCTTTTTTCGATAAGCAGATCCTTGTTGTCAGTTTCGCAAGTCCACTCGTATCCTGTGGAAGGAATCCCTGTAAGATCGAGGGTCAGGGTCTTACCCTCGGCGACAAGGTCGAGGTTCTCCCGGCTGATGTTGATTTTGGTCTGACTTTTGCCACAACCTGCGAAAGCCAGCGCTGTGAACGCGAGAAGTACAGTAAATATAATTGATAATTTTTTCATGATATCCTCCTGATAAATAAGTGAATAGGAAATTATTTAATGTGCCTCTATCCATTTATACGTATGTGTAATACATGAGACCAATGGAATTCTCACAAAGAGGAGAACCAAAACCCACATCGGTCGGTACACTCGTAGAGCCGGACGGAAGGACAGTAATAGATGCCGATATATATGTCCTGTGAAAGAGCTGCCGCGCCCGGTGAAGCTACATTATATTGCAGACGTTATTTGCAAATGTCTGCAATATATTGCGGCGACACTGTATGGCGCGGCAGCCCTTTATGCGAATACCCGCAGCACTCATTTATCAGAAATAGCTGACCTTGACGCGCTTCCCCATTTTTCCGAGGTACTCTGTCAATTCCTTCACCAGCTGCATCTTTATATTAAAGGAGATGGGAAGATTAGGATTCTGATGTGCGGGATTGACAGCCCTTCCTACATAGAAATTGACATCGGTCGCGTCCTCGAACAGGATTCTGCATATCAGAGATGCCCCGTCGTGCCCGAATCCCCATTTATCATAAAGTTCATTGTTTTCCAGTGCATCTTTTGCATATTCCACCACTCTGTTCATCGTGATGACGCCTTCGGTGACCAGATCAACGCCATCGATTTCCAAGATCGGCGGAATATCGCTGTCCTCATCGAGTGCCATATTAACTTTGACCTCTTTGCGCAGATACTTCGCAGCGATGGAAGCCGTTGTACCTCCGCAGATGATATGCTTTCCCTCCTTCGAAAAATACAGCGTCATCATGCGATTGCTGTCATCCTTATTTCTCGGAGGCCCGAACAGGATGTTCACAGGCTCTCTTCTGCGCACTTTGACGATACAGGCGGTCGCATCGTCACTGGGCATATAAGCATATTCCCTGTCACACTCATCTACGAGCATTGTTGCAAGGTTTTTGGCCGAATATCCTGCAGCCGAAATGTTCTTGACATAATTCGCTATGTCTTCCCATTCCCAGTCTGAATTATATTCAATGCTGTCGCCCGCATGAGGACATCCGTCACTCATGGCGACCATGATGTCATTTTCCTGAAGATGAATCACGGATTTGTAGATCTTTTTACCTTCAATGTACTGTTCCTGTTTCGGATAATCGTAGATTTCGTCATCACGAATAAATATCACAGCGGGATTATCATACTGTATGATTTCCACACGCTCATTATTTATGATGTGGAGAATGGTGAATGTAGAATAAGCAACTTTCCGGACCTGACAGATCGGAAGAGTTGCCGCGATCGTCGAGACGCAATCCTCTAGCTTAAGCCCTTCAGCCATCATTGTAGAAATGATCTTTGATGTGAGCGTCGAAAGGATACTGGCCTTGACACCGCTGCCCATCCCGTCCGCAAGAACTACGATTATAGAATTTTCATCCCGGTCTATTATATCGACGTGGTCCCCGCAGAGCTGTTCTCCTTCATGGTTGATACTTTTCCAACCAATGTCAACACACAAATCATTCATCTTTGATAGACTCCTTCAATTTTGTCAGCGCGATTTTCGTCTCGGCAGCTGTCTCTCCGAGCAGAGAGGCAATATCCTGTACGATCCTCATCTGTTTGTCAACAACTCTGTCTGCAATTTCCATCGTCTGGTGGCTGAGATTCTCTCTCTTTTCACGCTCGGTCTCTTCCTCGGTGACGTCACGAAGTATGCAGAGGATGCTGTTGTATTCCCTGTCATAGACGATAGTTTTTTCTACATACTTTCTGTACTCCGCCATATATTCACGCTTGTCGTGAATACTGCCGCCGCTGTTCAGAATCTTAAGGAAATCGCCCGGATCCATTACACGGACGACGAGATCTCCCAGAATATCATGCGGAGACCGCAGATTCAGAATCCTCAGCGCTGCCCGGTTCACCTGCTGTACTTCCAGACGGTCGTTGAGAACAAGAATTCCGTTCGGTGAATTTCTCGTAATTGTATCCGAGAAGTTTTCGGCTTTGTCCTTCAGGAAAGGCAGGCACATAGAAATATCTGCCTTGCCCTGCAGGATAGCGATTGCCTTATCGCGGCAGGTATCATAACCGCAGGTACCGCAGTTGAGCTCATCCTCGGGCTTTATTTTGCCCATCTGATGCAGTGTTTCCTTGATGTCATATTCACTCGGTATTCTGCTCTGATGCGGAATCACAAAGAAGTCTTTTACTGTTTCCGTCCTGTCAGGCTGTGCAACAGTAAAATCGTTTTTACCCGCATATCTTGCAACGGCGGCATAGTCTTTGATCGGCGAATCATGGAATTTCTCCATGACAGGTCCTCCGATACAGCTTCCGACACAGGCCGACATCTCGATGAAGACATGGTGTACATTTCCCGCTTCGATCTCTTTTAATGTCGAGATGCAGTTCTTCGTTCCGTCGATCGCCATATAGGTATACTCGGGATTTTCCATTGCCATTGTTTTAAGGATTCCGCCTGTGGTGGGGAAGAATCGCGCCCTGCTGTTTTCATTCTGATCAAGCTTCTTTTCCGGCACGATGTTCTTTTCCTTCAGCCATGCTCCCAGCTCATCAAAAGTCAAGACCGCGTCGACAATGCCTTCGTAACGCTGCGCTTCGTCTTTTTTCGCGACACACGGACCGATGAAAACGGTACGGGCATTAGGAATTCTTTTCTTGATATCCTTACAGTGAGCCTGCATGGGTGACAGCACATCCGCGAGATATGAGATCAGATTCGGAAAATGCTTCTGAACCAGAAGGTTTACGGAGTGACAGCAGGATGTGATGATAATGTCACGGCCTTCTTCGTTGCAGATGCGGTCATATTCCCGCTTGACAATTGTCGCGCCAATCGCGGTTTCCTCTACATCGTAGAAACCGAGCTGTTTTAAAGCTTCCCGCATAGATTCGATGCCGACTCCGTCAAAATTGGCGACAAATGACGGCGCAAGGCTTACCACGACCGGATCGCGGCTCTGAAGGAAAACTTTAACTTTCTCGGTTTCATCAGTGATCTGTTTTGCATCCTGGGGACAGACTACAAAACAATGCCCGCACATAATGCATTCATCACCGATGATATATGCCTGATTTCCGGTAAATCGAATTGATTTTACAGGACAGTGGCGGATACATTTGTAGCAGTTCTTACAGTTCGATTTTTTCAGTGTCAGACACTCCATGTGATACAACTCCTTTTTTGTATTTTTTCACATTTTACGCGTACATAGATTCCTGAAGGTTCCATCCGAGCTCGTTTTTTCTTCATCAAGAGTATGAACCCGACCTATCTTAGATCAGAACCGAAAAAAGATGACTACCATTCAGATAATCTTTATCTTTAGAATATACCAAATCTACAGTTAATGGCAAGATTTGAGGCTTATTTGCAGTCATAAAGTATGAATGCGAAGTAGTGGGCAAGCCATAGTTTTGGGTATAGCCAATAAACCCACCTGTTTTTCAAGGTGGACGAGTTGCCGCCGATATAGTAT
>CACYPS010000068.1 GCA_902776305.1 uncultured Lachnospiraceae bacterium | reverse complement strand
AGATACCACCGTCACGGGCGAATTCGCCGGTACCGTTAGCACCTGGAATGTGATCGGATCCCATTATGAGATCAAGTTCTGCATCAGCAACACAGGTACTTATACATGGACATATGAGCTGCAGGACAATTAGAACAACGTAAAAGAAAGCGCATAAACTCGTGATAGACAAAAAAGTGTGCCCCGCAGGTCATCCTCGATGACTTGTGGGGCACACTCATCTAATTCATAATCATATATTAGTCCCGGTGATTCTTATGCTTTTCTTTCCTGCATTCGCCAGGCTGTCACTTATGCGTTGGCACCAACAGCTTCATATGTATAGCTGGAAACTGTCTTTCCTGCAAGAAGTCCAAGGGTTACTACTCCGATAAGAGCTACGATTGCTGTCATGTCTTTATCCTCCATATTATAATCTGATGACCGCATCAGCGGTTCGTTTTGTCTTAATTGTAATATTTTTAAATCAGCGTGATCTTCTTTACTTGTTTGATGTATCCGGATCCCGCTATCAGGACCCGGTACGGACTGCCTCCGGTCCGGACGGCTCTTTACGGTCATGCCGTGACGCGCTTCTCGAGCTTAGGCATATCCATGTCATCGATCTTCCATTCTTTGTTCTCTTTGATCATTGTAAGTTCAATCGTACCCTTCGTGCCGTCCTTATGCTCGAATGCCACGATTGCCTTCGCACTGCTTGAACCTTTCAGGAGGTCCTTTATGGTATAGTCGCACTCCTTCAGTGTATCATTCAGCGATCCCTTTAATGACGTGTACCCGCCGGCGTTAGGCTGGAACATAAAGGCCATAGCGGTGAACATATCGATTCCTCCGGAAAGTGACAGAAGGTTCTCAGCTTTCCTGTATCCTTCTACGGTGAGATACGGTTTCAGACCGTCAAAGCCCATTTCCTTAGTGTCTTTAATCGCGTTCTTCAGTACATATTCCGGATTGATTCTTTTCATAAATCCAATTGCCATAATTATCATTCTCCTCCTGATTGTATCGAAATATTGTTATCAGATCTCTTGTGAATTAATGTCTGCCTGCACTTATGCGTTGGCACCGACAGCCTCGAGTGTATAGTCGGAAACTGTCTTTCCTGCAAGAAGTCCAAGGGTTACTACTCCAATAAGAGCTACGATTGTTGTCATTTTTATATCCTTCTTTCATTTTGTTTTGTTATTTCCTGATAATCTCCAGTAATTTGTTTACCGGTAATTTGATTATCTGTATGTATATACGACCTCCTTTGCAGCAGGGCTAAACATTTTTAAATTTTCTTCGGAAAATTATTTCAAGATTTTTCATGCTTTTTATCAGGCATACTCCGGATCATGTTCAAGCTGATCCTCATACATTTTCAGGAGATGTTTCCCAAACCATATTAGCCAAAGTCCAGCATCCCCGTTTGTTTTTCCAACAGGATAAAGAACGTATCTCCCATTTCCATACCCTCACCCGAAATTATCTGAAAATAATCCCTTCTCATACACAACTCCTGAGCTTCAACGGACATCCGGCTAAGCTCAGACGATACCCACCGAAGAGTTTCAGATGTTCTCAGTAGCTCACGATATCGGGATGGGATCCGGCATAACGGGGGCACATGTGCTGCGCAGGACATTTGCGACACAGGAATACATGAGGGGAGCGGAGCTGAAGAAGATCGCGAGCTACATAGGCGACCTGGAATCGACGACATCGGAATACTACATAACGGTGAAGAGCAATATCATAATGGGCGGAAAAGTCATGAACGTGACGCCGTTCCCGATGAAGGGAGGAGGAAAATGACAGGATTTCGGGAAGGTATATAAACCGTTCACCGATGATGAACAATATGTGGCCGCCGGCAGGCGGCCATTTGCATCTCTATCGTTTTTGACAGCTTAAACACCATAACATATAATTGATTTGTAGAACTGCTGTCCGAGAAATGATACCAGGGAGGCATTTCAAATATGGGCGTGTATTTGAATCCGGGAAAAGCGGCTTTTGAAGAAGCTGTAAATTCCGAAATATATATAGACAAAACACAATTGATCGGGTATTTAAATTCCGTTGTAAAGACTAAACAGAAATACTTATGCGTTTCACGGCCAAGAAGATTCGGAAAAACCATTACCGCCGATATGATCTGCGCGTATTATGGCAGGGATGCCGATAGCAGAAAAATGTTTGAAACAAGAAAGATTGCCTCATACGCCGGAACGGGTCCATCTAAATGGGATGCTTATCTCGGACAATTTGATGTTGTCCGGCTTGTTATGACAGACTTCTTCAAACCGGATATCACGATTGCGGACGCATTGAGTAAAATTAAGAAAAGGGTTCTGGATGAACTTGAAGAATGCTATCCGAATGTAGGATATGACGCGGATGATGTGCTGTCGCTCCTGATCCACCTTGGTTATCTTGGATTTGACGATGGACGCAGCGAAGTCTTTATCCCTAACCGCGAGATTCTGGACGAATTCAGGACCTCTACGAAAGGTGGCGAATGGAAGGACACCTTTTATTCCCAACAGCCATCCTGACTTCAAGCATCATACCTGTAAAATAGAACAATACTAACGGTAAAGGAACGAGCAGCTTGCATTTTCCGAACCGAAAAAATGTGAAAAAACGACCATTTTGAGCGCCGAAAACAGCCTACCAGTAAGGATTTGTTTACTGATTCAAACTGACCTGTAACATGCGTAATCATTGAGCGGCCGGAGGTCACAGCGGGAAAAGCGCATTAATAAAGGAAATCCCAAAATTTCCCAGCTCACTCTGACTCCGTCATTTCAAGGTTCGAATCCTTGTAGCCCAGCTAAAGGTCTAAATCGAAAGGTTTGGGCCTTTTTTTGTTTGTTACTTGCCGTTTTTCGCGGTCCCACAAACAATTTTCGGTTAGTAAAAAGCCAAAGCATTGACAATATGAAAATAATATCATATCATCTGAGTATCCAATATGGGTACATGATTTACAAAGATACCCAATCCGGATACTAAGGAGACGAAATGCTGATCGATATAAAAGAGCTGAGAGATTCGACAGGGATGACACAGAAAGAATTTGCATCCAGATACGGAATACCTATCAGTACATTAAGAAAATGGGAACAGGGTGAGTCATCTCCCGCTCCGTATGTAGCCGCCTTACTGGCAAGAACACTTCCGGATACAGAGTCTTCTTTAAAAAGAATAAAGACCCGTGATGGAAAAACTTATTATTACAATCCGGTCAAAAAAGAAGTCTCGGATGTGAAAGGAAACCGCATCACGATTCAAGAAGATTTGGAAGGCGTGAAAGAGCAGAATCTTGCGTTGTATCTGGAAGATTTGTTTGAGGGATTCTATCGGCTGCAGGATAAATTCAATCGAGACTGCCGGTATGATAAAGAAGAAGATATTTTGTGGAGTTAACAGCGGAGGATGGTATGGGCAAAGATACAAAAGAATACTTCCTTATGCACAAAAACATAAAAGTGTGTCTGATGGAAATTTCCGATGACGGAGTGTTAGGAAGTGTCAGACATAACGAAGCGGCTGCGGATCACTTCCATGTTCTACAATGTACCCTATGAACAGCTTTCGAAGGTAAAGATAAGCGCAATAAAAACACATTCTTTCCTGGAAAAAGAGAGCAGACTTCTCAAATATGTCCATAATCGTAATCTTGTTGATGTTGAGAAAGCAGAGATGGACTTTTCGGTATATGAGATGGATGTTCTGGAGAATCAGATCCGAATCCCCAAATTAAAAGAACTCTATGAAAGAAAACGTGCAAGTCTAAGGGCGTTTCAGAACGGAAAGGATTTGTGGAAAAGTGACCGTAACGGACTCTGATTCCGTCATTTCAAGGTTCGAATCCTTGTGGCCAGCTTAAGGTCCAAATCGTAAGATTTAGGCCTTTTTTGTTGCTACGGCACGGGACGGCACAGAGTGATTGACCTATGAATGATCTGGTTGCGGGCATATATTGGTGTGATATAAAATAATAAGGTAGAATGAAAAAATTTTAAGAGCAATATCAATATCTTGTACTGGATAGGAGCATCCTACCCATATGTTGGTCTTTGACGATGAACGGAAATTGGTGTGGCGTAAAACTTATAGAAGGAGAATCAATTTCATGAACGTCTCAAAAAAAATCATTTCCAATCTTGAAAAATGTTACGCGATTGCACCGCTTACATATAATGACAAAAAGTGCTTCCTTGTTGCATCGGAAAAGCGGAATCCCTGCTATCTTTTCTCGGAGGACGGAGAAAATCTGGACACAGTCTGGACTGAGCCGGGCGGTGTTATGACCATGGCTCAGGTTCCCGGAACAAACGGTCAATTCCTTGCCACACACAGATTCTTCTCACCGAACGACTCCCTTAATGCCAGAATCGTAATTGTTACCCCTAAAGAAAAAGGAAACTGGGAAGTGCGCACTCTCTGCGATGCGCCTTTCGTCCACCGTTTCGGCATCCTGCACAGGGCCGGCAGGAATTATCTTCTCGTATGCTGTCTCAAGACCGGCCACGAGTATAACAACGACTGGCGTTTCCCGGGCGCCTGCTTCGGTGCGGAGCTTCCGAAAGATCTATCCGCCTTCAACGAGGATAATCAGCTTTCCCTTACCCTGATCAAGGATGGTATGCTCAGAAATCACGGATACTGCCCGATCGAACGCGGCGGCTACACAGCGGGACTTGTAGCCTGCGAGCAGGGGACTTTCATTTTTGATCCGCCCGCGGTCAAAGGTGTAGACTGGGAAGTTACATGCGTAAGCAATATCCCGGCCAGCGACTCTGTCCTCATTGATTTCGACGGAGACGGAAAGCTCGAGCTCGGCTTAATCACTCCTTTCCATGGCAATTCCTTTTCCATCTTCCATCTGGATGAGTTCGGCAACTATGTTCCGCAGTGGAAATACAGCGCCCCCGAGAAGGAGACAGAGATGGTCCACGCAACATGGGCAGATACCATTCTCGGAAAACCGACCTGGATCGTCGGTTGGCGCAAGGGGACAAAAAACACAGTCGCGATCACCTGGGACGCAGAAGCCGGTGACTATAAAACCGAATTCATCGACAAGAATACAGGCTGCGCGAACGCCATGCATTTTGTCAACAGCCGCGGCGAAGATGTCATCGTCGGAACGAACCGTGAGATTGATGAGGCAGCACTTTATACAATCACCGAATAAATCTGAAAAGAAAGATGAAGGCATACGTTTTAACCCAGATTCCAATGTAGATTATCAGCCACTCTCAAAGGAAGAACAATCAGAGATTGATGCTGAGATTGAGAAGGTAATGAGAGACTATTATTTATAGACCACCATCTTCGGCTTTTACGGTGGACGGAAATTGGTGTGGCGTAAAACACAGAATGTATAGTCTGTCAATCGATGCATATTGTTTCACAAGTGCCTGCAATCAAATAAAGTAAAAAGGAGCGTCAGATTATGAACGAAACTATCACGAAACGCAATGCCTTACTGGCAAAAACTGTAATAAAAGGCCTCGAATCGAGAAATATGAAGGGCTATTATGCGGCAACAAAAGAAGAAGCCAGAGAACTGGCGCTGAAGCTGATTCCTGAGAACAGTTTCATCACGATGGGCGGAGCGATGAGTGCTCATGAGATTGGTCTTGTTAAAGCGCTTCAGGAGGGAAATTACAGGTTTATCGACCGTGATCAATATCAGGATAAGCGAGCCGCGATGTTGATGGCATATGATGCGGACTTCTTCCTTTCAAGCACAAATGCAATGACAGAGGATGGTGTACTTGTAAACATCGACGGAAATTCGAACCGGGTTTCTGCAATCGCGCAGGGTCCCCGTAAAGTTTTATTCATCGTAGGTATGAACAAGATATGTAAGGACGTCGACAGCGCCATGAAGCGCGCCAGAAATGTGGCCGCACCGATCAATGCCCAGAGATTCGGTCTCTCGACACCCTGCGCAAAGACCGGATCCTGTATGGACTGTAAGTCGCCGGATACGATCTGCTGCCAGTTCCTGATTACACGTTTCTCCAGACATACAGACCGGATCCATGTAATCCTTGTAAATGATAATCTGGGATTCTAAAACTGTTCGAATTCTACGTGTCAACAGGGATGCTCTGCTTCATTCAGTATAAAGAAAAGGACGTGTGAAAAACACTTTAAAATTTCGAAATAAGAGATTCTGAACTGCGCTACAGCCTTTCCCAACTGTTATTTCATGTAAAAAGAACCGTCTCCATTTACACAAACAAACAGCATTTTTGTTTTGTCCTGAAATAAACAATCAACTCGTTAAGCCTCTCTGGCGTTGATGAGAGATCCTCGGCCAGGCACTCTATGCAGAGATACTCAGAAGCCTCACGCCAGATGAGCTTGCGATACAGCGCGACTTCATCACTCTTTAAATTCATTCCGCAACGTAAACACTTATGTTCCATGGCGTTCCCCTCTGTGAAACCTTTTCTTAAATATCGATTAAGAGATCCGGCGTGGAATATGGGTCAACTTCAGCTGACGGTACTTCCTGTTATTTCCTGTAATATAAAGGTCGTGTACGAAGTTAAGCATTTTTGAGGCTCACCCTATACATCCTGCACCCGTGAGCTGCCACTTTCTCAGAATAACTTTCTGTCTTTACTCCAAGATCCTTATGGGTCAGACAATCATGAAAATGAAGCCCCATCCCGCTCCCAAGCGGCAGACCCATATCCCAGAAATGCAGCTCCACATGAGCTGAGCTGTCCCCAAAGTTGAAGAAACCGACAGCCCACTCATTGCCGGTCAGCTGCTTAAGCAGGACAAATGCGTCCGGGCTCCCATAAGTTGGCAGCCTGTGGCAGCCGCGGCACTCCGGATCCTGATTTATGGCAATAAGCTCCGGGTTCATGAGCATCTCCTTTGTTTCTTCGCTCATATTGCGAATATCACAGCCGATAATAAGCGGAGAACTCATCATCGCCCACAGCGCAAAATGCGTCTGATACTCCGCATCCGTACACCCGCCTATGGAAGTCTCCGGATTCAGTCCCTTTCCATGCATACCTACAATCAGGATATCCATATCGTTATAACAGCCTGCGCCGATGTAGCTCTGCTTTTCAAGCTGGCTTAGTGCAATGCTCTCAATCGACTTCCATGCATCCTGAATATCCACAGTCGAACGGAATGTGTGCGCTCCCGTGGATCTGATCCAGCTATGCACATCATCCCTGCCCCACTGGCACACCGCGAACACAATATCCCTGCCGCAGCTGCGAAGAGCCATATTCATTCTCCGGTACAAGATCTCCGAAGAAATCGTTGCCGGATGGAAACAGTTATCATATTTCAGATAGTCGATTCCCCAATTTGCAAATTGCTTTGCATCCTCAAATTCATGCTCAAAACTGCCCGGGTATCCTGCGCAGGTGTGTACTCCGCAGCATGAATAGATACCGAGCTTAAGCCCTTTCGAGTGAACATAGTCACAGACAGCCTTCATGCCGTGTGGAAACTTTTCCGGATCCGGCACAAGATGCCCCTCACTGTCTCGCTCTTTAGCGCTCCAGCAATCATCAATGATGATATATTCATAGCCGGCATCATGAAGTCCCGAATCCACCATCGCGTCTGCTGTGGAGATGATGAGCTCCTCCGATACCTGATCATAAAAAGTGTTCCATGAATTCCACCCCATCGGAGGTGATGTCAAAAAAGTATTATTAACCATTTTCCGTAGCATCTCCTGTTCTGACTATCCGGTTCTCTTCATTTGTATGTTCCTGTACCTGTTTCCTGTAAGCGGTAGGACTCTGCTGATATACTTTTTTGAAAGCTTTTGAGAAATTCAGCGGATCATCATAACCAATCTGTTCCGCTATCATCTGTATTGGAAGATCCGTCTCTGCGAGCAGCCGGACTCCGTTCCTGAAGCGGCATTGCATCAGGTATTCCTGTGGAGATATACCGGTATGTTTCCTGAAAATTGTTGTAAAATAACTTCTCGTAAGTCCTATATACCTGACGATATCTCCGACCCGTATCGTCGCGTAATTCATATCGATAAAGCTGATTGCTTTTTGTACATACACTTCCGGACTGTATATTTTCCGTACAGGATTTCTCTGAATTTTCGCCTGGGATGTCTCCATCGCGAGCGCCAGAAATTCCAACAGAATGCCCCTTCGGCGCAAATCATTGATATAATTCATTTCCGGTTTTTCATGCATTCTATATACCAGTTCAAAAAACTCGTGCACGTCAGCGGACGTGTCAATACAATATACTCCGTCAATAAATCCGATTTCCTCTGAGATTTTTTTCGCGTCGTTCCCGCTATAGGTCACCCAGCAGTATCGCCACGGATTCTCTTTATCAGCCGTATACTGTACTTCCTCGTTGTCCTTAAGAAGGAACATTTGCCCAAAATGCGGATGAAATTCCTTTCCGCCTGCCAAAAGGACTCCCGTTCCTGACAGGACCACGTGAAGATGGTAGCAGTCCCTGACCTCCGGCCCGAAATTGATCCCGGGATCGCATCTCTCCATTCCACAGGCAACAAGGCATATGTCCCCCTCCTGGTCGTGATCATATTCGAGGCATCTATAATGAACGTTTCGCTTTACTGTATCCTTAGCTTTCATTTGCAGCCTCCGCGCGTTCCGGTGTTGTGGGTGAACATTTGCATCTTGCAAATGAGTATCTTCCTCATCAGAAAAAACCTTTTAAGGCCGAAGTCATCTGCACTTCGGCCTGGTCGCTCTATCGTCAAATTATATCACATAGATACTCAGTTTAGCATTCCGGGCAACTTTTCGCCCGCGCACCGGTTTGCCTTGAGAGCCAATGTGTGTCACCTGAGATTATTCTGTCGCAAGGACTTCGTTCATCATGTCAGCCATTGCTTTGCAGACATCTGCCATTCTGGACGGATTCTGCCAAGCTTCTACGAGACCTGTTGTGAAGCCGCCTTCCCAGGTTGTTGTGTATCTGGAAGCCGGGTGCTTGATCAGAGTACCGGTCTCCTCAACCTCAAGGAACGGGGAGATGTCCATACCTTCGAATGCGGATACGAATGCGTCGGAACATCCCTTGTAAGCAGCCATGGTAACGCCGAGCTCTGCCTGTTTTTTCTGACCCTCTTCGGAGCAGAAAGCGGAGATGAGGCTGTACGCTTCGTCCGGATGAGCTGTCTTGGCAGATGCTGCCCAGCCGAGACCATTATAAAGAGATACGCGCTCGCCATCGTCGCACTGGCCATTGCCGTTTCCGTCATAGTAAGGAATCTGTGCCCATGCGTAGTCAGCGGACTGCTCAGCTGTGTAGAATGTATTGACCATCCAGGAACCCTGAAGCATCATGCCTACAATACCGGACATGAACATAAGGTCGGGATCTGTCTCAGCCATGAGGTTCTGTGCAGGCATAGACGGGAACAAGTTGTCTGCCAGCCATGTCATAGCCTCGATCGTCTTGGGATCATCCATACCGGATGTTTTGTTGTCATCTGAGATAAGCTTGCCGCCGAAGCCGTAAATGAGGTTGTACCAGCCGTCCTGGCCGTCATTTGTATTCATTGCTGTGCCATAGACGCCGTCAGCTTCGCCTGCTTCACGGATTTTTGCAGCTGCTGCCGCATAGTCATCCCATGTCCATGTATCGTTCGGATACTCGACACCATACTTGTCAAAGATTGCCTTGTTGTAGAGAAGTGCGATCGTGTCATGATCCTTCGGAAGTGCAAACTGATTTCCGTCAAGATTGTAGATGTCTACGATTCCTTCATAATAATTGTCAAGATTGATTGCGTCGTCTGCTGCAATATAGTCATTGAGATTGAGAAGCATATCTGCTCTCATGTACTTCTGTGCTTCATTGATGTGCATCCAGAAAACATCCGGAAGCTCGCCGCCTGAAGCGCCTGCTTCAAGGAGTGTCCAGTACTCGACCCATGAGATGACATTTATCTGAACCTTGATGCCGGACTTAGCGGACCATTCATCCGCGATCTTCTGAATACCAGCCAGCTGGTTGTTGTCCCAAATGGCGACTACAAGAGTATCACCGGAAGCATTTGTGACAGCTGCGGCGTCGCTATCCTCCGACTGTCCCTGCGGTGCTGCCTGGCTGCCGCCGCATGCGGCAAGTGAAGCCATCATACAAATTGCTATAAGAAGTGCAATCAGTTTTTTCATTATTAACCTCCTTTGTATAACTATAGACTCTCGGAATCTCTAGGCCGCATAAATACTGGCTTCCAGAGATTCCATTTTTTAAATTCCCCCACATTTTCCTGCTGAATTTTAAAAAAACAG
>CACYPS010000067.1:12191-24991 GCA_902776305.1 uncultured Lachnospiraceae bacterium | reverse complement strand
GCTGTATCCGGACAAGGTTGCTTTTCCGCCCGCGAAGCAGAGAAAGACTCCCGCGGCGGACCAGCAAGCTCGGAGATTCAATCTCCGAGAAGCTGACAAAGCGGTACGTGAGGTCGATCATAGGGAGACTATGCAGCGGCTGGAGGAAAGTGACCGTCTGTTCCTGAATACACTGCAAAGGGATGAGGAGGCGGTTGCCGCGCAGATTGAGAAGGTGCATGCAGAGGAAACGTCCCCCATCCACTACAACCGGGAGGAGAGTCTTCGCAGCGTGATCAAGCTGGCCTATTATACGTGCAGGGATAATTATCTGCAATGGGAAGAGCTGCCGGCAGGGGTTGGCTATGCCGATATTGTGTATCTGCCGAAACGAAGTTCCGGATGGCCTGCGCTTGTTATCGAGTTGAAGTGGAATGAATCGGCGGAAGGGGCGATTGAGCAGATTCGTAAGAAGCGATATCCGGATGCCTTAAAAGGGTACGGCGGCGAGGTATTACTGGTAGGAATTAATTATGATCGGAATGCGCCGGCGGGAGAGAGAAGGCATACGTGCAGGATAGAGGCGGATGAAAAAGATGTTTGAGGGGTGAGAAGGTAGTTGCAAGAAGAATAAAAGAAGATTTCATAAGGCTCCATTAAGTAAGGCTCCTTTCCAGTTCATCAAAAACCTCATTGAATGGTCTGCCTTCTCCGGCAAGGGATTGTTCATAACTGTGCTGAAACTTCATGTCGAGTTCTGCCTGTGTCATGGTATCTATTGTCTTTGGAGTTGCCGGGATCGTTAACGAGAACGGTATGCCGTGTCGGTAAATGATCTGGCGGTACAGGGAGTTTATCAAAACGGAGACCGGAATACCAAGCTGTTGCAGAATGTCTTCCGCTTCGGTTTTAATGTCGTATTCAACGCGTGCGCTGACAGTTGCGTCTTTCATGGAAATCACCACCTTTCATTTAGATTGTAATACGATGTATGGCAGATTACAAGACAAATTGGGACATGTATTTCTACGAAGAATGATTGAAGGCCATTCGGCTTTACATCCAGTATGACAAGAGCAACGCATCTGTTTTCAGAGAAAAATATAAGTCTTGATAGAAACGGTAAAACAAGGTACAATCAAAAGCGTGCATGCTGAATTTGTGATACACACAGTTATTACAATGGTCGGATTTATTTCTTAAAGAAGGTTGTTGAAAGCAGAGGGCTGTTGGCGACATTTGAATGGAAATGCAGACCATGATTGAAAATGATTCTTCAGATGGAGGAAGCGGAGGGTTATTAGCGCCAGGACCGTAATTGGTTGACGAGGACGGCAGTTATCGAGGGATTCGGCGGATGTTGCCGCGGCCACAGTGGGTCGTCAGAGAATTGTAAAAAGCAGAATCAATACTGTAACAGAGCGGTTCTCAACACTTGGCATACACGAGATCATGAGGGCGGCCGATGAGATTGCCTGCTCATGATAATGAGGTTTTTGAATTGACTTTTGAGATTATGACACAATTGACACCGTAAGGGCTTCCCTTCTGTGGAGGAAGCCGCAGTATTTATTACTTAACTTATACTCCTTAGTATCTTCGGAGGTTGGGCGAAAACTGCCTTTGGATGATATGTGGGGAGTGTCAATTACAAGAATTTTTGGAGGTATTGTAAGATGCGAGTAGTTATTCAGGAGAATTATGACAAGATGTCGAAGTGGGCTGCACAGTATATCGCAGCTAAGATCAACGCACACAAGGAAGACAGACCGTTCGTCCTCGGCCTTCCGACAGGTTCTTCACCGATCGGCGTTTACAACGAGCTGGCTAAGATGAATCAGGCAGGCGAAGTGAGCTTCGCAAATGTCGTCACCTTCAATATGGACGAGTATCTCGGCCTTCCGCGTGAGCATGATCAGAGCTACTGGTATTTCATGCATTACTATTTCTTCGACAAGCTTGTCGATATGAAGCCTGAAAATATCAACATCCTCAACGGCATGACAGACGATCCGGAAGGTGAGTGCGCTCGCTACGAGGAGAAGATGGCTTCTTACGGCGGAATCGACCTGTTCATGGGCGGCATCGGCGTTGACGGCCATCTGGCGTTCAATGAGCCGTATACTTCTCTTACATCCAGAACAGGCGTCCGCATCCTGACAACGGATACACGCATTGTGAATTCCCGTTTCTTCGACAACGACCCGGAGAAGGTTCCGGCAAAGGCTCTGTCCGTAGGTATCGGTACTGTTATGGATTCTAAGGAGGTTCTCGTCCTCATTAACGGTCATAACAAGGCACGCGCTATGGCAGCGGTAGTAGAGGGCAATGTGAGCCAGAAGTGGACTTGCAGCGCGATTCAGATGCACAACGGCGCGATCATCGCTTGCGATGAGGCGGCTTGCGGCGAGCTGATGGTTGATACATATAAGTACTTCCTGGATATTGAGAAGGACGAGAGACTGTAATATCTATTAATTGTTTCGAGTCTTCTAAATGAGATTTATTGCGGGGCCGGCCCGGTCGAGTGTGCTCGACTGGGTCGGCCCTTTTTTCTGTGCTTTGTGGGGTTACGGAAGTAACGGCAGTTTTGGAGTGTACTTCCGTAAGAGCCAATGAATTGATTATGCGGCAGACAAAATTTACGGAAGTAGCCGAGTTTTAGGCTCGTACTTCCGTAAGAGTCAATGAATTGATTATGCGGCAGACAAAATTTTACGGAAGCAACGGCAACTTTGCCGTCCACTTCCGTAAATGTGAATGAATTCTCCTTTAACCTCAAACTATGTACTTCCCCACCACCGGGATCGAATTAAGTATCGCCGAAATCCCAAACGCAATCACCGTCACAACCGCAAACACGCACGCAATCGAAAGCACCGGATTTCCAAATGTCAGCGAGTCAAACCCGACCCGCTCCAGAGATGTGAGGATCAGCGGATGCACCAAATATGCCCCGAAGCTGTATTTGGACAACTTGAAAAGCAGCGGTGTGAGGCGATTGGGCTTGAATCTGTGATATTTGAATAGAACAAATACAGCCACCGACATTAACAAAGCACACAGCGTAAGCGGGTTGTAGTAGGCAGAGTCGGGTTCCTTCTTCAGAGCCAGAGCAAGACTCAGCAGGTACATCGACACAATTCCGATGAGGCCGAGTACGTACGTGCATATCCTGTGAATTTTCCTTAGGCGATGAGTGTACAGGTAGTAGCCCAGAATGAAGCAACCGGTATACCCGAGGACCATGTCCATGCGTATTCTATCCACGTTGGTGTGGACAGCATTGACAAGAGACTGTACATATTCCGACGCGAAGTCTTTTGATAGCTGATGTATCGCCGGGAGTAAGTAGGTAAATATGAATGAGAGCAGCAGAAAATACCGCATCTTACCCTCATCAGCGACTATCGGATTGAGGAATGGTATGCAAATGTATAATCCAATAATCATCCAAATATACCACAGGTGATAGTTCCCTTTTAATGCGTGGAGAATGAAATCGGATTGGTGGAAAATGGCTGCCTCCAATGCATAAACAATCGACCAGAAGATGAAGCATGTGAATAATCTGTGGACGTATTTGGAGTAGATTTTTTGCAGCGGTATTTCACGGGTCAGAAATAGAGCGCCGCTCATCATGACGAAGACAGGAACGCCCCAGCGGGAGAGGCACTGGTAGGCGTTGATGGTCTTCCATGCAAATGAAGAAGGCTCTAAATCATGAAAGTATTGCGCTGTCACGTGTATCATGATGACAGCGAAAGTGGCACATACTCGCATATAGTCAAAGTACAGAGTCCGTTTTGAGTTCTGTACAGAGCGCTTTTTGTGAGTTTGTTCGTTTTCCATAGTTTTTTCCTTATGTGGGAGATTAAAACTACATTCCCATTAATAGAAATTATAGCGTACCGCCTGGCAGTTTTTCACGCCAAATCTTGCATACTCTTAGCATATCATGTTCAGAAAGTATAAATCGACTGAGTATTCCGGGTTTCCGGAGCATGTGAGTCGCAAGCGAGCATAACTGTGAGGGATATCACCCCAGGGTCTGAAAGTTCGGCTCATTGATTCCGTCGCACGGGATTGCGTTGTGAGCTGCAAGCGAGCACAACTGTGAGGGACATCACCCCAGGGTCTGAAAGTTCGGCTCATTCATTCCGTTGCACGGGATTGCGTTGTAAGCCGCAAGCGAGCATAACTGTGAGGGACACCACCTCAGGGTCTGAAAGTTCGGCTCATTGATTCCGTCGCACGGGATTGCGTTGTGAGCCGCAAGCGTGTTTTATGAGAAAGAATCCACCATATCCTGCAACTCCAGATAACGTTCCATCTTAGTCTCCAGCAGCGCGTCAGCCTCTTCCTTCTCCTGCGACAAGGCTGCGAGTTTTGTGTATTCGGTAGCGACTGCCGCCATTTCCTCCTCAAGCTCCGCTATTCGGCTTTCGAGCGCATCGATTTCATCCGGGAGCGCATCGTATTCGCGTTGTTCGTTGTAGGAGAGGCGTTTCTTGGTTCGCGGCTGCTTCCAGGTGTCGCGGCTTGACACACGGCTTGTTACAGACGGATTGTTTCCGGTCTCGCCATCTTTTGAGGTGGAGCCGGGAGTCGTCTCAGAGGCTGCAGAAGCCGTTGCAGACGAGGTATTTCCGGAGGTTCCGACTGCCTTGCCGGATGAAGCCTTTCCGGAGGCTGCAGATGCCTTGCCGGACGAAGCCTTTCCGGAGGCTGCAGATGCCTTGCCGGACGAAGCCTTTCCGGAGGCTGCTGATGCCTTACCGGACGATGCTTTCCCGGAGACTATTGCATCCGACGCACCCGGGATGACGCCGCCGTGCTCAAGGTATTCGGTGAAGCCGCCTTCACTCTGCATGAGGGTGCCGTCGTCTTCAAATGCAAATATCCTCGTCACCACCCTATCCAAAAAATATCTGTCGTGGGATACGCAGATGATCACGCCCGCAAATCTATCTAAATAGTCCTCCAGCACCTGCAGCGTCTGGATGTCGAGATCGTTGGTCGGTTCGTCTAGGACGAGGACATTGGGATTTTCCATGAGCACTTTCAGCAGGCAGAGACGGCGCTTTTCACCGCCGGAGAGCTTGCCGATTGGCGCGTATTGCATTTCAGGATCGAAGAGAAAGCGCTCGCACATAGATGAAGCACTCACAAGTCCGTCAGCGGTGCGGATGTATTCAGCCGTATCGCGAATGTAGTCGATGACGCGGTCGGTGTCGCGGGGCATGTCATTTTCCTGCCCGAAGTAGCCGATCTGGACGGTCTGACCAATCTCGACCGAACCGTAGGTGGGGGTTTCGCGACCGATGATGCATTTGAGAAGAGTGGACTTGCCGCATCCGTTTTTGCCTATGATGCCGATTCTGTCCGTCTTGCCGAACAGGTAGGTGAAGTGGTGGAAGAGGAGGGGGCCGTCGTAGCATTTGCCTATCTCATTCACTTCAATGATCTTGTTACCGAGACGCGAGGGCAGCGAGGATAGCGAGACTTGGCGCTCTTCGACAATCTTCTCGCGGTCGCGTAGGGCCTCAAAGCGCGCGATGTGGGCCTTCTGCTTGGTCGAACGGGCACGAGCACCGCGCATCATCCATGCGAGGTCCTGGCGGTAGAGAGCGGCCATCTTGCGCTCAGCCGCGAGGGCGAAGTTGAGGCGCTCCTGCTTCTGCTCGAGGTACTCGCTGTAGCCGCCTTCGTAGCGGAAGGCGCGCCCGCGGTCGAGTTCGAGGGTCTGGTCGGTGACGCTGTCGAGGAAGTAACGGTCGTGCGTGACGAGCAGCAGTGCGCCGCTGTATTTCTGCAAATACTCCTGCAGCCAGTTCACCATCGCAAGATCAAGATGATTGGTCGGCTCGTCCAGAATGAGCAGGTCGCAGGGCGTGAGGATGGCGGCTGCGAGCGCAGCGCGCTTCTTCTGGCCTCCCGAGAGTTCGCCGGGGAGGACGTCGGGGTTCTCGATGCCGAAGCGGAGCAGGGTCGAGCGCACTTCGCCTTCCGTGTTCCAGTAGTCTTCGCGGCCTTGGACGGCGGAGGAGACATTTGTGAGAATTGACTGGCTCTCATCGAAGACGGGTTCCTGAACCAGCGCCGAGATTCTGAGCCCCTGGCGCCTTACGACCTGCCCTTCGTCGGGCTCGATCGTGCCGGCGATGATTCCGAGCAGGGTTGACTTGCCTGTGCCGTTGATACCGACGATGCCGATGCGGTCGGTGTCTTCGAGACCGACGGTGACGTCGGTGAGGATGGGCTTGGTGACGTAGCGCTTGGTGATGTGTTCGAGGTTGAGGATGTTCATGGTGGTGTTCCTACTTTTCTTGCTATTTTCGGTCGAGTTTCTTGTTCGGGGTCTGTCGATTACCGAAGTAGGGCAGGGTTGGCGCAATACTTCGGTAATGCGATCTTGCTTTTTGTGCTCGGAGGGCTGCCAAATACCGAAGTAGAGCAGGAATGACGCAATACTTCGGTAATGCGATCTTGCTTTTTGTGCTCGGAGGGCTGCCAAATACCGAAGTAGAGCAGGAATGACGCAATACTTCGGTACTGCGATCTTGCTTTTTGTGCTCGGAGGGTTGCCAAATACCGAAGTAGGGCGGGAATGGCGCAATACTTCGGTATAGCATACTTGCTATTGTTGCCTTGTAGCCTGTCGAATACCGAAGTAGAGCAGGAATGGCGCAATACTTCGGTATAGCATACTTGCTATTGTTGCCTTGTAGCCTGTCGAATACCGAAGTAGAGCAGGAATGGCGCAATACTTCGGTAATGCATTCTTGCTTAAGATGCTCCTGCAACTGTCAAATACCGAAGTAGAGCAGGAATGACGCAATACTTCGGTACTGCGATCTTGCTTTTTGTGCTCGGAGGGTTGCCAAATACCGAAGTAGGGCAGGAATGTCGAGCCACTTCGGTAAAGCATTCTTGCCTTCAAGCTGTCATCCCCTCCCCCGCCTTCATAAAGTGCACACGAATCTCCGTCCCCATACCCGTCTCGCTCTCCAGCTCGATTCGGGCACCGAGGTGCTCCACGATATGCTTCACAATCGCAAGCCCGAGACCCGTGCCTCCGGTCTGCTTGGACCGACTCTTGTCGACCCGATAGAAGCGCTCAAATATCCTCTCCTGATCCGGCTTCGGAATCCCAATTCCCGTGTCCCTGACAATCAGGATGATTTCATCAGCTTCCTCGCGCAGTGTCACGTAGACGTGACCGCCGGGATTATTGTAGCGCACTGCATTGTCGCACAGGTTGTAAATGAGCTCCTCATACAGCCGCGGGTCGCCGACAGTCAGGCAGCGGACCTCATCTGAATTCTGATATGTTTCAGTGTACTGTTGCGAGTCGCTGACCTTAAGGCGACGGACCTGATTCGAATCCCGATGTGTTTCAGTGTACAGCTGCGGGTCGCCGACCTTAAGGCGGCGGACATGACTCGAATCCTTAGACGTTTCATTTATTACATCCAAATGCAATGAAATATTCTGCTGCTCCGCCTGAAACTCCAGTGTACCGAGGCACTGCTGGGTGATTTCGGTGAGGCTTACTGTCTCTGATACATCACTTTTTACAGAATCCAGCTCGGAGAGCTTTATGATGTCGTTGATGAGTGTGAGCAGGCGGGCTGAATTTTTGTGAATTTGCTTCGCGTAGGTTGAGACTTGATCCGGGGGGATCATGCCATTTTCAAGAAGCTCGGAATAACCTGAAATTGCGGTGAGGGGCGTTTTGAGCTCGTGCGATACATTTGCGGTGAATTCCTGCCGCATGGTGGCGTCCTTCAGGATTTCTTCATGCTGCGATTGTATTTTTTTGACAAATGGCCTCAGCTCCGGATATATCTCATCCTCGTTGACATTTGCGGTGTCTACCGCAAGCTGACTGATGGGTCTGACTATGTTGTTGGTCATGACTCTGGAGAATCCAATGAAAATGATACTCAGCAAAATCAGCAGGATCGCCAGCATCGGCAAAATACTGGTGATCAGAGATGTCAGGGAGCTGCCTTCCTTGGCGACGCGCAGGACATTTCCGTTATCAAGTTTGATGGCATAGTAGTATGCGTCGTTGCTGAGCGTTGACGATCTGCGTCTTGCCTGACCTTCGCCGGAGCGGAAGGCATCGATGACTTCCGGGCGCTTGTTGTGATTTTCAAGGGCGGTGACATCGGTCATAGAGTCATAGATGGCATTTCCGTCATTATCAATCAGTGTCACACGAATGCCATCCGGGATATTCAGTTTGGAGTCGCTCAACAGGTCTTCGCTTGCGAGCATCTCGGCGTAAAGCTTCAGGTCGAGGAAGACTTCTCGGTTCAGCGCTCCGTAGAAGACGTAGGCGGTGATGCAGGTGCAGAGGATGATGCTGATGAGCGTGATGATTGTGAATTGTATGTTGATTTTGTATTGCAAGGTGCGGATCCTTTTGTGGTGTGTTGAATTTTAAAGCGGGGTACGGAAGTAGCCGGTAAAACTCTTATTACTTCCGTAAATCTTGAGTCTCCGCCAATGAATTTCAGTGCGGGTTACGGAAGTAGTCGTCAAAATCTCTGTTACTTCCGTAAACCCTGTTGCAGCATCAATGAATTCTCTTCTCTGGTTATGGAAGTATTCGTCATAACCCCTATCACTTCCGTACCCCCCTCTCCCCTTCAACTCTGTTCTTCCTCAATCCTGTATCCGACATTCTTTACCGTCCGGATATAGTCGCCGGCATCCCCCAGCTTCTTCCTCAGAGTCATGATGTGCACGTCCAAAGTTCTGGACTCACCTTCGAAGTCAATCCCCCAGATCTTATCCATGAGCTCACTCCTGGGAATCGCTGCTCCGCGATGGGTAGTCAGATATTTCAATAACTCAAACTCTTTGAAAGTCAGCGCGACTTCCTTCATGTCCACATACACCCGCCGCTGTACAAGATCGACCCTGAGCTTTCCAATCTCAATGATGTTGGAAGGAACTCCTCTCTCACTTCTTCGCAGAACGGCTTTAACGCGCGAGATGAGCTCCATGATTCCAAATGGCTTGGTAAGATAGTCGTCAGCACCGCTGTCGAGTCCGCGGACTTTATCGAGCTCTGTTGTTTTCGCTGTGACGAAGATTACAGGCAGCCCGGCTGTCTTCTCATTCTCGCGAAGCTTTTTAAGAATCGCGAGTCCGTCTTCATCCTCAAGCATGATGTCAAGGAGAACCAGTTCCGGGGTGCGCTGTTTCATCACTTCCCAGAATTCGCCTGCGCATGTGCAGGAAATGACATCGTAACCGATATTCTTCAATGCAATGGTTTCAATGTCATTGATGTCAAGATCGTCTTCAACTACTATGATGGTGGCCATGGGGTGTCTCCTTTCAGGCAAGCATATCTATTTAAGCTTATGGATTCAGGTCTCGTTCTCGAGATTTGGAGCAGGATATCGGTCAGCGTCAGTTGACATAATTACATACCGAATTTCTGCATATTCTTAAGTGTTTATGTGTGTAGCTGCGTTATAATTCAGATGGCTTGTTACGCGTTCAGTCTGTCAAAGCTGTTTTCTTTTTCGGATGGCTTGTTACGCGCAGTCCGTCAAAGCTGTTTTCTTTTCTTGACGGCTTGTTACGTGCTCTGCCCGTCAGAGCCGTTTTCTTTTCCGGATGGCTTGTTACGCACCGATCCTGTCTCTCCCCGGCAGATTACACATCACAATCGCCGCCAGCACCAGCGCTATACCTATAACATTACCTGTTGTCAGATTCTCGTGAAAAACAAAAACGCCGATCAGCGTCGCAACAACAGGCTCAATTGATGCGATGATAGCAGCCTTGCCTGTCTCAACGCCGGCGAGACCGAAGTTATATGTAATGTATGGTATTACGGTAGTTATTAATCCACACAGAACCGAAAATACGCCCATTGACACACTCGACGTGCACACCGAAAAGATTTTGCCTGTGTCGACCAACGGCGCGCAGGCGAGCGCAGCAAAAAGGAACGTATACAGATTTATAGTAAAGCTGTGATAACCTCTCTCCAATGCGAATCTTCCAAATATGGAGTACAGTGCGTATCCGAGACCTGCTCCCAGCCCGAGGAGGATAGCAGGCAATGACAGATGAACACTGCTCCCCACAACCCCCGTCACACAGCAGCATCCGACAAATGTCGCAACAAGCGCAATCACTTTCACCGGCGTGATCTTCTCGTGGAACAGGACAGCAGACATGAGCATAACGAAAACCGGCGCTGTGTATAGCATGACGGCAGCTACCGACAACGAGGATATTTCTATCAATCTGAAATAGCAGTAGTTGAAGAACACCATGCTGATGATGCCGGTTCCGATGAAGCACCAGATGTCTCTGAATCGTATCTTCAGAAGCCTTCTGTCATAGATGGCAAGAAAGATTGCCATAAAGATGACTGTGAATACGGATCGGACGGCGACAATGTCCATAGATACCAGGTTCAGGGCATTGAAGCGTCTTACAAAGATTCCGATGCTTCCCCAGCAGGTCCCTGCCAGCAAGATAAAGAAGATGCCCAGTGGACCGCTGTTTGCGTGTGTGTTTCGACTATTGTTATTCATTGAGGGGGTTCCTAATTTGTGGTAGTGGTTATTAGTTCTCTATTTACCTGTTACCGGCAGTCAAATACCGAAGTAAAGCAGGAATGAGCTGCTACTTCGGTATAGCATTCTTGCATTTCATGCTCCGGAGGCAGTCATTTACCGAAGTAGAGCAGGTTTGGCGCTATACTTCGGTATTGCGTTCTTGCTTTTCATGCTCCGGAAGGCATTCTTGCTTTTCATGCTCCGGAAGCTGCCATTTACCGAAGTAGAGCAGGTTTGGCGCTATACTTCGGTATTGCATTCTTTCTTTTCATGCTCCAGAGGCAGTCATTTACCGAAGTAGAGCAGGAATGGGTCGCTACTTCGGTATTGCATTTTTGCTTTTCATGCTCCGGAGGCTGTCATTTACCGAAGTAGAGCAGGTTTGGCGCTATACTTCGGTATTGCATTCTTTCTTTTCATGCTCCGAAGGCTGTCATTTACCGAAGTAGAGCAGGTTTGGCGCTATACTCGGTATTGCTTCCTTTAAATGCACAATCAAAAATATTTTACTATTTTTGGTACTGTGACTGCAAGTGAATAGCTGTTTTATATGTATTTTCCTATAACAGATAAAGAGAAAATACTGTTTCTATACTGATGGATTCACATCAAGCTTCCGTGGAGGTGAATGCATTTTTAATCATCTTCTCTACAACTCTGAGATCTAAAGGTTGACTTTTGGTTTCGAAGGTAACAATCAGGTTTGTGTCAAGCGAGAATCCATTCATTTGATAATCATGCAATTTTTTTATGGCCCTGTCACAGTATACTGGATCATCCATCATTCCAAAATGCTCATAATAGAATACTTTTCTCGTTTTTATATTAAGAAGGGTGAAGTCGGGATATACCGTAGTGTTATTAAGTCTAAGCGGACACTCATATTTGTAAGGGATACCCATTAATGCGAGTTTATCTGCAATCATTTTCTCTGATTTTGAGCGGACTTTTTCTCCGGATTCAGTTAAAAAGATAGCTGCATCCTGATTAAACTGAAGCCCTAAATACTTTTGGGAAATCCACTGTTGCGCGTATTGTTCATTTGTTGGAACGTATGGCTTGATAAGCTTCTGCTTTTCAGGGGGCATGTTTAGATAAACTTTTTGGATGGGGTCTGGAATATAGTGATTTACAAATCCCGTAAGCAACTTTGCCTGACTATCGGTGGTTTTAAGCACAGCTCGATTGTATTCAGCTTGTGCAAGCTTTTCAGCGAACGCTCTGTCTTTACTTCTGATATATGTGCCGTGAGTTGAATCTCGATTAGATTTGAGCCGATGATAGTATTGGACACTGCCATTTTTGTGACAAAACACAAGGGCACCGTCTGGTGCATCCTTGAGAGCCTTGTTTGCTTTCTGTGCGATTGCTTTCAGGGATTTAAGTTCAGTAGAGATGGTTTTTCTGATATTCATTTTGACCTCCTTATAAGATATGTTGATTGAATTGAGTTGAGCAATTAGGGAGAGAGGCGTAGAAGCTCAAACCCGCATAATACTTGAATTTAGAATTTGACATGATAGGAAAGAGAAATGGTCTGGATATATAAAGAAAGAAAAAAGGGAAGATAATAAGAGGCATAATCGATTATTGCAGTATCATTACTTGCTTGGTTTAATACTGAAAGTATCTACGCTGAAATAGATTTGATGGAAATATGATGTGAATTCGGTGAAATATCAGTAAATGGTCATGGGGAATTATAATAAATAGGTGCTTAAGATATGAAATATGGATTTGGTTTGTAGGGAATCTTAGAAACTCATCTCAGTTCCGAGAGCCTTCACAAAAAAGAATTATGGTTGTATACTAACACAAATGAAGTCAAAAAAGTACCATTATTTGTTTGAAATTTCTTATTCTGCTCTCTTCGCAATATAGCAGTTTCAGGGCTAAGAAAAGCAAGAAAGAACTACCGAAGTATAGCGCCAAACCTGCCCTACTTCGGTAATCGTCAGCCTCCGGAGCAGGAAAAGCAAGAATGCAATACCGAAGTATTTCGATATTCCTGCCCTATTTCGGTAATCGTCAGCCTCCGGAGCAGGAAAAGCAAGAATGCAATACCGAAGTATTTCGATATTCCTGCCCTACTTCGGTAAATAGTAGCAGCCGGAGCAAGAAAAGCAAGAAAGGACTACCGAAGTAAAGCGCCAAACCTGCCCTACTTCGGTAAATAGTAGCAGCCGGAGCAAGAAGAGCAAGAAAGGACTACCGAAGTAAAGC
>CACYPS010000067.1:0-12063 GCA_902776305.1 uncultured Lachnospiraceae bacterium | reverse complement strand
CTTCGGTAAATGACAGCTTCCGGAGTAAGAAAAGCAAGAAAGGACTACCGAAGTAGCGCGCCAAACCTGCTCTACTTCGGTAAATGACAGCCTCCGGAGCAAGAAAAGCAGGAAAAGTCTACCCACCATCCCACCCCCACCAGGAGCCCCCATGAAGAAAAACATTTACATGAGCCCCCTCGAAAACATCCAGATGGTCGCCATGGACGAAGTCAGCGGCTATCGCATCCGTCCGGGTCTCTATGAACTCAACGGCGCCACCGCGCTGCCCGGAGCAGTCAACTTCACGCTGCACTCACACGGAGCGACGAGCGTGGAGCTCCTTCTGTTCCACAGAAAAGAGAACACTCCTTACGCTACCTTGAAATTTCCGGAATCCTACCGCATAGGTGATGTCTATGCCATGATTGTATTTGGCCTCAACATCGAGGACTTCGAATATGGCTATCACATTGACGGGCCGTATGCACCGGAAAAAGGATTGATATTTGACAGGAACAGAGTCCTGCTCGACCCGTATGCAAAAGCCGTGACCGGACAAAGCGGGTGGGGAAAGAAGCCGGGGCCGGATGCATTTTACAAGGCACGCGTCGTGCGCAACGACTTTGACTGGGGCACTGACAAGAATCCGCTGATTCCCATGGACGACCTCATCATATATGAACTTCACGTGCGTGGATTCACTATGCATGCTTCTTCGGGCGTAAAGAATCGCGGGACGTTCGATGGTCTTCGCGAGAAAATTCCATACCTGAAGGAACTCGGAATCAACGCGGTCGAGCTTATGCCTATTTTCGAGTTCGACGAGATGCGTGACGACCGCTCCGTAGATGGAAAGCAGCTGATTGACTATTGGGGCTACAATCCGATCAGTTTCTTTGCGCCAAATACCAGCTATGCCGCCAGTCGCGAGTATAACCGCGAAGGCAGCGAGCTTAAAAAACTCATAAAAGAATTGAATGATAACGGGATTGAATGTTTTCTCGATGTTGTATATAATCACACCGCTGAGCAGGGTGAGGGTGGGCCGTTCATCTCATTCAAAGGTCTTGACAACAATGTCTACTACATTCTTTCGCCTGATGGAAAATACTACAATTTCAGCGGCTGCGGAAATACCCTGAACTGCAACCATCCTGTCGTGCAGCAAATGATCCTCGACTCTCTCCGCTACTGGACCGTGACATATCACATAGACGGATTCCGATTCGACCTTGCGAGCATTCTCGGAAGAAATCAGGACGGGTCGCCTATGAATAATCCGCCGCTTTTGCAGAATCTGGCATTTGATCCGATTCTTGCAAATGTCAAACTCATCGCCGAAGCCTGGGACGCCGGAGGGTTGTATCAGGTAGGAACATTTCCCGCATGGAACAGGTGGGCCGAATGGAACGGAAAATATCGAGATGATATGCGGAATTTCCTCAAGGGAGATTTGTCGCTTTTTAAGACGGCAGCGGACCGTATCACCGGCTCGACGGACATATATGACCCCGCATCGCGCGGGCACAAGGCTTCGGTCAACTTCCTGAACTGCCACGACGGATTCACCTTGTGGGACATGTATACATACAGTCGAAAGCACAATCACGAAAATGGCTGGAACAACACCGACGGCTCCGATGACAACAGAAGCTGGAACTGCGGCGAGGAGGGCGAAACGGATGATCCGAGGATCATGTTCCTCAGGAGAAAGCTTGCGAAAAATGCAATGGCAGTCCTGCTCATGAGCCGCGGCACCCCCATGTTCCTCGCCGGGGACGAGTTCCTGAACACGCAGTACGGAAACAATAATGCATACTGTCAGGACAATGAGGTTTCCTGGCTCAACTGGCACAGGAAGCGTGAAAATGAAGACCACTGGAACTTCACAAAGCACATGATAGCGCTGCGTAGGGCGCATCCTATCATAAGGAAGAAATATGGAGCGGTCGATCTGGAAAATGTTCCGGATGGGCAGCGGAAATGTGACAGCATACAGGGACAGAGCTACCCTGATGTGAATACACATGAGCAGGAAAAGCAGGGGCGCGGTGATCTTGCTGCCGGAGAGTTGGGGCAGGAGCGCGGCGATCTGACATCTAAAGAGTTGAGAAAAAGGTCCGGAAAGAAGCATCTTCCGGAAGAGCTGAGACAGCAGTACGGAGGTCCGACTTCAGAAGAGCAGAGCCGGGAGTACAGTGAGACTCAGTTTTCTGGAGAGCAGAGCCGGAAGTATAGCGAGGCTCCGTACTCAGAGAACCTGAATCGAGAAAGCGAATTTAAAGATATTCAAGTCATGCTCCCGGAAGAAGGCTCTCATGTCCTGCGTATCATGTATTCAGGCAGGAATGCCGACAATACGGACAATGACTTTGTGTGCCTGGCGGTCAACGTGTATTGGGAGGCCCAGCTCTGCCGCCTGCCGGAGCTTCCGCAAGGCTACAGGTGGGAAATCTCTGCGGATACATCAGAGTGGTACCTGCCGGGTTCGATATCAAGCCCCGGCACAACTGTCTACGCGAGGGGCAGCGGGCTGAAGATGGACCGCAGGAGTGTGCTTGTGTTTGTGGCGGTGAGGGAGTTACGGAAGTAATGAGAGTTTTGACGAGTACTTCCGTAACCCGCAATGAAATTCAATGCCACCGGTTCAGGATTTACGGAAGAAATGAGAGTTTTGACGTTTACTTCCGTAATCCGCAATGAAATTCAATGCCACCGGTTCAGGATTTACGGAAGTAAAGAGAGTTTTGACGAGTACTTCCGTAACCCGCAATGAAATTCAATGCCACAAGCTCACGAATTATAAGCAGCGGAGGTTCAGGGCTCAGACTTCCGTAAAAGAAAAATTATCTATTATAGAGGTACACACAATGCTTTTGGGTATGACATATTACCAGATATTCAGCTACTTCATCATATACTCATTCATAGGATGGTGCGTAGAAGTAGTGTTCCACGCGGTACGTTTCGGCCGCGTTATCAACAGAGGCTTTCTCAACGGACCGGTCTGCCCCGTGTATGGATTCGGAGTAATTCTGGTCTTCGGAGTGCTCAACATAATAGCGGCGCTCTACTCGTCCACAGGCGGTGTAGCCGGCATTCCCATCCCCATCCTATATATTTTGGGACTGCTCCTCACATCCTTCGTTGAATTCATGGGAGGCTTTCTTCTCGACAAATTTTTCCACGCACGCTGGTGGGATTACAGAAATGAAAAATTCAATATCGGCGGATATGTCTGCCTGAAATTCTCACTTATCTGGGGCGCGGGCATTGTTCTGATTGTGAGAATATTTCATCCGATGCTTATTGAGCAGAATCTCAACAGGTTTCCTGAGCAGATTGGTCGCTGGATCCTCGTCGTCATGTATGCGGCGTATGTCACGGATGTCATTGTGTCCGCACTGACAATGATGAAGCTCAACCAGCAGCTGGCAGAACTCGAAGAGCTTCGCCAGTCCATGCGAGTCGTCAGTAATACGCTTAGCTATGTGTTGGGCGAGGGGACATTTGTCACGGAAGAACTGATTGGAAGAGGAGAAGGACGTGCTTATGCCCATGCCACAGCGGCAGACTCTATGAACACTTTGGAGACAAGAGATGAGTTTGACGCCAAGTATGATGCGTTGCAGGCAAGCATGAATGAGAAACGTGAAGCGTTGCGGGCAGGCATGGACGAGACGCGTGAGGCAATCCAGGCAAGCATGGACGAGACTCGTGAGGCAATTCAGGCAGGCATGAATGAGAGGCGAGATGCGATTCAGGCAGGCATGGATAAGAGACGAGATGCGATTCAGGCAGGCATGGATAAGAGGCGTGAGGCAGCGGCAGTAGCCGGAGAAAGAGCGGAAGCGGCTCGCAAAGCGGTCGTGGAGCGTGCGGCAGCGGCCGGGTCAATGCTCAAAGATCGTGCTGCGATGGATGATGCAAAAGCAGCTAACGATTCCGTTTTCGGTCAGGAAAATAAAATGCCTGTACCGGAATTCAGCCCTGCATATGCAGTGAAGAAGCAGGTGGCTGCCGCAACAAATGCAATCACCGAGAAAGTCAATGCCGTCGCCGAAGCAGCAATGGAAAATGTCGCTGACATTACTCTCAGAACCGCAGAAGAAAGGGAAGAGAGACGTGCAGAGGCAGAAGCGCGCAAAGCGCAGTTAGAGAAAGACCGTGAAGAATGGATCGCGAAATTTAACGAGAGACGTCATCGCCTGCTCAGATACCTGTTTAGTTCCCACCCCGATATTCAGCATAATGAATATCAGGAGGCAATGGATGAATTGAGAAAGATTATGGAAGGAAAGTGAGTGTAAAGATAATTTTACCTGAGATTACATAGCTTTTATTTTTAGTAATTCAATATGATATTATAATATTGTGAGTCGTGTAATAATCTGTTAAGATGCAATTTGCGCTGCGATAGCCTCGATAAATTTCAAATCAGCAGGAGACTTAGGCGCAAAAGTCAGACCGCATGTAACCTGCGGCAAGAGACATAAGCAAAAGTCAGACCACGTGTAACCTGTAGCAAATGACACAGCCATAACAGGCAAAAAATATTTCAACGACTAATCACAATTATCAGGAGAAAACAGTGGACGTATTTTATAAAATAATAGCCCTCCTCGGCGGGCTCTCCATGTTCCTTTACGGCATGCGCATCATGGGCGATGGCCTGAAACAGTCGTCCGGCGGCGCAATGAAAGCCGGTCTCGCACGCGTGACGAACAGCCCTGTCATGGGCTTCCTGTTCGGTATGCTTGTAACTTGCATGATTCAGAGCTCCACGGCGACCATTGTTCTGACGGTCGGTCTTGTCGGTGCGGGACTGTTGTCCTTCAGGCAATCCGTCGGCATCGTACTCGGCGCAAATGTCGGTACCGCCATCACCGCCCAAATCATCCGACTCATGGACGTATCGGCCGGGACCACAAGCTTCTTGTATTTCTTTAAGGCGGATAACCTGGCTCCGATGTCGCTTATTGCGGGTATCATTTGCATTATGTTCGTAAAAAGCAGACGTGCGGAAAATACAGGAACCATTCTCGTAGGATTCGGCGTCCTTTTCATGGGCCTCATTTACATGAGCAGTGCTGTATCACAGATGAGTGATGCGCTGAGCGGATTGCTGGTTGCATTTGAAGACAACTACATCCTCGGATTCCTCTCCGGCGTTCTTGTAACGGGTATCATTCAAAGTTCATCTGCGGTCGTCGGTATTCTGCAGTCACTGGCGAGCTCGGTGGGCATAAGCTTCTGCGGAGTGTTCGCGGTCATCATCGGCGTTAACATCGGTGACTGCCTCACGACGTTCCTGGTCAGCCGGATCGGCGCAAAGCCGGAGCAGATCAGGGTGGCTACGGTTCATGTTATTTATAATATATTTGCTGCTTTGCTCATCATCGTTGCGTTGACGATCGGACGTCTTACGGGACTTATCAACGACGAGTTCTGGAACGCGACGTTGAATTCGGGTGGCGTTGCAAATGTTCACGGCGTCTTCCGTCTCGTTCCCGCGGTGGTGCTGTTGCCGCTGTCGGGTACATTTGCAAATATCGCCGAGCGCATCGTTCCCGACAAGGTCGAGGTGGATGTGGAGTCTGCTGAAGTCGACGAAAGCCTCAGAGATCTGGACGAGCATCTGGTGGAACAGCCGTCGCTGGCGCTGGACCGTTCGGGTCATTCGCTTAAGCATATGGGCCTCATCGCGGTCAGAAACTGCGAGATGGCGATGGATCTGATTTTCAATTTTGATTCTAAGAAGGTCGATAAGATCAAAAAGCGCGAGTCTCAGCTTGACAGGATGTGTGATGAGATTAACAAATATTTGCTCGCAATCTCACCCTACATCGTCCTCGAGTCGAACCGGCATAAGCAGACCTTCCAGATGAAGGCGAGCGGTTCCCTTGAGCGAATCGGCGATCACGCGGAAAATATCGTGGAGGACATGATCGGCTTCAAGGACCGTGGAGGTATTTTCTCAGAGACTGCGGTCAATGATCTGAATGTGCTGAAAGATGCGATTAACGACATTTTACATCTTGCGTATGACGCGTTCGATGCGAACAATATCGAGATGGCGCGTGAGGTCGAGCCGATGGAGGAAGTGATCGACTCGCTCGTTGCGGCTATCAAGGGCAGACATATCGACCGTGTGACGCACAAGGCCTGTGATGTATACAGCGGAATCCTGTTCGAAGACATCGTATCCAACATGGAGCGTATTTCGGATCTGTGTTCGGATTTGGGTATCTTCGTGCTGGCTCGTTCCAATCCGAGAATTTTGGGACATGAGCATGAGTATGTTCATAATTTGCACCACTCGAATAATCAGAGATATGCAAAGTCGTTCCACGATTATTATGACCGGTATCTGAACAGGCTCGGCCCGAATATCCTGGAGCCGGTTCCGGTATCACCTGAGAGTGGACAGAAGGCGGCAAGTGCCTCGGTAAAAAAGTCTGATAAGCATGTGTCAGCGGTGACTGAGGAGAAGGCCGAAGGTAAGAGACCTGCGGGGAAGAGTTCCGAAGGGAAGAGGCCTGAGGGAAAGAAGTTTGAGGGAGCGAGACCTGAGGGGAAGAAGCCTGAGGCGAAGAAGTCCGAGGGAGCGAGACCTGAGGGGAAGAAGCCCGAGGGAGCGAGAACTGAGGGAAAGAAGCCTGAGGCGAATAAGTCCGAGGGTGCGAGACCTGAGGGGAAGAAGCCTGAGGTGAAGAAGTCTGAGGGTGCGAGACCTGAGGGGAAGAAGCCTGAGGGGAAGAAGCCTGAGGGGAAGAGATCTGAAGGTGCGAAATCTGAGGGAAAGAAGACCCAGGGTGCGAGACCTGAGGGAAAGAAGTCTGAGGGAGCGAGACCTGAGGGAAAGAAGTCTGAGGGAGCGAAATCTGAGGGTAAGAAGCCTGAGGTGAAGAAGTCCGAGGGTACGAGAACAGAGGGTAAGAAGTCTGAGGCGAAGAAGTCCGAGGGAGCGAGACCTGAGGGAAAGAAGTCTGAGGGAGCGAGACCTGAGGGAAAGAAGTCTGAGGGAGCGAGACCTGAGGGAAAGAAGACCCAGGGGACGAGGTCTGAAGGAAAGAAGCGTACCGAGGGCAAGAAAGAGGAGAGTAGTGCTTCTGTACCCGTACAGAATATGGATGCTGAATAATAATCGGTGAAAAGCAGGTCAAAAAGGCAGCGAAGTAGAAGTAGCATGCTGTCAAAACAACCTGTGAAACGAAAAAGATTGGCAGTCGAACAGACCGGAATAGATTTATGAAAAGCAGGATGCTTGCGGAGAGCGGCATCCTGTTTTATTTTTAGTTGTATACTGTTTTATACACAATAAGATATAATAAATTATATAATGTAATTAGGTATAAATTAAAAATAAAATAGAGTATAAAATATAATAATAAAAATCAGATATAAAAGGTAAAACAATATGTAATAGATAAAACTACAATTGAAATCAAATATAATAAATGATTTAGAGTAACCGGTATAACATGATAAAATAGACTACATATTAAAGTAATTTACAATTAACATATTGTTTATAATATTTTAAATTTCACTATGATATAATACAGACAGTGAATGAGGTTATATCAGACGCATGGACGTACAATGCATTGCAGAATAAGTGTATTTGCAACGAGAGTGGCAGTGAGTGCAGTTATAAGCAGGCAGGCGACAAAGAGGTCATAACAGACTCAGGACGTACAATGCACTGCAGAATAAGTGCATTTGCAACGAGAGTAGTAGTGAGCGTAGTTATAAGCAGGCAGGCGACAAAGAGGTCATAACAGATGCAGGACGTACGATGCACTGCTGAATAAGTGCATATACAACGAGAGTGGTAGTGAGTGTAGTTACAAGCAAGTAGGCGAGCTGAAGGCAGCAGACAGCGGCAGGCAGCGGCAGACAGCAGGTAGTTGGTGAGCAATAAGCTGCAAACACAAAGTTCTTGATGAAGAGGAATATGTCGTGAGAACTGAAAGAAATGCTTGCAGCCTGAATATAAGAGGGATTTTAAGATGAGAGTCAGTAATTATATCGAAAACAAAATTGAGAGATTCATTCAGGAAGTTTTGAGACAGCTGCCGAGATCTGATCGGAAAGTAGCAAGAGAGAAACTTGAAAACACGATTTACTCAATGCTCGAGGCTTTCGCCGGAGACCGCACGCCGGATTCCGATGATCTTCGGGATGTTCTCAGGGAGTTGGGAACTCCGGATCAGGCAGCAGCGGCTTATTACGAAATGAGAGACAGGAAGCTGGAAATCAGAAAGAAGAAGGAAGTGCGGATACCGCTGAGAATTGAGGCAGTTCGGGACACACTTCGAATTTTGATGATCATCGCGGTCGCGATGTTGGTGTTTGGATTGCTCGGGCTTATCTTGAATGCGGTGAGCGATGTGAGGCTTATATTTGCGGGGTGCGCATTGGCGCTGATAGTGCAGGTGGCTCAGAGCATTATGCAGAATGGATTCGGACGTGGTGGTTATAATTCGGATAGGTTTATCTGAATGTGGCTCGTATCATTAAAATCATAATATGAATATCGCTGATCCCATTTGGTTTCATGGACGACTGATTTGGAAGTATGAGCAGGGGATGCTCGTACTTCCATTTTTTCTGGATACATTGCGGCAGGGGAGGTGGTTTACCGAAGCAGAGCAAGAAAAGCCCAATACTTCGGTATAGCCATCCTGCCCAACGTGCCTTCGGTATAGCCATCCTGCCCAACGCGCCATAGAGAGCGTCAAATACCGAAGTAAAGCAAGAAAAGCTCGATACTTCGGTATAGCCATCCTGCCCTACTTGCCATAGAGAGTGCAAAATACCGAAGCAGAGCAAGAATAGCTCGATACTTCGGTATAGCCATCCTGCCCTACTTGCCATAGAGAGTGCAAAATACCGAAGCAGAGCAAGAATAGCTCATTACTTCGGTATCCCGCCCATGTCAGCTCTACCTTATGAATAGCAGTTACCATGAATAGCAGATACCAAAGAAAAGCATATTTAACGTCACTTCCGAAATTTCACCGCTCACGCCATTGAAATCTTTACTTTTTTTGATTTCTTCAATAAGATAAGCAGTATGAATGACAATTAAAGCGTTCTCTTCAGTGCCACACAAGGAGGAATCAAGACTATGTCGGTAACAGAAAATGACTTAAAAACAGGCAGCGTCCGTCTCTCTGACGACGGAAAATCATGTATCATCATCGATCAGACACAGCTTCCGAACCGCATCATCTATCTTGATTTGAAAAGTGCGGAAGACTTCTATGATGCAATCAAGGTTCTCGCGGTGCGCGGTGCGCCCGCGATTGGCATATGCGCCGGGTATGCGATGTATGTGCTCGCACAGCAGAAGAATACTGATGACTATGCTGTTTTTCGGGAGGAGCTTGAGAGAGACGGTGCATATCTGATTTCATCGAGACCCACTGCGGTCAATCTCAGCTGGGCGGTCAAACGCATGCTGAAGGTCGTCGCAGACAACGCGGATCTCTCCGTAGGTCAAATCATTGCCCTGCTCCGCGACGAATGCATCGCGATTCACAGTGAGGACATTGAGATGTGCTGCCGCATTTCCGAATACGGTCTCACGCTTGTGAAGGCGGGTGACGGCATCCTTACACACTGTAACGCCGGACCGCTTGCAACGTCGAAGTATGGTACCGCGATCGGTCCGTGCATTCTCGGAAAGGAGAAGGGCATCGATCTCAAGGTATTTTCCGATGAGACGAGGCCGCTATTGCAGGGCGCCCGTCTGACATCCTACGAGCTTCAGAAGGCGGGGGTTGATGTGACGCTCATTTGCGATAATATGGCCAGCATCGTGATGAAGAACGGCTGGGTGCAGGCTTGCTTCGTGGGCTGTGACAGAATCGCCGCCAACGGAGATTTTGCAAATAAAATCGGCACCTCCGGTGTCGCCATCCTCGCTAAGCATTATGGCATACCCTTCTATACGTTGGGACCGACGTCAACGATCGATATGAATTGTCCGACCGGGGATGATATCAAGATCGAGCTTCGCGATCCTGACGAGATCAAAAATATGTGGTACAAGGAACCGATGGCTCTGGAGGAAGTGAAGTGCTATAATCCGGCATTTGATGTGACAGACCATGAGCTGCTTACAGCCATCGTTACAGATCGGGGAATTGTGTATCCGCCGTTCAAGGAGAACTTAAAGAAACTTTTCATGTAAATGCGCTTACTGAACCCGTGGAATATTTCGTGAGCGCACGTCTGCGATTCGCCGTGCCTAAGCATGCGTAACAATGCTCCGGCGGATTGAAGCCGCGCATTAAGGAAGGTGCTTTACACCATGCGCGGCGTGATAAGAACGCCAGGCGTTCTTGATTCTTCATCGTGAGATAATAATCACGATGAAGACGAGTATCGCTTTGCGCGCGTATCATAGACCTACGTCACGAGTATTGCACGATGAAGAATAAAAAAAGGAGAAAACAAATATGGGTAAAAGATCACCGTCAGCTTGTATTGAATTAAAAGAAGGAACGCACATTGCCAAAGTTGTACTTATGCCGGGCGATCCGCTGCGTGCTAAATATATTGCAGAACATTATCTTGAAAATCCGGTACTCTTCAATGACGTCAGAAACATGTACGGTTACACCGGTATGTATGAAGGCAAAGAAGTTTCGGTTATGGGTTCGGGCATGGGCGTTCCGTCCGCAGTCCTGTACATTTATGAACTTTTCAATTTCTTCGATGTGGATGCAATCATTCGCGTAGGTTCCGCCGGCGCGCTTCAGGACAATGTTCATGTCCGTGACGTTGTGATTGCCATGTCCGCTTCTACGAATTCAAATCATGTAGATGCGTATGACCTCCCGGGCGTGATCGCGCCGACGGCTGATTACGATATGCTGAGGAACGCTGTAGCTGCCGCTGAGGAGATCGGCGTCAGGGCTGATGTCGGAAGCGTATATACCACGGACTTTTTCTATCATCCGGACAAGCATGTCAATGAGAAGGCACGGGATCTCGGTATGCTCGCAGTCGAGATGGAGACAGCCGGCATTTATCTGACGGCAATGCAGTGCCACAAGAAGGCGCTTTCGATTCTTACGATTTCCGATCATATTTTCAACGGCGAGTTTCTTTCCCCGGAGGAAATTCGTGAGGGGTTCCACGAGATGATGGAGATTGCGCTGAAGACGGCGGTGCGGTCGGATATTTAATCTCTGACGTCGCAGAGCCGCTATCTAAAAGTTTCATAAATTAGGCAAAGTATCCTTGCAGTCAAAAATCATAAGTTATACTATATTTTAGTAACGCAAAGCCTGACTTTGTTTACAGACTTGAATACAGGAGACTTTTTATGAAAAATTTTTTTGGTCGTATAGGCAACGGATTCCGCAATTTTATGATCGGACGTTACGGCTCCGATGATCTTGGGAGATTCCTGATGGGAATTCTTTTGATCCTGATTGTGGCATCCTTTATTTTCCGGAACCCCATTCTTCAGGGTGTTATCTGGGTCTTGTTCTTGTATATTTACTTCCGCATGCTTTCCAGAAATTATGCAAAGCGTGCGGCAGAGAATGACTGGTATCTGCGGAAGACGGAAAAAGTCCGGAGGTTCATCCGCATACGTCAGAGAAGATTTGCCGACAGGAAGACTTACAAGCACTTCACTTGCCCGGGCTGCGGCCAGGATATCCGCGTGCCGAAGGGTAAGGGGCACGTGAGGATTTCGTGTCCGAAGTGCCATAATACATTTGAGAAGACGGTTTGATTGCCGCCGGAGTATCGTAAGCAGGATAGAAATACCGAAGTAACGCGCCAAACCCGCTCTGCTTCGGTAAATGGCAGCCGTAAGGGCAACAAAAGCAGTATCGGAATACCGAAGTAACGCGCCAAACCTGCTCTGCTTCGGTAAATGGCAGCCGTAAGGGCAACAAAAGCAGTATCGGAATACCGAAGTAACGCGCCAAACCCGCTCTGCTTCGGTAAATTGCAGCCGTAAGGGCAACAAAAGCAGTATCGGAATACCGAAGTAACGCGCCAAACCCGCTCTGCTTCGGTAAATGGCAGCCGTAAGGGCAACAAAAGCAG
>CACYPS010000066.1 GCA_902776305.1 uncultured Lachnospiraceae bacterium | reverse complement strand
CAGTGAATTTCTGAGCCGGAGCAGGTGGGCAGGAATGTGTAAGGCGGACCGTGAGGTCCGCCCTATTTTTTTCAATAAAACCCATTATCTACACTGTACGTTTTTTGTGTCATTTCCTGCACAAGTACAAGAGAACACGAGGGGATTCTGTTTGAGGTTATGCCAGCTGACGCTGACATTTATTTCGCGCAAGGTCTCGCGAGCGAGACTAAAAACTGTCTCTATATGCCTCCAGTGTCCTCGTCAGCTGAAGTGTGTTGGTGCCCACGGTCTTTGAAGCGCCGAGCGGATAGTGATCCGGCAGAAAATCCGCTCCAGCACAGGGTTCCCAGTAGAAGATACCCTGTACGGCACCTTCCGGAAGAAGACGTCCGGCATAGATCGTATTCTTCACGATTTCATATGTCTGATCCGGATCCTCCTCTTTCCCTCCGATTTCCGCTATGAGGAGCGGCTTGCCGTACGTCTCATAGTAGTATTCCATCTGTTCCCTGATAAAATCCACATCATACGGTGAATCGAACCAGTACGGATAAAAGGAAAAGCCAAGTATATCGGTTTTCCCGCCATGTGTATAGAAAGCCTCAAGAAAAGGAATGCACTCGCTTCTGTCATTCAGACATGCCAGATGTGTAACAACACTGCATTTCGGGAATACTTCCTTCACAGCGTCGTATCCGGCATTGAGAAGCGATGTCATGAGCTGCGGAGCATCTATGAGGGAAGCCCGGGGCCACATAAAGCCGTGATTGATCTCATTTCCGACCTGAACCCATTCCGGCTCAATACCGTTTGTTTTCAGCAGTTCAAGAATATGTATTGTATGATCATGAACGGCAGTATGAAGCTCCTCATCACTTAAGTCTGCCCATTCAGCAGGTATATCCTGAATATCAGGGTCCGCGAAATGATCGCTGTAATGAAAATCGATCATCAGCCGCAAGCTTTCGCTCTTCACTCTCTTTGCTGAATAAAACAAACCGTCTGCATCGCAGAACCCCAGCATACACATAGTTATGTCATTTTTACGCCATAGAGCTGATTTGGGCGGATCAACAAAAACACGAAGACGGGCGGAATTTACTCCGAGCCTTTTCAGCTCTCTGACTGCATCTACTTCCTGCATTTCCTTATTGACCCATCTGATTCCTTTGGCCTCGAACTGACTGAGCCATCCGATATCTGCCCCGTATGCGTATTCTTTTCTCATAAATGACCTCCGGGTAAGCTTCAGTTCAGCACCTCATGATGTATGACCTTAGCTTCCCTGTCCAGAGGTTTGAACGTATAGCCTCTGTCTTTATAATTCTGGATGATCGTCGGCAGAGCTTCCAGTGTTGCCTCTTTCAGATCGCCGTCGTGAGCAAGCATTACAATATTGTTATAATCGCAGGAAGTTGCCTCTGCGATTTCCTCCTCGACCGATAACATATTTCCGTCTCCGGTCTCCGCATTCCAATCCCAGTACTGATAGCCGCGCTTTTGCACTTCCTCCGTAAGTTTTGCCATGATTCCCTTGGCATACCGGGCAGATCTCGTGTTGGAGGATCCGCCGGGGAATCGGATGAAAGCGGGGACATAGCCGATCTGGTCGCGCACGACGTTGCCGATCTGCTCAAGATCCCAGAAGTAATCTTCTACGGATTTGTAAATCTCGAAGGAGTGGCTCGATGTGTGAAGACCAATTGTATGGCCTCGCCTGTAGGCCTCCTGAATGCAATCGGCATATGACGGGTCCTGAGACGTCACAAAGAATGTCGCTTTGACATCGCATGCATCGAGCATGTCAAGAAACTGCATAGTCAGATAGGAAGGACCGTCGTCGAGTGTGAGATATACGACCTTGTCTCCGTCCTTATCAAAATTCCAGTCTGTTTTGTTCGGGTCCACCGCAAATATCGCACGTGGGTCGTCCGGATTCGGCGTTACTGTCGCCTCATCGGGAGCGATTTCGCCGGTCACGGTAGCAACGAGTACAGAATCCGTTGATGAAGTGTCCGCAACAGTACCCGTGGTATCTCCGGTCATGCCGTTCGCTCCGGAGACTGCAGAATTTTCACCGGTTACCGAGGAGGATGCAGCTTCGGAGGACGAGCCTTTTTTCTCTACCTTTGAACCTCCGGCCACACGCGTGATAATGAAGATGACGATCAGGAGTGCTACCACCGCACCGCCTGCAATCATCATGCGCTGTCTGAGCTGTTTTTCTCTCTGTTTGCGTCGCTCCGCCGCCCGCTTTTGCCACTTATCCATATTTCCTCCATAAAGGTCTTATCTGCATGAACAAAGCTTTTTGTTACATCCGGTACTTCTTACTGCCTGTCAAAAGGTTTGCGAAGCAAGCCGATTGTGGCAGTGCAAGGTAGTCACAGCTATTTTATCACAAATCATGCCATGTCGCTCCATGTTATGCGGGAATATTTATTCCATTTGAGACTGTTTGATGGTATGATAGCATAACTTCATGTGTGGAAGTCACGCCATCATTGTTTTTTACTTATATTCAGGTACAAATCTTTTCACTTTCCGTTATAATGCAGACTGAAATCGAAATTATTGCTTATGACAGGCATAGACGAGTGCAGCAATATTTCAATAAGGCTGCTCCATAAACCGTGATGTGTGAAGTTTGTCCGGGAGTTTTGTCAAGATATTTTTCATCTCGGAAGCATAAGTATGCGTTATAATTATGTTTGGTTTTTACACTGCACATGCAGCTGACTTATAGAATTTGCAGATCTGGGAGGAACTCACATGTATCTCCGCATACCGGATTTTTACGACAGCTTTCATTGCATCGGAGGCAAATGCCCCGACAACTGCTGCATCGGATGGGAACTGGATATTGATTACGACACTTATGAATATTACCGCTCTGTACAGGGACCGTTTGGGGAAAGGCTTCGGGCCAATATGTCCGGCGCCGAGAAATCCTCCGAGAACGAAAGCGTCAGTTTTCGCCTGCAGGTCGACGGGCGATGTCCTTTTCTCAATTCGGAAAATCTATGCGACATCTGCCTGGAGCTTGGTCCGGACGCACTCTGCCGGATCTGCACTGACTATCCGCGCTACTCCTTCGAATGGGGTGATACTATCGAGAAGAGCCTCACGCTGTCCTGCCCGGAAGCCGGTCGCCTTCTTTTCCTGAATGACATTCCGGTACATTTTAAGGAGATTCCTCTGAATGAGTCCGGACTCGACGCCTATATGACGGATGAGGAGTATGGGGAGATGGGAACGGATGAAGTGCGCATCCCGTTTATCGAGGAGTACAGTGAGGAAGATCCCGCTCAGATTCAAAAGATTGCACTGATCCGCAACGAATGCATCCGGATTCTTCAGGACAGGACGCTATCCATCGCTGATAGAATTTCACGGTATTTACTGGTTTGCGATACGCCGGATTTTTCTCTTTTACCGGATACCCGTCTTGAGATTCTGTCCGGAATGGAAATCTTGAATGCACGTTGGACGACTATCATGCAGGCACTCGAGACTTTTGTTTCCGAAAAGGAAGCCTATCAGAGAGCCCTGGATTCCTATCTTGAATCGAAAGATTACAGAAAGTATGAGTACACGTATGAACATCTGCTCGTCTATTATACATTCCGCTATTTTCCGAGAGCTGCATACGATTACAATCTGTCGGAGAAAGCACGCTTCGCAGTCTTCAGCACTATGGTCATCCGGGATCTGGACGCTTTGAGATATGCGGAGAGGGGGACGTTCACATTTGCAGACAGAATTGAAATCGTCAAGGATTTTTCAAAACAGGTCGAACACTCAGACTACAACATTGATTATCTGATGGAAGAGTTACTTTTTTCCTCTGAAAGGACAGTATGAATATTACTTACAAACTAGTGCGCAGCAGCCGAAAGACTCTGGCTGTCGAGATAAAAGGGGACGGCCAGGTGATTGTCCGCGCGCCGTACCGCATGTCAAAACGTGAAATTGACCGATTCGTAATAGAGAAGGCTGACTGGATTGAAAAGCATCTCAGTACGGTTCGGGAAAGACAGGCGGAAAGATCTGCGATTAAAAAGCTCACCGCAGCTGAAATTCGTGCATTGGCAGATGCAGCCGTAAAAGATTTTCCGGAGCGTGCGTGCCGATTCGCTCCGCGGGTCGGGGTGACTTACGGCAGGATTACGATCCGAAATCAGAAAACAAGATGGGGCAGCTGCAGCTCAAAGGGGAACTTGAATTTCAACTGCCTTCTGATGCTCGCACCACCCGAGGTGCGTGATTATGTCGTTGTTCATGAACTGTGTCACAGACTGGAGATGAACCACTCGGCAAGATTCTGGGCGGAGGTGGAGAGGGTACTTCCGGATTACAGGATCCGTCTTAAATGGCTGAAAGAACATGGATCGGAGCTTATGATGAGAATGGTCTGATAATTGCTGCCGGCGATAACAGAAAGGATTCTATATATGAAGAATAAAAATATTAAACATATAATGTTTGCAGTGGAATGTGTAGTATTAATTCTGCTTGTAGTGATGCTCGGCCATTCTGTCAATAAGGCAAATCGCCTGTCAGTCGAGACGGAAGCATTGAAAGCGGAAGTGGAGAACCTTAAGGAGCAGATTAAAAAGGCGGACGAGGAGAAGGCCGCAAGGGAAGAGGCCGCGAAGGAGCAGGAGAAAAAAGCCGCCGAAACGCAGGCCGTCACGGCGGAGCCTACTCCGACAGAAACACCGATTCCGACGCCGACTAAGGCACCGACGCCGACCCCTGAGGTATATCTGACGGATCTTTCCGGTGCAAATCCCGGAGAAATCATAGATGATGCTCTGATTGATCCTTATGATATCGGAAAATACTTCACGTCCACTATGATTGCTGAGGGGGATGAGATCTTTAACAGGATTATCGACAGGTCATTCCGCTACAATGATAATATCGCCCTCTCAGACCTTCGCTATATCAAACTGCTCCACAGGAATTATGACGGACAGACACAGGTGGGAGAGCTGATCGTAAATGCAGCAATAGAAGCGGATATTATAGATATATTTACGCAGTTTTATCTGAACGGATATCAGATCTATTCCATGTATCTGATCGATAATTTCTGGGCTGGCGACGGAGACTCGTCGGATTATGCGTCGATTGATGTGAATAACACATCTGCTTTCTGCTATCGCACAGTTACCGGATCTTCAAATCTCTCGAATCATGCTTACGGTCTGGCAATCGATCTCAATCCGCTCGAGAATCCCTATGTCCGGATTGGCGATGACGGCTACGGCACGTCTGCTCATGCAAATGCGCAGGCTTATAATAACAACCGCAGCTCCGCTGAGATGCCTCATGTTATCGACCATGAGGATTTGGCGTACCAGCTGTTTTCACAGTACGGATTTACCTGGGGTGGAGACTGGAATAATCCGAAGGATTATCAGCATTTCCAGAAAGAGTTCGGATGAATGTGAGGTGGGTTTGAAATATATAAATCAGCATAAAGCAGCAATTATCACAATAGCGACTGTCTCAGGGTTTTACCTGATACTCTTCTCGCAGGGCATAACCTGCCCGATCAAGTATGTTACAGGTATTTCCTGCGCATGCTGCGGCATGACGAGGGCATGGATCAGTCTTGCCGGAGGGGATCTGCAGCGGGCATTTTCTTATCACCCGTTGGTACTCGCACCATTGCTTCTGATTCCGATGTTTTTCTATCGGAAAAAGATGCCGGAGAACTACCATAAAGTGATGATTGCTGCGGTGTGTGCGGTATTTCTGATTGTTTATGTGATAAGGATGGCTGACCCGGACGATTTAATTGTCACTTTTGATCCGAAAGGCGGAATCATATGGAGGACGCTTGATTTGATTTCAGAAAGTTGCCTGGGTATTGGCACATATATTTCTTATTTCTGATATAACAGAAAATGTCGCTGTATCATCCGGTGTATTCACCCGAATATTTTATATATGCGTCAAAATACCCTGCATTCCTGACAGTTTCCAGAACTATTTCCGCATCCGCTTCCGTTAAGCTCACACCTGCCGATGTGCAATACCACCTTTCCTGATTAAGGTTACTCCACTCACTGGAAATGAAAACGCATCCATCCAAACCACGTTTCGATAATTCATCCGCCTTATTTTGAGCCTCGCGCGGATCCTTGGACGCGTAGCACCATACTCCGTAAAATGGTTGTCTTGCAGTGGCCTCTGTTATTGAATCCGAGTTATTAAATGAAGCAGCCGATGAAGTCCTATCGGAAATATGACTGTCCGATTGAGTGTCGGTATCAGGTGCAACTTTTTTCATGATTTTGATAGATGAGATGACCAGTCCATATTCTGATTTTTTATTTGGCATCAATTCATATTCAATCATGTAATTTGAAATTCCGGGATTATTCTTGAGTTTCCCCCAGTACCCCCAGAACAAGTCAACTTCTCCGATATAGTTGCCATTATTTTCTTTAATTCGATAATCTATACTCGACTGTTCAATTTCAGATTCAATTTCTTTGTCTATCAGAACAGCATGAGTACCGGCGGAATCCGTATATTTCACTGCATCATAAAGATGACATTTTTCTCTGATCTGCAGTTCTTCCCAATTCGCTTCCGTTCCGAATAAGTTCCTGCAATTACGCTCAACACTCTTAGTTCCAACAGAAATTCCATGATAACCATCGCCATTTGGTCCGTACATAGCGTTTTCATCAGATACAATTCCAATAGCGTTCTCGGTGAAAACTCCGTCAATAACACCATCCGGAGCTGATGCAAGCGCCGCTGCTCTGATTTTTTCTGCATCCGTTAATACAACCTCAAAACAGTCACCTGATTTTTGATTTATTCCGTCCTGTTTCTGTTTCATTAGCACAACACCTATATAGCGGCTTATAGTGTTATCAATTTGCGCTAATGCAACTTCTGCCTGTTGCATTGTAATTGCATCGGTGCTTTTATCAGAATCATAATCATTCGTTTCATTTTGGGAAGCGTTGCCTACAGAAAAATTCTCATCCTCCTGTGACGCAGTATAATCGAATTCTGCGTTGGTATCGATAGAGCTTGTGCTATTAGCAGTGACCTTATTCTCTGAATTATCGCTGTGACTTCCTGCATGATAAAAGATCAGTCCGATCGATATTGATGCCAGTAAACCGGAAGTGACGGCCGCTATCGCAATAATCCTCTTTCTGTTTTGGTGATTTGGTGGCGTTTTGCCACAAAATGGACAATACTTCGCGTCTTCTGGTATTGGTCTACCGCAATACTGGCATGTTCGCATTTTCACTCACTTACCTTTCGATAATCTTTAAGCTTTATAACAAGTAACATCCGAATCCAATAGGTTTGAAATTTTGAAGAGACATTTAAGATACAATGAGCAGTGTTGCAGATAGTTCAACTGTTTATATAGCATCTTCGCACAACTTTAATTGAACAAAAGCTGAAGATAAAAGTGTGTGAATAAATCTCTGTAAATAATTCAGACCGCCCAAAAAATTCGAATAATCGTCGGTCTGACGGTTAATTTATATATAGCTTATATATGACTGCATGTCAATATAAGGCGGATTTCTCCACCTGTGGCTGGTCGTACTTGATTGTAAGTTACTGAAAAATACGTTGTCTATTGAAAAAACAATAATGTAAGCAATTTATAAGACATAGAGTACCTGTCTTTGATATAATGGGACTGTCCGGAGATAAAATTCCCATAGGATGGCTTCTTTGTCAGTTCGAGTTACTGCAAGATAAGGACGGCTATTATGAATTGAGAAAAGATTAAGTATACTATTAAGTCAACGGGACATGTGTAGAAATGACGCTATGTGCCTCAAATGGTATGAAACGATTTGTTCTTGCTCGGAAACTATTGCGAAGTTCTTTTTAAAGCTTAAAACAAGGACGAATATCTGGAAATACATCTCGCAAGATGGAGAACGGAACGCCGAGGCGTTCTTGAAACTGGAGCGAAGGCTGAAACAACACGAAAGACTAATAGCATTATCAGAAGGAGCTTGGCTAAAATGACGAACAACTTTGAGAGAAGTATAGACTATAGTTTGCTTGAAAAAGTATGGCCTGAGTGGCACATCGTACGATTGATTGGAGAAAGCTATTTCAGTAAAGTTTACGAAATTCAGCATGAGGAAAAGAATAGAATTATTCGTGCAGCTCTCAAAATAATTAACATTCCGAAAGACGATCAGGAAATACAGAGCGTTATTGATAGTGGGATTAACGGTCAAGATGTCAGACTCTATTTCAGGAGACAAGTAACCGAGATAGAGGAACAGTGTATCGCTATGAAGGAACTTCATAACTGTCCCAACATCGTCTCCTATGATGAATGTAAGGTCGTAGAAAATGAAAGCGGATTAGGATGGACAGTTCTGATCAGAATGGAACTTCTCACGCCATTTCTTGATTATTTAGAACAAACAGGTGTCACAGAAAATCTTGTTATAAAGAGCGGAATAGATATGTGTAAGGCTCTTGAAGAATGTGAAGCTCATAATATCGTTCATGGCAATATAAGATTTGATAATCTATTCATAACTGGGAAAGAAGATATTAAACTTGGTGATTTAAGTATTTCCAAAAGGTTACAATCTGCCTCTAAAAGAGCAAATGCGGACGATATATATTCATTCATGGCACCGGAGATATACCGTGGGCAGTCAGAAGATGTATTCAGCGATATCTATTCTGTCGGTATAGTCTTGTATAGAATGATGAATGAGAACAACGGTCCTTTCGAACGAACGGAGGATAGGAAGGTTGCTCAGGAACGTAGATTCAGAGGAGAGTCGTTTCCATATCCGGCACATGGCAGCGAGCAGTTGAAAAGTATCATTATGCGTGCGCTTGCCTATAATCGTGCTCAACGCTACAAGTCTCCTACAGAGTTTAGGGAGGCGATAGAGTCGATTACGGAGACGCCTTTAACGACTTCAGAGAACATTGAGGAATCTTATTATGATGATTTCTCAAAACAAATACAAGAGGGGGGAAACATAGACAAGAACGGTAAAAATGGAAATGACCAGGATGAATCCGAGCAAAAAAAGAGAGTTTTGATTCTGGGCTTACTAAGTGTTTTCCTTGTTACAGCGGTCCTTATTTTAGCTAATAAATTGAATAATTCAAAGCCTGATGTTCCGACTGAAGTAAGCGAAGTTGATAGAAGTGGGCAGGAACAGGGAGGAGATATTTCTCTGGTTACAGAAGGTGGATCGGCCAATTCTGCAAATCAGGGAGAATCTTTCGCGACGGTGTATAGTGAAAACACATTACCTAATTCGGTAGATGATTCTTCTGAAGAAGATGCTTCTGCCCCCAAAATTTTGGTGGATTCATCAGTGATTCTGTTGGGTGATACGATACCTGTAAGGTTTTTTGACGGTAAAAATACATATGCTTACACAGAGGATCTATCTTACTATAGCGTACCCAATACAATAGACATAGGTACAAATGATTTGTTTTATCGATATTATTTAAATGCATCTTCAAAAGGTATGACGACACTGATAGGCCAGAAAGGCGATCAGGAACTGGAAAAAACTATCTATGTTTTAGATGAAAGAGAAGCAACGAATCAACTGATATGTGATACAGATAAACTTACATTCAATGTAACTGCTAGCGGTCCCGGAGCTGCAATCATTAAGGTTGCAGTTGACGGCGATTATGACGGGGAATTAGAGGCAAGAGTTTATACTAATGCAGGTGACAATAAAAGCGGTGATGTGTGGGTGACAGCAACAGGAAAATGGGACAAAGGTATACTTACTATTACTGTCACTAATTATTTATCAACTGGAAAAAAAGGAGAGCTTGTCATAGTAATCACGAATAAAGGAGATCCGTTGCATTTGGTGGGCTTTGTTAGAATTCCGATTGAGCAAGGCTGAATTTTGCAGGGAAACTCCGAATACTAAAAAAGAATTGGCAACCGAAATCTTCGAATTTCAGGTTGCCATATTCTTGCTTTTATTTCTCTTTTTAATAGTTGCTCACAAAGCATAGATCAATCACTGCCCGATCTGATTTTTTCAGCCCGATAGAGAAATGAGGTAATAGAGTTCTGTTAAAAATTGTGTGGTGGAGATTAGAATTTCATTTCTGAATCCGGAAAGTCATATGTGTCATCGGCCAGAGGACGAAAGCGAAGACCATACTTTTTGGCGTGTGTGTGAATTTTCGATTCTTCAGGTCCATAAAGGATTAGTGAAGTGTCTCCGTTGAATGCAGTCGCCATAGTTTCCTGTTTGTCATTGCGAACATAAAGCCTACATAAGTTAGTACAGTTTTGAAAAGAATATTCGTAGATTTTCTCTATGTTCTCGGGTAGTTCTACGGAAGTAAGAGAGGTACATCCATTAAAACTTTTCTGCATGATTTTTCGAACAGTGCCGGAGAAAACTATTTCTTTTAGGTGCGTTTGACCTCTAAAAGATTCCGGTCCAATTATTTCCACTCCGTTCGGAATAGTAAAAGATTCTTGTACCAGTCCGCCCGGGTATTGGATTAGTGTCTTTCTGTCCTTCGTATATAGAATACTGTCTTCAGCAATATAGTTTTTGCTAGAAGAATCTACAGTCAACAAAACAAGACTGTCACAGCCAGCACAACAACTTCCTTCCAAGGTCTTTACACTTGAAGGGAAATTAATAGAGCCGAGACTGTCACAATTGTAAAATGCTCCACCGGAAATTGTTTCGAGCCCGGATGGAAGGTGAATGTATTCGATGCTTTTGCAGCGAGCAAATGCAAGCGTTCCGATTGTTTTCAGGGTACTAGGGAGCGATACAGACTTTAGATTTGTACAGCCGTCAAAAGCCCCATCATCGACGGCAAAACATCCCTCAGGTATAGAGACCGATGTGATAGACGTGTTATTCTGAAATGCAGAAACTCCGATTTTTTTAATATCGCCGGAAATTATCACGTCTCCCCCAGGCCCGTCATATTTCGTAAGAATAGAATCCGTGACATGGAAATCCTGTGCAGATACAGATACCGGAATCAAAAGAAGTAGTAAAAAAAGAACAGGTATTGATAGAAACAGACTGTTTATTCTTGATATATTCGGTTTTGTTATCATTGTATTAACCTCGTATATGTCACTTCGGTTGCGGGATGAAGTGTATGATTGCGAAGCAGTCCGAAAGTGAAAGCGTTGTATATTTTCCTTATCTATAATATATCACTTTTTTATCCCGTTGCACAGAAGTAGAAAGATTCAACGAT
>CACYPS010000065.1 GCA_902776305.1 uncultured Lachnospiraceae bacterium | reverse complement strand
TGAATTTCTGAGCCGGAGCAGGTGGGCAGGAATGTGTAAGGCGGACCGTGAGGTCCGCCCTATTTTTTTCAATAAAACCCATTATCTACACTGTACTCTGTAGATGCAGGTGCAAAATAAAATAATACGAAAACTAATCAGTTTGTCTTAAAAGAGATATAACGTTTCGCTTATAGATTATAGCTTATGGAAGCGAGTACAAAGTTATCCCTTGACAATTGGATGAATAGTGATAAAATTAATTTATGTGTATTGATTTGTTGTTCATCTCTGCTGTCTACAGTCATACTTGATTTTACGAAGAACTATAAGAGCACTGTTTTTATAAACAGTAGCGAAAACCATTGAATTTAAAAGTAAAATGCTTTAGGAGGATTATATTATGGCAAATCGTATTCAGTTAAGTGAAGAAAACCTTGAGCAGGTTGTTGGTGGAAACTTCAACTGGTGGAAAGAAGATGATGGAACAAGAAAGTGCATGGTTAATAAGATTGGAACCTTTGTTTGCACAGTAGATGCAAAAGATACGTTCGCATGGCTGAAAGCTGAGCACAGGGGAGAGGGATGGACAGAGCAGGACTATGTAAATGAGCTGGTTAGACTTGGTGAGTTTACACCAGAATAATGGCAGATAAATTCCTACGTCAATAGGGTTGCGCATGCAGATATAGGGAGTGTGCTTATATTATTTTAGGAGGGAAAAATGTTGAAGAAAAATTACGAGGGTTTGGATGTTGCTTTTGTTCCCGTTACAGGAGCGGATATTATTACGGAATCAACAGAAACTTGCAAGGTAGTTTCGGTTCAGTATTATGTTGGTAATGTGAACTGGTCTGAGTGTGACACAGAGGGTGATGGCGAAGACGAAGGGTATAGCTACAACTGGAACATGAAACCGAACTAACAGTGAACATAATTTTCTATCTCCTATGAATGATAGATAGCAGAAGGCTTCATTATTATTGATATAGGTATAATTGTAACTCGAAAAACGGAAATAGTCATTATGGGCTGAATCAATATGACCTTGATTAAGAGATAAGATAATTGGAGCAGAGGAAAAAGGATATCCTCTGCTCCAATTCGTTTATATACAGTTATAATAAAACAAGATGAAAGGTAATTAAAATTATGAAAAGATGTGAAGGATTTGAAGTGGTCAATATAGCTGGAGAGTACATGGCAGTCCCAGTCGGGGAGCGGTCAAAATCCTTTCAAGGCATAGTTGTTCTGAATGAAGCTGTGGCTTTTATACTTGAAAATATGAAAGAGGACATATCGATGGATAAAATTGTAAAAATTTTGACCGAAAATTATGATGTGAATAAAGAGAGAGCTACTCATGATATAGAAATAATGATAAAAAAACTACTTGAGGTGGGCTTAATTACTGAATGATCATAATATGAACGGAGTTTAAGCAGAGATGACTCAACAATATCCAAATAATCTTTTTGAATTAATAGAGTTTATGAGGAATCAGAACATTCCTGAGGCAGAGTATTGGAAGCGCATATGCAAGTTTTTAGAAACAAAAAGTCGAAAATTACATATTCCAGTGCATGGTAATTTTGAGTTAACCCCTTTTTGTAATTTTGATTGCAAGATGTGTTATATACATCTTAGTAACGGGCAATATGATAAAAGAAAGTTGCTTCCTGTAAGCTGTTGGAAACAATTGGCTGATTCAGCACGAAAACTTGGAATGCGTGATGTACAATTGACTGGTGGAGAGTGCCTGACATATCCGGGCTTCGATGAGCTATATAAATACTTGGTGGAGTCTAAACTTAGAGTATTTGTCTTGTCAAATGGCTATTACTTCGATGAAAATCGAATTAAGCTATTTGAGAAATATAGACCGAAATTAATACAAGTTTCAATATATGGGAGTTCTGAAGAGGCGTATGAAGCGGTAACCGGAGTAAAAGCGTTTAAAAGAGTATATGAGAATATTTTGAGGATTCAAGAAGCGGGGCTTCCTTTAAAGATAGCGATTACACCGAGTAGCTTCATGCGTGAAGATGTTGAGGCGTTGATTAGCATGGCTGAGTCGTTGCATGTTAAATATGGTGTGAATCCTCAACTAATGTTACCTAGGGAGAACACCGGAAGATCCAAAAGTGATTTAACTAATGACGAATATATAAGAATATATCGTTTTCTTAGTTCGATTCATCATGAAGAGCTTAAAACAGTGGAAAGATCCCAAGTGCCAGAGGAAAATCATGGAGGTCAACAGCAGTATGGTATACGTTGCGGTGCGGGTAGAAGCTCTTTTGGGATAAAGCATGATGGAAGTTTGTGCCCATGTCTTTCTTTGGATGATATAACTGCAAAACCGTTAGAAATAGGATTTGAACAAGCTTGGAAGTATATCAATGATATGTCAGAGAATTATCCTATTCCGTTAGAGTGCGGAGATTGTGTATATCAAAAGCATTGTCTGAGTTGCATTGCTATACATAAGGATGCACCAGAGAAAGGCCATTGTAATCCGGTGGTCTGTGAACGAATGAAGATGCTTGTGCAAGAGGGATTTATACCGCTTGATAGGATTTGCAAACATTAAGGGCTCGTTTTATGAGAAAAGAGTAAGTGTTTTAGTGAAAGGGCAACAATGATTGAATTCTTTAGAATTACGATTGCGGGTGTTAATATTGAGATTGAATGTAATTTCCGAAATGTTTTTTATGTGTGCAAGTCGTATTTAAGCAAGTTTAGTCAACCGGATTTGTTAATTAGAGCAACACAATCTGAAATGGAAGCAGAATTTGCAGAAGTGTCACCATTTGAGGAATCATATGAAGGTGTTGCCACAAGTCGATATTATGGCACTGTAGAAACCGTAGCAGTAGAGAGAAAAATAGCAGACGCAATGCCGGACTTTAATGTGTTTTTGATGCATGGCGCTGTTGTTGCAAAGGACGGATATGCGTATATGTTTACTGCGCCGAGCGGTATTGGAAAAACAACACGTACACGTCTATGGCTCTTAGAGTACCCGGATTCTATTGTCGTTAACGGAGATAAGCCGTTTTTAAAGGTTACTGACAAAGAAATTCTTGCTTGCGGAGCACCCTGGTGCGGCAAGGAAGGATGGAATACAAACACAATGGTACCACTGCGGGCAATTTTTCTGCTTGAAAGAGCGGAAAAAGATCATATAGAAGAAATTAGTTTGGCAAAAGCTTTCCCGATACTACTCCAGCAAACGTACAGACCGGCAAATGCAGACTCCATGATAAAAACAATTCAGCTGCTTCGGGCACTTGAGGGAAAGATTCATATTTATAAGTTCTGTAGTACACCAACAGTAGAGGCTGTTCGCCTTGCTTATGAAACAGCAATTCCGAAATGAAAAACACTATGTTCCGTTGGAGTATTGCTATGTGTGCACAAGCACGCGAAGATGCGCAGAGATTCGGTTTGGACGAGAGATGTCAGTTAACGTCGCCCCGAATCTCGCGCAAAATCTCGAGAACGATACTTGAATATACTATCTGCGCAGTACTTTTATTGTACTCCCACTTGCTGTCTCTCCACCAACTCAGCGAAGAATCCCTTCTTCGCAACCAATTCTTCATATGTTCCATCCTCAACGATTTTCCCATTGTCCAGAACAAGAATCCGGTCGCAATGACGGATTGTAGAAAGTCTGTGCGCGATTACAATCCTTGTGCAGCGCATTTTATCCAGAGCCTCGGAAACCTGCTTCTGCGTGATATTGTCGAGGGCGGATGTCGCTTCGTCAAGTAATAGAAGCTTTGGCTTCGGCGCGACCGCACGTGCAATCATGAGACGCTGGCGTTGACCGCCTGATATGCCACCTCCGCCCTCCTGGAGAACGGTGTGCATACCCATCGGCATAGAGCGGATATCTTCCGCAATACCCGCAATCTCGGCAGCCTCCCAAGCCGCGTCCATGGAGAGAGTGGGAGCGGAGATTGTAATATTTTCGTAGATACTTCCGCCGAAAAGTCTGCCGTCCTGCATGACGGTACCGATGAGCCTTCGGACGGAGCGCATATCAAGGTGACGTGTGTCTTTCCGATCGTAGAAGATGGCACCTTTGGTCGGCTTTTCAAAACCGAGGAGGAGACGCATAAGTGTTGACTTGCCACAACCGGTTCGTCCCACGATTGCCACATACTGTCTTGCCGGAATAGTAAGGTTAAGATCATCAATAATCAAAGGGCTGTCTGCGGAATATCGAAATGAGAGATGGGAGATCTCAAGAGCGCCGGTGATGCTTGTGACAGTTTCTTTATCGTCCTGTTGTTCCGGTTCTGCTTCCATGAGTGGCATAATGATATCGAGACTGGGTTTAATCGTGGCAATGGACAGCGCAATGGAAGCCAGCGAAGAAAAGGCGCTGGATATGTAGCCGTAAGCAGTATTAAATGCATAGTAATCGGCCACAGAAACCTTGCTTTTTACCGCAAGGTAGTACATGACAATCGTCCCAACAAGGGAGATGGCTGTGGTGATTACTTTATTTAACTTGATAAACGTCGGCTTGTTGTAGGTGAGTGCGGCTTCTCTGGCGTATATTTCAGACCATTTGGCAAATACCCTGTTTTCCGCACCGGACAATCTTATTTTCTGAATCCCGCTGATCAGAGAAAGAGAGAGTCCTTTTTCTTTTGCCGAAAGGCGCATGCTCTCTTTATTGATGGATATCTGAAGAAGGCTTGCAATAAGGCCGATCAGTGCGGTCGAAATCGTGACAATCAGAGACGGAATGACCAGGCTTGGCGCATAGGCAAACACCTGCGTCAGATAGATCAGCGAGAAGACGCTGGTTATGCCGGTCGACAGGATTGCGTTTACGAGCGTACTGCACAGAGAATTCATATACTTTAGATATTCGTTTAATTCACCGGACGTATATTTTTTAAAGAAATCTGTGGGCAACGAAAGGACACGCATCATAGAGGCGGCTTGTGTGTTGATATTAAGCTTTGTGTTGATTCTCGCAAGCAGCAATTGTCGTATGATTGACAGCAGGATATTGCCGACCGTTGCGTACAGCATAAAGCTGATGACTGCGAAAAGCAGTTGGTAGCTGCCGGATCCGACTACGGTGCCCATGAGAAGCCGGTTGAGCTGGGGCATAAGCATACCGACGAGTGTGATACAGAGGGCTGAGAGAGCAAAGGATACCAGATCCCACCCATTGAGTGTTCCTGCCATGTATTGAAGCAAATCTTTCAATGTGAGCTGACGCTCCGGGAGTGGCTTATAGAAGCAGTATGCATCTTTACCTAAGTTACTCTCTGTTTTAGCTTTAATTCGGACACGTTTGCCGGATTTGGCATCGTTGTATATATAGCCGCCGAAAGGGCCGGGAAGCACTGTGACGATAGAACCGTCACCTGCCATCGTAGTGATCATGACACCCATAGCATCTTTATGCCATCCTTTTTCCAGAATGACTTCGCGATACATGATACCGGATGAGGAAAGAAGAAAATCCAGGCGGTCTTCCAGTGTCCTGATTTGAGGAGGAACATCTTTCTCCTGGATTCTGAAATATTTGAGCAACTGGGCGATCGCGTCACTTACATCTGCATTTTCGTCAAAAACACTGCCGATGCGGCCTCCGGTCAGGGAGTGAGCAACATTCTCAAAAGAGTCTGCAAGCAGCTCCCGTTCTCTCTTTTTTCTGTACTCTATCTGTTCGTCAAACCAACTCACGGATTACTCTCCTTTAAGTTATTCATTTGTTACTAATCTAGTATAAGCGCCACCCAGGGCGTAAAGTTCTTCATGCGTACCACGCTCCACGACACGGCCCTTGTCGAGCACGATGATTTCGTCACAGTCCCGTATCGTAGACAGCCTATGTGCTATGATGATGCAGGTTATGCCGCGGTCGCTGATTGATTTTACGACTTCATATTCTGTTTTCGCGTCAAGCGCGGATGTAGCCTCATCCAGAATGCAGATTGTCGGATCCTGCGTGAGTCCATGAGCGATTTCGATTCTCTGACGCTGACCGCCGGAGAAGTCTCTGCCGCCCTCCAGCATCTTGTGTCGGTAACCGTTGTCACGTTGCACGATGTCATCATGAATTCCTGCATCGCGGGCAGCCAGGATCATTTCGAAGTCTTCGATGGAATCATCCCACATCTTGATGTTAGCAGCAATCGTATCGGAGAATAGGGTAATGTCTTGATTGATAACAGCGACCGATCCCGTGAAAACGTTGCGGTCAATCTCGGAGATGGGAAGTCCGTCGAAGAGGATTTCACCACTCCAAGGCTCGTACAGGCCGCTGAGAAGTTTGGCCAGGGTGGACTTGCCGCAGCCCGATCGGCCGACAAATGCAATCTTCTGACCGGGATGTACCGTCATATTGAAATCTCTGATGAGCGGATTTCCGAGTTTTGAATAACCGAACGTGATATTCTTCAGCTTGATTTCTCCTGTCAACTTCCGGTATTCTTCCTTTTTTTCCTTTGCCTCGAAGATAGGGTCGGAAGGGTAGCTCATGACATCCTCGATTCGTTCCATCTGGGTCGTCATCTCCTGAATGGATTGACCTGCAGAGATGAGGGAGCTTGCCGGAGACATGAAAGAACTCAGAAATCCCTGAAAAGCCATGACCATACCGATTGTAAAGTGTCCCTGAAGGACATAGAGGACGCCGATGCACAGGACGGCTATATTGGCTATCTGTGAGATGGTAGATGGTATGGTGCCAAGGAACATATTTAGTTTGGTATAGCGCACATCCTGCTTATTGACGCTGGCCTGAAAACCGGCCCAACGTCCGAAGTAACCGTTTTCCGCTCCACTAGCTTTGATGGTCTCGATCATCTGTATGCCGGAGGCGGTTGTGGAGGAGAGCTTGGCAGAGTCACGCATCTGCACACGAGAGATGTTGACTCGTTTCTCCGAAATCAGAATGGAGACGCCCATGTTGATGACAATAGCACCGATACCTACTGCTGTCATGAGAGGACTGTAGCTGAGCATGACAATCAGGTAGAAGATCATCATGAGTGCATTTAGCGCAAGCGGTGCAAACGTATTTACCAATGTTCCGGCAATGGATGCGTTGGAAGATTGGCGGTCTGAAATATCAGACGGCAGACGCTGGTCAAAGAACTGCATCGGGAGACGCAACACTTTCCATAGGTAGGAAGCACTGCCAATCGCTGCCAGTTTCCCCTGAATTCGCAAGCTGTAGATAGTAGCAATCCACATTACTATAATGTTGACAAATGCGAAGACACTCATAGCTGCAATGAATGGTATGAGCCAGTCGGGATTCCGACCGGTCAGGAGACGATCGAGAAATATGCGGCTAAAGAGCGGACTGATGATTCCAATCAGGGATGAGATGGTGGTCGTCAGAACGACAAAGGCTACTGCCGATCCTGTCCCTTTAAGCCGCTCTCTTGCATAAGTGAAAGGAGACTTTGGCTTACCAGAGGGTTCAAATCCCTCATCAGGTTCGATTGTCGCGCATATGCCGGTATATTCCCGATCGAATTCTTCCCAGGATACCGTCACGCGCCCTCTTGCGGGATCGTTGAGGACCGCATTTTTGCCTTTGAAACCGCACAGGACAACAAAGTGGTTGAAGCCCCAGTGGATAATGCAGGGAAAGGGTCCTTCTTTAAGAAGGTCCTCAGGCTCGACTTTCCAGCCCTCGGCTTTCATGCCGTAACTGCGGGCTGCCTGCAAGATGTTTTTTATGTTGGAGCCGTCACGGGATACACCGCAGTCTACACGGGCTTGCTCGAGCGGAATCCACTTCTGATAGTAGTGCATGATCATGGTCAGCGAGGCCGCGCCGCATTCCAAAACTTCGAGCTGCATGACGACGGGAACTTTGACGACGCCACTGGTAATAGGATGAGGTATGCTTTTTTTCTTGAACATGGAGATCTCCTTACTTATTCAGTAGCATTATTCAGCAGCAGCGAAAGTGGAGAGAGCGTTTCTGTCACAATAGTACCGTTGTAGACACCTTCCGGCATCTGCAGGGAAAGAGGGATCTTATAAACAATGTCGCCGATGCTGAGGTCGCCTGCAAGGAGCCAGTAGACGTTGGTACTTTCTGTGATGATCTCCGGATCGAGTGTTGAAGGAGCGAGTTCATAGTCTTCACTGTCGATGCGGATAGTATGGTTGTCGATTGCGCTTTTTAAGGCATCCTCCGGGACCAGACAGATGGTCTCGTTTTCTGTTGCTACGACAGCTACCTTGGCGGTGGAGTCAATGTGGCCGAAAATGCCCCATATACAGACACCAACCAGAAAAATAATAACGGTCGAGAGCACAAGCCAGACGCCCGGGGAGGTGACCTGCAAGTAATCGTTCATGGATTCAGGCGATTCGATGCGCTCCATGTTCTTGGCTCTGAAGAGGCTTTGACTGTTGTTTTCCATAAGAATTCCTCCTGTTTGGTTATCGGCTGCCTTATTTCAGCGGTCGCATATTTACGATAGCATTCTCGCTAATCTCAATTATCTTGTTACAGTAGCGAAGCATGGACTTTCTGTGTGTGATGATTATAATGGTCTTTCCGTAAGACTTTGTAATCGATTCGAGAATCTGTGCTTCCGTATCCTCGTCAAGTGCACTAGTTGCCTCATCCAGAATGAGCAGAGGTTTGTTTCTAAGTAGAGCCCTTGCGATTGCGATTCTTTGTGCCTGACCCTCAGACAGGCCTCCTGCCTTTTCAGAGAGATGTGTCTGGAGACCGTTTTCTGTTTTTTGTATAAATTTCTCTGCAGCTGCCATGCGTAAGGCCGCCCAGAGTTCTTCTTCGGTAGCATCCTTTTTCCCAATCCTGAGATTTGTCTCTATAGTTCCCGAGAGAAGCGTGTTGCCCTGCGGAACATATGAGATGAACCTTCTGGAAGCCGGGCAGGCTTCCTCACAGTCTCCGCATTCGTTGATGTACTCTACAGAACCCGCATCAGGTTTTACAAGTGAGAGCAGGAGCCTTGTAAGTGTTGTTTTGCCGGCGCCGGAGGGACCGACGACCCCGACGATGTCTCCCGGATCAACCTGTAGCGTGACGTGTTCCAGTACATTGGACTTACCGTAAGCGAAGGAAACGTCAGACATCTGAATGGTAACCTGTGTAGGGGAGTCATCTGCTTCTGTATAGTTTTCATTTTTAATATCTGCGATGCTTGTTATTCGTCGAGCCGATACAAGCATGCGGTAAATCTGAGGGATGATGGAACCCAGAGAAGATACAGAACTCTGGACCTGTGATACGAGCGAGAGAAAAATAGTCATGGTGCCGTAAGTGATTTGACCTTGTGATATGCGGTAGGCGCTCCAACAGAACGCAACCACGTAGCCTGTCCGGTAGATGATGCTCATAACGGAGGACATGAGTGCGCTCAGACGAGAGCTTCTCATGACAAGCCCCATGCGATCGTTTCGGATCTGCCGCAGATATTCATTGTTGGCGTCTTCCTGCTGGAAGGTTTTCACGACGGCGACGTTGGACATAGTTTCCTGCATGAAAGATCGGTAAGCAGACTCGCTTTCGCGTAAATGAATTTGATAATTGCTATACTTTCGTCTATAGAGAAGAGCGCATATGGCTCCTATGGGTGCAATAAACAGAGCGAAAAGGGCGAGCCATGGGTCAAAGTACAGTAGAATGCAAAAGGAGACAGCCAGTCGGATTCCCAATGTAATCGTGGAGGGAATGATGGAGATGAGCCCGGACGATATATTCGCAACATCCGAGGTCAGGCGAGTGACGATGTCACCGCTATGATACTTTGACAGGTCGCTCCAGATGCTTCTTTGTACCTGATCAAAGATATTGCAACGCATCCCAAACTCGAATTTTTCGGTTAAGTAGGCGCTGAATATATTTGAACCGGCTGAAAACAGGATTGTAAATAAAGAGGCACTGGCCATATAAGTAATGTAGAGCCAATTTAGTGAGCCGGAAGTGGTAGCGTCTACGATGTACTTTCCTGCAATTGTGCTCACAAAGCCCATAAACAGGGAAATCGAATTGATCCCCAGTTTGACTAGGAGCTGTTTCTTGTAGGGGGCGGCTTGAGATAGCAGCCAGAACATGCTGGCATAGGCAACGTCGCGCTTATTATACAGTCTTTTGATACGTTCCAGGTATTTGTTCAAAGGAAGTGTCTCCAATTTTGTAGCCGACCGTGTATTTAGTCGGTGGATAAATAGGTTCTTTTAGATTATTCTAATCACTTGGGGTGGGGAATGCAACCGGAAAACCTTTTAAAGGAGATGAGAAGATGTGCTACTTGAGTGACGGATAAAAGAAAGAGTACGAGCGTGTACGACAAGACCTATGGACAGGAAAATCTGTCACAATTTTAGGTTAAAAATAAAGGTTTATAATTTTGATTAGATATGATACCATAAATTGATTTATTGTAATTATAAAATAGGAGTATTTTAAATTATGGATATTATTACACCTATTACAGAAGAAATGGTGGCGAATCTTAAAGTCGGTGACACTGTAACCATCACTGGGGAGATTCTTTGCGGCCGTGACGCTGTTTTACCGAAAGTAATGAAGCTTATAGAAGACGGAAAAGCAGACGGTCTTGGATTGAAGGGCAGTGTGATTTTTCATACGGCGGTAAGCCCGGCAGGAGTCGGTCCCACTTCTAGCAATAAGCTTGAAATAGAGAGTAGTATTGAACCACTGAGCAGATACGGTGTGAAGATGCATCTGGGAAAAGGAAAATTACATGAGGAAACAATACGGGCGTTGGATAGATACAATGCAGTATACGCAGTTATACCGCCGGTCACTGCTTTATTGGGAGACAAGACAATAGCGCAGGAATGCATTGCGTTTCCGGAGCTTGGTATGGAGGCATTGTATCGTCTGAAAGTAGACCACTATCCGGCAATCATTGCAGCCGCTCATGGAAGGAGCATTTATGACTAATAATTATGAAGAAATTGTTGGGTTGGTGCGGGATACGTTAGTTGCAGCCGGATCCACATTCAAAGCAGATAAGAAAGAGGCTTACAAGCAGGCAATTGAAAACGAGACCAATGAGCAAGCCCGATGGGTGTTGGAGACTATTCTCGCAAATGCTGAATCCGCAGAAAAGAATCGTAGCCCGCTGTGTGATGACACGGGAATACCTCATCTGGTTCTGGAGGTTGGCCCTGATGTTGCCGTGACCGGTAGAATCCTTGATGCAATAAAGGAAGGGGTTGCAGAAGGTTTGAGGGATCTTCCGGGACGACCGATGGGTATTATGGGCGATGACAGTCACAGGATAGATCAATCCGGCGGGTTAAACCCTGACAGTGCCGGCGTTGAACCGGCGCCGATTCTGATTCGCCGCTGTGAAGATAATGTGCTTCGTCTACATATTTTGATGTTTGGCGGAGGTCCTGCTATCCGCGGAAAGACGTACCGTGTATTTCACAAGCATGATACGCAGGTGGTTTTGAACGAAATCGTAAATTGGGCTAAAGAAGGAGTCTCACAGCTCGGGTGCTCACCGTGTACATTAGCAGTCGGAATAGGAAGATCTCATTTTGAAGCAGCATCACTGATGTTGCAGGCTCAGGTTGACGGAAGATATGATGTGCAGAGTGAGATGGAGCAGGAGATAACTAGAAGAGTCAACGAAGCAGACATCGGACCGCTTGGACTACATGGAAAGACCAGTGTAATTGCCACCTTTTTGAAAGTGGGCCCGCAGAGAGCGAGCGGAGTTAGAATAGTGTGTGTGCGTCCCACGTGCTGTTTTGAGCCTAGGATAGCGACGGTTGAACTGTAATTGATATCAGGAGAATAAGAAAGATATGCAGGCTGTACAAAAACATAGAAGAAAAGGTCCGTATGAGGTTTTCGTAAAAAGAATTGTTGATGTGACAGCATCGGCAATGGTTATAATTCTTTTCTGGTGGGTATACTTAATTATAGCCGTTTTGGTACGAGTGAATCTTGGATCCCCTGTGCTGTTTACGCAGGATAGGCCGGGAAAAGACGGGAAAATTTTCAAGTTATATAAATTTCGTTCTATGTCTGATGCCAGAGATAAAAGCGGCAAACTTCTTCCGGATAAAGTACGATTGAATAAGTTTGGGAAGACGTTAAGAGCAACAAGCCTTGACGAACTGCCTGAACTATATAACATTTTGAAGGGAGATATGAGTCTGGTGGGCCCGAGACCGTTATTGGTAAAGTATCTTGATTATTATAATTCATTTGAAATGCGCAGACATGAAGTAAGGCCTGGGCTTACCGGTCTTGCACAAGTAAGTGGACGCAATGCATTAACATGGGAGAATAAATTTAAAAAAGATGTAGAGTACGTGGATAACATAACTTTACTCATGGATGCAAAGATTGTTCTTATGACGATAAAAAATATTATGTTTAGGGAAGGAATTGAGTTCACCGAGGGACATCAAACAATCACGGAATATTTTGAAAATCACAAAGGGGATTAAGAAGTGTGTGTCCAACTTTGTTGCAATCAAATATTAACTAATACTTCCCACATGAATAAGTGCCAGAAAGCCTTATCCTAAGCGGGTTTTCAACAATAAAAAGCGTAGTCACATCCCTGCTGTGATATAATTAAGTTGCTGACAAAATCATTCACAACATAGGAGTGCTACGCTATGAATACTATATCACAATTTGAGATACTGCTTCAAGATGCTACAAACGAAGTCGGATCTTTTCTCCGGAAATATCAGGTGGCAGACATTCTGAAACAGTGCAACGGTTACAAGCAGAA
>CACYPS010000064.1 GCA_902776305.1 uncultured Lachnospiraceae bacterium | reverse complement strand
TGACAGGGTTCAAAAGAAAAGTACGAAATCCGGGGCCTGAAGATCATATCAGGCTCCATTTCTTTGAGCCCGGACTTCGAACTTTTCTAACCTATTCCATTAAACACCTGATAAATCTCAGCTTCCATTAGTATTACCATGGATGTCTGTGTCATTGACTTAATATTTCTGTTCCCTGAAGCGTGTATTAAGCACTCTGTATATTCAGGATTCAAGTCTACTGTAAATCCATCTGCCAAGGGTACTCCTTTAACTGCGTCTTCTATTTTAGTAACAGCCGATTCTACCCACTTCTCTCTTTGTTTTTCCGTTGCTTCAATAGTCAGAATAGTCTCATCTTCATTAAGATATATTTTATTACAGAAATCATTTTTCAAAGCTTCTTCCATAAACGATTCCATTTCTTCATACGATCCAAGAAATCTGGTCAAATGATATTCTTTTGATGAGTTAGCTTGTCTCTCACTATTGTTGTTTATTCTCGCCCCGCAAGCGCAAATAGCACTCGCTAATATTAGTATCAGAAAAAATAAACCAATTCTATTCTTCATAATTATTCACTTCTTAGTTGTTTTATAGTGTTATGGTGCTATAGCAAAGGGTACCAAGACAGGTGCAGCCGCGCCTCCTGTTAAAGCTGTACCACCCACAGCGATTATCCCCTTGACGATCCTGTATGTTATATAACCTGCAACTGCAACAGTAGCAGTGACACCAACCGCTTCAGCTACTTTTTCACCTTCAAATTCATAAGAAGGTTCTTTTACAGGCTCATATCCAGATCCAGGCCCCTGTCTGTTATTTCTTGTGATTTCAATAGAAGATTCAACCTTCATATTGTCTGCGACCCCAGATACCGTATATTTATAAGAATTAGAAATAAAAGAGCCTCCCACTTGTACAGTACATTCGCTTCCATATCTATTCGTATACTTCACACCACCATATACTTTACCGCCTTCTCCTGAGATTGTAGCACTTGTCGAACCTAATTTATTTTCAGTAATAACAGCCTCCAATCCCATTTCTCCAAGTTCCTTCTTTTGATGATCTATCTTTGTCTTAATAGTACTTTTTCCATTTGACACCTCTATCTCAGTTTCAGTTCCTCCCAATTCAGAGTTTACTTGAGAATCTCCTATATCAGCGACTGCTTGAACAGAGGTTTTGTATGTCACCACTATATCTGGAGACACAACTATGGAATATTCCTGGCCCGGCTCAGGACTCAAATCAGGATTGCATATAAAAAAATATTTCACCGCCTTCTGCATGAAGTCAGCTCGTTGTACTTCGCTCATATCGTTCAATTCTTCTTGTGTAATAGAGATCTCTTCTGACAACACTTCCTCTGAAATTGAGTTAAGTACTATATCATTCAGCATCCCTCTCCATTCCGACTTAATATCCGGAACATAAGCACCATCAACAAACGCTTTTCCAACATATTGCAGTCCTGTATCGGCTGCTTTTCTGATGGCAATTCCAGACTGGAATAATCCGCAGGTACGTGCTTCTGTCTCATCGTACACTGTAGACTTTTCTAACCATTTTTCATATTCTTTTTGATCCCAATAAGCCATTAAATCGTACCATTCAGAAACAAACTTATAGTACATCGATGCCACCGGACATACTCCGGCATACATACGACATAGTTCCCGATTAGATGCTGCACGTTCATTATTACGTTGCTTACTATCTTCTGCATTAGTCATGCCCTGTACAATCCGTTGGCCGTCCAGTAATTGCTCCCCAACACTATTACTTAACGTATTAAAATCCTGAATATCTACATTATTCGCTGATTTCAAAGCTAAACTTATCGTAATGTAATCATTCATCTGCTGCTTAAGGTTGTCAAATGCCTCTGCCTTAATCTCAGAGTCATTTATAAAAGAATTTATGCTTTTTTCTGAAATCTCTAATGATAAATTATCCCTCTCCAATATATTAACTGAGGCTTCACACTGCCTTTTTATCGCGGATGGATTTAAATACTGATCACTATTCATAACAACCTCCGGATTTTCTATCTCATTCTTTTATTGTCCTAATTGCAATAGCGATGATATCATCTCATCATATTCTTTAAACTTAACATTTATCGAATGAATATTATCCGCATCTGCTGTAAGATGTGTGCCATATAACGAAAATATATTCTGCGAAGATTCAAACGCTACCATACCTGCTGCATTTGCTGCTATTGTTGACTGATCATCCCTTGCAGGCAGAACTTCTGGTTCAAAGGAATAACATTCTTTTTTTATATCTCCTGCGTGCTGCGAAACTACATGTTCATTTATTCTCAATTCGCCCATTACTCACTCCTCTGAATTATTATTGTTCCTATACCTTCACAAAGTGCTCTTACATTTATTAATTATCTTAATGCCTTTCCAGTTCCTTAATTGCATCATTTATATACTCCTCAAATGAGTATAGGAACTCTTGTCTTCTCGATTTTAGCTCCTCTATCATATTTTCTTTTTCATACAGAATGGTAATAATTTCCCAATCATCAAACTGACTCATTTGTTTTCTTTCATAAAGTTGTTTTTCCATTATAGAAATCATCTTCATTTCTTCATAATCATTTTCAATGATTTCTTTTCGAAGTGTCCTTAACTCTTCTTTTTTTTCAGAAATCTTCTTTTCTTTATCATCATACTCATTCTCGCACATACTACTCCTCTTTTATAGATTTATAACCATAATCACACCACCCCCGGCACCCGTATCCTCACATAGGTGCCGCTATTAAACAGCAACGCATCCTTCATCTCCGGCACATCCTTTATCGACGTGAACGGGAAAATGTTAGTCATGCCCTGACCGGACAGCATCATGCCGTTCGTCGTATTCTTCGCGAACTTGGAAACCGCGTCGAATCCCTTCAGCTTGCCCGCGTTCACGGTGAGGATGATGCAAACCCCAACAGTAACCGCCTCGTCAAGAAGGGGGGCAAGCTGGGCCTGCTTCGCCTTTGTTCCCTCGACAAAATCATCCCAGTCATCCGAAATGATATAGACGGGTTCCATCATGGCAACGATTTCCTTCGGGTTTGCTCCGGGATTGCTCATAAGACCGTCCTGCAGCCGGCTCTTACGTTCCACCACAATGCTCTTCAGTTCGTCGTAGAAAGCTGCCTGCCTGGCCGCCTCGACATAATCCACCCCTGATTTTCCCTTGTAGGAGAAGAGATCCATCGCCTTGGAATCGAAAAGATATATTTTCCCTGTTCCGATGATCTGATCCAGAATCAGGCGCAGGGCGTTCGTCTTCCCGCGCTTGGCCTCGCCGACGATGACAAATGGCGAGTTATCACGATTAAATCCGCACAGTTCCACCGTCTCCTTATCAAGTCCGACATAGACATCCTTCTTCGATCCATGGAATTGACCGAGCATAGTAGAGAGCAGCGTCTCCGGAAGCACCGGTATCTTCGGGGCAACCTTGTCCGGGTAGACTTCATTGATTTCCTCGATCTTTGCGGCAATCTGCCTGTTATAGGCGGCGCCGTCCCCGCAGTCCGCCATGGTATAGACCTGCATCACGCTGACCGCCTTATCATACTTGACGAGAGTGCGGCCGCGGACATCCGACTGCTTATACTCGCTGCGGCCGACGACCATGGACACGTCACTCTCCTCAAACATGTATCCGCAGATCTTGTTCTTGAAGTTGTTGTAGGTACCATACTTCATCGCGTTGCTTCTCGTGATGCACGCGACGATATAAATTCCAAGCCCCGATCCGTCCCTGGTCAGCCGCTGGAAGAAGTCTTCCATCTCATAGCCGAGTTCCCGTACTGCGTCGAAGTTGTCCACCAGAACGACGATCGCCTTCATTTTCCCTGACGCGACCCGGTTATAGACCGCGAAGCTCTGGACCGCCGCCTCGCCGAGCAGCCGTTTCCGAAGCGCCACTTCGCGCTGCAGGATGCCGACCAGCTTATTCAGGCGCTCTGTATCGTCCACGGAAATGTAATCCGCCACATGGTGCAGTTTCCGAAGCGGTATGAGGCCGCTGTTTCCGAAATCAAGGATATAGAAATTAAGATCGTCCACGTTATTCCGCATGGCAAGCGTCATCGCCACAGTCGTGAGGAACACGGTCTTTCCGTATCCCGGTGATGCGACGTAGAGCAGGTTTCCCTCTTCAGCAAAGTTATGAATATATTCTTTCTGGGACTGTTTCTCCGGAATATCCACCTTTCCGACCGGGATGGCCAGATCCAACTCCCTTGCGGGAACAGGGTCAAGTCTTACCGGGCTAATAATCTGTTCCGGAAGCGGCGGATGCCACGGCTTTGTCACTTCAATAGTTTCAAGCCCGGCATAATAGCCGTGAATATAATCTACAATCGCAGACAACTGTGTCTTTGCTACCGTATTATCGCCTGCATTGTCGCTGAGATCCTGATTAACAAGCTCTCCCTGTCCCAGCTGATTAATCACATAAACCCTATCGTCAATCCTCTCACGTCCTTCTTCAGTACTGTAAGGCGCACCGCTCCACGCGGACTGGAAAAGCTCATAAATTTCATTATTTCCGACCTGAAGATATGCGCGGCCTGTCTGCGTGATATTGGATGCGTCCGGGGTCTTGAGAATTTCCCGGCTGTCGCTCTCATTCTGCACCTTCAGGGCAATCTTGAACTTCGAATTGGACCAGATCTGCTCATCCACAACACCGGACGGCTTCTGTGTCGCAAGAATGAGGTGTACGCCAAGGCTTCGTCCGACACGAGCGGTCGAAACAAGTTCTTTCATGAAATCGGGCTGTTCCTTTTTCAATTCCGCAAATTCATCGCTAATAATAAACAAATGCGGCAGCGGCTCCTTTGCCTCTCCGCTCCGGAACTTCTTGCTGTAATCGTTGATGTGATTTACTCCATACAGATTGAAAATGTCCTGTCTTCTTGCCAGCTCGCTTTTTATCGAGGCCATGGCCCTCTTGCTCTGAGAACCGTCCAGGTTGGTAATCGTTCCGAGAAGATGCGGAAGTTGCTTAAACAGATTTGCCATTCCTCCGCCTTTATAGTCGATAAGCAGAAAAGCTACTTCATACGGGTGAAAGTTTACGGCCAAAGACAGAATATAGGATTGTACCAACTCTGATTTTCCCGAACCGGTAGTACCGGCTATCAGGCCGTGCGGCCCGTGTGCCTTCTCGTGCAGATTCAGATAGACATAATCATTATCCGCGCGGGCACCGAGAGGCACCGCCAGCGACTTGGCCGAGTCGCTTTTAGCCCAGCGCTGACCGATATTCAGTTCCTCCGGCTTATTAATGTTATACATCTTAAAGAATGTGATGCTTTTCGGAATCTGCGCACTAATTCCCTGCATATGCTCCAGTACTCCGAGATTCCGGGCAGTCCATTCCAGATTAATGCCTTCCATTACCGGCAGGACAAACCGCCTCCTTCGTTCCATTTTCTCCTCAATGAGAAGAAGGCCTTCTTCTGAATTCAGGAGTTCAACGACCGTCCCGATATTTTCCGGAAGATTTGCGCGAAGATGTGTCGTGTAGATAATGGAAAATCCGATATTATATCCGTCTTTTCCAAGATACTCCATGATGGAGTGATCTATAATCCATTTCGGTTCATCGACCACGAACACGATGTGAGGGAGATACATACTCTCTTTCTTGCTCTCTTCTTCTTTCGTCTTCCGGTCTTTCAGGATCTGGTGCAGGCTTCCCAGGATCTGATCACGTTTCCTCTCGGAATTTATCAGGCCCGTGCAGTTAATTGCATGTATTCTAAAGTGTGGATACCACCGCATCCACTGAAAACTCTCATTATACTTTTCATCATATATTGCAACAATTTCGAGGTCATGATAGCTGTGAAAGAACGTCATCTGCATGACAAGAGACTTAAGCTGTTCATGTACAATCTGCTTCTCTCCGACAAGTCCCAGATGTGCTTTCTTCAGGTCTGCTATGACCGGCTTATCCATAAAAGAATATTCCTGTTTTAAGGCTTTGGCCTGCTCTTCGAGCGGATCTTCCTTCGCATTTAATTCATCTATGGAAAGCTTTATATTCAGGTCTGTTTTCATGGATGCCGTCCCAAGGACAACTTTCAGAAAATCATCGTCATTGCTGCTTCGCTCATAAATTCTCGGGCTGTAGCGGTCCACCATATCAGCCAGCTGTGCATTTTTCGGATAATTATAAGCGCAGGCATCCATCTCATCTCGATACGCTTCGAATACTTCCTTTCGTTTTTTGAGCAGATATTTATCGTATGTGCGCACACGGATTTCCTCATTTTCTTTACGATCCTTTCGATCCGTGATGTAGCGCATAATTGATGTAACGAGTGATACTCCGAGACCCGCAACCGACATGATAATAAATAAACCGCGTTTCATTACGATACTGATGGTCACCGTGACTGCAAGCATAATAAGAGGTGGAAGTATCAGGGAAATCAGACTGGATGCTTTTTGGCTGTTCCGGCTTTTCGGCTTCTGAATATCGATTTCCTTCTTCTCTACTTTTCGAATAAGGCGGGGAGATCTCTTATAATGCGGAAATCCCTCAAACGGAACACTCTCCTCCTTTACTTCACGCAATGACGACTTGATCGTGTCTGTTATCCCGTTGATTTTTATTTTTTCAGCAAGAAACACGATGTCCATTCCGGCTGTTCTGATTCGATCCCCGATTCCGAACTCACAGGTGTCCGAATACAGCAGCACATCATTCAGAAAAATGTCCGATGCTCCATCCTGTATGTATATCCGGTTCCCCCTGACAAGAATCGTCCCGTTCATTTCCGGTATGCAGACATCCTCTTTCTCTGTATGTCCGATAAAAAATTCTTCCGGTCTGAAGAATACCTTCTGTTTCTCAAGCTGTGGCATTTACTCATCCTCGTCAACTTTGATATTATACTGTCTTTCAAGCACCTCTATCTGCTTCTCAATCTCATCAATTCGTTCCTGTTTCTCTGAACCGCTCAGAGATGTGTCTCCTTCGACATGCATTTTCTCCTTCAGATAAGCATATATCTGAAGCTGGCCGTCGGAGAGCTGCATCGCATTATCCAGCGCTTCTTCCGTCTCCCATCTTCCGAGATGAATCCAGTAGGTCAGCCGTGTCGGCGTATCATTTTCAGATAATGTAGCGAGAACATTCTCTTTCTGTTCTTTGGAAATATTTTCACTTCTGACATAGGAAAGAGCCAGCATATACTGCTGCGTTGTTGTCATTCTCTCTACCGGAATATTACTCATAGCCGTTATGCATTCGCTGTAATTCTGCCTCACAAAGTTTTGTCCCAAGGCTATAACGGCGTCCTTATACGTCTCAACATAGAACATATGGAATATAATAAAACCGACGGCGATTGCAAAGCCCGCCCCAAATACTGCCGCAACGATCCTCATAACGGAAAAGCGCCTCTTCGGGAGCAATTCAAAATTTTCTTTTCTGTCCGCTTTAATAGCCGCCGCTTCTCCGGAAAGTAATGCCTGTACGTCGGAAACGCTTTCGGCTCCTCTGACGGCCTTAAGAAACTTATCCTGCTCCAGCAATTTTCCGCCGCCGCGATAATAATCATCAAAAGAATACTTCCTTTGCAACGCAAACCCTGCCAAAGCTTTATACTGTTCAAGGAAGTCCTTTTCATCGAAAGCCTGTGACTCCCCGTAAATGTCTTTCTTTTTAACTGCAATAATCCCATGTTCATCGTAATACAGATTTTCCGGGTTTAAGAAAAAACGGAACATCTGCGCAGACTCCGCAAGCCGGCCTACACTTTGAAGCGTCAGAAGACGATCCGTTATATCTTCCTCGCGGATATCTGTCATCGCTTTTCTGTCACCGACATCGTACGTTATTACCGCTTCCTCTCCGTCAATTCGGATATCTGAATCAAGAAAAACAGGATTTTCATGCATAAGATACCTGTAGTCAAAACTGCTTTTTGCATTTAATTCCGATCTCCTGACTCTTTCCTGCACTGTGTTGTTCTTTTGATCACTCATGGTGATAATCTCCATTCCGTTTCTTTATAAATCCATGGCTCTGCATATCCGGACAGTCCTTCTTCCCCGAAGAATCATGCGGCATGTTCACCTCACCAGGATTACTATGTCCCCATAAAAAATTCCGGAATCCTCATAAGAGTTATCCAAACTGATGTACTCCCCGTTTCTCCTGGATTGAACCATGCGCACACCAGCCACATTTTTCAGTATACCGGCCTCTTCCAATATGCCGAGCGTCTCTCTTATTCTCTGCCCGGAATTCACTATGATATCTCTGCTTTTACCGTCACTTTCAGTAAGTGTAATTGTCAATTGCATCTTCCCGCCTTTTCCTGCTTCTCCGGTCAAACCAGGTTACAATGAGAATAACAGCAATAGCCGCAAGTACCGCCGCGCCTGCAATCATCCCCATCGGGTTATCTTTTTTCGGTGTAAATGTTTCCTTGATTACCTGTTCCTGTTCTCCAGTAAATAGAATCTGCCGCAGCTGTTCATATTGATCCGGTTCATTCTTTCTCTCGATAAACAGGCTATCTTTAAGCCGCTCTGCCTCTTTTCTATTGCGTTCCTCAACAGCAGCGACATTTTTTTCATATTCATTTGTAAAGAGGGCTATACCGTTCAGGTCTGTAGGCGACGAAGTAATAATCTGGCCTTTATCCTGAAGTACTGAAACATCGATTTTTATACCTGAAGCTTCTTCTGTTTCAGATGCCGCAGTACCTGTATCCTCCTCGGTTATATCAGAGTTCTCTTTCCTCTGCTCCGAAGGCGCTTCTGTTTCGATTGCTTCCTCCTGCTCCATGTTTTGGACGTCGGATTCTGCTGTACCTGCCTTCCGGTCAATCAGGCTCTCCGAATCTGTTTCAGTTACGCCCGCCCCCACGGCAGATCCCGTCTCCGGGCTGCTATCCTGCACTTCATCTGTGCTCTTTTGTTCTTCCGCTTTTCCGAAAATGCTCTCCGCAATCTCTCTTCGGGTTGTATTATCCTGACTCATAATATTCTCTTCGATATGCATATAGGGCTGTCATATGAAACCCCGGCAATTTTCTTTTGCAAAGCATTGCACTCATCATCCGACAAGTGCACCTCTACTTCTGCAAATACATGCACACACTTTGTTTCATATGACAGCCCTTGAATGATTCTGTCTTTTATCTTACGCCTACCCTGCTGGCAATATCCTGATCCGCCTGCTGCATAGCCTGCGAAACTTCGCGCAGCTGTGTAGCAATCGACTGAATTAACTGCTCTGTCTGCTGAAAGCTCGGGCGAAGGTCTTCGAACTGCTGCTCGAAAGCCGCACTTGACTGGCCTGCCCACTCCTCACAAAGATTCTTTACCAGTACGCTCATGCGATTCACAACGGCTACAAAATCCTCACCGCTCGATTCAAATTCTGTTGCCTTATGATTCATCTCCTCGGGACTCATTCTAATATTGCTTGTATCAGCCATTTTTATCCTCCTTATTTTTAAATGCTGCTGCATTATTAGTAACGCTCATTTTTCTTCAGATACTGTCTGATTCCAAAAAATGCCGCAAGTGCTACTGCTGCCGCACCCAATACAATGAAAGGCATAACGTCCCCAGCTGTTTCTGCTGAAGCAACTGTTGCCGGGACTGCTGTATCTGCATTGGATGCAGCCTTGTTGCTGCCAAACGATACGCTGCTGCCTGACGAAGAACCTCCTCCTATTGAATTAGCAACCACATCCTGACCGGTCGCCTGAGTCGGCGTAGCATAGTTCTCATTATTACTGATTTTTTCCTCCGGCGAAGTGTCTGTTGATTCAATCGGATTTGCTATGAATTCATAAGTGACAGTGTTCTCAAGTGTTCCCAATCTTGTATAGGGAAGTTTCCGGGAAAACTCCGCCAGCAGTTGCTGATTCTCTGCACTGGTCTCCGATTTCACACTCTTGGCATTAGTTAGTCCTTCCTTCACGGTATTCTCTGCAATATTCTGGGCATCTGTGATATTCTGTCTAAGCGTACTGATATTATTATCTGTCGCCTCATATACTTTATTGGCATAATCCTGATAAGACTGATTATTCTCTAAAACTTCCTGTTGAAGCGCCGAATAATTAGTATTCATCTTTGAGACATTCTCACTGACCACTGCACTGTCCAGAACAGGTGCAAATGTGCCGAGTTTTGTTCCATACTCCGTAAGCGCCGCTGAACTTCCGGAATAATTCCCGCTGACGGCCTTTCGGGTTTCCTCTACATTATCATTCAAACCATTAACAGCAGATTCAACTGCGTTCAGCGTACCGTTTATAACTCCGGTTTCTGCACTGTAAATACCTGCACTTCGGTTTTCAAAACCATCCGTAAGGACTTGATGCGCAGCCGACAGACTGCCCTTAATACTTTCGCCTGTACTGCCATACAAAGTCTCCGGAACATTGTTCTCGTCTACAATAAGGTTATCATTTTCATCATACCGGTATGCGCTGACATCCGGCAGCTTCGTATCCGCTGCTATTTTCTGTATAGCATCTTCGCTAAACTTCTCATTGATATCTGTCTTGTGAAGATCGTTGAGCGCTTCATTAAACGCCTCTACTTCTTCCGGCGTACTGTCAAGCTGCACTCTCTTTCCCGCACTGAAAATGACTTCACCTTTTGATACAGCATCCATAAATTCCTGACACGTACTGTAACCGGCCTCGCCGAGCATTGTCTGAATGTTCTCATCAGAATCCAATTCATCAAAGACATCATGTACAGAGAGGTTCTCGGTATATACAACATCCACGGTATCGTCGATGTATTCCTGATATATATACTGAGGTCCACCCCCTCCTGCTTCCGGATTATTTTCTTCGCCGTCAGGGAAAGTCTCTCCCTCATCAGTATTAGTATCTACTCCTGTTTGTTCCGGTTCTGCAAGCTTATACGAATCTGCCCATATATGCACCGGATACTGAGAGATGGTTTTCTCTTGCGTTCCGTAGTAAGCACCTGCCATACTTCCGCTGATTGTCATCAGGAGATTTATATTATTATCTGCTTTTTGCACTTCTTCCGGGTCTGCATCTACAAGACTCAGTCTGATTGCAGGTCCGCTCTCTGTCTGCGCTTCCTCGCCGTCATCCTGTCCCTCTTCGCCATCGTTAAGCGCTATGGTAACCTGACCGTCGTCACCAGCATCCGTAACTTCTATGCGCGGAACATCCGGAATATCAGAAATGACACTTTCTATGATGCCCTTAATGCTCTGACGCGTACTTTCCTGTGCCTTCCGGCTGCTTTTAGCCACAGCCTCTGATATATCCTCAACAAGAGAATCGACGTTCTTCTCTGTAGAGTTAACAGATTCAATTAAGCTCCTGGTCTCTTCCCGGTCAGCGGCTTCGCTGTTCTCTATAACAGCGCGTGCATCCGTCATAGAACCGCTTATATCTATCTTTTGAAGACCCTCGAGAGTAGAATCCGAGTACTGTGCATTCGTTGACAAAGTATCCTGAAGGGTGGAGCCTTCTTCACGGAGTGCCGTCAACTGTCCCTGTGCTTCCGTAATACTCGTCGTATAAGCGTTCCCTATTTCCGTAACGATGGTCGTATCCTGTTCGGCATAAGTGCCTATATCAAGCGGCTTTATGTCATTCTGTACACTTTCGAGCGCCGGAATCTGAACAGCAGATATAAGGTCGCCCGCTTTGATCCCGTCAATAGCTTCCTTATCCTTCAAATCATTGCCCATGACAGTATCGGCAGTGTCCTGTGCGCTATGATATTCGGAAAGTATGTTTTCGAGATAAATATAACTCAGATCATCATTCAGCCCGTCTATGAACTTCAGCACTTTATGCACTATTCCATACTGAGCTCCGGCAGAAGCATTTCGATTTATCGCATAGGTCAGGTTACATTTTTCCGGTGTGCCGTTAATACTTACAACAGTCCTTGAAAATGTTTCCGGAATCACAATATATGCACCGTATTTTCCGGAATCAAGCCCTGCCTGAGCGGCAGAAAGTGATGCAGGCTCCAGATCACCGTTTTCAGGAATGCTGATAATCTGGCTGGCGTAAATAGTTTTCGTGCCGTCCGACATGACGCCTTCGTCAAGATTCACTATTGCAATCTTATTGGAAATCTCTCTCGTTTCTTTATTTTCCACAGGAAGGTTGCGCCCTGCCGCATTACTATTTTCAGCATATATAGTAACCGGCTCTATTACAGACCCTTTAGCTCCAAGGCCTGATATTCCCCGGACATTTCCAATAACTAAAATTGCAGCCACGGCACAGCCAATGACGCCACACGCTCTGTTCGCGATACTTCGTTTCACCTAAATTCCTCCCCGATAAACCGGCATATAAATAATAAGAGTTTAATGCCCGCTTTCATGAACTAAACTAATAATCTCTTAAAATATATATGTCAATCTTTATAATGTTACATTGTTTGCCGGGCCACTCACTCAGCATGTGGTTATTAACCATAAAGGTATTATACTATCTCTAAAATCATTAGTAATCCAACACGCCTTTGTTACCTTTTCTGTATAAACCGAAAAGGTGATCTATAAGATGGATGTCGGCAAACGCATAACCAACCTAAGAGCCTCCAAAGGTCTCACAACCACCGCTCTCGCACACAAAGCCGGCCTCGCGCAAAGCCATTTGAGGGACATTGAACTGGGCAATAAAAACCCCACCATAGAGACGCTGTCTTATATCTGTGACGCGCTTGAAATCTCCCTGGCGGAATTCTTCGCCGAAGAGACAGAGAACAGTTTGATGGAGGATGAGACGTTGAGGACATTTTACCGGCTGAGTGCGTATCAGCGAAAAGCCTTGCTTTTGTTCTTAAAAACTTTGCAGGACGAATAAATTCGACCAACATGAAGGGAGGGCGCTTTTACGCCCTCCCTATCCTGCAGCTGTGGTGCTTATACCCTCTGCTCCCGCTCGTTACTTCCTTATTATAATCTATCGCCACAAGTCCGGATATTTCGGCGACGGGATATAGGCCAGGTCCGCATATCCCCTGCCGGCCTGCATCTCGGGTATGAGCGTGTAGTACTGCTCCGCATTAAAGTACGCCAGCCGTACAGCGTATGAGAGAGCTGCCTCGCTGTTATAGGTCAGGTTCCCCGCCCGCATGTGGGCGTCCTCCACAAGCCTTGCCGCTTCGTCCTCGTCACCGGCCCAGGTGGCTTCGAGCAGCTTCTGCGACCTGGCAAGCACGGAATAAAGCTGATCCCATTCTCCGTTACCCTCGACAGTATTCCGGTATTCGTCAAGTATTTCCCGGTTCGGAATATAGCTTTCCCGTCTCTCGCTGTCATAAGCAAGATATCCGAGGTGGATGAGCAGTGTCAGGACGTCATCGGCGTTGGCCATGCTGCTCATATCATTCTGGTACTTCCTTGTGTTGACCGGGATCCTCTTCCCTTCCATCAGCAGCATGACCATGTCCTTAAGCCCGTCAAAATTCCTGTTTATGTGGACGCTAAGCGCCTCATACGTCTCCGTGGCGTTCCAGTAATCACAGATTCGGCCCGTTATCACTGCCTGCACAACGGAATAGGGATTGTATATCTGATATTCTTCCGGCTCCTTTTCACCCGGCGGGATAATTCCATACAGGTCATAACCGTCATACCAGGCTTTTATATCGTCATAGCTGCGCCCGTGTTTTTCGCACAGCTCCCGCACTTCTTCATCCGTGAAACCGACATACTCAGCCAGCTGCTGCGGCTGAAGCATGGAATACTCCCCGAACATATTCAGGGCGCTGTGCTGCCCGTACTTCTTAATGGGTAGTATCCCGGTTATGTAAGCCAGCGCAATA
>CACYPS010000063.1 GCA_902776305.1 uncultured Lachnospiraceae bacterium | reverse complement strand
CTTATTGCTCGTCTGGTTCGTTCTGGATAATATTTACTTTTCAAGGTTCATCCGGTCGATGAATCTGACCAGCAGGCTCAAGATTCCGAGAGCCTATATTATTTACCCTCTTCTTTCCAAAGAAAATCAGAGGGCATATTTAGGATACACTTAGATTATCACACAGAAAAAACCTGTGCATTTGTTGGCATGAACCGTTCAAATTATGTCATAAACGGAACACAGTTATGGATCGCAGACATGCGCAGTGGAAGGCGCCTTGGCGCCGCGCATGTCGCATCATGAACGCCGAAGCGTTCTTTACTTCTTATCCGGCTCGCCTTCCGGGAAGATGATCTTATTCACGATAAAGAATACGACCATGGAAACGGCGCCGTTCATAAGCGTTGTTCCGATATTATATACCGCGCTGGGTACGAATTTTCCTGCTACCGCTACCCAGATACAGTTGATCGAGTTCACAATACAGGTTACGATACAGAACGCGATGAAATACCACATCATCTGGTAGAAGATATTCCCCTTGCTGCGGAACACGAGATTTCTCTGGAGCGGGAAGTTGATGCACTCTCCGATGACCATTGCCACCATGTACGCGCAGAAATAGGGAAGTCCGCCGTGCGCGGCGTCGTATCCGATAATATTCCACTTGAAGGTCTCTCCGAATAGCGTCAAATCAATCCCCGGAAATCCGAAATCGATCTTTGGCAGCGATGAAAATGCCGCCGGCAGGAACTGAAGCATAAAATATTTCAGTACGGTAATGACGTTACTCACTATGACAAATAGCCCGCCCTCTCGAATCCACTTGGCCGCGCCTGGGTGTTTCTCGGCAAAACTGTTCCAAAAGCCCATATTATTCCTCCTTCTTTTGATTACCGGAACCGATCACTATCGGCCCGGCTTATAGCGAATTTCCCCTCACTGTTTCTTCAGGCTCTTCTCATATGCTTTATTGAGCCTTCCGTTACGGAAATATCCGCCGATCACAGCTCCGATACCTCCGAAGAAATGTCCGTTCACAACTTTTACCATACCTTGCACCATCTCCTGGCTGACCGCTCCGCCGGTCATCTTTCCGATTGCACGGAAAGGCATGTTGTAGATAAAGAGTACATTGAGATCCGGTTTTCCTGCGGCTTCGGCTTTCTTTTTCTTCCCCTCAAGGACGCCGTACACTCTGCGGCAGAGCCAGCTTTTTGAATTCTTCAGCTGACAGATCGCATCGTTTTCAGTCAGTTCGCGCGTCCAGGATCCGTCCGGGATCGGTCTGCCCAAAATCGTTTCGAACTGTCCGTCCGGGACTCTCGTGATATCACCGCTGTAGTAAGCAGGCACCTTCTTCCTGTCATACGGATTGCCGGAGCCGACCCCGGCTACAGACATGTCCGCTGCAAGACGTATATCCGCGGAGCTTGAACCGACCAGAACCTTGTATATGCCGCCCTCCACAGCCCATGCTTCATCCTTCACATTCCAATAGCGGAACGTCATATCGTTGAAAGCGATGTTCACTGACTTCGTCTCACCCGCTTTCAGGAACACTTTGGCAAATCCTTTCAGCTCTTTCTCGGGACGGAAGACTTCTGCACCCGGAAGAGATATGTATAGCTGGGCGATTTCGGCACCGTCGCATTTTCCTGTATTGGTAATCTTAAAGGTCGCGCCTTCCGCGTTCACTTTGAGATCAGTGTATTCAAATGTTGTGTAGGAAAGCCCGTATCCGAACGGATACTTGACCGGCACATGGGCAGTGTCAAAGTATCTGTAACCTATGTAGAGACCTTCACGGTACTCGGATGTTCTCTCCTTTGCCGGATAATACTTGAACGCCGGCGTATCTTCATATGAAACAGGATACGTCTCGGCGAGCTTGCCGGATGGATTGACTGCTCCGGTGATGATGTCGTAGACAGCCCCTCCGCCTGCCTGTCCGGTAAGATAACCGTGCAGAACAGCTTTCAGATCCTTATCCCAGTCCATCTCGATGGAGGATCCTCCGGAGAGAATTCCGACTATGTTCGGATTGGCCCCTGCCAGGGCCTTAAGGAGCTCGATCTGGACCTTCGGGAGTTTCATATGCTGACGGTCAAGACCCTCAGACTCGCTCATTTCATCGAGACCGAAGAAGTAGAGAACAACATCTGCCTGTTTTGCGGCCTCAACAGCCTCATTTTTCAGTGCTTCATCCGGATCACCGTTCCTCTGATATCCTGCCGAGGATGCCACGATTTCCAACGCGGAGCTTTCCTGCGCGATTTCGATGAAGGACTCAAGTTTCGTCGTGTTTACCATGGATGAGCCTGCACCCTGATATCTCGGCTTGAATGCGAAATCACCGATTACCGCGACCTTTGTTCCCTCAGCGAGCGGGAGAATCTTTCCCTCGTTCTTAAGGAGCACAGCGCACTGTGCCGCGGCTTCCCGGGCAAGTGCATGATGACCTTCAATATCGAATTCCGTGCTGTGACCTTTCGCCGCCTTCGTTGTCTCCAGAATAGCGTCGAGAAGATCATCCACACACAGATCAAGTTCCGCCTTGGTCAGGGTTCCGTTCTCAATCGCTGCAATGACCTGACGCGCCGAGTCGAGTCCGGGATTCGGCATCTCGAGGTTGCTGCGGCATTTGATTCCCTTGACATGATCATTGGATCCGCCCCAGTCTGTAACGACCATGCCATCGTATCCCCATTCTCCGCGAAGGATATCGAGAAGCAGATGAGCGTTCTCATTGGCGTACTCCCCGTTGACCTCGTTATAGCTGGTCATTAAAGCTTTGGCTTTTCCTTCTCTGATCGCGATTTCAAATGCTGTCAGATAGATTTCCCTAAGCGTCCTCTCATCAACGACGGCATCCATCGCCATGCGGCGCTCTTCCTGGCTGTTCACCGCAAAATGCTTGATGCAGGAGCGCACTCCCTTACTCTGAATTCCGCGGACATAGGCCGCTGCCATCTTGCCGGCAAGATGCGGATCCTCCGAGAAATACTCAAAATTACGTCCGCAGAGCGGACTTCTCTTCATGTTCATACCCGGACCGAGAAGGATATGGACATCCTCCGCCATTGCCTCCTCACCGAGAGCCTGACCTATTTTCTCACCGAGTGCAACGTCCCAGCTGTTCGCTACCGTCGCGGCAGTCGGGAAACAGGTCGCTTTCAGAGACTCGTTCAGACCGAGATGATCGCCTGCGCCGGCCTGCTTGCGGATACCGTGAGGCCCGTCAGAGCAGTACATCGACGGAATACCGAGGCGCGGGATCGGCCATGTCTGCCACTCACCCTGACCGCCGACGATAGCGGCTTTCTCTATGAGGGTCATCTGATCAAGTATGTCTTTGTGTTTCATATCTTTCCTCCTCATGTACTACAAAAGCACAATACTCTGTATTCTATCTTAGCAGAATATTGTGCTTTCGATCGTTTTTGACATAAACTGCGGCGTTTGCGGCACGAACCGCAGGGAATTATGCCGGCTTCTCACGCTGCATTTTCTCTGGGTATCGGAATCAGCACTTTCAGCTCCAGCATCTGATCCTTCAGAGTCCACATGGCGCTTCCGTCATATTTCTCGGCAGTTTTCCTTATGGATTTGACTCCGAAGCCGTGATTACGGATGTCGATCTTGGTCGTGAGGGGAAGGCCATTTGCAAATGCAATCTCCTCCTCACAGTAATTCGACATCATAATATAGACGAAGCCCCTCTGCTCGCTCACCGTCAGATGTATGATTCGTTTCTCCGGATCGCGCAGCGTCACGACATGTTCAAGCGCATTGTCCAGTGCATTTCCGAACATTGTACAGATATCAGCCACGTGCATGAACTCCAACAGTCTTCCGTCCACGACACATGTGAACTTGATATCCATAGACCGTATGATCGGAGTTTTTCCGGATATGATCGTGTCAAGGACAGCATTGCCGGTCTCCTTCTCCGGCCTGTAATCCGCCACCTCATTCTCAAGACGCTCGATCCATTCCTTTCGCTTTTCGGGATCCATCTCCGCTTTCATGCCCTGTATCTGATGCTTCAGGTCATGATACTTGATGTTGATCATATCGATACTGTCCTGATATGTACGGTATTGATCGTATTGTGTCTTCAGGATGGACTCCATCCGGATGATTTCTGACTCTACGCGCAGATTTGTGATCTGCATTTCAACAGCGTATACAATGGAGATGCCCGCAAAATCGACGATGGTCCGGATCACCATAATATCGGGCATAAGCTGTCCCGAAAACGGAGTATTCGGCATAAAAAAACTGATATTGCTGAATATGAATGTCAATGAGACAACAAGGACCACGCTGAGCATTTCCTGCCATGTTGTCTCATACTCGACAAAACCTCTTCGGAAGTACTGTCTCGGGTGCCATGTCACCAGAAAAATCAGCAAATAGAGTATAAGCATAATAAACAGGCACAGGAAAGAATACGGGTCTGCCTCGTACGCTGCACCGTTCGATGTAGTCCTGGCCATCACATAGCATTCTATCTGCCAGGTAAAAGAAGCGGCAAATTCCGCCAGGAGAAAGGCAATTGCACACTGATAGACCGCTTTCCACAGACTGAAATCGCATATACAGAAGATAAAGGTGTACATTGCAAAGACTGCAACCGCCATACACGGAATCCAGAGCACGATCGGTACATCTGCAGTAAGGACCATAAAAATACATTGAAAGACAAGGAATCCTGCCGATGACAAAATAAAATGCAGATTACTGCACCGCCGCGGAAAGATCAGACAGCATAGTATGCACGCCCCCCACTCGGCGATTGCGGAATATAATCTGGGTATATCTTCATAAACCATTGCTGTGCCTCACGTTTCCCCACGTGCAGTTCCGTATCACACGGAACTGCCGATATTCTCCATCATAGCCAGCATGAAATCCGCTTTTCGTGAACGGCTTATGAGCAGTTTTTGTCCCGCAATCAGGCAGCAGCCGTCCTGCACGCCGTCCACATGTTTCAGATTGACCAGATACCCTTTATTGCTGCGGAAAAAGCCGTGCGGTACCAGCTCGTTCTCCGCCTCGGACATCTTACGCCGGATACGATATTCTCCCTGGCCGGTGTGATAGACCAGATTGTGGCCTTCGCTCTCGGCATAGAATATATCATCAACACGCAGTCTGACCATTCCCTGCGGATAATTCAGCGTGATCGTCACATCTTCCTTGTCAGGGATCCTGCTGATCGCCCTCTCGAGCTTCCTGGCAAAGGAAAAATAACTGACAGGCTTAACAATATAGTCAAGCGCATCCACCTCATAGCCGCGAATAGCATAATCGACCCGGTTCGTAATGAACATGATGATAACGTTCCGGTCCCTCTTTCTGATTTCTTCCGCAGCGGACATGCCATCCATGAATTTCATCTGAATATCCATCAGAATGATATCGTAAGAACCGTCATATTTTTCTGCGATCTCATCCCCGTCATAAAAACGAACCTGACGGATGATTTCATGGGACTCATCGGCATATTTATTAATAAATTCATTTAACTGATCCGCATACAGATCCTCGTCTTCAACTATCGCTATCTTAACCACTTTTCTAAGGGATATTGCCCCCTCCCCCATTCATCCTTAAGCAAGCCATTTATCGCGTTCTTGAATATTTTATTCATCCCAACCGTCATAAAACCGCACATTGACGCCGATGTTTCTGGCAATCTCACCTTCTCTGAGTTCGAGATCCTCCAGATCGGAAACCGGCGGAAAGGTCGGCATGTCTTCCTCCATCTCAAGACGAATCCAGTCGCCTTCCGCCTCGATCGCATTGCGGATCGCATCATCCAGGCTGTAGCCGCTCACCTCGCAGCAGGCAAGGTCGACAAAGCGGCCGTCGTAACCGCCTTCTTCATTTTTCTTAAATATTGCAGGGTATGTAAACTTCATATCGGTCTCCTAACAAAGCTAAGCTTTTACATATCTTATGTAAAGACGCCAAAAGACGATTTCATTCTTCCCGCTTAGGACAAGGTATCAGAATGATACTTTTGGCAATGTAATCATTTTATCACATCTTTATCTGTATAGACAACGCATCACAGTGAAAACAGGTCAAGCACCATCTGAGCTGTTTCCACCATGGACGTTCCGGTGTCCATAGCTGTTTTTTGCAGATATCGATGAGCTTCCGGCTCTGTCATATTGTTTCGGTTCATGAGCAGCTTCTTGGCGTTGTCAATAGCTGCCTTGTCCTCAGCGGACCGCCCGCGCGGTCCCTGACGCTTCTTTTTGATGCGGACTTCTATCGTCCGCTGCATCATCGCTACCGTCTCTGTCAGATCCCTCACCCTGGCCGGCAGAGGCAGACATACAATATCATTCCCCTTAAGATCCGGGAGGACCGATTCCCTTGCCATGAGCAGCATATGGAAATCCTGCGGCAGGTTATCGTATATCTCCGTGTAAAGCATATCCGTCAGCTGATAGCCGCATATCACGATCCCGTTCTTAAGATCATCGAACAAACCGATTGCCTGCAAACCGGTGCTGCATACAGCGGTTACCGTAAAACCGTTCCGCATCAGAACACTTCGTATGTTCCTGGCATCCTCCATCTTACGAAAAACCACAATTATGTTAACCATTTACAGTTCCTCCGGCACATCAGATTTTGTTCAGATACTGTTCTATCTCCCATTTAGATATCTGAGCGGTATACTGCGCCCACTCCCGTTTTCTTGCCTCCACATATCTATTCGATATATGCTCTCCTATCACATTTCTCACAAATTCATCCTTCTCGAACTCCGAAATTGCTTCGATCAGAGTACCCGGCAGCTGCTCTATACCCATGGCAGAGCGCTCAGAGTCCGACAGTTTCGTAATATTACCGGTAATCGGAGCCGGAGGCATTATTTTATTGCGTATGCCGTCAAGACCTGCGCTCAGGCACACTGCCAGCGCAAGATAGGGATTGGCGGCCGGATCCGGGCTTCTGAGCTCAATCCGTCTTCCTTCTTCCGCGTCCGCATACGGGATACGGATCAGCGGCGTCCTGTTCTGCGTTCCCCACGATATGTAGACCGGAGCCTCGTAACCCGGAATAAGGCGCTTATAGGAATTGACGATCGGATTCAGGACCGCACTCATGCCCTTGATGTGCTTCATAATACCGCCGATAAAATATCTGCCCTCCTCCGAAAGTTTTGAAGGATCCTCAGCGTCCGCAAATACATTTCTTCCATCCTTGTGCAGGGAGAAATTAAGATGCATGCCGGATCCGTCCACGCCTGCCTTCGGTTTGGGCATAAACGTAGCGTGAAGGCCGTGCTGACGCGCGATCGTGCGTACTGCCAGTTTGAACGTCATGATATTATCCGCAGTCTTCAGCGCCTCATCATAATGGAAATCTATCTCATGCTGGGCAGGAGCGCCTTCATGATGGCTGGTCTCGATCTCGAACCCCATCTCCTCCAGGGTCAGGACGATATCACGGCGGGCATTTTCTCCGAAGTCGATCGGTCCGAGGTCAAAATATCCGGCCTGCTCATTCGTGTCCGTGGTCGGATTGGCCTCATCATCTGTCTGGAACAGAAAGAACTCACATTCCGTGCCGACATTTAGTGTATAACCGTCCATCCCGGCATCGGCAATCACCTTCCTGAGTATGTACCGGGGATCTCCCTCAAAGGGCGTCTTGTCTGTTTTAAAGACGTCACAAATCATGCGTGCTACCTTTCCCTGCTGCGGTCTCCAGGGGAAGATGGCAAATGTATCCAGATCCGGCACCAGGAACATATCCGATTCCTCCACGCGCACGAACCCTTCTATCGAAGAGCCGTCGAACATAACTTTCCCGCTGAGTGCCTTCAGAAGCTGTGAAGGCGTGATCGCAACATTTTTCAGGGTTCCGAAAATATCCGTGAACTGCAGACGGATAAATGCTACGTCCTCATCTCTCACCATGTTTACGATATCTTTTACTGTGTTGTGACTCATTTGTTTTCCTCCTCTATTACTGAAAAAAGGCGCTCGGAACCACAGTCCCGAACGCCCTTGTCCGCGATTAACAATATGATTATCCTTTATTCTCGACAGGTATCTTCAATTTATAAGAACCTGACGCGAGCTCGTAAGAAGCACAGAGCTGCCCGTTATGTGTCTCCATGCCGGTGTATTTCACACCTTTCGGGCATTTCAGTGCAGACGCCTGAGTATGGCTGATTTCGAGGTAAAGCTTTGCCGTCGTATTGGCCGGTACCTCGCAGGTATAGACCTTGAGCTTCCCGTAGGACGTCTGCCAGCCTGATTTTATCATACCTGCCGGCGAATCGTAAGAAGCGCTCATTTCCGACACGGTGCCGTTGCTATCCACAGTCGGCTGCAAAATGATATGTTTAAATCCGGGCTCATATGCATCCTGTGTAATACCCGCCATGTAGCGGTAGAGCCACTCGCCTACTGCATCCGTCGCGTTGCCGCCGATGTGGTTCCCGATTCCGTTGCTCCGTGAAGCATAAATCCACGAAGGATATTCTTCCTGAAGAAGGACATCGTATGCTATATCCGAGTATCCCAGATCGCTCAGAACGGGAAGTGCAATATTGGTTCCGAAAAGACCTGACATGAGGCTGTTCTCGGGATAACCCTCGTGCAGCATACTGCCCGGGTTCCTTACACTCGACACAAGGTTCGCCATCATATTTGTCTGCTGATGGTCCGTGCGGTACAGGCTGAGCTTGAGCGCCCACATAAGGGCAGTTTGCGAATTATCGACGACCGGTGTTCCGTCTTCATAGGCAGTAACACCGTCTGCCGAGGCGGAAAGCAGGTTGCCTTCTTCGTCGAGATACTTGTTCATAAAATCTTCCTTGAACTGAACAAATCTCTCCTCGTAGACCGCCGCGTAATCCGACCTGCCCGTGAACTGGGATACCAGCTGCATGATCAGCGTACAGTACAGGCGGTAGATCTCAGCCATACAGTTGCCGGAAGTGCCATCGATCGCCATCGGATCTCCGTTCAGAGGATTGCTGTAGCTCTCCGTGAAGATCTTATTCATGTACATGACCATCTCATTAAAATGGTCTTCAAGAATACTCACATCTCCGGTCTGCTGATATAGCTGCCATGGAATCAGGATACCGGCGTCACTTGCCCCGGCCTCGTTCCCTGCGCTCTCCTCATAGGAGACAGGACCTGTCAGTCCGTAAAATCCTCCGCTTGCATTGGAATAAGCCTGCATGATTTCATTCAGGTTGTCGATAAATGCATAGGAATCTGCGGTGTAGAGGTCGGTAACGGCACGGATCTGTGCAAATGCAAGTGCCCCTTCCCTCTCGCCGCTGCCCGCATCCCGGTTCGGCACGGATACACTGTCGGCGATCTGATTCCACCGAATATCACTGATCAACGCATTTATATCAGAGTTAGATGTCGTGATGGTTCCGATCTGACTGCCCACGCTCGTAAATACCCTGCCGACTGCCGACAGAACAGTCAGCGGCTGGTTGGCCGTAATTCCGACATACCGATATGCCTCATACGTCTCTCTCGGGAAGAAGTTTTCCTCATCGTCGCCGAAAAGTATGTAGGAATATGTCACGGAGTTCCCTCCTCCGATCGACCCCTTCGCACTGCCTCCTTTGTCGGCCGCACCGCTGTTCGTAATGCCGTCGTTGAGCCTCTCGGCATAAATCACGTCGACTTCCGTTCCGGAAACTCCGCTCAACGTAAGGTCGACCTGTCCGGATGCGTATGTCCCGTAATCGATGACAAGCTTTTCACCGGGATTCAGAGAAATCTTCTTTTTCTTTTTTAAATCAATGTCGTGTCTCGTGACCTCCCCGTATGTAATATCCGGACTGTCGGATGAGACATTCTCCGTTTCGGAATATGTGTAGGCAGACACGGCACTGCGCTCATACTCATCGGCAATGCGAGCTGAATCTTTTGAGCCTGATAACAGGCTGCCCTTATACTCTGCCTTCTCGACGCCGTTCCATGTGTTGACCGGCATCGCATAGCCGTCGTCACGCCACCTGTCAATTTCACGGGTGATACTGCCGTCTATTGTGAAACGCGCTTTACCGGTCTCCTGTGCTCCGCCGTAGATACCGTCGTATTTCACGTCGGTGTGGCTGCTGGAGTACCATTCTCTGGTGCCGGTCGCGATCGTCTGTGTTTTGCCGTTTGCATAGTGCAGAACAAGCTTTGCGATTACGCCGAGCTCGGCGCTTGTATCATCCGGCCCGAATGCAGCGGCATACCCGGCATTTTCACCGTAATCCGATCCGTACCAGCCTTTGGAGAGTTCGATTCCGATCGTTGCGGTATTGTCGAAAAGATTCCCGCTGAATAAATCCGTCACATCATATGTCTGATAATTGACATACGAGTTATAATCAGTCCAACCGGGGGCAAGAACGATACGTTCGCCATCCAGATCGGACAATTCCTTCCCCTCAACATAGGCGCGGTAATTGCCCATAGAAGAGATGTAGAGGTATGCCTCCTGAACAGTCATACGGCTGATGTCCGTGACGTTCCTGAGAAGGGATACATTACTCCCTTCCTGAGACGGGATGATCCATTCGGCACCTTCAAAATCTGTATCGGTAACAAAAGTAGCTACGCTCGAGACCACCTTCCATCCCCAGCTGGGCTGCACAAGGACTTTCCATGAATACCGCTTCTCTCTCTCCAGATTAAGTCCTTCCGCCGCAATGTTCATCGAGTCGTCGCTCTTTACGACGCCGCTTGTCCAGACCGGAGTTCCCTGTCCCGACTCGCCTTCATAGACCCTTATCTCATAGGTCTTCTGCGACTGTCCTTTCACTTTGGAAGACATATTCCAGGAGAACCTGACCGGCGAGACTGTACTCACACCCAGGGGGTCTGTCTCGTAATTTATTTTTAAGTTCTGCACGATTGTGAGATTCTCAATCACGTACTCAATTCCGACCGTTACGCCGATGATGAGCACCATGATTGCCAAGACTTTCAGTGCATCTATTCTGCACCTCTTCCTGGTTCGTGCTTTTCTCCCTCTTTTCATTAACTTCCCACCGGAAATGATATAAACTGTGCTATTCTCCTTTTCCGCCAGTCCGGCTGTGGCTGTGTGCTATTCTGTGCGGACAGGAAAATGCATTTTACACAATTATAGTTACTTACTATAGGATATCATATCTTACGAAAAAATTAAATCTTTGTTAAAAAATTTGTGAACGAAGTTTGCCATGACATCCGGAGGCTTTTATTCTGCATAGCGAGATTGTACTCACGATGAAGAATAAAAAGGGACTGCCGAAGCAGTCCCAATAGTTTTCAAATATAAGTTACCGATCTGTCATCATGCAGCCGCACCCTTGATCAGACGGCTGATTCTCTTGTAGAGAAGCATCGTAATGACGGATACCAGAATTCCCTTTACCAGATTGAACGGCGCTACGAGGAGGAGCGCGAAGCTGATCGGGCTGTTGATAGAAGCATGCATTTCGGTACCGACAGCAATCAGCGCATCCATGCCGCCCATGAACTGAGCATAGAACGGAAGAAGCAGGAACGCATTCAGGAGGACGCCTGCGACGACCATAAAAGCTGTTCCGGCAACAAGGCCTGTGACAGCACCCTTGCGCGTCTTATTGACACTGTAGATGATGGATGCCGGAGCCACAAGCGCACATCCGATCAGGAAATTGGCCAGCTCCCCGACGCCGAACGTAAGTGTTCCGTTCATGACAAGGTTGAGCAGGATCTTGACCAGCTCAATGGCAATACCCGCGATCGGTCCGAACGCAAAAGCACCGATGAGGACGGGGACCTCAGAGAAATCAAGCTTATAAAAGGAGGGGGCGATAAATACGATCGGGAATTCGAACAACATGAGGACGGCTGCTATTGCCGAGAGCATGCTGATCGAGGCGATCATACGGATCTTAGATGCACTTTGTGCCTGTGCTTTTCTTGTTTCATTCATTTTGACTGCTTCCATTGTTTCTGTAGACATACTGAACTCCTTTCTCAGATATAGAAAAATGTTTCACAGGGAGTTCAACGAAAAAGTCCCGGATCTCATCGACCCGGGACTTCATTGCGCGCTTAAAATCGCTCAATTCTTCTCACATCCAGACTATACTGTCGGTACCGGAATTCACGACTTGCGTGTCACCGGTTCATTCACCAATGGTGGTCGCGGACTTTACCGCCGGTGGGGACTTGCACCCCGCCCCGAAGAACTTTCCTGTTTTTATTAGCGAAATTAGTTAAATTTAACTTCGCTAATCCTATTATATATTGCTTTTATCGATTGTCAATATACTTACCTGCACAGTTTTGAAAACAATGTCCGCTTTTGTTCATGTAAGTTCACTTATGTTGGCTTCAAAAATGTGTAGTTGCAAAACCTCAAAAGCTCTTCTTTTAGCGATTTCCGGATGTATCAATATTGAATTTTCATCATGCATTTTGTGTAAGAAAACTCTCTCTCAAAGAGTCATATTTCTTCTGCTCTCTTCTTGCCCTATCAAGATCAACATGATCATACACCTCCGTCCATTCCTTTATCCTTCAAATATCTCAATTATTACTTTCGGAACAGTTATTTTTTATCTGTTCGGGCAGCGAATCAATTATCTGCATATATACTTTTCCGATAAGGTAGTTAGTATTTAGCGATGATTTTACATACGCGAGATATGTTCCCCTTGTCTCGTCCGATAATAGTTGTGTAAAATATCGCTCCCAACTGAAATATTTTTCGCCATCGATAAACTCTGATGGGTTTTCCAATATCTTTCTCACTTTGCTGTTTTCAAGAATATCCGCTGACAGAATAATCCACTCGAATGATTCAGGCAGATACAATCTGATATTCTGCCTTCTCTTTATTTCCGGAAATACTCTTCCCATCTGCGCACCAAATTCTGCACCGTCCGCAATAACCACTACATTTCCATCATAGGCCTTGTGAATCATGTCAAAGATATTCCCCGAGCCTTTTGCTGAAATACAATTTACATCCGATTCATGGTAGTAATGCTCAAAGAACTCATATCCGGCATTTGAGTCCTCGACAATTACCATATTCGGATGTTCTTTTCCTCTTAACAAGTCAGACGGATATATCCGATGCAAATGATGATATACGGGCTCTGCAGTATTATACTTTCCAGAACTGTGAAGTCCATATATTTCGGTGACGCTATGAGGAAGATTATCCAGATTCTCACGTGTCACTATTACATAATAATTATGTCAGCTTCTCGGAGATTGAATCTCCGAGCTTGCTGGTCCGCCGCGGGAGTCTTTCTCTGCTTCGCGGGCGGAAAAGCAACCTTGTCCGGATACAGCA
>CACYPS010000062.1 GCA_902776305.1 uncultured Lachnospiraceae bacterium | reverse complement strand
CCCCGAATGCCACAGTACCCGGATGCAGTACGTTTCTTTTAAAGCGGCCGGACATAGGATCACGGTGGAACTATATCAGTATGTCTGTGATCTGCTGGCTTGCGGGACTTACACGAACAAGGAAGTCGCAGAGCTTGCCGGTCTCGGGAAGAACGTCGTAAAGGCGATCGATAAGGCTCGCCTTCAAGATCTTTATACTACGCCGGATGGAAAGCTGATAAAACCGGAAAAACAGGCAAAATTCCTTGGTATTGATGAATTCAAGCTTCACAACGGGCATCGGTATGCCACCCATATCATCGACATGGAAACCGGTCATATCCTCTGGATCGCCGGTGGGAAAAAGAAACAGGTCGTGTATGACTTCATCGAGCATGTCGGTCTGGAATGGATGGATCATGTGGAAGCTGTTGCCTGCGACATGAATTCCGATTTTCAGGAGGCCTTCGAGGAAAAGTGTCCCCACATCCAGCCGGTATTCGATTACTTCCATATCGTCAAGAACTTCAATGACAAGGTGGTGAGCGAAGTACGCAAGGATGAGCAGCGCCGCCTTTATGAGGAGGGCAACATTGAAGCTGCCAGGACCCTGAAGAGGACGAAGTATATCCTGACATCATCCCGGGAGACGCTTCAGAAGAAGGACGCCGATGCCGCGCAGGAGCGCGTGATCCACAAGGGGAGCAGTCTGTTCAAAACAGAAGATATCGTGCGTAAATCCGGATACGAGGAGCGTTATGATTAGCTGCTCAGAGAGAATCAGCTCCTTTTTACTCTTGACCTGGTCAAGGAGAAACTGGCACTGGCCTATTCGCGGACCGATGAGTGCCTAATGTCAGAAGATATCATCAGCATCATGGATATGTGCCATGCGACAGGTAATGTCCACCTGCTCTGGTTCGAGCGACTGTTGAATAATCATTTTGAAGGGATCATTGCTCACGCCACCTATGATATATCCGCAGCGAAAATCGAAGGTATCAACAACAGGATCAAGACACTTCGCAGACAGGGATATGGCTATCCAGATGATGAATATTTCTTCCTGAAGCTATTTGACATGAGCCGGAGGGAATATGTCAGGAATCCTAAATCCCACAAGTTTTGTGATTGAGCCTAAATAATCATGAAAAGTTTCACTGTTACAGGATTGTCACAGGCCCTGAAGTAGGGCCGGTCACAGCCGACCATTAGAGTCTGCAATGCAAACAGACAGCATTGTAGACGAAATGGACGGGTGACAGAATTTGGAACAAGGTAACCAACCGGAGGCGGTTGTTTTTGCAGAAAACTGCAGAAGCAGCCGCCTCCTTTTTTTGTGCGATAAGGCCGGAGACAGGAAGGGGCTTACCCTTAAGTTGGAGCTTCGTGGATATATGAATATTTCTCACCCTGGAACACAGATTTCCAAGCCCGAATACTTGAAACAGCGCATGAAATTGAATCCTGCGGCCTTCGTAGACTTGTATCAGTTTCATAACAGAAACTTTTACACTGATCCTGAAACAGAACTGTATACAATCAATGGTTTTCTAATTCTTGCGGCTGATGGATCCACGCTGCCGGATCAGAACGGAGCAAGAGCTAGTCACGAAAATGACGTGTCTGCTCTCTGTACATGGTGGGACTGATACCGAACTTTGCCTTAAAGGAGGAGGAAAACTTGGAAGAATTTGCATAACCTACAGAAAAGGCGATGGATGAAACGGATAAATCCGTTTCCCTGAGTTGGCGCTGAGCCTCCTGGAGTCGTAAGTCTTTCAGATACTGGTAAACGGAGATGCCGTAAACACTCTTGAATGACTTTTTAGCGAAGTGATTCCGGAATCAAATTCTGCCGCAAGCTGCTCCAGTGTCAGATGTCTGGACAGATCCTGCGTCAGAGCAGCGTATACAGCTTTGGCCAGGGCCACGTTTTTTTTGTTCAGATAGGCAGGAAGCTCTTTCAGATCTGTTGTATCCGGGCTGCTCAGAAAGAGCAGCAGTTCAAGCACCTTTATTCTCAGCTGAGGAATGTTTCGTCCTGCGAATCCGCTGACAATAGAATTCAGGATTACGTTCAATTCTTCATTACTGCGCAATTTGAAATAGTGCGGCTGTCTGGAGGCAAGAGAGACAATCCCGTCCAGATTGATTTCCAGTTCCCGGAGAATGTTCGAGTGGAATTCGCTGAAAGCTTCTGCATCCAGAATCAGAAGAATTCCCTTATAGCTTCTCAGAGGAAATCTTCCTCCGCCTTCCTTTCTGACCGCGAAGCCTACTGAAAAATCTCCGGCAGACAGAATAAAGGAATATCTGTCATTCCAGGAATTCTCATACCGCCCTTCCAGACAGAAACTCATTTCTATGATTTTTTTATTCTGCTTAACTCTATTGCTGCATTGGAGCATCTTTAGATTATTAAAGAGGACCTGTATCCCGGAAAAGACCGTGCAGGCAGTGACGGATCCCACTCCGGTCTGATTGCTGATCCTGAACTGTTCAAATCCGTTGCTGTTGTCCATCATTTCAAAAGAGACAGCATAATGGTCCTTCCATTTGTACAAATCCATTTTGATCATCTCCCAAACAAATAAACGAATAAACATTAACATAATAACACAGATGAGAAGCATTTCAGGCACCGCAAAACTTTGGACCAAAACACTGCGTCCGTTTGGATTGTTCGCGCCTTTTCGGTAATTGCTTCGTTTTACAGGAATTTATACAATAATCATAACGTGACATCGAGCTGACAGATCGGTGTCGCTGTTTTGCAGTTATGTCGGGGAAAGGCCTATGGATGTACCTGCGGAATATGTAACTTAGCTGAAGAGTAAAATGGGGAGGTGATAACGGAATGAGGCACGGATGGAGATACCTGAAAGCCTTCAGTGCTGCTTTGCTTTTGCCAGTGATATTAACCGGATGCAGCGTTGCAGGAGGTCAAGCGGAAGGTAGTGAAAAAGTCAGACTGATGGTATGGTCGCCCTCGGAAGACCAGTCACGGGATTCGGGCGAATGGCTGCAGACCTGCTGCGAATCCTTTGCGGAGCTGCATCCCGAGTGGGACATTGATTTCGTATACGGAGTCGCGGACGAGGCGACTGCCGCGTCATCTATAGCACAGGATCCGGAGGCCGGTGCGGATGTCTTTCTGTATGCCAATGACAACATTACAACCATGACGGATGCACAGGCGCTTGCAAAATTCGGAGGTAAATACGAAGAGCAGATTCGGGATAACGCAAGTGAAGCAATACTGAACTCTGTCACGATGGACGGATTTCTCTATGGCGTTCCTTTTACGACCAATACATGGTTTATGTATTACGACAAAAGCGTATTCACGGAGGAAGATATAAAGAGCCTGGAGACTATGCTCCAAAAGGGAGTTGTTTCTTTTCCTTTTACAAATTCTTGGTACCTTCCGGCTTTTTACTTCGGGAACGGATGCACCCTGTTCGGCGACGGGACACAGGAAGAGCTTGGTGCGGATTTTGGTGGCGACAATGCGGAAGAAGTGACGGATTATCTTGTGGACCTGATCAAGATCATTTCCCGGTTTCATGAGCATGGTTGCGGTCTATTTCATCCTAAAAGCTGTGGGCCTGACGGAAGGATCCCTCATCCGACTGGCGCTGATCCTGTGTTACTCAGGCGGAACAGCCCTGTCTTTTCAGATCGCCAAAGGCTTTTTTGACACGATGCCCATAGCCATCGATGAGGCAGCTTTGATCGACGGATGCACACGCTGGCAGATTTTTACTAAAATCACCCTTCCCTTATCGAAACCGATCGTCATTTACACAGTCCTGACGTCCTTTATTGCGCCCTGGGTGGACTTTATCTTTGCAAAAGTCATCTGCCGCGCCAATGCGGACCAGTATACAGTGGCCATTGGAAAATGCTGGAGAAAGAGTATATCGATAACTGGTATACATGCTTTGCGGCAGGCGCAGTACTGATATCAATCCCCATCGCGATCCTGTTCCTGCGCATGCAGAAATATTATGTCAACGGACTGAGCGGCGGCGTCAAGGGATAAGGCGCGGCGCCAATAAGATCCACATTCTGGAAGGGGTTCGGCTATGACGTCATTGGCCCCGTGAAGGGCTTCACGGATTTATTTGATTCTGTGTGCTATACCAATGGAAGCACGATTGATTCGGATAATGCGCCGAAGGAGCAGGTAATCGTTCTGGTGCCGAAGAACTGTTAAGCTAGAGCGGTAAGCTGAAAAGAAATCTCGTGAACTGTGTTTAAAATCGTATGAACAGGAATTTGCGCTCATCGCCATAATGGCGGTGGGCGCTTTTTCTGTTAGATGGTATAATGGAGCGAAGGATGGTAGGGTGATTCTTGGCACGGAAAAGGATGAAGCCGATGGAACGATATACATTCGATCAAAATGTGACGCAATACTTTGAATGGCTAAGAAAAGAACATTGAGGTATTTGAGAGTGATTATATAGAAGCCCAGAACTATATCATCAAAAGCAGAGATTGTTTTCTGCTAATGATGACCTGGCTTTACTTTATGAAGCAGAACAAATGGAAAAGAGACGCATCACAAGTAAAGCCATTAAATAGAGTGGCTATGGAACTTAAAAACTCAGATATGGATCGCTATTGGCTATTCTGCTATGAGGCTTTAACCTGGGGAAGCTTACCAGGAGAATGGAGAAAAATGAAGCAGGCAGACATCAGCTTTATTAAGCAGGAAATAGTAAAAGGGGTTCCAAAATCTGATAACACTGAATCAAACTGAATAAAGATTGCGTAAATCATACTGATAAGGAACCTGGAACGTGGTTTAAGGAATGGAACAGGAAATTGACCCGGAGACTCGGGATCTCGGAGGTACAGGGGCAAGATGAACTTGAATAACGGATTATATATTGGCGTAGATGGATGCAGAGGCGGATGGATTACCTGCGTCATAGATCATGGTGAGCTCCGATTTGAACGATTTGACTCTCTATCATGGTGATCACGGCTGGACTTATATGCCGGAAGAATAAAGGAGAATGGTATGGGATACTGTACTTGGGCAGGAATGAATGAGGCCAATCAGATTTATCATGATACGGAATGGGGAATCCCTGTCCATGATGACCGGCAGATGTTTGAGCATCTGACGCTGGAATGCCTTCAGTGCGGTCTTTCCTGGGACTTAATGCTGAAAAAACGGAAGATTTTTCGAGAATGCTTCCTTAACTTCGAGTATGACCGTATTGCTGAGTTTGACGATAAAGATGTAGAACGTATTCTGAGTACGGAGGGAATGATTCGTTCACCGCGCAAGGTACAGGCAGTCATCAATAATGCCCGGTGCTATCAGAAAGTGCGGGAGGAGTTCGGAAGCTTCTGCGATTACATCTGGGGATACTCAGGCGGAAAGACGATACTCTATCAGGGCCATGATAAAGGTCCGATCCCGGTTAGCAACGGATTATCCGACAGGATCAGTAAGGATCTCAAGAAGCGAGGCTTCAAATACGTGGGTGCTGTCACGATTTATTCTCACCTGCAGGCCTGCGGTGTCATCTGCGACCATGATCCGGAATGCCCCTGCTATCAGAAGATTGTTGCTGCGCATCCAACTGTACGGAAACCCAGGGACAAGGAGGTGCTTTAATTATGAGAGTATTGATTTTTAACGGAAGTCCCAGACCGAAGGCAAATACAAAACAGATGATCCGGGCTTTTTGTGATGGTCTGGAGACGGCAGGACATGAGTACGGTGTGTATGATGTCTGTAAGATGAATATCCACGGATGTCTTGCCTGTGAATATTGCCATACAAAAGGAAATGGACAGTGTGTTCAGAAGGATGACATGCAGTATATTTACCATGAGCTTCAGGAGGCTGAGATGCTCGTGATCGCGTCTCCGATCTATTATCATGGCATTTCCGGACAGTTGAAATGCACGATTGACCGCTTCTATGCGGCAGCATATCCCAACAAACCGGAAAATCTGAAGAAGGTGGCCATGTTCCTAAGCTCCGGTGACCCTGACATGTATGAAGGAGCGATGTTCTCTTACAGGGGAGATTTTCTGGATTATCTGCAGCTGGAAGATATGGGTGTTTTCACAACTCATGGATATGATCCCGGCGTGCCGGAGGAAAAGTTAGAGGAACTTCGCAGGTTTGGAGCAAGCTTAAAATAGGAAGAGGAAGGAAATGCTGGAAACAGAAAGACTGATCCTGCGCCGCTGGGAGGAAAGTGACGCGGAGAACTTATATCAATATGCGGAAGATCCGGACGTCGGCCCGATCGCCGGATGGCCACCTCACCACAGCGTAGAAGAGAGCCTGGATGTGATCCGGAATGTCTTTACCGGCCGGGAAGCGTATGCTATCTGTCTGAAAACGGACAACAAAGCGATCGGAGCGATCGAACTTAAACTGAATAGTCACACGGATATGACAGAACGAGACGATGAGTGTGAACTTGGCTATTGGCTGGGTAAACCCTTCTGGGGGCATGGAATCGTACCGGAGGCAGTCCAGGAGATGCTTCGGCATGCTTTTGAAGATATAGGTATGCAGAAGGTCTGGTGCGGCTACTATGAAGGCAATCTCAAATCAAAACGTGTACAGGAAAAATGCGGCTTTCGCTATCAATGGACCACTGAGGATGTTGATGTACCGCTCATGCACGAGAAGAGGACAGGGCATGTCAATCTGATGACGAAGGATAACTGGCTCTGGCGAAAGCTCTATGAGGAAGCCAGGTCCGTGCAGAACGGCAGGAAGATATCGGATTATGTTGAGGCGGGCGGTGTGGCTGCAGCCATTCTTTCCTCCTCCGGCAGGATATATACCGGCGTGTGTGTAGATACCTGCGGGGCACTCGGCATTTGTGCGGAGCGCAACGCTATTTTCAATATGCTGACCAACGGGGAACAGGACATCTGCAAAGTGATAGCTGTTATGTCAAACGGCAAGACCGGCGCTCCCTGCGGGGCCTGCCGGGAGCTGATGGTACAGCTGATGCCGACGACATACAAAGACATCGAAATCATGATGGATTATGAACAGGATAAAGTGATGACACTCGGAGAATTGACGCCAGAGTGGTGGATCGGGTAGCATACTACCGCTCTTTAGAAGGAGAAACAGAATTGATTAAGATACTTTTTATATGTCACGGCAATATAGTGCGGCGTGGCAAAATGCCTGTAAATGAGCTGAAAATCGGTGATTTGCTATGAAGATAGAATGAAAATGACACTAATTTGACACTATGAAATAACAGACTCCTGAAGAAATACGCTATAGCATAGATAATATAATCGTAAAGATACATTCCAATGAAAAGCTGTCATGTCTGCGTGATGGCTTTTTTATTCATAATGAAGGATTATGCTCTTGATTCATATACATCCGCAGAATCATATCCTCGGATAAGAATTGCTAAGTATACTTAAATATCTAAAAAACTCTTAAATACCTAAAATATGCTTAAATGGTTAGAAATATTGAAAAAATGACTAAAGATGCTATAATTACATTATAGATATTAAGGGCTTAGGCTCATCATATGAGGTGGTGATTACATGAAAAAACCAAATGAAGTCTTTATACCAGGCGCGTTGCCAGGCAGTACATATGTAACACGAGTAATGAACTCCGGCTTTACTTATGAGCAGAGATTAGAGCAGGCATTAAGCGTCAGCGGATATCTCACTTTGATATCAGGACCTTCAAAAATCGGAAAAACAGTACTCTGTGAAAAAGTGATAGGTCTGGATAATATTGTTGAGATTTCCGGATCGGATATGCTGGACCAGTCTGCTATGTGGACACAGATTGGAATGAAAGCCGGTATGCCTTACACAGGAACGACAAAAAACGGCAGGCAGATCAATGAATACATAGAGGAGACTTTTTATCTGACGAAGGAAAGTGTTCTCGATTATTTCCGGGAGCATGATTTGGTTTTGCTAATGGATGATTTTCATTATGCTTCTATTGACATGCAGATTTTTATGGCTCAGCAGTTCAAGGATGCTATTCGAAAAGGACTGCGGATAGTAATCGCTTCACTGCCTCATAGGGTTGATGATACAATCCGGACAAATCCTGATCTGCAAGGAAGGATCAGTATCATTGATATGCAGGCCTGGAGCAGAGAGGAGCTTGAACAGATTCCCGAAAAAGGCTTTGGGGAGCTTGATATGAAGGTGACAGATGATATCATCAGAATCCTGGCAGAAGAAAGCATAGCGTCTCCTCAGTTGATGCAGTTGATCTGTCTGAATATCTGTATTCTTGCCAAAAACAAGGGAACTATAGAGATAAATGAGTCGCTTGTCAGGAGAGCTTTTCAGTTCTCGACCCTGAATTTGGATTATGATAAAGTTGTAAAGGTAATCAGGCAGGGGAAGAGTTCGCGAGGTCAGAAGCGTTCTGTATATCAGACAGAGGATTTCGGGGATTTGGATCTGTATGGTTTGATTTTGGAGGCTATTGCGTTGGATCCACCGTTTGCCAGTATTTCCTTTAACGATCTTTATGCAAGGATTGTGAAATTGATAGCTGATGGGAATGAACCGTCTGTTATTTCAGTCCGGAATTATTTAAAGAATATGCAGGATATACTGGATTCCAGTGATCGATCCTATGAGGTTCTTGAATGGAAAGATAATAATCTATATATTCTTGAGTCGCTGTTTTTGTTCTATCTTAGATGGGGAAGAGGAGATGATCATGCTGGATGAGTACATTGAGAAAATACGAAATACTGAGTCAGTAGAGGCGTATGAAAAAGCAGTAAGTGATCTTACGGATTATTTGTACAAGCATGGGAAGGTAAATGAATCTGCCGAACTTACGGAGGTGGCTTTACTGAAGAAAAACCGGTTTTCAAAACGTGAAATGAAAGCTGAACTCTTAGAAAAGAAAGCTGCGGTTATTAAGTATTGCAGCATGTTAACGAATGAATTGCAGAGGGGGAACAGAGATACGATCCTCAGTATACTTAGACAGTTCCCGCTGTTCTGTAAGAACCTATACAAGTCCGATATACATGAAAAATGCAGTCCCGGAATTAAAGAGCATTTATACGGTTTCTGCATTGAAAATGAATATGATCTACAAAAGCTTATGCTGGCTGTGCTTTCCTCTGTTTTTTCAGACGCCAGGTCAGAGAGCGTTCAGGACACGGGTCATCATTCGGTTCGTAAGGATATAGTGATTGATTCAGAGTCGGCTGCGATAGAGCTGAAGTGTACAAGGAGTAGTATGACGGAAAGGCAGCTTAGCGAAGAGATAGCAGCAGATATGATACACTATGAAACCCGGAATCTGTATTTTTATATCTATGATAAAGCCGGTATTATTCGTAATGCAGTCAGTTTCCGGAAGACGTATGAGGAACGTTATGTGGAGGGTAAGAACGTTCACGTACTCATATATAGCCATGGTGATCTATGAGAAATTTATGGGAGAGAGGTAACTATGCCAACTCTTGAATGGATAGGAAAAAGCAAGGTCGTAAATCATCACCTTGATGTGTCATACCACGTATTAGAACGCAAGTACAGCTATGATGAGAACGGTCAGCATGAAGAAGATAACGGCAGTGAGAATATGATCATTCATGGTGATAATCTCACTGCCCTCAAGTCTTTACTGCCACAGTATGAGGGAGGATTCGGTGCATCTACATAGATCCCTCCTACAACACGGGCAATGAGAACTGGGTTTATAACGATAACGTAAATGATCCCCGCATTAAGAAGTGGCTGGGTGATGTTGTCGGCAAGGAAGGGGAGGATCTGTCGAGGCATGATAAGTGGTTGTGTATGATGTATCCTAGGTTGAGGCTGCTGCACAGGCTTCTTGCTAAAGACGGGGCAATTTTTATTAGTATTGATAATTCTGAATATGCATCCCTTAAATTAATATGTGATGAAATTATGGGGCAATCAAACTATGTTGATACAGTCTCATGGTTTAAAAAGGCATCACCATCAAATGATGCACAGTTTTTCTCAAATGATATCGAGTATATTTTGATATATGCAAAAGATAAAAATATCTGGAGACCTTATCGCTTGCCATTGAACAAAAAACAACGCAAGAATTATCAGAATCCTGACAATGATATACGTGGTGATTGGAATTCTGCAACCTATACATGTAACAAGTCTTCTGAAGAAAGACCAAATTTATACTATCCAATCATTAATCCTTATACTGGCGATGAAGTATATCCGAACAAAGACGCTGTATGGAAATATAGTAAAGAACAGACTGAACTATATATGTCAGAAGACAGATTGTATTGGGGAGTCACTGGTACGGCTAGAATGCCTCGGTTTAAAACATTTTTATCTGAACACAAAGGGGTAGTAAATCGTACATTGTGGCATTATGATGATGTTAACCATACGCAAGGCGCTTCTAATGAATTAAAGGATATTGGAATATCAGGTTTCTCCACTCCTAAACCATCGCGCCTAGTTGAACGAATGTTGCAAATTGCTTCCGATAAGGATTCTATCATACTTGATTCATTCGCAGGTTCCGGCACCACCGCCCACGCAGTCCTCAATGCAAACAAAGCCGATAACGGCCACCGCAAATTCATCCTCATCGAAATGGAAGACTATGCTGATACCATCACCGCCGAACGGGTGAAAAGAGTGATCAGCGGATACGGCGAGGGAAAGAAAGCCGTTCCGGGAACCGGCGGGAGTTTCAGTTTCTATGAGCTCGGTCAGCCCATATTTGACGGAGAATACCTGAATGATTCCATTGCAGAGGAAGAAATCCGCAAGTATGTTTATTTTACGGAAACAAAACAGCCTATTCCAGCCCGAAAAGACGATGAACCCTGCTTCATGGGGATGCATATGGATGTGGCCTATTACTACTATTATGATAAGAACGGCGTTACGACACTGAACCGGGATTTTCTGCATACGGTAAAGACAAGGGCAGAAGCGTATGTGATTTATGCCGACCTCTGCACCCTTAGCGAAAGGGAACTGGATAAATGGCATATCACTTTTAAGAAAATCCCACGTGATATCAGCAGGCTGTAGGAGGAGCGGTCATGGAATTAAAGAATTATCAGAAAGCTGTCATGAATGACCTGTCCGCATTTCTTACAGCGGTTGATGAGAATGGAGATCTCTTCAAGGCATGGACGAGTTACTGGACACAGAAAGACATTCTTGTCGGAACGAACGGCGTTCCGAGATATAAAAACAAGATTGCCGGAACTCCCCACGTCTGCATGAAAGTTCCGACCGGTGGCGGAAAGACATTCATGGCCTGCTCGTCGGTCAAGAGGATATTTGACCACATGCCGGCGGATAAGCCGAAAATGGTAGTGTGGCTGGTGCCGTCGGATTCCATCCTGACGCAGACAATCCGCTCACTGTCGGATACATCTCATCCTTATCGCCAGAAGCTTGATATGGATTTTGGCGGCAAAGTCGGCGTTTATACGAAGGAAATGCTTCTGTCCGGACAGAATTTCACGCCGGACACAATAAGGGAAATGCTTACAGTATGCGTACTCAGTTACGCCTCGCTCCGGATCGGCAGCAAAAAAAAGGATGTCCGGAAGGTATATCAGGAGAACGGGAACCTGTTCCGTTTTACCGAACTTCTCGAAGATGAGGATGCCCTTCTGGATGACACGCCGGATACGGCTCTTATTCAGGTACTTCGCTATTTGTCACCGGTCACAATTGTTGATGAGAGCCACAATGCGGGTTCGTCGCTATCTGTAGAGATGCTGAATAATCTGAATCCTTCCTTTATTCTGGAACTGACGGCAACGCCCCGTTCCCCCAGCAACATCATTTCCTATGTGGACGCCAGAGAACTCAAGAAGGAAAATATGGTAAAGCTGCCGGTTGTCGTATTCAACCGGAACAGCCGTCAGACTGTCATTCAGGACGCAATTCAGCTTCGGGCAAATATAGAAAAACAGGCAACCTGTGAGCGAAAAGCGGGAGGAAAATACATCCGTCCGATCGTGCTTTTTCAAGCACAGCCGAATATCAGCGAGGACAGCGAGACGTTTCAGAAGATCAAGGACCTGCTTCTTGCACTCGGGATACCCGAAGAGCAGATTGCTGTTAAGACTTCCAAGGTTGATGATATAGGAAATACGGATCTGATGAGTCAAGAATGCAGTATCCGCTACATTGTCACAGTCAATGCTTTAAAGGAGGGATGGGACTGCCCGTTTGCCTATATACTGGCATCCCTCGCAAATAAAACATCAAAGGTCGATGTGGAACAGATACTCGGCAGAATTCTGCGACAGCCATACACAAGGCAGCATAACTCTCCCCTGCTTAATACGTCTTATGTCTTAACGTCTTCAAATGATTTTCATGCCACGCTCGAAAGTATTGTTTCCGCTCTGAATAAGTCCGGCTTCAGCCGGAAAGATTATCGTCTGGCGGAAGATGCTCCAGCGGTTCAGGTATCGGATGAACAGGCGGAACCGGTACAGATGACATTTGAATCAGTCGCAGATGAGAAGGAAAATGAGAATGCAGATGCGGAGAACTGTCCACAGGAGGAAAATGACCCATTTGTCGGGAAACGTCTGCAGGATGAAAACGACTCATTTGCAGACATCAATACGGAGGAACTTGGCAGCATACTCGCATCATCAGACGATCGGACTTATTTATCGAATCAGGAGAAGCAGGATGATGGTCTTGCACGGATGATTGAGGAGGCCAAGTCACAGTCTGAAAGTTATAATCGGGAAATCTCGGACACACCGGATTTTGGATTTACCGGAGGTGAGCTCGGAGAAATGATGAAACAGAATCAGATTCAGCAGCAATATAGGGATGAAGTAAAGGGAATGCGTATTCCCCAGTTTTATATCAAAAGCCAGCAGGATCTTTTTGGAAATGAGTATGAGTTGCTGGAACCGGAGAACCTGTCGGAAGGATTCTCACTTACCGGCCAGGATGCGCAGGTGAGTTTTGAGCTTGTGACGGGAGAAACATATCAGGTTGATATTCAGGCTGAGGGTGAGGCTGTTCCGAAATACAAAAGGATTTCCGGAAGGATGAACGAATACATCAGGAAATATATGGAAACTCTGCCCCAGGAGAATCGTATCAGACAGTGTGCCAAAATGATTGCGGCTCAGATCAATAAAAATGACAGATACCAGGCCGCAGAGGTTGAGGATTATGTGAGAAGATGCGTGGCGAATATGTCGGATGATGAACTTGCTCTTATGGAGACAGCGATTCCGGTCTTTGCGTCGAAGATACTAAAAAAGATCAATTCGCTGGAGAATGCTTACCGGTCAGGAATATTCAGGAAGTGGCTGGATTCCGGAAAGATCGTCTGTATGGATTCTTACACATTCCCTGCGGTCATCACGCCGCAGCTCACGACGGATTCCATCCCCTGTTCCCTTTACGAAGCGGAAAAGAATGATATGAACCGTTTTGAACGGAAGGTTCTGGATGTTATAGTCGGAACGGATAATATCCGCTGGTGGCATCGGAATATTGAGAAGAAGGGGTTCAGACTGAACGGATATTTCAATCACTATCCGGATTTTCTGGTTATGACGAAATCTGGCAAGCTGCTCCTGATCGAGACAAAGGGGGATCATCTTGACGGCGGTGACAGCAGGGCGAAACTTGAACTCGGTCGAAAGTGGCAGGAGTATTCCGGCGGGAAGTACCGTTATTTCATGGTATTCGAGGAGAAAGAGCTCGGGATGGACGGGGCATATACACTGGAAGGGTTTGCGGATGTGATGAAGGAAATATGAAAGAAGGCAGAGGGGAATCAACAAGAAGGGTTGAAGTACAGTTTTTGTTCTATCTTAGATGGGAAGTTGTTAGGTCAGAAATGGTTTAGGATAATTTGATCGAGTTCCAATATCTGGTAGATGGAGGATAATTGGACGGTATCCGTGAAATAAAACGAAACTATGTAATTGAGTTTAATCTATGAAAATTGATGTGCGTGTTTGAGGTCACAGATTGTAACCTCAAAGACGGAGGTGTAAATGGGGGGCTTAGGGGCGTCCCCTTAACAAGAGCGCATTTGTGGGGAACAAATGCGTATCTTGCAATAACCTAATTCAGTGATCAGGGAACAGTTTTCCTGGATATTCTGTGGATATACGCACTAAATATCCAGTGCCTGCGCGAGAAATATCCAGTTGATACGCAGTAAATATCCAGTGAAAAAGGCTTCATATCCAGTAAATATCCAGTGAAAGAGGCCACATATCCAGTAGATATCCAGTGGTGCGCGGGAAATATCCAGTGAAAGAGGCAGCATATCCAGTAGATATCCAGCGGTGCGCGAGAAATATCCAGTGAAAGCGACTTCATATCCAGTAGATATCCAGCGGTGCGCGGGAAATATCCAGTGAAAGTGACTTCATATCCAGTAGGTATCCAGCGGTGCGCGGGAAATATCCAGTGAAAGAGATCCCGTATCCAGTAGATATCCAGCGGTGCGTGGGAAATATCCAGTGGAAGAAGAACAATATCCATCCGACATCCACCAGTGTATGGAGAATATCCAGTGAGATATTAAAAAGGCGGTGTGATATTAAAAGCATTCAAGATAAATAGTCTTATTCATGATACGGTCTGGGCATTGTACAGCGTGACAAAAATGTCAATTATGTCAAAAATGTCATTTTTGTCATCTTGAGCCGCCCTTGACAGCGTGATATGATACAATCAACAGATTCGTTGGTCTGCTGTCAGAGCTTTTTAGCGAG
>CACYPS010000061.1 GCA_902776305.1 uncultured Lachnospiraceae bacterium | reverse complement strand
GCAGGTTTGGGCTTCTGCTTCGGTATATCTTGCCTGCTTTCAGCCGCTTCCTCTGTACCTTTTACCGAAGTGGAGCAGGTTTGGGCTTCTGCTTCGGTAATTCCTCAGCAGCCGACATTCATTTCTCCTCTTCAGGGAAGCAGTGTTTGACCCTTCACTACCAAAATGGTATGATTAAGCTCACCATATACAAGAATTATCTAAGGAGACCCCATGGCAAGAACCCTCACCCGCTGCCAGCTCATCGAGCGCAGCATAAACAAGCGTTTCCGCAAAGAACTCTGGGCTCCGTTCATGACAGCCATCATCAAGTACGAGCTCATCCAGCCGGGAGACAAAATCGCCGTCTGCATCTCCGGCGGAAAGGACAGCATGCTGATGGCGAAACTCATGCAGGAGCTGCATAAACATACCCGCGTACCCTTTGATATCATCTTCCTTTGCATGGATCCGGGTTACAACCCGATCAACCGTGAGAAAATTGAGAGCAACGCAAGACTACTTGAGGTTCCGCTTACGATATTTGAGACGGATATTTTTGATGTCGCAAATAACCAGGAGCACTCTCCCTGCTACCTCTGCGCCCGCATGCGAAGAGGACATCTGTACAGCAAGGCGAAAGAACTCGGCTGCAACAAGATAGCGCTCGGCCATCACATGAGCGACGTCATCGAGACAGTCGTCATGGCAATGTTCAACAGCTCAAAGCTCGAGACCATGATTCCGAAGGTCCACAGCCTGAACTTTGAAGGCATGGAACTCATACGCCCGATGTACCGCATCAAGGAGGAGGACGTTCTGGCATGGTGCCGCTATAACGACCTCGAATTCATTCGTTGTGCGTGCAAGTTTACGGAGGCGATATCTATGCGGGAACACAACGGTGAGAACTCCCGCCGTCAGGAGACAAAGGATCTGATACGGGAGCTCAAAAAGACACACCCGGGAATCGAGGACAGCATATTCAACGCTGTGCATGCGGTCCAGCTGGACACATTTCCGGGATATAAGACGAATGGAGAAATGCATTCTTTTACAGAGAATTACTCTGATTAAGAGGATTACGGAAGTGCGTCGAAAAACCTGCTCTACTCCGTAAAGCTAAACAAGAATGAATGCCGGCTGCTGTGTTTTTACGGAAGTACATCAAAAAACTGCCTTACTTCCGTAAAGATTACCCAAACACAAGAAACCGAATGCCGACATCAACTATGAGATAAAAAACGGCCATGCATGTGCAAAATTGCCCATGCATGGCCGTTTTTTATCTCCTCCTCAATAATCCGGATCATCCAGCACCACGCCGTCCCACAGACCCTCCGCTCTCTCGCGCTCATTCTCAAGCGCCTTCGCGAACTGCGTCCGGTACAGCTCCGTGTAAACGCCGCCGGCATCCACCAGCTTCTCGTGCTGGCCGCGCTCCACGATCTCGCCGTCCTTGATAACCAGAATCTCATCCGCCGCCAGAATCGTCGACAGGCGGTGGGCAATCAGGATGCTCGTGCGCGAAGCAATCAGCGGATCAATCGCCTCCTGAATCTTGTTCTCCGAAATAGAATCAAGGGCGGACGTCGCTTCGTCAAACACCAGGAGGGCCGGATCCTTCAGCAGCACCCTCGCAATCGAGATGCGCTGCTTCTCTCCGCCTGACAGCTTGAGACCGCGGTTACCGACTCTCGCATCCAGCCCCTCTTCCTGCTTCTCGATGAGATCATAAATATTGGCCTTCTTCAGCGCATCGATCAGCTCCTCCTCCGTCGCGTCCTCCTTCGCGTACAGCAGATTTTCACGAATCGTCCCGTTGAAGAGGTATGTTTCCTGACTCACAATTCCGACCTGTTTCCTGAGCCATGTCAGGTCAAGCTTTCGGACATCAATTCCTTCAAATGTAACTCGCCCCTCATCCACATCATAAAGCCTCGGGATCAGGTTAATCATAGTACTCTTGCCCGAGCCGGACGGCCCGACAATGGCTACACTGTGACCGCTCTTCAGCTCAAAATTCACATCCTTCAGAATCTGACGTTCCTTATTATAGGAAAATGCAACATGCTCAAATGTCACCTCGCCCGTAGCCCTCTCCGGAATCACCGCATCCGGGGCATTTTGGATTTCGATCGGCATATCGTAGTATTCAAATATTCTGGTAAACATCGCCATCGATCTGATCCAATCGACCTGTATATTCAGAAGCTGATTGACCGGCCCGTACATTCTTCCGAGCAGCGCAACAAGCACCGTGATATCACCGACCGTCAGATCCGCGTCATACTGCATCATCAGGATTCCGCCGACCAGATACAGAAGCATCGGACCGATGCTCGAAAATGTCGAGATGACCACGCGAAACCACCTGCCCGCCATACCTTCCCTGATGTTCAGGTTGATCATCTTTTCATTTGCGGCTCTGTATTTTTCGTACTCCTTCTCCTCCTTGCCGAAAAGCTTGACGAGCAGCTGACCGCTGACCGAAAGGGTTTCGTTCAGGATGCCGTTGATCTCGTCATTTGCGGCCTGCGCCTCGCGCGTGAGACTCCACCTGGTCTTGCCGGCCCGCCTTGTCGGGATGACGAACAGTGGAATGATCAGAATTCCGACTGTCGCGAGGATCCAGTTCTCCCGGTACATGACGACGACGGCGACGAGAAGTGTGATGGCGTTGGAGAGGATGCTGGACAGGGTATTTGTAATAATCGACTGCACACCATCAATGTCACTTGTCATTCGCGTGATGATGTCACCCTGATTATTTGCTGTAAAGAAGCTCTGGGACATCTCCTGCAAATGCCTGAACATCGCATTTCTCATATCAAATGTAATATGCTGGGCAATCCACGTATTAAGATAACTTTCCAATACGCCGATGAGATTTGCTCCCAGCGTGACCGCCAGCGAGAGAATGATAAGTCGGACGAGCGCACCCATATTCCGCCCGATCAGTCCTTCATCGATGATGCGGCCGGTCAGGACAGATGGCATCAGCGAGAAGACTGAAGACACAAAAATAGCACAGATGACAAGCAGCATCTGTTTCCAGTAAGGTTTCAGATATGAAAAGACTCTTTTTAAAAGCTCTGGCGTGACTTTCGGGGCGCTGGCTTTCTCCTCTTCCGTGAGATAACTGCGGCCGAAACGACCGCCCGGTCCTCCTGGTCCTGGCATACGGCCTCCTTTCCGGGTGAGAGCAAAAATATCGGTTGCAAATGTTATCTGCAGCTCTCTTCGCGACGCTTGGCGATCTGCAGGTCTTTTCTGCAACCATCTTCGTTATGCTTGGCCATCTGCAGACTATATCTGCGACCCCCACGTTATGTATAGGCGGTCTGCAGATCTTTTCTGCAACCTTCCTCGTGATGCTCAGTGGTCTGCAGATTTATCTGCGCCCCTCCTCATGATGAATCTCCAGATAGTCACGGCGTATGCCATCATTTTCATCCGTATCAATAAAGAGATACTTGCGGATAAAGAACAGAATTGCGATTGCAACGACTCCGATTAAATTCTCCGTTATCCCGCCGCTCTCTACGATCAGATGTCTTGTGACGGTGAAGAGCAGAACTTCGACCATGGAATCAAGGTCTTTTCTGACGAGGACCTTGATGAGTTCGATACCGATAATGATATCGAAGAGATAAATCAGGTACGGACTCAACCCTGTCAGATGAATCTGATCCAACTTGAAAGGGAGGTCTGCAATGTAGACAACTGTGCCGATGATAACCAGCATTGAGACGCCTATTTCAAGGAACAGAGTCACGCGATAAATCCATTTTTCAACGGCATGTACAAAATCGAGCATGGGGTCTCCTTTCTGAGTCATGGCATGTGACATCTTAGTCTATCTTTCAGCTATTTCTATTATCTCAAAATTATATATCTACCGTCAATATATTTGATACTTTATGCCTGATTTTTGAAACAGTCAGATAAGTTAATGCCTCACTATCGATACCGGCATGATGTCCTGTACTGCTTTAGCTCAAATCGACTTACGCTCATGATCCCTGGTACGCTAACCGGACGGCGTCACCTGAAATCAACTCATGCACGCGATACTTGGCAAGGTATCAGTGACTGCGTCAGCAGAATCAGCTCTCGCCCGCGATATCCGGCACGGTAACCCGGGCAGCGTCAGCTAAAGTACACCTCCACCGTCTTATCCTGAAACAGAAGAATTGTTTTCCCTTCTATGCTCCAGACATAGGCTACATCCCCTCGGCCCATTCTTTCCGCCTCACTGCTTCCCTTCGTCTTCATGTCAGCAGCATCAACCTCCACAGGGTTCTGCCCGGTTTCTTCAGCAATGCTAATTGCAAGTTCCGAGAATGAGACATCCGAACCGGAGTCAGTCCATACGGCCCGCTCGATTATGTCCTCTTCCCACGTAAGGGAAATCTTTCCGTCATGGCCATTCAATTTGGCTTTGTACAATGTCGAGGTCTGAGTCTTATTCATATCAGCGACATGTTCCGAAGCCTTATCGGACACCATATCAATCATCTGGCCTACCGTTATCTCATGATTCGTTTCCACGCCTGCGGTTCTATCTGCGGCCTCATCACTCTGCGCACTTTTCTCAGACGAGCCTTCCGTCTTTACAGCAGCTTCATCTTCCGCAGTTTTCTCTGTAATTCCGCCCGCTGCAATTTCTCCTATAATATTTTCACCGGGTGCTCCTCCGGCAGTAATCCCCTCCGCGGTTCCTTCTGCAGTATCTCCTTCTGTGACAGCAGCATCATTTACCATATCCGTGGCAGTATCTTCAGCCATCTCGGTGGACCCCATTGTCGCATTATTTGAAGGCCTCATGACAAGCATATACCCGGAGCCGATCAGCACGAGCGCCGCGACCGCTGCCGCGACTGTAGTGAAAGCATTCATACGCCCAAAGAATGAAAGCCTTTTCTTTCCATCGCCCGGTTTTTCATTCTTTCGGTCAAGCCTGATTTTCGGATCCTGCGCCTCTTTTATGTCATTCTCTGCTTCGCTATCTTTCCGATCCACAGACTCAATCTCCGTCCTCTTTGTTTCCGGTTTGTCGAGTCCCGGCTCCGCTCTGTCTGCTTCCTGTTTTCCTATTCCCGGATCCGTCCTCTCGGTATCCCGGCTTCTGACTTCCATGACATCTGCCGCACCGGATGCTTTCCCCACATCTTCCTGCTCAAGCGCCCTCAGCACTCTCTCCCGCATCGCGGCGTCGACCTTGACCCGGTCCATGATTTCATTATATTTATTCTTCAAAATCATACGCCTCCTTCAGGATTTCTCTGAGTTTTTCACGTCCCCGCTTCAAATGCGATCTCACCGTCGATTCCTTCTCCCCCAGGATCTCCGCGATCTGCGCGGTCTTAAAACCTTCCCGGTAAAACAGATGGATTGTTTCGCGGTAGGTAACAGGCAGCGACTTCACCGCCTCCCACACAAAAGAAAGATCTTCACGTTCCTCGGCCACAAGCTCCTCATTGAGTTCATCGGCCATCCGGTAGCGGTTGTATTCAATTCGGTTCTTTGACAGATTTGCGGCTACTCGCAGCAGCCACGCTCTCGCGTGGAATTCATTTTCAAATTCCGGCGCGGCCTGCATATACCGAATCAGCGTCTCCTGCAGGATATCTTCCGCATCCTGCATATTGTGCATATACGAGTAGGCCAATCTGAGCACACTGTCTCCGTGGACATCGAGCAGGCGGGCGGCATTTTCCTTAATGTATCCGGGCGATGGCCTGCCGCCTTCTTTCCCCTTCGCCTGAACAGGCATAGACCGAACTTCAGCCTTCTCCTGATCAGAAGCAGACATAAGCCTGACTTCAGCTTGTTCCTTACCGAAAGCAGACATCTGCCTGACTTTAGCTTGCTCCTTACTGGAAGCAGGCATCTGCCTGATATATGCCTTCTCCAAAGCAGAGGCTATCACTGACTCATTGCCTTCTCCGTGAAAGAACGCGACGAGCCACATAGCCACCTTTTCTTTAAGGCCGGCTCCGAAATGAACCCCTTTACCTCCCGGCCTGCAAATCCCTATATTCCATTCCGGTACATATTCTCCGGACATATTCACTCCCTTACATTAGATACAGTTGACAAGTTAATTCTGTTGCAGCGGATTACACAATCCGGCACTTTTCACTCCCTCAAACTCCCATCGCCGCATAAGCCATTATTCCCGCGACCGTCTTCGCATCGCGTATCTCACCGGCATAAATCCTCCTGAGGAGCTCTTCTTTTTCAAATGCCTCCACCTTTATCTCCTCCGCCTCATCCAGATGCTGATCTCCGATCGGCTGAAGATTCCGCGCGAGATAGATATCCGTGTACTCATTACAGTATGCGACCGCGGTCTGGATTCTTACGAGAGGCGAGATCTCCTCGCTCGAATATCCTGTCTCCTCCTCCAGTTCGCGCTTAGCCGTCACGGATGTGTCGACATCCTCCGCGTCCCTGGCTCCTGCCGGCAGCTCAATCGTCTCGCGGTCGACAGCCGGTCTGTATTGATGAATCATAAGGATCCGGCCGTCCGGGAGAACCGGGACGACGCAGGCCCCGCCGCCCTTCTTGTGCTGCAGGAAATCCCACTCCTCAATTTTCCCGGTGGGCAGCTGCATGGTATCCTTGCAGAAATTCAAAACCTTCCCGGGATATACAACCTTTCTGTCTAATCTCTTTAAATTATGTTCCATTATTTACTTTCTCCTGTATACCACCTTTCCGTCGCAGATCGTGTACTCCACGCGGCCCGTCAGCTCCCATCCCGTGAACGGTGAGTTCTCCGCCTTAGACGCATAGTTCCCGACAACGACCTTGACTTTCGGATCAAAAATCACCAGATCCGCCGGTCCTCCTTCCGCTATGTAGCCGGCATCCAACTTGTAAAGCTTCGCAGGTGCTGTGGACATGCGGGTCATCAAATCACGCATCGTGAGATACCCCTTATCGACCAGTTCCGTAATTCCCAGGGAAAGTGACGTTTCGAGTCCGATGATTCCGCTCGGCGCGGAAGTAATCGGAACATCCTTCTTTTCACTCGTCGTATGCGGAGCATGGTCCGTGGCGATCATATCAATTGTGCCATCGGCAAGTCCCTGCACGATCGCCATTCGATCTGCCTCCTCTCGAAGAGGCGGGTTCATCTTTGCAAATGCCCCATACTCTATACAAGCCTCCTCCGTCAACGTAAAATGATGCGGCGTCGCCTCTGCATGAATGTTACTGCCAAGTTTCTTAGCCTCCCGTACCAGCTGAACGGCTTCCTTCGAGCTGATGTGCTGAATATCAATCCTTGCTCCCGTCTCGATTGCAAGCTTTAGATCCCGCTCTACCATGGAAATTTCCGCCATGCGGTCAGAGCCGCCATTTCCGTAAAACTCGCTGGCCTTCCCGTGATTGATTCCGTTTTTATCAATATATGTCGGGTCCTCCTCATGGAAGCTGATAGGAAGATCGAGCTCCGCGACCTGTTCCATGGCAGCTCTTACTATTTCCGGATCTCGAAGCGGGATGCCGTCGTCCGTGAATCCTACGGCACCGGCATTTGCGAGAGCTTTCATATCTGTGAGCTCTTTGCCTTTCATGCCGCAGGTGACATTTGCACAAGCTTTTACATGGATCCCGGTCTGCTTTCCTTTCTCAAGACAATAGGTCAGGGTATCGACCGTATCAATCGCCGGCTTTGTATTTGCCATCATAACGACCGTGGTGAAACCGCCTTTGGCCGCCGCTGCCGCACCCGTCAGGATATCCTCCTTCTGTGTGAAGCCGGGATCACGGAAGTGGACATGAACATCGACGAGACCGGGGGCGACCACACAGCCCTCTGCATCGATGATGTCCGGTTCACACGAAGACTTCGCCTGATTGCCCTCTCCGTCCGACCCTCCCTCATCGTCTGTGCCATTCTGAGCGGTCTCATTAACGTCTCCGTGAGGTGAATGAGGTGGCATTTTCCCGCATAATACAGCCCCGCATTCCGCAATCTTCAGGATCTTTCCCTCATCAATCAGAATATCCTTTTTCCCTTCGATCCCGGTCTCCGGGTCGATCATATATCCGTTCTTTATAAGAAGCATTCTATACCTCCGATTATGTGTGAAAATTCAAGAATGCCTCGGCATTCTTGCCGAGATATGCACCTTCCGCTGCACACGTCAGCGATCCGACGTGCCTAAGCATGCGTAACAATTCTCCGGCGGAGCATTATATAGCTGAGAATTTTATTCTTCATCGCGAGCTTGAACTCTCGCAAAAGACGAGTATCACCTTGCACGCGTATCATAGACTCACGTCACGAGTATTGCGCGATAAAGAATAAAATTACCCGCCGAAACAGCCGTTCAGACGGGTAATTTTCCTTCATCTTATACTATTATGACAGATCACACGCTCATCTTATTTGCATGCTTTCTCAATCGCATCAATAACGATCTTGAGAGCCTTAATACGAGCATACTTCTTGTCAACAGACTCCAGAATGTGCCATGGCGCGTAGGTCGTACTCGTCTTCTGGATCATTTCGTTGATCGCACCCTCGTACAGATCCCACTTCTCACGGTTTCTCCAGTCTTCATCCGTTATCTTCCACTGTTTCTCCGGTGTATTCTGCCTGTCAGTGAAACGCTCAAGCTGTGTCTGGTTGTCGATATGTACCCAGAACTTGATAACGACGGCACCCCAGTCGGCAAGCTCTTTCTCGAACTCGTTTATCTCATTGTAAGCTCTCTGCCAGTCGTTCTCGCTGCAGAAACCTTCAAGGCGTTCTACCATGACACGTCCGTACCATGTTCTGTCGTAAATGGCAATATGTCCTGTCTTCGGAAGCCGATTCCAGAAACGCCACAGATAATGGCGGGCTTTCTCGTGAGGTTCCGGACTTGCAATCGGGTGAACGACGTATCCGCGCGGATCGAGCGCGCCGGCTATTCTCTTGATGTTGCCGCCCTTGCCTGCTGCATCCCAGCCTTCATAAGCGATAATGACCGGAATCTTCTTGCGGTAGAGTTTATAATGCAGTTCATGGAGCTTCGCCTGCAGGAGTTTCAGCTGGAGCTTGTACTCATCATCGGAAATAGTCTTGTCGAGGGCAACGTCCTTGAGAAGAGGCATCTGCTTCAGCGGGAATGTGTTCTGAAGAATCGGTACAGCGAGAGAATGATTCTTCAGAGCCGTGTCGATACCCTGATTCAGGAAACGGAGTACCTGAAGTTCCGCCCATTTCTTGTCCTTCGCATCAATGATATACCATGGGGAGATGGAACGATTTGTGTCATTCAGATATTTGTCATATACTTTCTGGCACTCTTTATAGTGCTTGTTCTCCCACAAATCATCCTCGTCAACACGCCAGCTGGTGTTCTTGCTGGCGAGAAGCGCTCCGAGTCTTCTGGCCTGTTCCTTCTTGCTGATGTTAAAGAAGAACTTCATGACAAGATATCCGTTGTCGGTCAGCTGGCGCTCCGTTGTATTGATGCTGTTGATCCGGCGCTCATAATCCTTGTCGGAAAGTGTTCCGTCGATAACGCCGTCGGTGACTTCCTGCATCCAGCATGTATCGAAGAACTTGAACTTGCCCGCCTCCGGTATTTCAATAAAATAGCGATAAAGGAACGGTTTCCTCTTCTCCTCCTCTGTCGGCTCTGCATTGGTCGTTGCGACCTCAAAGAAACGCGGGTCGATATTCTTGATAACGCTCGCGATAACGCTTCCCTTTCCTGCAGAACCCCAGCCCTCAAAGATGACCATGACAGGAAGCTTGGCTACCTTGATCTTCATGGATGCATTGGCCAGCTTCTCCCTTTCCACCGCGAGTTCCGCCTTCATAGTCTCTTTTTCGGGCGGGATGGACTTAACAAAATCTGTTAACATGTGAACCTCCTGACTTGTTTATGACTCATACTTCTCACTCGCTTCCTATCGCTCAGTCGACATCATTAAAATCTTCAAGTGGAAGTATAAGTTTATGAACTATTGTGCAATTATGCAAAATTCTCACTGTTTATTATGAAAATCGTAGCATAATTGTACAGAAAATTCAAGCAAGAGCACAGGGTGCAGGCGCTTTTTCTGTATGTCCTTCACATACTCAAGACGGCTCGCGCTCATGCCGGATGTTTTTATTCTTAAAAAAGTACGTCCGGCTCCTCCCCGAAGGAAAGCGCCGGACGCCTCTGCTTGTATTTTTCAGGATATATAAGCCTTAAGTTAAGCCCCCCGACAGCTCCCACAAAATACCAGCAACAAATCAAATATATGTATTTCACCTCATCGACTCTCAATTCTCAGGCATCAACCACTCTAAGCCTGACAGAGCCTCAGCGACTGAAACTTCTCCATCAACTCTATATAGCATCAGACCTCAACCGCTCTAAGCCGACAGAGTCTCAACTACTCAAACTTCCCACTTCGAATCTACATTACAGTCGATATCATTAAAAATGCAATCAAAGGGCGTCGTCGAGCGGCCGGTACTTGAACCGAGCGAAATAAGTGAGATAGGAAATCTTCGATTTCCGTGATCGAACTTATGCTGTGCAGCGTCCCGACGATGCATTTTTAAATGATGAGACTGATAAAGAACTGCTCGTGGGAAGTTTTAGTCAATACATCCCATCAACCCTTCACAGCACCCGCAGACACACCGCCTACAATGTACTTGGACAGGATGAGATATACAATGATGACCGGGAAGATCGAAAATGCGATCGCCGCATACACCTGGCCCATATCGAACTTCAACCAGTCCGCTGCACGAAGCTGTGCAATCAGGATCGGAAGAGTCTTCAGTTTGTCCTTATGAAGGATCAGGGACGGTGTGAAGTAATTATTCCAGGATGATACGAAGGAGAAAATTGCCTGTACCGCAATCGCCGGAACCATCAGCGGGAGAACGATTCCGTTAAAGATGTAGAATTCGCCCGCGCCGTCAATTCTCGCTGCCTCGAGAAGAGACATCGGCAGGTTCGACTCCATGTACTGCTTCATATAGAAGAAAGTAACCGGGGAGGCGATTGCCGGAACGATCAGAGGAATAAAACTGTTGTTGAGTCCCATTTTGTTCATCAACTGAACGAAACCGAGTGCCGTGACCTGTGTCGGAATCATCATGATCATAAGAATGAATGTGAAGATCGCATTCTTTCCCGTGAAATTGTAAGCCTGAATAGCATATGCCGTCATAACAGAGAAGTATGTACAAAACGCTGCTGTCAGAGCTGAAATGACCAGGGAGTTTCTCATACCTGTCATCATCGGAAGCGTACCGTGGAGCACATTGTGCAGGTTCTGCATCAGATGTGTACTCGGGATAGCCGTAAATCCTCTGCCGAGCTCGCCGTTTGATCTTGTAGCGTTAATGAACAGTACATAGAACCAGAAGAGGCAAAGGAACGAGAGTAAAATCAGTACAATGTAAGAGATTGCACGTCTTAAGCCGATATGCATGCCACCGGTTGATTTATTTGTATCCATAATCTTGCCTCCTTTCTTATTTTACTTCTTTCTGAGCGGTTGCCTTGAAAATAATCATGCTCAGAATACCCGTGATGATCAGCAGGATTACGGAGAGCGCACCGGCCATACCGTAGTTCTTGCTGTACAGATGCTTGTTGAGGTACATGATCAGCGTCATGGATGTACGGACCGGATCACCGGTTCCGTTGGTCAGGATCTGCGGTACGTCGAACATCTGCAGACCACCGATCAGAGATGTGATCATAACGTAGATAAGGATCGGACGAAGGAGCGGCAGTGTGATCGTAAAGAAGATCTGAGTCGATGTCGCGCCGTCAACTTCGGCTGCCTCGAAAAGAGAGGAGTCGATACCCATCATGCCTGCCATGAGAAGAATGGTCGTATTTCCGAACCACATAAGGAAGTTCATAAGAGCTACAAGACCGCGGACACTCCAGACATTGGACATGAACTTGAACGGGGTCTTGAAAATGCCCAGGCCGACAAGAATCGAGTTGACCGGGCCGGAGTCTGCGAACAGTGTGAAGAAAAGCATTGCAAATGCAGACGCCATGATCAGGTTCGGCAGATAGATAACGGTCTTGAAGAATCTCTGTCCCTTTAATCTGAGTGACGGATCCGTGAACCAGGCTCCGAGAAGAAGGGATACGAGAATCTGCGGAACAAATCCGAGAACCCACATAATCATGGTGTTCTTGAAATACTTCAGGAAATCACCGCCCGTGAAAAGCTTGGCGAAATTGACCAGGCCTACAAAATTCGGGCCGACATGTTTAAGACCGGACATATAGTTTTCAAATAAACTGTTATAAATCGTGCTTACCAGCGGAACCAGCTGGAAGATGATGAAGACGACCGCGAACGGAATGAGGAAAATGTATCCCCATTTGTTAAAGCTGGTCACCGCACTTGACTTCTTATTGTTCATTACGTTTCCTCCAAGATCTGTGCCGTAAACTGCACATTTCCCCTTCTAACAATAGTATTTTCATGCATCTGCAGATTTTTCTCTTTCAGGATCCGCAGCACACCTCCGGTAATTTTCAATGTGTTCTCTGTTCCTGATCCGGAACCCGTAACACACCTTAAGTAAACTCTCGTTTTCCATTCCGGAACCCTTAACACACCTCCGGTATTTTTTGTGTGCTCTCAGAGATATCCTGCTGATCCTGAAGTGTACCTTCATGCCTCAAAGTTGTCGGCCTCCATGTTTTTTACACAGGTGTCTACAGGCTTTCAGAATCCGGCACCGTCAGCATCCCCGCAGAGCATTTATCTCATCGATGCATAAAAGGTGCCTGCCCGTACTCACGGACAGGCACCCTGTTAGTTTCGTATGAATGTCACTTATTCAGTTATCAGCCAAGCACTGGATATTTCTCTTTTACTGCGGAGTTGAACTGTGCAAGTGCTTCTTCATATGTAGCGTTGCCGTCGAAGTAGTTCTTCATAGCGCCCTGGAACTCTTCGTTGCAGCCCTGATCGTAGACGGAGATGTTGCTCATGTCTACAAGCTCAGCGCCTGCTGCAAGCATAGCATACGGATTCTGGCCGCCAAGGATAGCATTGCCGAATTCAGCGTCGTTTGCAAGCTTATCAAGAACTTCCTTGTTGTTTACGCAATCGGAATCCTTAACAGCGATTTCTTCCATAACATCGTTGTCTGTCGTCATCTTGAGGATGATATCTTTTACGAGTGTCGGGTTATCTGTGCCCTGTGCTGCGCAGATCCATGTGCCGCCCCAGTAGAAGCCCTGCGGTCCTGTTGTGAGACCCCAGCCGCCAGCCTTGGCAACGGAGCCGTCTTCGTCAGCGTGCATAGAGAAGTTGATGAGCCAAGCCGGTCCAAAGTAGCAGAATACCGGTGAATCTTCGAAGAAGCCCTTGCTCCAGTCATCTGACCAAAGTTCTGCTGTTGTTGTCTCGCCTGCATCTACGAGTGCCTTGGAGTCTGTTACCCACTTGTCGATGTTAGCATCTACAGCGACCTTGCCGTCTTCTGTTACCCACGGTGCGGAAACGTTGTTGGAGTATACGCGGTATGTGTCATTAACTGTGGATGTGATGTTGTAGCCTTTCTCTTTCAGCTTAGCTGCTGTCTCGTTGAAAGCATCCCAATCCTTAACGAATTCCTGAACCTTCTCCGGATCCTGTGTTCCGAGAACTTCTTCAGCGATCTTTCTGTTGTAGATAAGACCTGCAGAGCAAGCCTGCCATGAAGCGCCGCGAAGCTCGCCGTTAGCGTCAGTTACAACATCCTTTGTGTACTGATACTGCTTGGAGAGATCAGCATCTGTGATGCCCAGCTCTGAAAGCGGCATTGCTACGTTGACTTCAGCGTCAACATACTTAAGAGCATAGTCAGCTTCTACGAGGAAGATATCAATCTTATCATCTGCGGAAGCGTCTACGTTGCCCGGAAGCTTGGAATCCAGATTGTTCTGGTATGCATTGTCATCTGACGGTGTGATATGCCAGTTAACTGTGACATCACCGATTTTACCTGTTGTTGCGTCTACTGCTTCATATCCTTCATAATGATCTGTGATACGGCTCTTGAACTCTTCGTTCCATACTTCGATGTTGAGGACTTTGCCTTCACCGCCTGCTGCCTCAGTTGTAGTGCTTGCATCTGTTGTGCCTGTTGTTGCGGTTGAGGAAGATGATCCGCCGCATGCGCCAAGGCCCACTACCATGGCTGCTGCTAATACTGTAGCAAGAACTTTTCTTTTCATTTTGTTCCCTCCTGAAAAATACTTATAAAATAAGTTACTTTATTGTTCCAACGGAACCGCCTTCGAATAATGTTCCGCCGATAACCGTGTTGTTTTTGATTGCCGTTCTCGGTCTCTCGATCAGTTCGATGACCTTGTCTGCGGCTGTCTGTCCGATCTCCAACATATTCTGCTGATATGTTGTGATCTTCGGACTTACCACTCTGGCAATCGGTACCCCGTCATATCCTGTGACCGACACATCCTCCGGAACCGAAAGTCCCATATCCCGAATCGCATTGATTCCGCCGATACAGCAGTAATCGTCGGGATACATGATGCAGGTCGGCCGGTCCTCAAGTGCGAGGAGTTCCAGCGTCGTGTCGTAAGCTGCCTCATCGTCGAGATAAGGAATCTCTCTAATGTAGACTTCCGGGGGATCGATTCCCTTCTCTTCCATCGCCCGGAAGAACCCGACCATTCTCTCACTTGTCGTTGAAGAAGGTCTTCCGTGTATGTAGGCGACTTTCCTGTGGCCTTTGGAGAGGACATGCTGCGTAAGTCTTGTCATTCCCTCCACATTATTGGAAGAGATCGTTGCGCAGTCGTCCATCACATGATCGATCGTTACTACCGGCAGCCTTGATCTTGCAAGTTCCAGAACTTCCGGCTGATTAAAATCCACACATGCTACGACCACACCGTCAACATTCCGGTAAACACAATGTTCCAGGAATGTCATCTTGTTGCGTTTCGACTTGATTCCGATGAATGTCAGGTCGTATCCTCTCTCTTCGGTCCTTATCTTAAGTCCCTCAAGGACCTGTGAGAAATAAGGATGTGTCAATCCGCTGTTGTGCGCATCTGCGAAGAGTACTCCGATATCCATCGTGGATCTCGTCTTAAGTGCTCTGGCTGCCTGGTTCGGGAAGTACCCGAGCTCTCTGGCCTTGCTCTTGATCTGCTCCCTTCGCGCTTCACTCACGTCGCTGTGATTGTTCAAAGCCTTACTGACTGTAGCTACGGAAACCCCACAGACCTGAGCGATATCTTTCAATGATGTCATCGCTTTCACCTCCCGGGTGTCCGTTTCGATACTCATTCATGTCCGAAATCGTTTTCGTAACTCAATCTTAACTCATTTTTTGCGAATGTCAAGCCCCTTTTTGCAGCTTAAGGAAAATTTGTTATATTTTGTCGGTTTTCAGTATGTCTTTTGTGCATTTTACACGAATACCCGGAAATCAAAGACGAAATTGTTTTCGTGTCATTCCTTAAATTTACGAAAATATACCTTGCATTTTTCGCAAACATACTCTATATTGGATTTATACAGCATGTTATTTTCTCTTAATCGTTTACGTTCTGTTTTAGCAAAGGAGCCAAACATGAAATACGGTCATTTCGACGATCAGAAAAAAGAGTATGTAATCACAACCCCGAAGACACCGCTTCCCTGGATCAATTATCTCGGCTGTGAAGAATTCTTCACACTGATTTCCAATACCGGCGGCGGATACGCTTTTTATAAAGACGCCAAGCTTCTCCGCCTCACACGCTATCGCTATAACAACACACCGCTCGATTCGAACGGACATTACTTCTATATTAAGGATGGCGATACGATCTGGAATCCCGGCTGGCAGCCGACCAGAACTCCGCTCGACAGCTATTCCTGCAGACACGGCATGGGCTACACTGTCATCTCCGGCGAGAAGAATCAGGTCGCTGCGGAGGTCACGGCATTTGTACCGATGGGCGACACAGCGGAAATCTTCCACGTAAAGATCAAAAACAATGCGGATGACGCAAAGGAGCTGAAGCTGTTTTCATTTGTAGAATTCTGTCTCTGGAACGCCATGGACGACATGACGAACTTCCAGCGCAACTTCAGCACAGGCGAAGTTGAGATCGACGGATCTACCATTTATCACAAGACAGAGTACCGCGAGCGCCGCAACCACTATGCGATCTTCCATGTGAACGCTCCGGTTGATGCATATGACACAGCAAGGGACAGCTTCCTCGGTATTTACGGTGCACCGGATGCTCCGGAAGCCATTCAGGCAGGAAATCTTACGAACTCCAAGGCGAGCGGCTGGGCTCCGATCGGCGCACACCAGATCAATATGAACCTGGCACCGGGCGAGGAGAAATCATATGTATTCATTCTCGGCTATGTAGAGAACCCGAAAGACAACAAGTGGGAATCCCAGGGCATCGTCCGCAAGGATCCGGCCCGCGAACTCATTTCCCGCTATTCCACAGACGAGCAGGTCGAGGCAAAGCTCGCAGCGCTCAAAGAGTACTGGAACGGACTTCTCGGCAAGTTCCAGACCAATACGCCGGAAGACAAGTTCAACCGCATGGTCAACACATGGCATCAGTATCAGTGCATGGTCACATTCAACATGTCCCGCTCCGCTTCCTACTATGAGTCAGGTATCGGCCGCGGCATGGGCTTCCGTGATTCCAGCCAGGACCTTTTCGGTTTCGTACATCTGATTCCGGACCGCGCAAGACAGAGACTGCTCGATATCGCAGCCACACAGTTCCCGGACGGCTCCGCTTATCATCAGTATCAGCCGCTCACAAAGCGCGGCAACATGGAAGTCGGAAGCGGCTTCAACGATGATCCGATGTGGCTGGTAGCAGGCGTTTCCGCTTATATCCGCGAGACAGGCGATTTCAGCATCCTCGATGAGATGACGCCGTTCGACAACGATGAGAGCCTTGCAGCTCCGCTGCTTGAGCATCTGGATCGTTCCTTCAACTATATAGTAACCCACAAAGGACCGCACGGTCTGCCGCTCATCGGCCGCGCCGACTGGAATGACTGCCTGAACCTCAACTGCTTCTCGGATGAGCCGGGCGAATCCTTCCAGACAACAGGCCCGTCCGAAGGACCGGTCGCAGAGTCTGTATTCATCGCCGGCATGTTCGTCAAGTACGGCAAGGAATATATTGACATCCTGCGCCATATCGGACAGGCAGATAAGGCTGACGCCGCAGCGAAAGAAGTCAAAGCCATGGAGCATGCCGTCCTCACAGACGGCTGGGACGGCGAGTGGTTCCTGCGCGCATACGACGCATTTTCCGAGAAGGTCGGCTCCCACGAGTGCGAAGACGGAAAGATCTTCATCGAGCCGCAGGGCTTCTGCGTCATGGCAGGCATCGGTAAAGAGACCGGAGAAGCACAGAAAGCTCTTGACAGTGTCGAGAGAGAGCTCGAGTCCGAGTACGGTATCATGATCCTGCAGCCGGCATATAAGGAATATCATCTCAACCTCGGTGAGGTTTCCTCCTATCCGCCGGGATACAAGGAGAATGCAGGTATCTTCTGCCACAATAATCCGTGGGTTTCCATCGCCGAGACAGAGATGGGACACGGCAACCGCGCATACAATCTGTACAAGAAGATCACACCTTCCTTCCTCGAGGACAAGATGGACATTCATCGCACTGAGCCGTACGCTTACTGCCAGATGGTCGCAGGCCGCGACGCAGCTCACTTCGGAGAGGGCAAGAACAGCTGGCTGACAGGAACGGCTTCCTGGACATTTGTGAATGCTTCTCAGTACATCCTCGGCATCTATCCGGATTTCGACGGACTCCGCGTACGTCCGTGCATCCCGGCAGAGTGGGACGGCTTCACAGTCAGCCGCGCATATCGCGATGCGATTTACAACATCACCGTCAAGAATCCGAGCCATCTTGAGACCGGCGATATGAAGGTCCTGGTAGACGGCAAGGAGATTTCCGGCAACGTGATTCCGCCGCAGCCGGCAGGAAGTGTGGTCGAGGTCGAGGTGACGATCGCCTAATTAGACAATATCATCCTTTTTCATAGTTTTCCCTTACCTTTAACCTGAAGAGACGACCGCGAAGCGGTCGTCTCTTCGAGTTTTGGGGTTTTTTGTGAGATTTACGGAAGTAGAAGCATGTTTGGTCGGCACTTCCGTAACTCTCAGGCTCTCACCCTTGAATCAATCAAAAAAGGAAGCAGGAGCAACCGCCCCCGCTTCCGTAATTTCAATCCGTCGCGTTTCGGATCTATGAAAAGGCTCCGACATCAAGCCGTCTCCGCTATCTCCACCTTGCCGGTCCGGTTCACAATGACCTTCGCCGGGCACTTGGCAGCACACTTACCGCAGTGTGTACACGTCTCGTAATCGATGTGAGCAACATTGTTCTCCACCGAGATGGATCCCGTCTCGCACTGTCTTGTGCAGAGCCTGCAGCCGATACAACCCGCTTCGCACTGCTGCTTGACGATCTTGCCGCTCTCATGGCTGTTGCAGGCGACGCCATACGTCGATTTGTCTGGAATAATCTCGATCAGATGCTGTGGGCATGTCGCAACGCACTTGCCGCAGGCAACACATTTTGTTCTGTCGACGACCGCAATACCGTTCACTACATGAATCGCATCGAAATCGCAGACCGTCATACATTCGCCAAAACCGAGGCAGCCGGCCTGGCAGGCCTTCGAAGCCTTGCCCGGAATCGCTGCCGCTGCGGAGCATGTCTGTATACCGACATAAACGGATTTCTCTTTAGCTTTGTCGCAGGTGCCGGAACATCTGACAAATGCAACATGTTTCTCGGCAGCGCCTGCCTCAACGCCCATGATCTCAGAAATCTGTGCGGCAACGGGAGCGCCGCCGACCGGACATTTGTTTACAGGAGCTTCGCCCTTCGCGATCGCGGCAGCAAGGCCGTCACACCCCGGATATCCGCAGGCACCGCAGTTATTGCCGGGGAGGCATGCGCGGACTTCGGCTTCCTTGGGATCGATTTCGACCGCGAACTTATTACCTGCAAATACAAGCATAACGCCGACAAGAAGACCAACCACCGCAAGCAGGATGATCGTAATAATCAATAATGTACTTCCACTCATATTCTGACCTCCTTATCCTAACGTACTGAAACCATAGAAGGCCATTCCCATAAGTGTCGCACAGAAGAGAACAAGCGGAGCACCTTTGACGGGCTTCGGGATATCATTTCCTTCCAGACTCTCACGAATGCCGGCAAGCAACACGATCGCGATCGTGTAGCCGACGCCGGTACCGAAACCGGAGACAACACTCTGAATGAAATTGTAGCCGTCAGACACATTGTTAAGTGCAACGCCGAGAACCGCACAGTTCGTTGTGATGAGCGGAAGGTAAATACCGAGGGCTGTGTAAAGCGCCGGCATCGTCTTCTTCAGGAACATCTCAACGACCTGAACGAGAGCTGCGATGACAATGATAAAAACGATTGTCTGCAGGTAGTCCAGACCTAACGGGTCAAGGACAAATGTATAAAGCAGATTCGCCACCGCAGACGCTATTGTGATAACGAAGATAACCGCTCCGCCCAGTCCGGCAGAATTTTTAATCTGGCTGGAAACGCCGAGGAAGGAGCAGATGCCGAGGAACTGACTGAGGACAACATTGTTGACCAGGGCAGCTCCGATAATGATCATGATAAGAGATGTCTGTCCACTCATGCTTTAGCCTCCTTCTTGTCACAGGTGTCTGCAACACCACATGCAGCGCAGCCGCCGTCACAGCCTTCTTCGACCTTCTTATTGGCCTGTGTCTTGATATTCATGGCGTTCATTGCCATAACAATGAATCCAAGAACGAGGAATGCTCCCGGTGCCTTGACCAGCAGCGAAACAGGCGGATAGAAAGACGGCATGACCTGAAAACCGCAAACTGTACCGTTTCCGAATAATTCGCGGAAGAACGCGATCGCTACGATACCGACCGTGAAACCAAGGCCCATACCGATACCATCCATTGCGGACAGGAGCGGTGCGTTCTTGGATGCGTACGCTTCCGCACGGCCGAGAATGATACAGTTAACAACGATCAGCGGAATATATACGCCCAGTGAAGCGTTGAGTTCAACGAAGTAAGCCTTCATGACCAGCTCTACAATCGTTACAAATGAAGCAACAATTACGATAAATGCCGGTAGACGAACTTCATCGGGAATGATATTTCTGACCAGAGAAATAACAATATTGGAGATTACGAGAACCGCGATGGTACAGGCTCCCATACCGAGGGCATTCGTAACAGATGTCGTAACCGCCAGAGCAGGACACATGCCCAGCATCATGATAAAGACGGGATTCTCTTTTACGATGCCGTTATAAATACGTTCCATGTTTTTATTCACGACTTATCCCTCCTTATCCAGCCACCACATAATTGTGGAAGAAATCTAAAGCAGCATTCACAGCGTTGACGACCGCACCGGATGTGATGGAAGCGCCGGAGACAGAATCAATCTCTTCGTCGGTCGTTGAACCGCCCGCCTTGTTGAGCTTGAACGCCTCCACATTCTTATCCTTGAACTGCGCTTTCCAGGAATCTTCATTGGCAAGCATACCCATACCGGCTGTCTCGGTAATCGTTGTGAAGGAGATTCCCGTAACTGTGCCGTCAGGAAGAATACCGACAGACATTGCAATCTCGCCGTCATAGCCTTCCATGGAAGATACACTGATTGCATATCCTGCGGCATTTCCGGAAGAATCCTTGCCGACTACAGCTTCGTTGATGTAGACGCGTCCGAATGCGCCGTCACCGTAACCGGTCTCGGCGAACTGTTCTACCTGCGCTGTGAGTGCATCATCCGATGTGATTTCCATATCCGGAAGGACTGTCTCATAAGCCGCAAGCGCTGCCTGTCTCTCATTTTCAGCGATCGTATCGGCCGTCATCATATTGACGCAAGCAAGACCGCCGCCGGCGACAAGTGTAATAGCCATAAGAATGATAGCTGATTTCGGAATCATCGACTTTCTCTTAGGCGCGTTAAGTGCCTCGACACCCGGGATGACACTGCTGCCTTTCTTTCCGACACCGAACGGCTGCGGAACCGGCATCCGGTCAATGAGAGGCGTCGCGAGATTTGCAATGATTATGGCAAATGTCGTCGTATCCGCCATACTTCCCTGTGTACGGAAGACTGCGGACAGGAAACCATAGAGACATCCGAAGATAAGCTGGCCTGACCAGGTCATCGGTTTTGTGACCGGGTCCGTAGCCATGAAAAATGCTCCGAGAGCAAATCCGCCTCCGCAGAGCTGTGCAGCCAGATAATATGGATCAAAGCCGCGTCCGCTCATTGCGATGAGGAAAATTACGAAGCTTATTGTACTTGCGACCGGGATTTCCCAGCTGATCGTATCCGTTACAAGCAGCCAGATACCGCCGATTACAATGCATAAAATGCTGATTCCGATGTGACCGGTCGCAAGACCGATGAACATCTTTCCGAGATCGACCGCCTCGCCGCTATTGAGAGAGGCAAGAGGCGTAACACTGCTGACCGCATCATAACTGTAGTCTGTCATGACCTTACCGAAGGAAATCAGCAGGAAAGCTCGTCCGGCAAGAGCCGGGTTCATGAAGTTCTGTCCGAGCCCGCCGAAGAAACACTTCGCGACCAGAATACCGAACGCAGAACCGAGAATCGGAACGTAAAGCGGACACTGCGACGGAAGGCAGAGTGCCAGGAGAAGACCTGTGACAACTGCGGAACCGTCCCACAAAGTGTTCGGCCTCTTTGCGATGAGGTCAAACAAATACTCCGTCAGCATCGCAGATGCAATACTCGCAATAATCACAAGCGCCGCATGCAATCCGAAATGCCAGATACCGAACACAGTGACCGGAACAAGACCGATCACAACATTCATCATAACGCCGCCGGTCGTCAGCGGATTTCTCAGATGCGGTGAGGACGAGACATGCTTAAAGGTACTTGTTTCTGTACTCATTTGCTTCCCTCCTTCTTGCTCTGGTTGATTCGGTTAAGTGCCATTGCCAACGGCTTGCCCTGCTTAAAGAGCTGCGTGAGCGGGCGCTTTGCAGGACATGCGAAGTTACAGGTCCCGCACTGGATACAGTCAAGACCGTGGACATCGATGAATCTCTGCAGATTATTCTTCTCGATTGCCTCCGCCATCATCTGCGGGTAGAGACCGAGAGGACATACGCGGATGCATTTTCCGCATCTGATACAATTGGTAAGCTTGCCCTGAGCAATCTCGACCTCATCCTCGAGGTAGCAGGTCAGAGCATTGTTGCGCTTTTCGAGCGGGATATCCGTATTCGGGATAGCCATACCCATCATGGGCCCGCCAAGAAGAACTTTCTTGGTACCCGGTTTGAGCCCGCCTTCATCCGGAATGATTTCGGATGCCAGCGTACCGAACTTGACGATGTAGTTGGCCGGCTGCGCAGCACCGTCACCGGTGACTGTGAGACCTCTCTCATAGAGCGGTGTGTTCAATGCGACAGCCTTATAAATCGCTGCCAGTGTGGCGACGTTGTCGACGATGCAGCCAAGGCTTGCCGGCAGAGATGCCGACTCCATGTATTGGCCCGTGACGGCGTGTACGAGATTTCGCTCACCGCCCTGCGGATACTTGACCTTGAGCTCAAGCACCGAGAATCTGTTGTCACCGGCGATTGCCTTCTTCATGGAAGCGATTGCCGCCGGCTTGTTGGTCTCAATGGCGATGACCGCTTTCGCTGTCGGGAAAAGCTGAAGAACGATCTTCATTCCCTCAACAATCTCTTCCGGATGCTCCTGCATGAGCCTGTCATCGCATGTGATGCCCGGCTCGCATTCCGCTCCGTTCGCAACGATCCATCTGATTTCCTCCGGTTTCTGCGGCATCATCTTGACAAAGGTCGGGAAGCCTGCACCGCCGAGACCGACGACACCTGCATCCTTGATCTTATCGATGATTTCCTTTGCGGAGAGCTTTGTGTAGTCCGTCTTCTCTCCCACACCTTCCGCCAGAGTGTACTCATTGTCATTGATGATGACAATCGATTCCACCATGACACCGGCGTTATTAAGCCGCGGCTCAACTGCCTTGACCTTGCCGGAAACGGAGGAATGGATGTTGGAGGAGATAAAGCCGTCCGCTCTGGCAATGAGCTGACCTACCTTGACCAGATCATTGCGCTTTACGACAGGTATGGCCGGTTTACCTACATGCTGGCTTACCGGGAATACCAGTTCTCCCGACGGGAGAAACTCTTTTAGGGGCTTATCTGCAGAGAGCTCTTTATAGCCCTTCGGATGTACCCCTCCCCTGAAGTTGTAAATACCCATACTCTTTCCTTTCTATCTGCATAGTTCCGGGTTTCCCCAATCTTTGAGCACTTAGTTACTCTTTTTCTTTCCGCTTTTCATTAGTTTCCTTAATAAAGATTATAGTTTTCTGTAAGAATATTTGTCAAGGAAGGCAACGCGAAACAAGCCCTCGTGAGGGCTTGTTTTGCAAAAAATGCAAGTATCGAAATATCGATATGCATTTATCTTTTTTCGTGTTTTATTCCATATGTCCGTCTCTGTACATTGAGAACTTGTCCATCGGATATTTCTCCAGATTCTCGAGAATCTTACGTCCGTCAGCCTGCTTGAACAGCATGTTACGTGCTTTTACGACCGTAGCCTCTGCCTCGAATTTGGACGGTCCGCCGACACATCCGCCCGGACACATCATACCTTCGATAAAGTCTTCCTTCAGTCTTCCGGCTTTCAGAGTAAGAAGAGCCTTTTTGCACTCGGCACCACCTGCACATGAAAGAAGCTGAATGTCGGAGGTATCCTCTCCGCGCTCTTTCATGACCTCCAGGACCGCTGCCGCGACGCCGCCGCTGCTTGCGAACTTCTTGCCCCACAGAGAGGATTCCTGATACTCTTCTTCTACCGGCTCGAACTCAATGCCCTTGGCGTGAATCAGGGCAAGCATTTCTCCGAATGTCACGGCATAATTCGGTCTGTCCGCGATGAACTCATTGAGTGTCTCGCCCTTCTTGGCAATGCAGGGACCGACAAATACAGTGACTGTCTCCGGATCCACAGCCTTCAGATAACGGGAAACAGCAACCATCGGAGAAACCGTGGAGGACATGTTTTCCTGATACTGCTTCGGGAACTCATGGCGGATCATGCTGATAAAGGCCGGGCAGCATGATGTTGTCATCTTGCGGCCTTCCTTCTTGGCTTCCGCCCACTCGGCAGCCTCATAAGCAGCTGTCATATCACCGCCGAGACCAACTTCGACGACTTCCGCAAAGCCGGCTTTCATCAGGGCCTGTCTCACAGACGCCATTGTGATGTCCTTGCCGAACTGACCTTCCGTAGCCGGAGCGCACATAGCGACAACTTTCTTTCCTGCCTTGATATCGTTAATGATCGGGACAATGAATTTCTTGGAGCTCAGAGCGCCGAAC
>CACYPS010000060.1:948-19585 GCA_902776305.1 uncultured Lachnospiraceae bacterium | reverse complement strand
AATTTCACCAGGTGATTACCAATGATTTCGGATGATTTCCGGTGATCACCAGTGCACTCAATAACAAAAAAATAACTTGCGATTACGGGCCTTCAGGGAATTTGAAAGACTACATATGATCCTCGGTGCATAACACCGACCGTGGCTCCTAAGCGAGGGGTCGGAGGTTCGAATCCTCTCGTAGACGCTGAAAATGACCGGAAATCCGTTGAAAAAATGTGATTTCCGGTTTTTTTATGCAAAAAATGACCTGTGCCAATTAAACACTGCTTTTTCAGACTGTTGCAAATCCCGTTTTTGCAACAGTTTTTCTTTTAGAACTTCCAACCATTCAAATTTCCCTACTGTACAAAAAAATTGAAAAAAATGCCGATTTTTGCCAGATTTGCAACTCATTTGCAACAATTACAAAAAAAAGGTTCGAAAATCGGGAATTTCTAAAGGCGGAGGTTGCCGGTTCAATGGGGTTATCGGCAGTTATCGCGCGCCTTCTCTCCCACTTTTACTGAGGATAAATGCTGATAAAAATACAAAAAGGAGGTCTTATGGAGATTCTAATACTAATAATGATAATCGCATTTTTCGGTATCATTGTGGTCCCGTTTGTCCTGGAAATACTTTATGTATTCGAGGAAGCGGATTAAAAAATGATGCAGATATATTTATATCAATGGATGAAGGAGGTCAAATGATCAGATCAAGAAGTCCTACTGGATAATACCTGAAACTGAAAACTGAATAATGAATTATGGTATCGACCAGGCGCATCTGACGTATTCGGATGCGCTTTTTTTATCTCAGTGGGAGCTGAGACTCCCACTGAGATAAACGCTCCGCGAGGATGCGCAGGGATTCGGTTTGGAACTATGTCAGCTGACGCTGACCCGAATCCCGCGCCAAGTCTCGCGAGCGAGACTTGAATGGAGGAAAATAGCAAATGAAAATTCCAAATGTAAAGAGATGTGTTTCCGGGCTGATGGCAGCCATGATGGTTCTCACTTCGTGTGGAACTTCGACACCGGTCTTTGCGGATGAACTTGAATATCCTCCGCTCCAGAGCGTCATTGACCAGCTGGATGCGGACGAGATCGTCCGCCCGAGCGATTACATTGTTCCCGTCGGAGCGGAATTCAACGTAAGTATCGATTTTACAAATCTTGATATCCCGGATCCGTCAAAGGTAAATATCTACCTCGATGATGCGGTCAATGCGGAAGGCAGCTGGTTCAGCACGGATCATGCGGATACCTACAGGACGACATATCACATCGAGCCTGTCAGCGGACATCCGGTCTATCAGATCAGCCGCAGCATCCGTGTAAAGGAGATCGAAAAGCCTGCACCGGCAGATACGGAGAGCGTCCAGACAGGATCGAATGAGAGCAGCGAAGAAGGGTCTCCTTCAGAAGACCAGTCAGGGGAGGATCCCAGTGATGAGGATTCCCAGACGGATGAGAACGGACCCGGTGATACTGAAGTTCCGCCCACAGACAGCGGGTCAGACAGTGGTACGGAATCAGTAATAGCTGAAACGCAGGAAGCATCGGACGGGCAGGAACAGCCTGAAGATCAGGACAATCCGGATAATGATGATTCCTCTGTGGCAGATGAACGCGTAGTGCCTTCCGACACGGACAGCAGCCTCAGCCTGGATGAGGAACCGGTGCAGGAGACAGAGAGCGGGATCGGTTCTACTCTCACGGAGGATGTACCTCCGGTGAAGGAATATGATGATAAGCCGTCCATCCTCTCGGTGATTGTGGGCGGTATTGCAGGACTCTTTGCGAAAGATGAGATCGAGGTGCCGGAAGATGAGCTGATCGATGAAACAGCAGTTACAGCCTTAAAGGAGCGGTCTACGGAGTATATTCCGACAAGGACTGCACGAAAAAAGTGAAGGAGCTGACGACCGGTGACAATGGGACATCCAACACAGTCACGCCTGAAGGCCACCACATCGCACTCGCGGAGGAAAAGACGGAGCTCACGGACAAGGTAAGTTATGACGGACTGACTTCCGGTAAGACCTATACCCTGAAGACCGTCCTCATGGACAGGACGACCGGGACCGTTGTGCAGGACAAAAACGGGAAAGATATCAGCCTTGAGACAAAGTTCAAGGTCCATTTCTGGAACAGGAGCGGCACGGTCGAAGTCCCTGTCGTGATCGATGCGAGAGGGCTGGAAGGCCACACCGTCGTCTTTTTCGAATACCTGTATGACGAGGATGGGAAAGAGATCGGCAGGCACACGGATATCGATGATGAGGACCAGACGATCGTATTCCCGAAGGCGGAGACGGAAGCTTCCGACGAGGTGACGAAGACCAATATCGTCCTCCCTGCCGAGGATATCAGGGTGAAGGATATCCTGAAATACGAGAACCTGCTCGTCGGCAAGGAGTACCTTGTGACCGGTACGCTCATGGATAAGAAGACCGGGGAAGCGGTACTCGATGACAACGGCCAGCCGGTAACTACGTCAAAACGTTTCACGGCAGAGAAGAAGGACGGGGAAGTAGAGATGCTGTTCGAGTTCTCCGGTGTGAAGCTGGCGGGAACGGTGATGGTCGCATTTGAAAAGGTCAGCATCAGCGGAGTCGAGATCATGGCGCACGCGGATATCAATGACGAGGACCAGACCATTTATGAGCCGTCCATCAGGACATCTGCTTCCGACAAGGAGACCGGTGAGAAGGAGTTCGAGGCGGACGGTGTCCGCACTATCTGCGACCATGTGGTGTATGAAGCCCTCCCGAAGGGCAGATATGTCCTTGTGGGCACACTCATGAACAAGGAGACCGGCGGGGCATTTGTCAATGCGGAAGGAAAAGAACTCACGGCGGAGAAGGAGTTCGAAGTCACGGAGATGAGCGGCAAGGTCGACGTGGAGTTCACGGTGGACGCGGCAGCATTTGCAGGAAGATCCGTCGTTGTCTTTGAAAAAGCATTCTCTGTGAAGGAGGACGATACAAGGGAGGAAACGCCCGCAGCCGTCCATGAGGACATCAGTGATGAGGAGCAGACGGTATCCTTCCCGAAGATCGGGACTGTCCTGCTCGACAAGGATACGGAAAGCCACTGCGCGAAGGCTTCCGAAAAGGTCACCCATATCGATACCGTGACATATTCCGGCCTGATCGTTGGAAAAGAGTACACGGCAAAGGGCAGGCTCGTCGACAAAGAGACAGGGGAACCGGTCCTTGACGGCGGGAAAGAGGTAACAGCGGAGAAGATATTCACTGCAGAGACAGCATCGGGCAAGGTGGAGATCGTATTCACTTTCAATGCATCCGCACTCGAAGGGAAGGCGGTCGTCGCTTTTGAGGACCTGTACAGGGATAAGAAGCCCATCGCCTCCCACGCGGATCTCAGTGACGAAGACCAGACGATCCGTTATCCGAAGATCGGGACAGAGCTCAGGGATTCCGGTTCCGGGACGCATTACACGACGGCAGTTGACGACGCTGTGCTCATCGATACGGTAACCTATTCGAACCTTATTGCCGGAAGGAAATACAATGTCATCGGCGTCCTCATGGATAAGGGGACCGGCGCGCAGGTGCAGGCCGAGGGGGAAGCCGTCAGGGCGGCAGCAGAATTCACGCCTGAAGGGCCGGACGGGACAGTCGAGCTGTCCTTCAGGATCAGCGGACCGGCACTGGCAGGGAAGACAGTTGTCGCGTTCGAAGTCCTGTATGATGACGGTAAAGAGGTAGCCGCCCATGAGGACATGGACGATGAGGCGCAGACGGTCTATTCCCCGGGCATCCGTACGAAATTCATCAACAATGAATCAAACAGCCACTATGCGGAGGCCGAGAATCCGAGGAACTTCACGGATACGGTATACTACACGAACCTTATGCCGGGAAGATCGTACACAGTGAGCGGGACCCTGGTGGATAAGTCAACGGGAAAGAACCTCATGATCGGAGGCAGCGAAGTCACGGCGGAAAAGACATTCACGCCGGAGGAGAAGGACGGAATCGTAGAAATCTCCTTTGAACTCGACTGCAGGGAACTGACCGGGAAATCGGTCGTTGCTTATGAGTTCCTGTACAGGGACGGGATCATGATCGCAGGTCATGCGGATATCAACGATGAGGCCCAGACCGTTACGATCGGGAAAAAGCCGACACCGACCCCTGTCCCGCCGACAAAAGTGCCGGGAAGACCGTCAACACCATCGACACCCGGTACGACTACACGTTCAGCCCCGGTCAGGACAGGAGATACGACCAATATCATCCTTCCTGTCATCCTGCTCGGCGCATCTGCTGCGGTCATCTCAGCGCTCCTGATCAGAAGGAAGAAGAAGGCCTGAGGGGCATCAGGATAACTGAATGAACAGATCATGCGGGGAGGACATCAGATCCTCCCTGCATTTGTGAAAAGGACACATGAGTATGTTAACGGCTGCGAAGCAGGCGTGTTACATACTCAGCGATCCGACACTTGCAGTAATCTGCAATAACTTTTATACGAGGTGAAACCCATGAAACAGCAGTTCAATGATAATTATGAGCGCCACACCCGCAGGGACGAGCGCGCAATTCTCTCAGCGTACAGGAAGCACATGGTACGGAAAATGCCCGGCGTAAAGAACGGGTACCGCAGGAACAGAAAGGGGTAACACAGTATGATGAACAGGAACGAATTCGACAGCTATATTGTCGGACATGTAAAAGAATACCTTCCGCCGTCGTTTGACAATGCGGAAATGGAGCTGAGGACCGTGACAAAGGCGAACGATGTCGTGCTGACGGGTCTCTCCATCCGCAGGGAGGAGGAGCAGATCATCCCGAATATCTATCTGGAGCCGTTCTTCGACCGTTATCAGGCCGGGGAATCCATCGTTAAGATCGTGGGAGACATTGCTGATGTCCGTATCGAGGCGGACCGCAGCGATAAGCCGATCGATATCGACATTCTCCTCAACTATGACGGGATCAAGGACCGCCTGCAGATCAGGCTCTGCGACGCAGAACAGAACAGGGAGCGGCTCAAGGAGCTTGTGAGCGTGTCAGACGGGGATTACGCAAAGACCTTCCAGGTCTGTGTCGGTGATATGTCAGCCGATTCCTACGGGACGATCTCCGTTACTCCGGGCCTCATGAACAGCTGGGGCATCCAGGTCGAACAGCTGAATGCGGATGCCATGGCGGCAGAGGACCATCGCGGGCCCCGCCTCTATAACCTCGGTGACATGATGGGACATATGATGGCAGGCGGTGAGGCAAGGAACCTCCTCGGGAACGCTTTTCCCGTCATCCCCGATGAGAATCAGATCAATCTTTACTGCCTGACAATGAAGGACAAGACCTTTGGCGCGTCGCTCATGGCGAGGGAAGATATCCTCGCGCAGGCTGCCACCGTCCTCGGAGAGAGCTTCTTCATCCTGCCGTCATCCGTGCATGAGGTCCTCCTCATGCCTGAGAGCGTTGCCATGAGCCCGCAGGCCCTTGTCACCATGGTGCAGGAGATCAACCAGAATGAGGTATCCCCGCAGGATATGCTGTCCGACAAGGTCCAGTATTTCGACAAGGATACAGGCGTGCGTGAGAATGCGCTCGCAAGGCAGAAAAGGCTGGAACTTGAAAAAGAGAAACGCCCGAGCGTCCATGAGCAGCTTGCGGAGAAAAAGGCGGAAGTGAAGGCGAAGGGCGCTCTTTCCGTGGATATGCCCAGGAAATCGAAGATCGCAGAGGCGGCATTATAAGCAGATACAGATATGATCAGACCTTCCGATAATGGAAGGCTTTTTTATTGGAATCAGGCAGGGGGCGGGCTTGTCCCGTTCCTGCCGGAAAGGAGGAACATGGGCTTTACTAGCGGAGAGCTGGGGGCGTTTGAGAGCCTTATGCGGGAAGGACCCTCGGCAGTAGATTATGACAACGGTGAAGAGGGACGGTACAGGGAATGCAGGAGCTGCCGGTTTCACTACCCGGGCGGGACCGGCAGAGGGTGCCGTTTCAAGGAATGCCCTTATGAGATAAGCATTAAGAACAGGCCTCTTGGACGCAGGAGGAACGAATTGAAAGGCGGTAAATAAAATGGCTGTTTTCCGTGTGGAACGCAATGCGAACTATACGACCATGAGCAACTATCATCTGAGGGACCGGAGGCTCAGCCTGAAGGCAAAGGGACTTCTCTCTGTGTTCCTCAGCCTTCCGGATGAATGGCACTACAGCATCAACGGGCTATTGAAGATTACGAAAGAAGGAAGGGATTCCGTGATTGCTGCGGTCAGGGAACTGGAGAAGACCGGCTATCTGACACGTCATCAGGAAAGGCTTGAAAACGGGAAAATAGGCAGGATCGAATACAGTATCTTTGAAAGACCGCAGATACCTGCGGAAGATGATGGCGGTGCAATCCAGTATGGAGATGGGGCAACGGACCGGGATATCGCAAGACCGGAAGCCTGCGAGGAAATGGAGGGAACAGAGGACGAGCCGGATGCAGGTTTTGACCTGGTTCCGGAAGAGCAGTCTGCAGTCAATGGCGCAGGGGCGGAAACACCAGTGGAGAGTAAACATGCGGAAAGCCTGAACGAGTGCAGAACGCCGGAGGATAAACCGCTTACGGATAGACCTGAAGATCGCGGAAATGAGGTAAAGGTTGAGACATATTTTATGGAGAGCAGATGATAATGAACACTGTTTTTCATTAGTAGACCTATCTTTTCATTGTAAGAAAAAGCAAACAAGATAGAATACGTATCATATAATATGAGGGCATGTCGATATATGCATTTGTATTGAATCAATAAAGAATGAAAGCTATAGTTTGTGAGATCTGTGGTAGTAATGATTTGGTAAAAAGAGATGGTGTGTATGTTTGTGAAAGTTGTGGGACAAAGTACTCCGTTGAAGAAGCAAAGAAATTAGTTGGGGTTAATGTTCAAGGGATTGCATCAGCTAAGAATATCTTAAGTAGGGCAAATGATTTTTACGACAACAAGGACTATGACAAGGCTTTAGAATATTATGATAAGTATCTTGACTTAAATCCAAATGACGATGATGTGAAAGCTAAAATTTCCGCAATCAATGCGGAAAAAGCAAGTTATAAGCAGGAAGGCTCTTTGTGTAAAGGGACGGTAGTGTCAATTAAAGAATTTGGACTATTTGTTGAGTTCTATAAAGGATGTGAAGGAATGGTTCACATTTCCAGATTGTGCCCAAATCGAGTAAATAATATGGATGATGTGGTATCAATGGGTGATGAACTGTGGTGCGTATGCACTGGAACAGATAAAATAGGACGAAGATTATATTCTGCAAAAGATGAGCCGGCGTTTTCTAAAAATATCGAGGGCTTAACTAAATATAAGAATTATGTAGAAAATCATTAAAAAATCGGAAAAACATCAAAACTGATACATAGACCTTCCTTTCTGCACACGTTTAAAGAAACATCATATGAAGCAGAGTATGTCCAGAGTTGGGAATGTCGCATTAGACGGTGTCACCACTACATATGGCAGACATTTGCAAATAACATCTGCCATATATAGTGGTTGCGCGCCTTAATGCGACAGCCCTCATTTCCTCAGTGCTGCGCTAATTTTATTGTATGTTGTCCAAAGTAAACACTGCAATGCTGTAGCCGGGCAATGTCAGCACACCTTGCTCATACGTGATATCCTCCTCACCGGTATTCAGCACAGCTGCCAGTGTAAGGCCGCGATCTATACCGGCGCTGTCAACTCCGTCAGCTGCCGAGACGGCCCCCGTCATCTCCTTCACCGCCGTATCCGCACGAAGGTTCATCACGATAAGCAGATCGCCGTTTTCCGGATCTCTCCTTATGAACGCCGCCACATTGTCGTCACTTAGAGAATCCACCCCCTCTGTCGTACCCCTCGCGATTGCCGGGAATGTATTCCTCACGCGGATGACCTCCCGGAACCAGGTCAGAAGCGACAGATTGTCCTTCATCTGCTCCGCGACTGAAGGGAACTTCATGGGAAATTCATCCATGTCCGGCGGTCCCGCGCACATGTCCGGGTCATCCGGATCATCGCTCCAGTACATCGGAGCGCGCTTGTTTTCATCTTTGCCGGCCCCCTTCATGCCGATCTCCTCGCCGTAATAGACAAACGAATTGCCGGTCATGAACAGGCTCATCGCATAGGCCATCTTCGTGACAGGACCCTCATCGGCGGCATAGTACCCCGCGCTCCTGCCCATATCGTGATTCGTGTAGAACGGCGCATCCACATAGTCAGGGTTCGCGCTGCTGTATGCTTCCTGTGCCAGCAGCATTCCTTTCACATAGTCCGACGCTTTATACGTGCCGTTAATGATATTGGCTATGAACCCTTCATTGCCGCTGAACGGGAAATCGAACAGCGAATCGATTCCGCTGGCATAGAGCTGCGCAATCGTATTCCGGTCCGTCCACGCCTCTCCGACGAAATAACAGTCGGGACGAATGCTGCGGCCGGCTTCCGTGAGGAATCGCAGGAATTCGACATTTGCATCAGGATCTGCGTAAATATAGTAGGTCACCGCATCCAGCCTGAAACCGTCAACGCCTTTCCCCAGCCAGAAAGCCAGAATATCGCGGATCTCACCTCTCACAGCCTCGCTCGAAAGGTTCAGGTCCGGCATTTCAGACCAGAATCTCGCCTCGTAGTACCAGTCAGTGCCCAAAAGAGGCGCATAGCCATCAGAGGACTCTCTGCTGAAGTTGTAGTAGTCTAAATATTTGCAATCCGAAGTATCCGGCTCTGATCCGGAAGGCAGCTTATGCAAATATTCCGACGCAGCCGCAAACCATGCATTGTCGTCCGACGTATGATTGAGCACAAGATCCATATACACGCGGATACCCCGATCATGGCACTCTTTGAGTAAAGTCTCATAGTCTTCCATCGTGCCGAACGCCGGATCGATCGCGTAATAGTCATCCACATCATACTTGTGATACGTAGAAGATGGGTGCACAGGTGTAAGCCATAACGCATCGAATCCCAGATCTTCTATGTAATCCAGTTCGGAGACAATGCCCTGAAGGTCGCCGATTCCGTCTCCGTCGGAGTCACAGAATGAATACACAAATATCTCATATGTCGTACGGTAATTGTCATCTTTCTGTGCCCGAGTGAGGTCTTTGTTGTAGTCCAGCATCTGGACATAAGAAACAGCGGGCTCTTCACTGCCCGCTGCATTACTCGAATCAGAAGAGACAGCAGGCTTTTCACCGCCCGTTGTCTGGTCTGTCTTTTGACTTTGACTGCATCCTGTTATGCACAGGATCGTACATAACAGGATCACATTTACTGCTCTATTGATTATTTTCATCCTTTTACCGCTCCGACAATCATCCCTTGACTGCTCCCGACATGCCTTCGACATAGAACCTCTGCAGATATAGGAACAGTATGGCGATCGGCACGGAAATCAGCACTGCGCCTGCGGCAAAGCAGGTGTACCACTGATAGATGTACTCCTTCTGCAGCATGTTCCACAGGCCGATGGCGACCGTGTACTGGTCGGCGTTCGCTCTGCACAGGACTTTGGCAAAGATGAAATCTACCCACGGCGCGATGAATGAGGTCATAACGGTGTAAATGATGATCGGTTTGGACAATGGCATAGTGATCTTGGTAAAAATCTGCCACCTTGTTGCCCCGTCGATGACCGCCGCCTCGTCAACTGCTTTGGGAATCGTATCGAAGAAACCTTTCGATATCTGAAATCCCAGACCGGTACACGCGCTGTAGACGATGATCAGACCGAACCTGATGGATGACCCTTCCGTGAGGCCCATGGCCTTTAAGATAAAGTACTGTGCAATCATGGTCATGAAGCCCGGGAACAGTCCCAGGATCATCGCCATATTCATGTACGGCTTACGCATCCTGAATCTCATTCGGCTGAGTGAATATGAAACGGACAGCACAAAGGATGTACTGATTAAGCAGCTGCAGATGGCTATGATCAGCGTGTTCTTGAACATCCTTGGGAAATTCAGGACGTTCCTGTCTGTCAGGAGCTTCACATAATTATTAAGTGTATAGCTTTTCGGCAGGAAGGTGTTGGTATACGCGCCCGGCTCCGCGCGGAAGCTGGTAAGGACGATCCACACGATAGGCATCACCCAGATGAGTGCGAGCACAGCCAGCAAAACATGTACGAGAAAGTTTACTATCCTCTTGCGAGGACTCCGCTTATTTTCATGAGACTGATTTTTCATTACATGAACGCCTCCTCGTTTTTATAGGAACTGGAATTCCTGTAAGTAGTGAGCGTGATGACCGTCAGTATGACGAAGGTCATGATACCGATAACTGCGCCGAGGTTGTAGTACTGCTGATCGATCGTCAGCTTGTAGAGCCAGGTGACGAGCAAATCAGTCTGACCTGCGGTATCGCCGACATACGTAGGACCACCGCCTGACAACAGGTAGATGACATTGAAGTTGTTGATGTTGCCTACGAAACTTGCAATCAGATAAGGCATCGTGACAAAAAGCATGTAAGGAAGCGTTATTTTGAAGAATATCGTCGCCGGTCCTGCGCCGTCCATCTTGGCAGCTTCATAGAGATCTTCGGGGATATTCTGCAAAATGCCGGTCACCTGGATCATCGTATACGGAATACCGACCCACAGGTTTATCACGATGATCGTGATTCTGGCGACCATTGCGTTTGTCCAGAACGGAATCGGTTCGCTTATAAGTCCGAGGTTCCGAAGAAGTACGTTGACAGCTCCGGAAGGCTGCAGCATGATGTTCATGATCATCAGAGATACGAACTGCGGAACAGCTATGGAGAGCACAAAGCAGAATCTCCAGAACCCCTTCCATTTCGTATCCTTTCTGTTGATGACCATAGCCAGCATCATACCGAGAATGTAATTGAGGAACGTTGAAAATATTGCCCAGACGACTGTCCATGCAAGTACGTGCCAGAACTGGCGGCCGATATTGCCGTTCATGTTCAGCACTCTCTGGAACTGATGCAGACCGTCCCAGTCAAAAAGGACCAGATGCTCTCCTTCTTTGGAATACGTCGTAAACGCCATTGTGATCATGTAGACCAGAGGGACGATATTGAATATCAGGATACCGACGCAGGGAAGCGTCATCAGGGTGATATGAAGGTTGCTGTCGAACAGGTTCTTTACATCTTTGCCAAGGCTCGGTACCTTCTCCCCTTTTTCAATCATCTTCTGCAGCTTGTAAGAATGTCGAAGCTGCAGGACCCAGAGCGCAATGAAACCTGCTATGACAAAGCATGTGATCACGCCTGCGAGCAGGATCTGCTGCGAATTGTCACCGGCTGAGTATTCATAAATCTGTTTGGCTTCATTCCAGACCTTCCCCTGTGCCTCCGTGCCGAGAGTCGGCATCATACTCAGATTGTGAGCGCCTGTAGAGATCATAAAACCAAAGAAAGCGATCTCCAAAAGTAAGATGACAGCGCCCTTTACGATCTGCCGGTGTCCTGCTATGCCCGCTCCCATGATCACGGCAGAAAGTTTCGTTAAAAAATCACCCTTTATCAGTGCATTTTTCACGGAAATGCGATCTTCATTCATGACAGATTACCTCCCGATGGAGTAAATGACAGGCGGCCGGTCAAGACCAGCCGTTGTTTTCGTGCTTTAAGAAATGAACCGGGGGCAGCCCCTGGTTCATTCCTATTCGGCGCCACGAGCGCATTGGCCCGGCCGACCCGATTCAATTCACAGAGCTTAATTTACTGTACTGCGGAAGTATTCATCGATGTGTTCATTGCCTCTGTCTTATCTGCTGCATTGTCATGCGTCACAGTGCCAGACACAAGCTCTTTACCCATAGATTCCGCCGGAGTCCAGTAATTGCCCATGTTCGCCTGAAGAGGCTGTACGATAGAAGCAAAGTCCATTGCATCCATCTGTGCTTTGGCAAGCGGATCGTCTACTGTGATATTGTTGTCTGTCGGGATGATGTTGCGAAGCTCGTAGTGTGCTTTCTGAGCATCGGTGCCGCCAAGATACGCAGCAAGGGCAACTGCGATTTCGGGATGCTCTTTGTAAAGTGCGGTTGCAGGATTCACACCGACTGCCTTGGAGCCTGCGAAAGCCTTCATCTGCTTAAGTTCGCCATCGATCGTGATGGACGGTGCCGCCGCGATGCCGAGATTGTCGCCGTATGCGTCAACAGCTTTCTGATAATCCCAAGTGCCGGAGAAGAATGCCTTGGCATCAGCGTTTGTTCCTACATCGCCGTTCGAGAAGTTCGGATTGGCAATCAGGTCAACCAGATAATTGGTAACAGCTGCAGCCTTGTCACCGCTGAAGTCAAAGCCGGCATCGGCATCACCGCCGTCTGCTCCGAACAGGGTGCATCCATTTGCAACATAGAAAGCGGCGATATACCAGGAATTGTCCATCGGGAAAGCTACCTTGCCCTTTTCGAGCATAGCGTCAAGTGATTTGATGTCCTCATCCGAGAATACGGACTTATCATAGTACATGAACCATGTGTTGCCGGTGAATGGGAAGCCGTAAACTGAACCGTCATAGGTTACTGTATTCACAGTCGTCTCAGAGTTGTTGGCTTTCATAGTCTCGACATTGCTGCCGCCGAGCTCGGCAATACCGCCGGTCTTGAGCAGATCCGGGATCTGGTCATTTGCGAACATATATACATCGGCGCCGACGCTTGGGTCTGTACCGATATTTGTCTTTGCGTCGCCTTCAGAGCATACGCCATACTTGAAAGTAATGTTCCATTCGGGATGTGCTGCCGCAAACGCCTCGCACTGCGTCTGGAGCCACTTGCCGTTGTCATCGGACTGGTCTTCCTGCGGGCCCCATACCGTGACAGTAGCATCCACCACTTCCTTAGTCTCCGAACCGCCGGCGTCACCGCCGCCTGTGCCGCCTCCGCCGGAGCTGCCTCCGCATCCGGCAAGCAGACCCACGCACAGCATTAATGCCATCATCATTGCCATAAGCTTTTTCATGTTTTTATCCTCCCATTAATGATTTTATTTTCTGATCCAAAAGAGTTCCTTTGGATCTGTTGCACCTATTTATACAGGGAATCCCGCGCTTTTTTCATTTTCCTGTCGTTTACAGAAAAAGGCATCACTGTCTCACCGCCGCCACGCTCTCGCCTTCAATGAACTCGTACGGTATAAGTTCGTGGACTGCCGGGCCACCGTAGGTAATCCTCATAAGAAGATTATCGACACACTTTTTTGCCATCATTGCCGTATCCTGCCTGATAGTCGCGAGTCTTGGGATGGAATACTTTGTATATGTTAGACCGTCAAAACCGATTACTGAAACATCTTCGGGAACACGACGGTCAATATCCTTCAGGGCTCTGATTGCACCGAGGGCAATCGAGTCGCTGACAGCAAGGACAGCTGTCAGGTCCGGCGACCGGCGAAGCAGCCTTAATGCAGCTTCATAGCCGCTTTCCGCCGAGTACGAACATGGTTCGTAATCCCTGTCAAAATCGAATGTAATGCCCTGCCTGTCAAGCGTCTCTACGGCTCCGATGATCTTGCCGTTCTTATGCTCTTTACTGCGATTCGTAAAATAACCTCCGAGGATACCGATCCTTGTGTGTCCGTACGATAACAGCTTATTGACAACAAACCTTCCTGCGTCGTAGTAGTCTGTCGTAAAGCTTGACAGGTTTTCGAATCCCAGATCCTTAGCGCCGGTCGTGACAAGAACGCATGGCAGGTTTATCTGTGAGAACTCGTCGCGAAAGTTGTCGATATAGCCGCCTAAGAATATGATGCCCTTCGGCTTCATGTAGGACACGATCCGGGCTGCTGTCGCAACCTCATTATCTGTTTCACCGATAAAGTGGACATTGATGTTCTCATCGTACCCTCTCATCATGATCTGGATCTCCTCCAGAATATACTCGAAAAATACATTTTTATTGCCGCGCACAATAATTGACACTTCCGATGAAATGACCTGTTTCAGTTTCCTGGCGTTGGAATTCGGCTGATATCCACGCTCGCGTATGATCTCGCTGATTTTTTCTCTTGCCTTTTCACTGACATCCGCCCGGTTATTGATCACCCTCGATACAGTTCCTATACTGTAGCCGGACATCCGTGCAATGTCTTTGATAGTCGTCATAATTCACCTTCACGGTATTGCCCGTATACCTTTCCCGGCATTTCCGTAACCGTTACCGTAAACGTTTCCATAGAATAATTATAATATCATTTTGTTACATTTTGTCAATGTTTTTTCTTTGAATTACCAAAAAAAAATACTATGCATATAATGTCAGATATTTTTGCAAAAATCTAACTAAGCAAGCGGTCTCTCAGATCCTCAAACAAAGACCCGGGCTTCGAAAAGTCCGGGTCTTATAGTAAAATAATGGTATGCGAACCCCATTACATTTACAGCCCGATTATACGACATATCGAGGCTATTATCAAATCAAACTTCCAATCGATATGGAAACCATGATCCCGGCTGATGACCCGGTCCGCCTTCTGAATGCATTTGTGGAGGGAATGGATCTTTCGGAACTCTATGCCACCTATGACAGAATCCGAAAAAATCAGGCGACTCCGCGTCAGATGCTTAAGATCATGCTCTATGCTTCCATGAATAGACTGTTCTCCAGCCGTGATATTGAAACAGCCTGCAAGAGGGACGTCAACTTTATGTATCTTCTTGAAGGGATGCCTGCCCCGGATCACGCTACGATCGCGAGGTTCATTTCCCTTCATCTGTCTTCCTGCCCAAAGAAAATCCTTACTAACGTGACATCGATCCTCCATGATCTTGGGGAGATCTCCGGCAAGACCATATTTATTGATGGGACAAAAATCGAATCCTGCGCAAATAAGTATACATTTGTCTGGAAAAAGTCTGTTACAAAGCATCAGGCCCGCCTGTTTGAGAAGATCGTATCTTTCATCGAAGAATGTGAGACCATATACGGGCTCAAAGTGGTCTATAATGGCAAAGCGACACTGCATACCATGAAACGGCTCCGTAAAAAACTCTATCACATCAAGAAAGAGGAACAGATCACATTTGTCCACGGAATTGGTCATCGGAAGAGTCCGCTGCAGAAATCCATTGAAACGCTGGAAGGATATATCAGTAAGCTGAAGGAATACACAAGGCATCTTCATATCTGTGGAAAGAGGAACAGCTATTCCAAGACCGATCCGGATGCGACATTCATGCGCCTGAAAGAAGATGCCATGCAGAAGGGGCAGCTGAAGCCAGCCTATAATCTTCAGCACGGAGTGGACGCGCAATACATCACATGGGTGGACCTGAGCAGCCATCCGACAGATGTCCTGACACTTGTCCAATTCTTAAAAGACATGGATGATCATCTTCCGTTCCAATACAAGGAGATCGTTGCTGACTCCGGATATGAAAGCGAAGAAGCTTATGTTTTCCTGGAACAGAATGGTCAGGAATCCTATCTGAAGCCTCAGAATTATGAGATTTCGAAGACCCGGAAATATCGACAGGATATCAGCCGGAGGGAGAACATGAAGTATGATCCTGAAACGGACGAATATATATGTACAAACGGAAGGAAGCTCAAACGGCTGTATGACCGGCATAGTAAAAACCGGAACGGATATGTCAGTACGGTGACTGTCTACGAATGTGAGAGTTGTCAGGGATGTCCTTATAAAGACAAATGTATCCATGGCAACAACTGCAAGACTCCAATGGAGGAACGAAACAAACGGCTGAATGTCTCGAAATTGATGAAACAAAAGAGGCAGGAGACCCTGGAAAGGATCACAACGGAGTATGGAACACAGCTCCGGATGAACCGAAGTATTCAGGCGGAAGGCAGTTTTGCTGTCATAAAAGAAGACATGAATTTCCGGCGATATCTTTACCGGGGACAAGAAAATGTACTGGCCCAGAGCGTTCTTCTGGCCATTGCCTATAACATCAATAAGCTTCATTTCAAGATCCAGGGAGGCCGGACTGGCCAGTTCCTGACTGAGCTGAAAGCTTCATAAATTTTGGACAATCAAAACAGTGATCAGGAGAAGGCGCCTATTCGGTGGACGGCTTTAGTTGAAGTCTGCTGAATTCTGTAACCTACCAGAGACCAAGATTGAAATAGGAAAAATCCGGCCGTCAAGGCCGGATTTTCACCGATTAGGAAAGGCTGTCACAACATCTATTGCGACAGCCCCCGATGGAAGGTTTCTGGGGTATTTTGAAGCGGGAAATGTACTATGGCAAGAAGTTCACCTCAAAAGGAGACCTGATTACTGCTGTTGAATCTGATGACACCTGCGGAATTCCATGATCATTTCGATGCTGCGGCATAAGAATACCGCCAGCCGATTATTGCTCTGACTGGCGGTAAAGAGCTTTTTAATCCTGAATAATTCACCGAATAATCGGTGAATTATTCAGGTTAATTGCTTCCCTCTTCTTCTGGCTCTTTACATATAGAAAGACTGTCGGCTGAAAGGCTGGCAGGGATCTCAATCCCCCCGCCATAGTCCAGTCCTGCTTTTTCTGCCTGTGTATGCTGGTATTCCCGCGGGATTTCGTAGATTTTCAGAATGTGACCTCCATGTCCGTCCGGGACAGATCTGCGGAGCCTGGCACCTGTCTGGTGGAAATGGAAGGGGACGCCGTATTCCACGCATTGGATATGTATATTCAGGACCCAGCCGTAATCACAGGTACGGGCTTTTGGGCCGGATTCTCCCCCGCAGGAGACGGACTCCAGGATGCGGCTTCCGTCCTCGTTCACACTGCTCCCGTATTCCGCCAGATATTTGCGTATATCAATGGCTTCCAGCATCGGCTCATGCGTAATGGATTTGTGCCGGATCGGAAGCTTGAGAAAGACCGGAAGTCGGCGGTCAGCCCGGGTTTGATCTTCGCAGGTACAGCTGATATGGACATGATCCCATCCCTTACCTCAGTCTGCAGGGAGGCATTGAAGGATCCGCTCCGGGCGCTTGGTGATCATAAAGAATGAGCAGTCAGGCCGGCGGCAAGATGGCAGTATTGCAGCGGTAAAACAGTAAACATCATTCCCGCAGCGTCCTGCTGAACAGAGGCAGAACACTGCGGGATTACTGTATCAGGGAGGAATTTTATGAAAAAAGTATTTGCAAGTCTGGTGATCCTTCTGTCAGCGGTCCTCTGTCTTTCCGGGTGCGAGGACAATAAGATCGATGATGGCCTTGAAAAACAGGTCACTGAAAAAGGGAAAGAGATGATGCAGGCGTGGGTGGATGAGAACATGCCGGGCGCGGAGCTGGACGAAGCCGCTACGGCATTTCTTTTTGAGACCTTGGGGATCACGCCAGAGATAAAGGACTTCAGCTGCTTTGTCATGGCGCCCGCCCAGGACGGCGAATCGACGACAAAGACCTTCAACAAATATTTTAACTTCGGGATCCCGGCTGATGTGAAGAATATAGATGCCTTTAATCTTGCGGGAGTAAAATCCCTCTGCGAAGAGTGCGGGATCTTTTTCCACAATCTGGACCTCGCCACCGAAGACCAGGAGTTTTCGTCCCTCTGGTCCAGGGAGACGACAACTTATGAAAGAGGCTGGATCGACCAGGATGACTTCCGGCTCCGGGGCGTTCTCAGGTACCGGGCGGAGGAGGAAGATTCCCGGACACAGGAAGTGAAGGTGTCCGACCGGACCTTTGACCCGGAGAAAGACCTGATCCTTGAGAAAACGGAGACCGGCTTCCGGTACGCCTTCCCGGACAAGGACTGGGATCATGGATTCTGGATCCAGGCGGACAAAGAATCCGGTTTCCGGCAGCACGATTACCTTTATCTTGACGATGAGGCCGGAAAGGACGAAAAAGACAGCGAAAAAAGATGGAAAGAGTACGCGGCTGTCATGACCTGGAAAGATTTTGACGACGGAACAAGTCTGATGGTGCAGGCTGGCCAAGGGGCTGTCCAGCATTTTTACGGCTCCGGAGAATTCCGGCGGACGTACTGACCGCAGCGCAGCTTTCCCTGATCACCAGACGGTGGGGGACGATCACTTTGTTCGCCGGCAGGTCCGGATGATCCAGCCGCATAAGAAGTTGCGCCGCGGCTTCCACTCCCAGGCGCTCCGCCTGCACGTCCACGGAGGTCAGCGCGGGGAGCGTGATCCGTGAGAGCAGGGAGTCGTTGAAGGACACGATGGAAAGATCCTCCGGGATCCGCAGGCCTTTCGCCAGAACCTGCCGCATGGTGAGCACCGCCAGGAGGTCATCCGCTGCCAGAAGCGCCGAGGGGAGCTCCGGAAGGGAAAGAAACCGGCCCAGAAGCTCCTCAGTCCTTTCCTTCGTTCCGTCAGACTCCAGGATCCATTCCGGGCGTATGGGCAGAGCATGCTCCGCAAGGGCCAGAAGATATCCTGCCTTCCGGTCCGCATTGAACTGTTCTTCGGACCGGTTGCTTAAGAAGCCGATCTTTGTGTGTCCAAGCCCCGCGAGATAGGCTGCGGCTTCCCTTGCCGCGGCAATGTTGTCATTGTCAATAAAACTCTGATCTCCTTCTTCGGAGGTGGATTTCCCGACCAGGATAAAGGGAACGCCGGAGGAGATGAGATCCTCTGTTACAGGATCATTTTTGTGGGAATAGAGCAGGATCATTCCGTCGGGAGCATTTTCTGAGAACAAGGAG
>CACYPS010000060.1:0-901 GCA_902776305.1 uncultured Lachnospiraceae bacterium | reverse complement strand
GTTCACAAGGGAGACGGAGCAGGATCTCTGGTTGCAGCAGCTGCTGATCCCTTTGATCACTTCGAGAAAAAATGAATTCTCCTGCATCTTGCTCTGGACAGGAGGAAGCACGATCCCAATCCGGCGGAAAGCTGCGCCCTGAGGCACTGCGGCTCCGCCGGATATTTTTGTGTCGTGAAATACGCCGGAGGAGACGGCCTGCTTCTGCTTCGGAGGCACATAGCCCAGCTCCAGCATGGCTTTCCGGACCTTCTTCTTCGTGGCCTCGCTGATCGTCGCCTGATTTGTCATGGTGCGTGACACGGTGGAGGCGGATACGCCTGCGGCTTTTGCCACATCTCTTACGGTGACGGACATATAGAAATCCTTTCTGTAAATGCAAGTTGCGTGTTGCACGGAGCTGTTTCATAAAGATATTATAAACCGGTCTTGGCAACAAGTCAAATGTTCCCTGAAATGAATGCATAGAAACAATGCAACAAAACAAATTAAGTTGCATAAATAATGTGCAAAAAAATTCTGAAAAACCCTTGCAATGCAACATATGTTATTCTGTTTTCAGCAACAAGACAGAACAGCTTGAAATTACACTATACACTAAAAAGAAAAGGAAATGAACAGAAAGGAGCAAGAAATGAGCAGGATGTTGATACTGTCCCCGCTGGATGGCAGGGTGATACCGCTGGAGGAAGTGCCGGACGAGGTCTTTGCGGAAAAGGTGCTGGGAGACGGCGCAGCCGTGATTCCTGAGAATGGAAACATTTACAGCCCGATAGACGGCGAGATCGTCGCTATTCCGGAAAGCCTTCATGCATACGGAATCCGGTCTGACGCCGGGATCGAAATGATCGTCCACTTTGGCCTTGAGACCGTGAACCTGAAGGGAGAAGGGTTCTCCCCG
>CACYPS010000059.1 GCA_902776305.1 uncultured Lachnospiraceae bacterium | reverse complement strand
TGTTAAAGTATCCATTGGACAGTTTTACGGGATAGAGATAAATGATTTTGCTGTTACGGTTGCCAAGACAGCACTCTGGATATCCGAGGAGCAGATGATACGGGAGACGCAGGAAATATTGCATTCTAAAATTGATTTCCTGCCACTTAAGTCGTATGCCAATATTGTGCAGGGAAATGCGCTCAGGATGGATTGGGAGGAGGTAATACCAAAGGAAAGACTGAGGTATATTGAGGGTAATCCACCCTTCGTAGGGTATACATATCAAACAGCAACGCAGAAGGATGATCTGTCAAGGGCAACATCTGGTCTTGGAAAAAACATAGATTATGTTTCGGGGTGGTATTATAAAGCATCACAGTTCATTCAAAATACCGAAATTAAAGCAGCATTTGTTTCAACGAATTCTATTACACAAGGAGAACAGGTCTCCGTGTTATGGAAGCCCCTGTTTAAACAGTTTAAGATTCATATTGATTTTGCATACAGAACTTTTAGGTGGGATAGCGAAGCAAGTCTAAAAGCACACGTTCATTGTGTGATTATTGGTTTCAGTAATATAAATGTAAAAACACAGATAAGTCGAAAATTATATGATGAAGAAACAGTCACAATTGCAAGAAATATTAACGCATACTTAACGGATGCTCCGGATGTGTTTATAGAAAAGCGGACAAGTCCTATTTGTTTTGTGCCCAAAATGGTGAAAGGCAGTCAGCCCACTGATGGTGGAAATTTAATTTTATCACAAAAAGAAAAAGAAGAGCTCCTTGCTAAACATCCTTTTGCTGAACAGTTTATTCATAGATTTATGGGGGCGGATGAATTCATTAATAACAAAGTTCGATATTGTTTATGGTTGGAAGGTGTTCCACCAAAACTTCTAAAAAGATGTAAGCCAATATATGATAGAGTGGAAAAGGTAAGGGAATTTAGAAAAAACAGCAGGAAACAATCCACAAAGAAATGGTCAGAAAGGCCTACAGAGTTTACTGAAAACAGACAACCTAAAACGGAGTATATAATAATTCCGAGTGTGTCTTCTGAACAAAGGCGTTATATCCCTATAGGTTTTATCCAGCCGGATGTTGTTGCAAGTAACCTTGTACTAATTGTTCCGAATGCATCTTTATATCTGTTTGGTGTGTTGACATCAAATGTACATATGGCTTGGATGCGTACGGTATGTGGTAGATTAAAAAGTGACTATAGATACAGTAATACAATTGTCTATAATAATTTTCCTTGGCCTACTCCCACACCGGCACAAAAAGAACTAATCGAGCAGACCGCCCAAGGAATACTCGATGCCCGTGCCTTCTATCCGGATAGCAGTCTTGCAGATCTGTACGATCCCTTAACCATGCCTCCGGAGCTTCGAAAGGCGCATGATAGAAACAATGTTGCCGTAATGAAAGCCTATGGATTTTCTACAAAAATGTCCGAGGCAGAGTGTGTGTCAGAACTTATGGAGATGTATATAGAACTTGTAAGCAAACAGTTGTAGAAGATGCTGAATGATATGGCATGATTAAAAGGAGAAAATATGAAAAAGGATGTCGGTTGTGGAACAGTCATTGGAATAGTCATTCTATTTGCTCTTGCCGTTGCATTTTTGAAAACCTTTTGGTGGTTACTGATCGGAATTGGTGTCGCGATGGTAGTCTATCAAAGAATAAAAAGACCGAAAGACCTTGGCCAAAATGATAAGGAGAAAAAAGAATACTCTCAATCTTGCCCGACTTGCGGAGCAAAATGCATAATCAAAGATACAACATCTCTTATTGAATGTGAATACTGTGGAAGCACATTTCCTGCAAACGAGGGAATACTGAAAATTTTAAAGGAAGAAGAAATAAAGGAACAGGAGAAGAAAAGCGTAAAAGAATTAAACTTAATTCCGATTGCAGCTATTTTTCTCGTACTTGGTGTAGTTGGACTATTTTTGAAGGTCACTGGCTTTGGAGATAGTACTGACAACAATACGACAAGTACAGGGACAGGACAAACACAAGTTACGTCAGCACCCATACATAAAGCTACGCCTACACCGGAAATCACAATTACAGATTCTACAGATAGTGACATAGTAAAAGAGGATGTTTCATCAGAATCTTCTACAGTTGCAACTGATACGAAAAAGAATAATAAAGAAATCTCTTTGCAAGATTTTTACAATGATTTTTGTGCAAATGGTTCTATAGAGAATATTGAAGATATAGCAGATAAATACGGACTTTATACCGGAAGCTATAAAGAAAGTTCTAAATCAAAGTCGTATAAGATAGCATATTATCAGGGAACTGCTGAAATTAATGATGAGAAAGATCTGAATTCAGAGGGGAACTACATATTAGTATCATTCAATCCAATAGATGATAGTATTTACTCTGTTTCATTCCACACAGATTCTTTCGATGAAAGCAACAAAAAGGATCACTATGATTTGACAAAGGGGGGACGCGGAGATTCATACGTATCGAGAGAAGAACCAAATTATATCGGGGTAATTGGATACGCAGCAATTTATGTTGATCAGGCAATAGAGATTGAGAAGACAGATAATTTCCAAGATATGAATCTATGGAAGATTCCGACATATGAACCTGATAAACAATTTTGGAATGAAACAGATGTCAAGATCCCACATAAAACAGAAGTGGTTGTTAGAGATCAGATTCTTGAACATGAAGGCTATGGTAATTATTCAGGTTATCTGCTGGTAGAAAAAACGGATGACGGATCTCAGTACTATATAAATGTTTCAAATTTTGTAACAAAACCATATTGGACATATCAATCCGCATTACGCACGGCTGCGATTGAGGGAGATCTTATAGCTGAATATCATCAATCAAGTGATTATTATCCAGTTGATAGTGGTGGTGATAAACTTGAAATTCCTGAAGGTACCGTTGTACTTATTACGGGTGTCAGTGGGATGTCCAAAGATATTAATGAAGACGAGACTGGCATTACAGCTATTGTCTGGAAAGAATGGTTGAAAGGCTATGGAGGTGTGGAGTGCCATTTCAACGCTAAGGATTTACAAATCATTTATTAGAAATAATAGAAATCTTGTATCGCTCCCTGTTTGATACTTTAAAGGGGCATCAGCTCATCTTACTGTTTTGTGACATTGTGATGAAAAATATATTTACAAACTTTTCTTTCATAGAGGCACATAGAGGTGAAGGGGATGCTGTCATTTGCGTTTTCATGCCTCTTGACAGAATTAGTTGATTATAATGAAACAGGCAGATGCGAGGTTTTTCCGCTATGTTACTACATAGTTTAAACAGCATTTATTGAATGCGACTGAGAGGCTGGTGGCTTATGGATCGAAGCAAACTTAATAAGCTTGACAGAACGCATCATCTTCAATACAATAATAATTGAAAGAGGGATACAGCGAGAAGCGGTTGACCTCAGTATAGTGAAATAATCATTTATTATCTAAACGACCGTCACTTGGCCGAGTGGCGGTTGTTGCTTTTCTTCGTGATTCTCAACGTGACGGTATATCCGAACACATGGATAGTCAGAATAATTGGCATAAGCTTCACCTCCTTTCGGAGAGTGTAGGCCAACCGCTTTACGCTTTCGTGTATCCCTCCCGTGTCCTTCCGGACACTTCCCACATTGCTGCGGGTGCCTTAAAGTATATCAATGGGCAGTATTCTTGTCAAATCGTGCGTGATTTCCTCACGTAAAACTCTCTTATTTCCTCTTCTAATGTGACGTCCTCGAAACGGTAATCCTGACGCATTTCCTCGGCTTTCGCCAGTGCCTCACGTTCACTGAAGCAGATTTCTTCCTCCGATCCGATCGGATAATCCGGATCGTCTCTGTAAGCTCCATAGACAACATAACAGCTTTTTTTGACATATGCCATGTTCATTCCTCCCTTAATTCTTTATCTGAGCCAAATGAGAGAACCACAACAGATTCTTTATCCGTAATTACAGGTTCCGGATATAGGACCACGTATTTCCCCGCCAGCCATATTCATGCGCTTCATCGAGGTACCTGATCATCGCAAGACACAGGATCTGCAATATGCCGAAAACAATAAACAGGTTAAAAGAAATGACCTGGGACAGGGGAGTTACGATAAACATTACTAGCGTACAGTAGGCTATTCTCAGGGACAGGGCACACGTGTATTTTATGCAGAAACAGATAAGATAACCGATTGCCAGAAACAGTACTGAAAAGAAAGCCAAAAACAGTATTATGGATATAATTCTGAAGAGCCAGATCTGAACCGGAGTGAGAGCCACTATTTTCACGTTAGATTCATAATAATATGGAGATGCCAGCCAGTCTGAGAAGGGTTTAGTGTCATCGAACAACCAGAGAAAAGGCGCTGAAACGGCTGTCCACAGATCATCAAAAAAGGGCAGTCCCCGAGGGATGCAGCATAAAAAAACGAAAAAATGTGTGAGAAGATCAGCGGCTCTCTTGTCGGTTTGCTTTTTGGAGAGGCTTTCGTATTTTCTATTTGCTTCACGGAGTTTCCTGCTGGCGTCAGAGAATTCCCTTGAGTGTGACTGATTAAGCGAGTCGATGCGCATCTTATATTCTCTTTCTGATTTTGCCTTCGCATCTTGTGCGGAAATAACGGCTTCGACATTGGACATATCAACCTGTTCGCGGAGCTTATCGTTAGAGGCCTTTAGCGCTTCGTTTTCGTGGCGGAGTAATTTCTGTTCTTTCAGGGTCTTCAAACCCTTTCTGTTCCGCAGATCGTCGTTCTCCTCCACGATCTTCCCAATCAGATTCTGCGCTGTGAAGAGCTCCCCTTTGAGCTTCTCCATAGTGGATTGCATCTCCTGCATTTTGGATAGCAGCGTCGAGTTCTGTGAGGAGAGCGTCGATATTTTCGATTCCTTCTCTGCGTTCCCGGCTTTCTCTGCATCCAACTGAGTCTGGAGGGAGGATGCTGTCTTCGTAAGCTCTTGTATTGTGCTCTGCGCCTGCGATAACAGCGTCTGCTCCGGCGATGGCTGCCTCAATTCCGGCATAATATCTATCGAGCTCACGGGCTTCCTGCTCGGCTCTGATTCTTTCATTTCTGAGTTTTTTCTGTCTTTCAAATTCATGAAGTAAGCTCTCCTTTCCTACATTCATGTTGAAGGTCTTTGAGATGTTGCTGTCACGGACTTTCTGCCCCTGATCGTTCTCGAAGACAACGTGTTTCCGTTTTTCCTGCCAGTTGACGGACCAGCCCCGGCCAGCCATAGCTCTGATGAAGTCCACGCGATTTTCGGATTCCGGAATGCTGTCCATCAGCGCAATGGCGCAGTCTGCGACAAAACTTTTCTTGGTCTCATTGCGGAGAAGGTTATATTTGTCCTTGCTCCATGCGCTGATCTCGCCTTCCTCCATCACGCTGCCATCAAAGTGTTTCCCTTTTTCGGTGACTGTAAGCCCCAGCTTTCTGCAGAGCGCGTTGGTGAACTCCTTTTGTCGTTCAAGATCACGTTTTGTCTGATGAAGCTTTCTGCCATCAATGAAGGACACGGAATTTGTGATGATGTGGATGTGCAGATGCTTTTTGTCCTGATGGACTCCTATAAGATTCTGGTGCTCAGGGAAGAATTCATCTGCAAATGTCCTGCCTATTTTCATACATGTCTCCGGGGTTATGATCTCGTCTTTGTGGAAGCTGATGACGTTATGAGCATACATTCGTCCGGAGTCTTTGTTCCACAAATGCTTTTCCCGCAAGAACGATTGATAGACTTTATCCCAGTCGATGATTGCGTGGCTGTAGGGACCGGTTACTTCTACATATCCTTCTTTGACTTTGTCGCTTCGGAGGACATATTCGATAACGTTCCTCATTGCTCCGTGTGACTTTGCTGACTTATTGACGACCTTATTGATTGCCATAGATTTTCACTTTCCTTCCTATAGCCGGCGATCTCGTCGCGGAACGCAGCAAGCTCTTCTGTACCGGGTAGGATGTTCCAGCCGTTGGCGACATGCGCGATCTGGTTCACATTGGTGGACAGGCCGCGGAGCTGCCGGACCAGGTCGGCCAGCGTCCTGCTGATCTCCTTCAGAGTCATCAGCTCACCGGCAGACGGGATAGCAGCGCCGCTGATGGAACGGATGATGAAGGACTGCTGTGTGAGACCGGATTCCCGGACTTTATCTTTTAAAACGCCGTATTCGGCATCATTCATTCGGATAGTAACGACATTCTTTCGCGTACGCATATATGGCGTTCCTCCTTTTTTGGATATGCGTTGTGGGAGAGGGGCGTTGATTCCGCAGGAGGCTGTTTCTCTTGGAGAGGTCAGTTAAAGGCCCGCGGAAAGCGGGTTTCCAAAGGGGCGTAGCCCCTTTGGTGGGATGCAAGGGCGAAGCCTTTGCCGGGGGATCCAAGGGGGCAGAGCCCCACTGGTGGGATGCAAGGGCAAAGCCCTTAGACTGGTACAGGGGGAGTCGGACAGATCATCGGGTGGATGATCTGAGCGGGGCAACCTGTGCAGTCGTGCTCAGGTTGCAAGGGTGAAACCATTGCCGGGGGATCCAAGGGGGCAGAGCCCACTGGCAAGTTTAGGAAGGAGCGGAGCTGCTTCCGGTGCAAAGTGGCTTGCCATTTTGCGAAACTTGCCTGACACTTCGAAGCCGATTTGGAAGCTTAGGCGGTCGGCGGAGAGGTGTCAGTGGTTTTGGTGATTTGGCCGGAAGGGTGATGCCTGATACCTGCCGGCTGATTTGAATTCTTGTCCGGGGAGGACAATGATTCAAATCAGGTGGGCAGATAAGCGGAGATGAAAGAAAGCATCCGGTTGATGGTTTCTTCTTTCATCGCAGTGTTCAGGCAACATCCGAACCGGAAGAAAATGATATCGCCGGAGAGCGGCGGGATCATTTTCGGCAAATCACCGTGACTCCGGCGGGATTGTTTTATATGCTGAGAAGCTTCTTCTCCAATTCGACAGGGTCATACGTCCGCTGTTCAAAATTCATGAACGAATTTGTCTTTGCCGGAGCTCTCCGCGTATTGCCGGGGCGGTTGACCCGCTCGGCACACCATTTCTTGATAGTCGGGTAATTCTTGCAGCCTTTGTAATTATTCGTTTCGATACGTTTGATCTGATAATCAACGTTCTCCCGGCCGAACTCAGATACCAGTTGTTTATATTCGCTATCGGTGAGTGTGTCTTCCTTACACACTCTATGAGTATTTACTCTTTGATTATTATCTTTATGACTACTAGATATATAAGTATTATATTGTGTCGGGTTTTCCGGACACGGCTTTTCCGGATTCGGGTTTCCCGTATACGGCTTGGCCGTATCCGTATTAGCCGTATCCGGGTTTTCAGGACACGGCGGAATATTTACCACGGCTGCATGATCCGCATCGGAAGAATCGGGATCTGGTTTAGTATCCTTATATAGAACAGGAGATTCATGGACCTCAAGATCTGTTGAGCCGAACTTGCCTATGTCGGTTCTGCCCTGTTCCCTTGTAACATATCCTTTCGCAATAAGGTTGTTCAGTGTCTTCGCGATCTTGTCCCTTCCATCCGGGAGGATCTGGCATAAGCCTTTGAGCGTCAGATTCCAGTTGTCCGGTAATGATAGAAGTGTCAGAAGCATCCCGCGCTCTGTGAGGGACAGGCTTCTGTCTTTCGTGACAATCTGAGATACTATTGTGTAGTTGCCCTGTGTTTTGTTTTTAAGTACTGCCATATTGTTGCTCCTCTCTGGTGAAGAACAAAAAAGCTCTCCGCAAATCTTGTTATAAGATTCACAGAGAGCTTCCTGTCAGTTCTAACTTTTGTTCTAACTTTTAAGCGTTATCATCATTTTATACCATGTTAACCGGTGTTTTTTCGGGATAATTCCTGCAAAAAAGGTAGTAAATAAGCTTATTTTACAGGGGATAGAACCGTGCAGGAAATGAAAGGTATTCTTCGGGACGCAGAGGTCGCAGGTTCAAATCCTGTCGCATCGACGTAAAAACACCGAAAAAATGCCATTTAAACTCCGTTTTAAATCCATTTTCGGTGTTTTTTTAATGCTTTTTTGATTGCCGAAAAAGGATGTCGCTAATTTTTAGCGACGTTTTAGCGACAAATAACGATATATCTCATAACGACGGACGGAATTGCCAAACTTTCGTCGTAAGGTGAGGTAGAAAAAAGTTAGAACAACGACCATTTTTATGTACAAGTCAACGGGCAATTACTATCTTTGAGAGAACCGACAGCTGCTGTTCCTGCGGGATATGGCAGCTTTTTTTTGTGACATGTTACCTAATGATGATGGGGGTGGCGATTTGGCAAGAGATTATGTGGCACGAAAGTATATTACTGATAGAGCATCGATTTATAAAGACAATAAGCTGACAGAAACACTTTTGCAAACATTTGATATTATTTGCAAAAATAAAGAGCCAGACGGATGTGTGTCAAATAGCGTTGCGTTACAAGTAATTCTTCGCTCTATTGGATATGACGCAGAGCTATGTTACGGTCTGTGTACTTCACCAGATGGGCATGATTTCTATCATGCCTGGCTTGAAATAGAAGGTAAAATACTTGATATATCTGTTTATGGAAATTCACATTATAGTCAATTTTGGACTGACAAAAAATGTGTGGGTCCATATGTATTTGAAAACATTGTAGATACAGAAGTGAGATATTATGATCACACATTTGATGATGACTGGAAAAAATGTCTGATATATCAGGCGGTACAAATGGGTTCTGTGGAAGACTATATCAATAATGCACCTAAATGATGAAGGATCCTTCGTTCTGCTATAAGTTTTACTGGCTGGAAGCAATCGTTAAGCTGATTTCAGAGGGTGTTACCGAAACCACGTTTGACGCCATAATTGATGAGATGATTGCGAATGCATGGTATTCCGTTCGAGAGTTCCATATACACCTTAGTGGTGTACAAAACAATGGAGATGTAAGAGATGGCCTTGAGCGGGCTGTTCTGCTGCTTACAGAGCTAAGTGATCTTTCGGCAAATGCTTCTAAAGTTGAAATAAAAAATGAAATCAAGAAATATAACCGTGATCTGAAAGTATACAAAGAGCAGCTGACCAATATGGTCCCTTATCGTGCACTGGCTGGATTTTTTGCAAAAAGCGGGATGTGGTCGACTGGGGCAGCACTGTCCGTATGACCGCTTATATTAAACAATTCAGCGAGCATAGGATCCTCCTGCCTTATACATTCGGAGAAAGCAGCAGACTAAAAAAACAGGTCTATTTTAATTCTGAGTGGGTCAAAATGATCCAGGACAACACGGTTTCTATTTTGGGATGGATCCAATATGAAAAAGTGAAGTGGCTGCAGAACAATAACCCGGAAGTTCCTGGCCTTGTTTATAAGTTGGCACCGCTGGATGAGAAAATGAGAAAACTGGGGAGAGTAAGAAAACTCTGGAACGGTATAATAGAGCTTACAGAGGTCAGGGATGTTTTCATAGATGATCCCATCAATCGCAGGGAGTATGACGTGGACCATTTCGTCCCGTGGTCATTTGTGATGAATGATGAGCTCTGGAACCTTATGCCGATGGATTCATCGCTGAATTCGGTCAAGAGCAACCGCCTCCCGCTGTGGGACCTGTATTTTGAACGTTTTGCCTGGAACCAGTATCTTATGTATGAACTGGTGAATCAAAGTCCGGGCCTGCACAAGCTTTTTGAAGGATGCTATCGGGATAATCTCCATTCGATTTGGGCAGGACAGGAACTGTACAGGCCGGGAAATACCCGGGAAGTATTTTATAACATACTTCAAAAGAATATGAGGCCTGTTTATGATTCTGCCAGAAGGCAGGGATATGAGCTCTGGGATTATAGAGGCAAAGCAAACTAATCAAATGGGGGAGGAAATAAGACCTCCCCTCTATTTGCAGTGATTACAGGATCACATTTTGGAATCATCCGGGGCATCAGAAACAGTGGCCTTTTTCTTTTGTTTGACAATCTTCTCCGCAAGCCCGGCAATGGCAGCCGGTGTTGCAGACGGCGTTCTCATCGGTGAGAGCACCGGAGAAGTGGTCTCCGCGCCGACGGCCGTAGACCCGATGATCCGCACGCACTTCGAGGACGGCATGTACATTCTGGTACCGAAGCTTGCCCCGACACTGGGTATGTGCATCAAGGACAACTCGGTCGACGCAGGCGGCAACGTAGAACTGGGCGGCGACAACGGTATCCCGGGCAAAGTTTTCAAAGTGCAGCGGATTCCGAATACCTCAAGGTATACGTTCACAAATAGGAACAGCGGGATGTCCATCGAATGGGATCCCCTGGTGACAGAGGTCGACGAGACGGCTTCACCGGCTTCCTTTGTAACGCAGCAGCCTGTTACCGGCGAGATGAATCAGCAGTGGGTCATCGAAGAAATAGACAGCGGCTATCTGCAGATCCGCGCCTGCGGCCAGAAGATGGTGCTCGACCTTGCCAACGGTCTGTTCGATGAAGTAACAGATATCCGCGTTTATCAGGCAAATCAGACAGACGCTCAGAAGTGGATGCTGGTCAAAGTAAACGTCGGTGACTGAAAAACACCTGCACAGAAAGGGACATAATGAAAGAGTATACACCGGTAAAAGAGGGGAAAGTCCGCGAAATTTATGATATCGGCGATGCGCTGATCATGGTGGCGACGGACAGAATTTCGGCATTTGACGTCATCCTGAAGAACAAGGTCAGCAAAAAGGGGACCGTTCTTACACAGATGAGCAGGTTCTGGTTCGATTACACCGCAGATATTCTGCTGAATCATATGATCAGTGTTCGACACGGCTGACATGCCGGAGTTTTTCCGGCAGGAGCAGTACGACGGAAACAGCATGCTCTGCAAGAAGCTTGAGATGCTGCCGATCGAGTGTATTGTGCGCGGATATATAACGGGCAGCGGCTGGGCCAGCTATAAGAAGGACGGCACGGTATGCGGGATCAAGCTTCCGGAAGGCCTCAATGAGTGTGACAAGCTGACGGAACCGATTTACACGCCGAGCACCAAGGCAGAGATCGGAGACCACGACGAGAACATCAGCTTCGAGCGCAGCATCGAAGTGCTCGAGAAGCAATTCCCCGGCAAGGGTGAGGAATATGCGGGAACGCTGCGTGACTGCACGATCGCATTATATAAGAAGTGCGCGGATTATGCGCTGTCCCGCGGAATTATCATCGCGGACACGAAATTTGAATTCGGTCTGGATGAGAACGGACAGATCGTGATCGGCGACGAGATGCTGACTCCGGATTCGAGCCGCTTCTGGCCGCTCGAGGGCTATGAGCCGGGACATGGACAGCCGTCATTTGACAAGCAGTTCGTCCGCGACTGGCTGAAGGCGAATCCGGACAGTGATTATAACCTGCCGCAGGAGGTCATTGACAAGACCATCGAGAAGTATCTGGAGGCTTATAAGCTGCTGACAGGCAAGGGGCTGTAAGGATGCCCGGCGGGTGCGGACCGCAAAAAATAATTTTGAAAATTTTATTTCCGAATGATGGCGTAGATGCTATACTATATAACAAAATGTCACACTTTATTTTGAAGGACCAGTCGAAATCTTCAAAAATAATCATCGGAACGCCTTCGCCTCGCGGCCGGCGAGACGGGAGCGGAAGCGTCCCGACGATGATATTTTTATGATAAGACTGTTCGCGAATAAAGTGTAAGGTTTCATCAGTTATTATTACATGATTACGGAGGTACGAACATGAAACGGAGCAGAGCAGCATCAATTCTGGCCCTTGCACTGTCCGGCATCCTTCTCTTCGGAGGGTGCGGAAGCAAGCAGACATCGACCGCCGGAAGCGCGGCGGAGAGCACTGCAGAGAGCAAGGTCGAAAGTACAGCAGCGGCGGAGAGCACCGCTGAGAGCAAGACCGACAGCACAGCGGAAAACGCCGGGAGCAAAGCGGAGAGCACGGCAGAAAGCGCGCCGGAAAGCCCGGAACTCTCCGGGGAGAACTTCAAGTGGTGGCAGAAGACGATTGCCTATGAGATTTATGTGAGAAGTTTTAAGGATTCTGACGGCGACGGGACCGGAGATCTGAACGGAATTACTTCGGAGCTGGATCATTTGAAAAACCTCGGCGTCGGAGCCATCTGGCTGACACCGTGTTACGCGTCTCCTCAGGCTGACAACGGGTACGATATCGCTGATTATTATGCCATCGACCCGAGCTACGGGACCATGGAGGACATGGACAGGCTGATCGCGGAGGCCGATAAGCGCGGCATCAAGATCGTCATGGATCTGGTCTTCAACCACACATCCAACGAGAATGCCTGGTTCAAGGAATCAAGGTCGGGCAAGGATAATGAGAAGAGCGACTGGTACATCTGGGCAGATCCCAAGGAGGATGGCAGCGCGCCGAATAACTGGCGCAGCATTTTCAACGGGTCGGCGTGGGAGTATGACGAGGGCAGAGGGCAGTATTATCTGCATACCTTCCTCGCTCAGCAGCCGGATCTCAACTGGGAGAATCCCGAGGTCCGCAAGGCGCTCATCGACGTGGCAAATTTCTGGGTCGACAAGGGCGTCGGCGGTTTCCGCATGGATGCCATCACATATATCAAGAAGCCGGCCGAGCTGACCGACGGGGAGCCGGATGCAAATGACGGCATGGTCGGCATCCACTCGATGACCGCCAATACGGACGGAATTCTGGATTTCCTTCATGAGTTCAAGGCGGCTGTCCAGGATGGAACGGACATTTTTACGGTCGGTGAGGCAAACGGCGTCTCTGCCGAAGAATTGCCGCAGTGGGTCGGAGCGGACGGCGTGTTTGACATGGTATTCGAGTTCAACCATGTCGTGATCGATCTGCCGGATGAGACAAATTGGTGCGAGACCCGCGACTGGACGCTTCCGGATTTCAAAGCCCTGTTCACAGCGAGCCAGGAAACGACGTCCCGGACAAACGGCTGGTATCCGATGTTCCTCGAAAATCACGATCAGCCGCGGTCGATCAGCCATTTCCTTCCGAAGGATGCGGACCGCAATGCGGGCGGCAAGGCACTTGCGACGCTCGTACTTACGATGCGCGGTACGCCGTTCATTATGCAGGGCGAGGAGCTCGGATTTGTCAATGTTGCATGGCCGTCGATCGACGATTATAATGATATTTCCACGAAGAATCATTATGATTTTGCCATAAAGGAAGGCCATTCCGAGGAGGAAGCCATGGAAGGCGTACACCACTTCGCCCGCGACAGTGCCCGCACCCCGATGCAGTGGGATGATTCCGAGAATGCCGGATTCACGACGGGAACACCGTGGCTGCCGGTCTATGATGATTATGCGACCTATAATGTGGCAGCGGAGATGAACGATCCTGATTCGATCCTGAATTGGTATATCAAGCTTTCGAAGATCCGCGGAGAACATGAAGAGCTGAGCGAGGGCAGCTATGAGGAGCTGTTCCACGACGACGAGCAGATATTTGCCTTTACGCGGACGAGCGAAGCCGGGAAGGCTACGGTCCTGGTCAATTTCTCGACGGAGGAAGCTCAGTATGATGCAGCCTGCGTGGAGAATGCCGAGCTGCTTCTCGGATCGAACGGAGAGAGTGTGAAGGGAACATTGGCACCGCTCGAGGCGGTAGTTTACGAGGAAGTCGGCTGAGCCGGCTTTCGGTGAGGGCGCAGGGCTTTGCTCTGTGCTCTTTTTGAACCGATACAGGCAGTCTCCCACATATCAAGAGAGCCTCGGCGTTCTTGCCGCGCCGCGTGTGGTGCGAAGCGGGTGTCGGTTCACGGGCAGGCAGCGAAGAGGGGGTCAGTTCACGGGCAGGCAGCGAAGCGGGTATCGGTTCACGAGCAGGCAGCGAAGCGGGTACCGGTTCACGAGCAGGCAGCGAAGCGGACTGTGGGTGTCCGCTTCAGGGAAGAACTGTCCCCAATGTCCGTTAAAATACCAGCCGGAAGAACCGTCCCAATGTCATTTAGATAAGGAATCCCCCTGTCCCCAAAATTAAAAAATCATTTTTCAGTATATAAAGTCAGAGGAAAAATTTCCTCTGATTTTTTTGCTTTTTTTAAAAAAAGCTTGACAATTGCGCCGAAAAATGCGTAAACGGTAGAAAACCAGCATACTGGTACAGACATGGCAGAAATGAAAAAATCAGAGGGACGCATTCGTCAACGCATCTCTCTGGATCCTTGATTTCGGGTACTATTATCTTATTATTATTGTCCGGCTTGCAACGCTCTCAGCCGCTTCGTCACCGCCCGATGCATATCCTCTCCCGGGAACAGGCAGCCGCTCGACACGATTTCTTTCCGACGATCCCACTCTTCATCTATTTTTTTCCGGCATTCCGGGGACCAGGGCAGGAAAGCATCCAATCCCTGCATGTTGCGGTAATCCCGTGAAGACTGTTTCGCAAGAAATGCCGGAAGTTCTTTCAGAACATATCGCATATAGCTGAAGAAATCAATGTTGTG
>CACYPS010000058.1 GCA_902776305.1 uncultured Lachnospiraceae bacterium | reverse complement strand
CACAACATTGATTTCTTCAGCTATATGCGATATGTTCTGAAAGAACTTCCGGCATTTCTTGCGAAACAGTCTTCACGGGATTACCGCAACATGCAGGGACTGGATGCTTTCCTGCCCTGGTCCCCGGAATGCCGGAAAAAAATAGATGAAGAATGGGATCGTCGGAAAGAAATCGTGTCGAGCGGCTCCCTGTTCCCAAGAGAAGATATGCATCAGGCGGTTACAAAGCGCCTGAGAGCATTGCAAGCCGGACAATGATATGATGGTAGTACCCGAAATAATGAATCCAGGGAGATGCGTTGACGAATGCATCCCTCTGGATTTTATCATTTCTGCCATATCTGTACCAGTATGCTGGTTTTCTACCGTTTACGTTTTCATAAACTCATCTCGAAAAGTCTTTTGGGGGGTTCTCTGTTTTATGCATATTTAAAAGAAGAACCTGCCGCAGAGGAAATATCTCCACAGCAGGTTCTGTTGTTCAGACCGCTACTTTGAGTATTTGACAGCCCTATTGAGTTTAGTTCAAATACCACTTCTGCGCTGTCGTCGGCCACACCTTCCTTGCTTGTACGTTTCTATTGTTAGCAGTTATATTGCCGCTCAAATGAAGCACTGTTCCAAGCATACTGGTAAAAGTAACCGTCCCGTCGGAATTCTTCTTGATTTTCCATCTCTGACCGCTATACCCCTTCCACTTACTCTGGATGATATTTGCACCATCTTCCTTTGAATTATCCTTGACTGTGAGGCACAAACCGGAGTTCACATTAACCAAACGGTAATATCCTCCTCCGCTGTACACAATCTTAAACTTTTTGGCGTTCGTGTTCGTGTAAGTATATAAGTTCACATTTGCACCGTCTTCCTTGGATGAGGAAGCGATGTTCAGGCCAAAATTTTTATTCTTTGCGGCTCTGATTGATTTTGTCCCGTCAAACGGAGCACTTACAGCGGATGTCTCAACCATATAGAATCGCTGCTGTCCGACGCTGGCTGTCTCAGCCATGCTGAGAGTTGTTCCTTTAACGGCAGACTTATCAGACATCGCTATCGAATAGTCGGTTACAGAATTGATGATAGCGAAGGAATTGTCCGCTTTTTTCGAGAGTTTCCAGTTCTGAGCGGGTCTAGTGGTCTGATCATACAGTACAAGTCCTGCTCCCAGTGCTGAGCTATTCTGCTGAACTGCCAGTGCAAGCTCACATTTCGCGTTGATAAACTTCCAGGTACCGTCTGAATTCTTTACTGCTTTGAACTTCTGAGATTCTGAATTGCCACGGTCTGTGATGTAGACTTTTGTATTATTGACCATTTTGCCGCCAATGGCGCAGACAGCTGTGTCTGAATTATTTTTAGGAACCAACTGATAGGTTTTTCCGGAGACTATTGATGAAGCGCAATCCACAATTTCAAATGTCTTTATCTTTACTCCAATGCATCTACCCATACCAACAATTACGACAAATGCAGTCCCCGGTTTCTTATTATTTACATAATCGACAGTATAATCTTTATCCTTCGTGAGAGTTTCGCCATCTACCTTTACAGTGATTGCAGGGGTATATGCTTTTCCTGAGTATCCATAAGACAGGCTTAAGCCAGACACACTACATAGCGAAATATTTCTTTTTGGTATTGGAGTTATGGTCGGTCTCGGTGTTATGGTCGGTCTCGGTGTTATGGGCGCTTTCGGTGTTATGGTATATATCGGTGTTACGGTCGGCCTCGGTGTTATGGTCGGCCTCGGTGTTATGGTCGGCCTCGGTGTTATGGTCGGCCTCGGTGTTACGGTCGGTGTTGCGGTTGGTATCGGAAATATGGTCGGTGTTGGTGTAATAATCTCAGCTCTTAAAGTAATACTTTCTGAAAGAATCGGCAATTTCTCGTACTCATTACCTGCATCGTCACACATTTTTCTCGGCAAAAATATATTTTGATTATTGTTTTTTGGTGTTTTTAAAATACTCAGACTGTTCCAATCAGATTGATAATGCCAATAGCCAAATATTTCACTACTATACTCGTCGGATACGCGCGTAGTAACAAAGTTGCTCAAATCCAACATTCTTAAACTATAACAGTTTAATAACATGTTAGACATTGTTGTTACATTAGAAGTATCAAACCCACTTAAGTCAAGCGTTGTCAAGCTGCTACAGTCAGAGAACATGGATGACATATTCTCTACTTTTGAAGTAACAAATCCCTCTAAATCTAACGTTGTCATGCCGCTACAGCCGGAAAACATAAATGACATATCCTCTACTCTTGAAGTAACAAATCCCCCTAAATCCAGTATTGTCAAGCTGCTACAGCCGGCGAACATATATGACATAGTCGTAACATGTGAAGCATCGAACTTTTCTAAACTAAGCTTTTTCAGGCTGCTACAATACCTGAACATAGAAGCCATATTCATCACATTTGAAGTATCGAATTCACTGAAATCCAGATATGCCAAGCAGTTACAACCTGAGAACATGGATTCCATATTTATCACTCTTGAAGTGTCAAACTTATTCAAATCCAGAGACGTCAAGCCGCTACAGCCACAGAACATGGATGACATATACATCACATTTGAAGTGTCAAACTTATTCAAGTCCAAAGATCCTAAGCCACTGCAACCGGAGAACATGGCTGACATACTCGTCACTTCTGAAGTATCAAACTTACTGAAGTCCAGAGATGTCAAGCCGCTACAGCCGCAGAACATGGATGACATATCTGTCACATTTGAAGTGTCAAACTTACTCAAATCCAATGATGTCAAGCTGCTACAGCCGAAGAACACGGACGACATACTCGTCACTTTTAAAGTGTCAAGTTCACTCAAGTCCAATGATGTCAAGCCGCTGCAACCGGAGAACATGGATGACATACTTGTCACGTTTGAAGTATCAAAGTTACTCAAATCCAGAGATTTCAAACCGCTGCAGTCACGGAACATGGACGACATTGTCGTTACTTTTGAAGTATCAAACTCACTTAAATCCAGTGCCGTCAAACCGCTACAGCCGTAGAACATACATTGCATATTAGTCACATTTGATGTATCGAAAGTACTTAAATTCAAAGATGTCAGATTGTCACAGCCGTAGAACATGTAACCCATAGATTTAACATTTGAAGTATCAGCCTTATCTAATTCAACTAATTCAAGATTTGGAAACGTATTATTCCATCCACTTCCAAACAATTTCCCCGAATCCTCCGGCAAATACATCACTGTACTACTTTCCGAAAACTTAATTATATCAACTAATTTTACATAATCACCTAACTCCGTATACCATCCATTCCACAATGTCCCCCCTTTTGAATCAAAATAAAGAACATCTTTATTACCTTCTCTTACAAGAGTAGCTGTCACACCATCGCCGACAGTCCACGTATTATTAGCGCCAACCGTCTCTTCAACGCCATCAGAAGCTGTCTCGTCCGCTAAATCAGTTATTACTTCATTAGCAGAAGGACCGTCTTCAACATTTCCTTCTATCACCTCTGCTTCAGCAGACTCATTTGTGTCAATCGCTGAGTCTTCAGCTGAATCATCAGCATCTACTGATATATCCTCTCCGATAACTTCCTGAAGACTTTCTTCCGCAACTGACGCAACGGAACTATCATCTGAAGTTTCAGAAACACTTATGCCTTCCAGAATATCATCTGCCAGCAACGTCGTCCCGGGAGCAGTCATAAGTAGCGCGGCAACACAACTCATCGATAGAATCTTTTTGAATACTTTCTTCACCATACTTCACCTCACTTTTTCTGAAAGAAATAAAAAAGGATAGCATAACTGAACATGTTAAACTATCCTTGATTATTTGCTTCCCCCAAAATAGTAACTGTATTATCAGTATTCTATCATACAGGTATATTTAAAAAAAGCATTTTCATCAAACAGTACCCTCTTAACGATATGGATACTGTTTCCACTATTTGTCTTTTTTATCTCCCTCCGTCTTCTTCTTTTCCCTGGTATACATCCCAAGGAACACGAACGCAAGCACGAAATCACCATATGCTATTGTTCTCGATACAGCGCCGGTTATCAGAAGTATAATTCCAATAACAAGAAATACTATGCCGACTGTCAGAAACACTTTCGCTTTGTCTTTCATTTTTGTCCTCCTTAAAGCAAAAACTCTTCCATCACAACATTACAAACATCCAACCCGCGCTCCGTCAGCGCAATGCGGTCCTCCACTCGTTCGAGCAGCCCGTTTCCAATGTATTTTCTGATCACATCTCCATAGATAGCATCCATTGAAAAACCGAACGCATCATAAAATTCACGAAACGAGACCCCATCCGTCATCCGAAGCCCGAGGAACATGAACTCCTCCATGGAGTCCTTCAGGCTCAGGCACGTTGTAGTATTTTCACCGTCCCATGCCTTCCCGCCTCCGGACTCACTCAAATCATAATGCCTTAAATATCTTATAAGATCCGTGTCGTTGGTTCGCCGATACTGCCCCGAAAATGTCCCGCAGTATCTCATAAAATCGCTCTCCCCGTCTCCTTCATTCAGGGAAATGCACCTGTTTCCGACATTATTCGGAAAAAGAAACGCACTATCACCCGTATTCCGGGAATTGCCGCTTTGCTCGCAATTCATCGCAGCCGAATTCACAGCAAAAGGAACAAGCTCGCCGTACATCGATGCAGCACCCACTCCGAATCCCAAATACGGCTCCCGCCTCCAGTACCGGATATTGTGCCTGCAGGCAAATCCGGGTTTTGCATAATTGCTGATCTCATATCTTTGATATCCGGCTTCGGAGAGGATTGTTTTCGTCAAATGATACATCTCCCTCTCCTCATCCTCCTCCGGAAGATTGAGCTTGCCACTCTCATACAAGTCGTAAAACGGAGTCCCTTCTTCGACTATTAAACTGTATGCACTGATGTGCTCGGGATCCAGACCAATCACCTTCCGCAAAGTATATTCCCAACTTTGGATAGACTGTCCCGGCAGCGCTGACATGAGATCTATATTAATATTGTCCACGCCTGCATTTCGCAGAGACCGGTAGCAGTTCTCGAACTCCTCATACGTGTGGATGCGGCCAAGTCGTCTCAATTCTTCATTCCGAGCTGACTGAAGCCCGATGCTGACCCGAGTCAGATGCTCTTTGACAAATGCTATCATCCCCTCAGAATACGTCCCCGGATTCATCTCCATGGTGATCTCTGCTTCCGGCAAAACATGAAATGTCCCGCAGACATGATTCATGATCATAGAAAGATCTTCAGGGCTCAGAGTGGTAGGCGTTCCGCCTCCGATAAAGATCGTGTCAACGTCAACTTTCGGAAATGCCTCCGCGGCCGCACTGATCTCCACGCACAGCGCAGCTGCATACGCACTCTTATTCGCACGGCTCGGTTCACTCCACGAGAGAAAGTCGCAGTATTCGCATTTGCGTACACAAAACGGTATATGTATATATAATCCAAGTGGCTTCTTCACTGGTTATCATCTCCCATCCGGAAGGAATCCTTACGCTCCTATGCATATCAATGCTCCGGTTATGTCGTTTTTTAACTTATCTATCGTCGCTCTCCTTAGCAAGGAGCCACGCCATGACATGTACTGCCTGCAGGAAATCCCCGCCATGTATCAAACGCTCGATTTCCTCAGCTGTCAGAAGCCTGGTATTAAGAAACTCGATGTCATCCAGATGCTGCTCCGACACCTTCCGGCAATTCCTTGCGCGGTATATGTAGGCATAATTATCGGCAATTGTCGCATTGGACGGAATGGTGAGTAGATGCTCCCACTCATCAGCCTCGTACCCTGTCTCTTCGAGAAGCTCACGCTTCGCACTCTCCAGAGAATCCTCGGCGATGTCATCCCGCGCACTGTCTGTCCGGTAATCAAACGCTCCGGAACGCTCGATTCCACCTGCAGGGAATTCCGTCGTGACACGGTCTATTCCCTGCCTGTACTGCCGCACGCAGAGATACCGGCCGTTCTCATCCGACGCTACTATTACCACGTAATCTCTGCGGCTGTATGTATAATAGGGTTCCGAGACAGTCCCGTCGGGAAGCCGATAGGCCAGCCTGCGAAAATCAAGCCACTCATCCTGTATGATATGTTCCCGCTTTACTTCTTGCCACATCAGCGCTGCGTCGTCTGCGCCTGCAACATCCTTCTTCAGGCGTGCCTCATTGTCTTTGCTCTCTCTGTTTTCCATTTTTTCACCGGTAATCTTTTATTCTGGTAAATCATTACGATAAAGTATATGATATCACATTCCGAAGAATCCTGTCTGTATTTATTCTTCATCGCGAAATACTCACCTCCTCGAAGCTCTGACAAAAGTCCCAACTCTGTACCTCTTCCCGTCCGTCCACACACTCACCTCCCCGCACTCGTCCGTTCGAAGTATCTCCGTGTTGACTTTCATGAGCCTTCGCAGCAGGGCTGCGTGCGGGTGCCCGTACCAGTTGTCCTTCCCACAGGAAATCACGCTGATTTCAGGCCGCAGGAAATCGAGAAACTCCTGCGGCGTCGAGTATTTCGATCCGTGGTGCGCAACTTTCCCTTCATGGTTACTTTGATACAAAGGCGTATCCTTATTGAAGCGTTTTTGCGAAGCACAGCTCATTAAGACACAAAATTATCGCACAAAAAAAAGAGGGGCGATGCCCCTCAGAACCTCAAATCGTTATATCAACCACAGAGCCGTCGAAAAACGCGAAAACCGCACGACCGTCATGGTACACAGTGATCTGCCGCAAAGTGCGCTTCATTAGGCCGCTGTCGTAACTTTCCACAGCTCCTTCCCTGGTCCTGAGGCTCTCCAGAAAACGCTCAATCTCATAAACGCTGCGTTCCCGGTTCCTGCTCTCATCCAGCGCCGCGTCATACCTTTCTTTGGCTTCATCATAGTTCTTCCCGGCTTCCTTGATCTCCTTTTCGTATTTTGTGAATTCCTGCGGGTTGGTCTTCTGCCTTTCGATCAATGCCCTGTAAGCCGTCTCCGCACGGTCAAGTGCAACCGCAGCCTCCCGTATAGCCGCGTCATCCTTTGCCTCCGTCTTGATGGCAAGCAGCTGCTCGATGTTCTCTATAATCTCATCCCGGTTCCCAAGGAGCTTATTTATGGCTTCCACGAACATCTCCTCCAGCCGTTTCTCGTTGATTGAAGGTGTGGCACACTTCTCGCCGGAATATTTCCGATTGCACCGATACACGACCTTCCGGTATTTGTCGTTAGAATGCCAGACCTTTGACCCGTAAAAAGCTCCACAGTCGCCGCAGACGATCATGGATGAGAAGTCCCTTACCCCGGACTGACTGTACTTTGCCCGGTTCGCATCCAGCCTCTGCTGGGCGGCCCGGTACACTTCCTCCGTGACGATCGGCTCGTGGTGGCCTTTCACATAGTATTGCTGTAGCTCACCCTGGTTACGCACGCGTTTCTTGGTCAGGAAGTCCCCGACGTAGTACTTCTGCATCAGGCAGTCACCCTTATACTTCTCGTTATGAAGGATGGAGAGGATTGAGGAGGGACTCCATTTGTCTTTTCCGGTAACAGTCTTTATGCCGTCCTCCGTCAGTCCCTTGGCTATCTGACTGGTGTTCCTCCCATCTATATACTCAGAATAGATCCTCCGCACGATCTTTGCCTGCTCCTCGTTGATCACGAACTCTCCGTCCGGTCCCCTGTCATAGCCCATGAAGTGTGAGAAGCCAAGGCAACCGTGGCCGTCCGCCATGCGCTTCCGCTGCCCCCAGGTCGTGTTCTCCGAAATGGACCGGCTCTCTTCCTGCGCCAACGAGGACATGATCGTGATCAGCAGCTCGCCTTTCTGATCAAGCGTGTAGATGTTCTCCTTCTCGAAATAGACCTCGACGCCTGCGTCCTTGAGCTTGCGGACCGTGGAAAGGGAGTCCACCGTGTTTCTTGCGAACCTCGATACAGACTTCGTTACGATGAGGTCTATCTTTCCGGCGAGGGCGTCCTCCACCATCCTGTTGAATCCCTCACGCCTCTTCGTGCTTGTCCCGGTGATTCCCTCATCCGAGTACATTCCAGCGAATTCCCAATCAGGCCTGGCATTGATGTATGCCGTGTAATAATCGAGCTGCGTCTGGTAGGAGTTCTGCTGCTGTTCCTGCTCGGTGGAGACCCGGGCATACCCTGCCACCCTCCGTTTCCTGATCTCCTGTCCGGCAGGATCGATTTTAGCTTTCTTTTTCTGCGGTATGATCGTGACTACTCGGTTTCCCTGCATTCCTCTGCCGCCTCCTTCCAATTGTCCGGCTCCTTGTTATGGCTTTGCCGTTCTTGAGTATGAATTTTATGCAGTTATCATAAAGCTCTATCCGTTCTGTCCTGCGGAGGAACTCTCTTTCGTCCCCAAAAATAGAAAATGTGATGCTCCGGAGCTCATCATCACTGATGTACCGTGCACCACAGTCTCTGTCGATTTCATTTCCTCTGCACTTCCATATCCGCTTTCCATGAAGCGTCCTGCGGAAGCACGGCCTTGTGCAATGGCCGCAACGGACCTTCCCCGAAAAGCAGGTGAATGTCTTTGCAGGTGTCCTCTCTGCCTTCTCCTGCATGATCTCCTGCACCCGTTCAAATGTATCACGGGGAATGATGGCTTCGTGAACGTCCTGAAGGACGTAAAATGGAAGCTCACCATAGTTCCGTGTTTTCTTCCTCGGCTTGTGTGAGTAGAACTTCTGCAGCACCCTGTCACCTGCATACGTGCGGTTCTTAAGGATGCCCTTCACAGTAGTTCTCGTGAATTGTCCTCCGTTGACGGTCGGCACATCGATGGCTGCCGCTATGTGCGCAGGCGACATGCCGGCAAGGTAAGACGCGAAGATAAACCGCACGACCTCTGCTTCTTCCGGCACGATCACGAAGTCATCACCCTGCCACTCGTAGCCATAGCTCCGAGCTGTGTGGTGGTAGATCCCTTCCTGCATCTGCTTCCGCTTGCTCCATTTCACATTCTCTGTTAGGGACTCCACTTCCGCCTGTGCAAAGGATGCAAGGAGGGAGAGCATCAGCTCACCCTCGCCGTCTGCCGTGCTGATCCCATCTTTCTCGAAACGGACCTCAACGCCCAGGGCCTGCAGCTCGCGGACGCTCTGCAAGAGGTCGACTGTATTCCTTGCGAACCTCGATACAGACTTCGTAAGGACCAGTTCTATCTTTCCACACCTCGCATCTTCCATCATCCGAAGGAAATCGCTCCTCTTCTCAAGGCTCGTCCCGGAGATACCCTCGTCAACATAGATGCCGGCAAGCTCCCACTCAGGATTTGTACTGATGCGGTCCGTATAATAGGACACCTGGCCTGCCAGTGAGTGAAGAAGGCTGTCAAAATCCCGTGATACGCGGGCATAAGCAGCGACCTTACATCTCTTTGGAGCTGCCTTCTTTATAGGAAGTTTTGTGATTTCCATACATATGTTTCCCCCTTTCGTATCATCCATTTACGCTCTGATTGAGGAATATATCAAGTTTACTTTGATACAATATCCGGACTTCCTCACAGCCGTATTTCTGGTGCATCCTGGCAAAAAAACTGCGGTATTCACAAGGTGTGAGGATGCCACGCATTAGCATACGAAACGCCATATCCATCGTGACCATGTATGTGATATTTGTACTCAATATAAATACCTCCTTATACTGTGCAGTTTCTCTTTTCAATCGGTATGTAGCCGGAGGAGACAGAACTCCGGTTTTTAGCCACAAAAAAAGCAGGCTGCCTTAGAAGCAGTCTGCCTTTTAACGATTCTGTCGTTTTTACTTCGTCTTGGATTCCATGAATTCGATATTGCTTAACACTATCTTAGTGTGTGGATGGTTTTCGCCGAACTTCGTTAAGAAAATACCGTACGCTCTCTTGTAGTGCTCCAGCGCCTTGATGTAATCGCCCTGTTCTCGGTACACCCCTGCCAGATTGTTGTACGTCGTTGCCGTCGACGGGTGATCGGGGCCTAACACACGCTCACATACGGCGAGTGCCTTCCCGTAGTATTCCAGCGCCTTGACATAGAAGCCCTGTTTTTCATACACCCCGGCCAGGTTGTTGTACATCGCTGCCGTCTTCGGGTGATCAGGGCCTAACACACGCTCGCGGATAGCGAGTGCCTTTCCGTAGTACTCCAGAGCCTTCACGTAATCGCCCTGAGCTCGATACGCGCCTGCCATATTGTTGTACGTGGATGCAGTATAAGGATGATTCGGTCCTAACACTTTCTCAACTATAAATAGTGCCTTTCCGTAGTATTCCAGCGCCTTATCGTAGTCACCCTGATTTGCATATAACATAGCCATGTTGTTGTACGTCGTCGCCGTATCCGGATGACCCGTACCAAGCTCGCGCTCACGAATGGTGAGAACTCTTCCGTTGTATTCCAGTGCCTTCTCATAGTCACCCTGATCTGCATACACCAGTGCCATGTTGCTGTATATCGTGGCCGTTGACGGATGATCCCTTCCTAACACGCGCTCGCGTGTCGCCAGAGCCTTCCCGTAGTACTCCAGAGCCTTCACGTAGTCGCCCTGCGCATAATACACCAATGCCATGTTGCTGTACGTCGTAGACGTAGAAGGATGATCCCTTCCTAACACGCGTTCGCGGATCGCCATAGCCTTCCCGTAGTACTCCAACGCCTTCTCGTAGTCGCCTTGCGCTCGGAACACCAATGCCATGTTGTTGTACGTCGTGGCCGTATCCGGATGATCCTTTCCTAACACACGCTCTTTGATCGCCAGAGCCTTCCCGTAGTACTCCAACGCCTTCTCGTACTCGCCTTGCGCTCGGAACACCGCTGCCATGTTGTTGTACGTCGTGGCCGTTGACGGATGATCCCTTCCTAACACGCGCTCAACGATGGTCAGTGCCTTCCCGTAGTACTCCAGCGCCTTCTCGTAGTAGCTCTGATCTTCATACACCGCTGCCATGTTGTTGTACGTCGTGGCCGTATCCGGATGATCCTTTCCTAACACACGCTCACGGATCGCCAGAGCCTTCCCGTTGTATTTCAGCGCCTTCTCGTAGTCGCCCTGCGCATGGTACACCACGGCCATGTTGTTGTACGTCGTAGCCGTATCCGGATGACCCGTTCCTAACACGCGCTCGCGGATTGCAAGGGCCTTCCCTAAGTACTCCAGCACTTTCTCGTAATCGCCCTGCGCATAATACACGCCTGCCATGTTGTTGAATAATTCCCCTGTGTCAGCATCTTCCCTGCCACTGTCCGCTATGAACCTGGCAACATCCTCCGTAAGAACAACCCGTTCCCTGACCTTATCATATGTTACCTCTCTGCCAAGATAATCATCTGTATCTATGACCTTGTCAAGGAAATCCCCATATTCATCTAACTTAACTTCCTCTCCATTTTTCTCCATCTGCCTTGCAATGGAGTCCTTCACGATCTGGTGGATCTGGTATCCGCTTTCCAGTCCGCCCCGCTCAAGCCATCCGAGATCGACCAGTTCGTCCATTGCGGCCATGTCAAGATCCGCCCAATCACCGATCTCATAGTAAATCTCTTTCTCAGGCGTAAAAATCGTAAAGAGCCTCATGATATGCTGCTGCTCCGGGGATAAATCCGAAATCTCATACAGCTTCATGACACATTCCTCTATCGTCCTGTTTTTGTCATGCTTCGTATTGAGGTTTCTCTTGAACACCTCAAATACAACTTTTTTCTTCAGCTCATCCCTGAAAGCATCCAGCGTACCTCCTTTTTTCCATGCCGCCTTTGCCAGCAGTTCTACGAGCATCGTATGGCTCTGTACGGATTCGATTATATCCCTTGCCGCCTCTTCACATCTGCGCGTCTTATCCTTCTGTTTTTCAAGATAATAACCATAGAACATATCCAGGGCGGACTGTTCTGCAAGCACATCAAGCGGAAGGTTCTGAAAGCCTTCATGTTCAAACCTTGACGTGGCCATCACATATACCTTTAGCCCGGTCAGTATCCCCTGTTCGTCTTCGCTGAGCTGCCGGGACAGGTTATCCATGAAAAGGTACAGGTTTTCTTTTAACCGCACGTTTGATTTAATTTCATCCAGTATCTTCTCATATGCATCATCCGCACTATATGATTTCGGGATGCCGAGTGCAGTCCTGAGTAGAAGAAGGTCTTCCTCAAGACTCCCCCCGCATTCAATCCAGGCCACATACTTTCCCTCATTCCTGAGATCGTTACAGACATGCTGCATGACAGCCGTCTTCCCAATACCTCCAAGCCCGTTCACAAGAACAGTATGATGGTTTTCTTCAAGCATGCCCCGGACAGTCTTTTTCACATCATCGCGTCCTACCAGTCCGACCGCATAGTTTACTGCCGGGATGGGGGTTAGGCATTTCGGAATTACATGGACAGGCAGAGCCTTCTGAAAACGCTCCTCAAACGCCGCGCGGCTGATCGGCTCTTTTGCAATGCTGTTCTTGAAGAGCTTAGCGAAAAGGGCATCGTCAATGAACTCCAGGTCATCAACCCGGACTTCTCCGCCAATTCCCGAATCCCTGATATAATCAACAAGTTTTTTCATACAGATGTCAGGCAAGTAATCAAATGGAAATGTAGTAATCGCTGGCTCATTTTGTATATACTGCCTGCATGATACTGAATAAGAATCTCCGACTAAATAGACGTGAATTTCCTTTGCACAAGGGGCGTCTTTTCTCGCAAGTTCGAGCCATTCCTTTGCATCAGCTCTCTGAAAATCATTGATGCTGGATTTCACCTGTATAGCAGACAAAATATCCCCGTTTTGATAAAGCTGAATATCTACTTTATCATTTTTTGTCTCCGGCTCGACTTTTATCGAATCCCAGTCATTCCTCTCAAGACACTGGATTTCCGCTACGATTGCCTGAAAGATGAATCCCCTGTTCGCAACCTGTCCTCCGTTACTCATGGCAGCCCCTCCCTGTTCGAAGTCTATGGAACTATTATATATTCTGCCGCCATGTTTTAACAGAAAAAAAGGCTTACAGGCACAAAACCTGTAAGCCAAAAGCTCAACCGAGCAGTTTCTCAAACGTATCCGGGCCGGCAATGCCGTCAACAGTGATCCCGGCCTGCCTCTGGAACTCCCGCACGCCTTCCTCCGTATCACCTCCGAAGATTGCATCGATCCCGGTATCCTGGATGCCATGCACAAGAAGTCCCGCCTGAAGGATACTGACAAGGAGACCCTTGTCTCCTTTTGCTACCAGCCTGCAAGCTGTCTTCGTCTCCGGACCGAACGAGCCGTCCACAGTGATCCTGCATCCGTAGATCTCAACGAGGCACTTCTGCAGCGCTGTGACGAGTGCCTCCTTCGTCTTAGGACCGTACTGCCCATCCACAGAAAGGCCTGCATTGTTCAGGCGATTCTGCCATGCCTGAACGGCAGCTATACCCAGAGCCTTCCTCGTATCCGTACCAACGATCCCGTCCTGCACAAGACCGCATGCCCTCTGGAATGCCAAAACAGCGGAATACGTGTCATCTCCGAAGGAGCCGTCTGCTCCGGCACTGCCGCAGAAGTAGCCATGTGCAATGAGGTCTTCCTGCAGCCTCTTTACCTCTTCCCCCTGGCTTCCCTTCTGCAGAGTATCGCTTACCAGGCTTCCCATGAGATCCGCAACCCGGCTCTTGAACTTCTGCCACGTCCAATTGCTCCCCTGTCCTTCAAAGCCTCCGCGGGATGCAGGCATAAGAGGCATTGGGCAGCACTTGGTCGTCACATCACCATGACGGAGCAAGTGGTCAAGCGGGATGCTGTAGACTGTCAAGATGGCTGCAGCGAGCTGTGCCGCTGTCTCCTGGGCCTCCTCGGTGAACATCCATCTGCCCTGGCTGTCACGGAAGGTGCCGATCTCGATGCCGACCGTGTTGCCGTTCCTGGCTTCTGGGTGAATGTACCTGTACCCGTTCCTGCTGTTCGCGGCAACATGCCAGATCTTGTCCGTGACGAGCGCTGCCTGGTAAGCCTTCCTCCCATCAATCGGCACATAAAAGTGGCCGCCATATCCGCCCCCGTAGAGATAGGGATTATCCGCGTTGTCTACGCCAAGGTAATGGATGGCGAGATACTTGTGGTCATTAGCGTTATGCTCCGGCACCTCATCCCGGTTGGCCGCGATAAGGTCGACCAGTGTCTTGCCGAATCCTGCCATCATGGAGCGCACGGACTTTATGACTGTCACAGGTCTGTCATACTGCGTGAGGCCATGCTCCCGGATGATGCGCATCACGCTCTGCGGGTACTCCGGGTCCGTGCAGTATCCCCTGCCGGCCACCGTCCGGATCAATGTCTCCGGATCTGTGATGGAGAGGACATCACGGTACTTATAGGAGCCCCCGCGGCTGTACCTCGCGTCCCGCATGAACTGGCAGTAATCATAGAAGCAGTCCTGGAGGGAGTCATACTTCCTGAAGTCGTCCGTGATGTAGTGCATCCCGCCGTCCCACTCCGGCGTTCTCTTGGTGATGAACGCACCGTGCCAATAGCTACTCTCCCATGTGGAGTTCAGAAGCTCACGCTTCATACCGAGGACGTTGTTG
>CACYPS010000057.1 GCA_902776305.1 uncultured Lachnospiraceae bacterium | reverse complement strand
CTTGCTGCATTTACCGAAGTACAGCAGCTTTTGGCTCTTACTTCGGTATCTGCTCGCCGCCGGCAGGGCAATCACTTGCTGCATTTACCGAAGTACAGCAGGTTTTGGCTCTTACTTCGGTAATCCATGCTTTCTGATACCTACACGCTGCTTTTTACCCAAAAAAAAGAGCGGTTCCCCGCTCTTCTCTCATATTCAGCCATTATCAGCCGATCTCATCAAATGTCTCCTCTGCAGCCGGTGCTTCCTCAGCCTGCTCTGCTGCCGGCTCTTCAGCCGTCTCATGAGACTCCTCTGCTGTCTGCTCGCCTGTAGATGCTGCTCCGTCGTCAGATGCCTGTGCAGTTGTCTGCTCTTCAGCCTGCTCAGCTGTCTGCTCGCCTGTGTATACCACTCTGCCGTCAGATGCCTGTACGACCTTCTGCTCTTCAGCCTGCTCGCCTGTGTATGCTACTCTGCCATCAGATGCGATTGCAAGTCCCTCTTCCGGGCTGCCCTGTGTATGAAGGCTCTTAGCGTTGATCTGTCCGTCTGCTGCTGTCCAGTACTCGAGCTTAGCAAGATCACCTACTCTGATTTCGCCACCTGTGATGGCTGTGTCAAATCCGATGACTGCCTTGATGCCATTGATTGTTACGCTGTTTCCGTTGTATGCTTCGATGCGGCCAACAGTGTAACCTGTTGCGGCATGTGTGCCTTCTGTCTCGACCTTCTCTGCCTTCTTCTCTTCTTTTACTTCCTTAGCCGGCTTTTTGTCGCCGAGAAGAGATGCGGATATGTAGCCTGTGCGGCCGTCTGTGATGACGCGGCCCCAGCCATTTGCCATACCATTGACAGTGATCTCGTCACCCTTTGCGATTCCGTCAAATGCTGTTGCGGCGGTTGTGCCGGCGGAACGAACATTTGCATCCTCCTGAACGTACATTGTGTGTGCGCCTTCCTTGGAGAAGGATACGCTCGGAAGTGAGATTGTGTCGCTGTTCTTGTCTACGATCTTGCCGAGACCAAGGTTGTTGTCATATGAATAGAAAGCTACGTCTTCTGCCTGGATTGTGTTCCAGAGCTCTTTGTTGTCCTGTGTGTGCATTGCAAATGCCTCGTCTGCAAGGCCTGCACCAAACATCGTCGTTACATCATCCTTTGTTGCGCCGTCATTGAGTTTGTCATAGGAAGCAACTGTGAATGTGTTGTCGGCATTCTTGTTCAGTACGAAGTGTCCCTGGCTTGCGACCACCTGGTCAGCTTCTTTGAGGACATTTCCGTCCTGTGTATATTCCACTGCAAGATAAGCACCGTATACATCGACTGTGGATCCGTTGTCCTGTGTCTTCAGGATGTCCATGTGCGGGATGATTACGGAGTTCTCATTGCGATCCATGCTGTTTACAACGTAATCGGAGATTGCACGCTCAAGGTTTGTGCCGTTCATGACATAAGCCGGAAGCTTTGCATCATCTGCGAGTACATTTACTGTACCGAGGCCAAGTGAAGCCATGGCTGTGAGTGTTGTGAGACCTGCGATACCTGCTATTCTAAAGATTCTGTTCATCATTGTTTTTTCTCCCTTTATTATTATGTCTTAATCAATTGTCAAAGGTATATACGGGGAGCGGAAAATAAGGGACAAATCTTTTTGAATTATTTTTTTGGAGATATTTTGCCAAAGTAAGTTAGACTTTGAGGCTCAGGTTTAATATGGAGGGCAGCCGACATTCAATTTCTTCTTAGATTTACCGAAGTAGGAGCAAGAATGCCGTTTACTTCGGTATTCTCTCGCAGACGACAGGCTTTTCTTTTCTCGCTTTACCGAAGTAGGAGCAAGAATGCCGTTTACTTCGGTATTCTCTTACAGACGTCATTCAATTTCTTCTTAGACTTTACCGAAGTGGGAGCAAGAATGACGCCTACTTCGGTATTCTCTCGCAGACAACAGGCTTTTTCTTTTCCTGCATTACCGAAGTAAACGCAAGAATGACGCCTACTTCGGTATTCTCTTGCTGACGGCAGGCAATTTCTTCTCGGACTTTACCGAAGTGAGAGCAAGAATGACGGCTACTTCGGTATTCTCCTGCTACCAACATTCAATTTCTTCTCGGACTTTACCGAAGTGAGAGCAAGAATGACGCCTGCTTCGGTATTCTCTTGCTGACGGCAGGCTTTTTCTTTTCCTGCATTACCGAAGCAAACGCAAGAATGCCGCCTACTTCGGTAATTTGCCCTCCAGGGTCAGGCGACCATGCTTGCATGGTCATCTGACCCGCCAATCAAAGTTTGAAAGTTTACTTTCAAACTTCATCACAGCATTCCACAAAAAAACACATTCCCCCTACCCCTCCACCACTTTCTTAGGTATTATAAGAACATATTTCTATCAAAAACGGAGAAATCACCATGAAACGTCTATTTCTATCCCTCCTCCTATGCACCTCACTCCTTACCACCCCCGCATATGAGGCCATGGGTGCCACACCAGGCACAGCGAACACTGAAGCCCTTAGGAATTATGAGTCCTTCTCGGACCAGATCTTGTCGGATGAGCCACTTACGGGCCAAAGCCCCTCGAATAATACCTTCACAGGTCAATTCTACGGCTCCGAATCTATATCAGACGAGAGCTTGTCTGATAAAAGTCAGGCAGATGAGCTCCTCCCCGACCAAAGCGTCTCAGACGAGTCCCTTAAAAGCCCAAATACCTCGGATGAGTCTCTCTCCGACCAAAACTCCTCGGATGAGTCCCTCTCTGATGAAAGCTCTGCAGACAAGTCATTCTCTGATAAAAACTCTGCAGATGAGAGCCCCTCGGACGACTCCCTCCCCGGCCAAATCCCCTCGGACGAGTCCCTCTCCGACCTAAGCCTCTCCGATGAATCCCTCTCCGACACCCTCGTCGGAGCCGCCGCCACGCCCTCCCCGACTCCGACCAATGCCGCCACTACCTACAACTCGGCAACCCCCGCGGACGGCAAGACGTACGTGATCCGCTGCGTCACAAACAGGAACTACTGCCTCGACATAAACGGCGGGAGCCGCTCGGACAAGGCCAACATACATATATATAAGAGAAGCAGCGTCACATCCCAGCTCTTCACCCTGAAGAAACAGAGCGACGGGAGCTTTGTGCTTTACAACTTTAACAGCGACATGGTCGTCACGGCAGAGGGAAGTTCGGCTGTGAATCAGGCAAATGTCTCCCAGCGCCCCTTCACCGGCTCCTCCCTGCAGAAGTGGCAGATGGAAAAATGCGCTGACGGCAGCTATCATATCTGCTGCAAGGCGAATCCCAACCTCGCGCTGCAGGTCTACTCGGGAAAAATGAAAAATGGCCAAAATGTCCGTCTACTCACATTGAATAATTCAAATTCACATAAGTACATTTTTGAGGAAGTCAATCTTCCCGACTACTCCGGCGAGATCGTGCTGCGCCCGAGATACCTCGTCTACGGTGCGATCGGTTCGAACAGCAAGACCGCAAACGGTACAAATCTCGCGCTCGAAATCGGCGTCTCCGATGACGTCTTCCAGACTTTCATACTCTCCCGCGAGTGGGGAGGTTTCTACAGAATCTCGCAGAAGGCTTCCAACCGCGTGGTCGACCTCTCCGCCGGGAAAGTCGCCAAAGGCTCCAACATCGATCTGTATAACTGGAACGGCACAAATGCGCAGCTCTGGCAGGTCCAGGTCAATTCCGACGGCTCCTACACGTTCCGGAGCCGCTGCAATCTGAACTATGTTCTCGACATGGCAGGGGGCGGGAGAGCGATGGGCACCAATTTGCAGTTATATTCTGCAAATGACACCCTCTCTCAGAAATTCCTCGTGACCCCATTTGCAGGCAACTACCCGCAGAATGTTGACCTGATGTTTCGGTCGCTGGTGAATACGGACCGGGTATTTGCTGCGGGCGCTGAATTTTTCTCCTATCATGGGGCAAATATGGCTACGCGCAAATTCGTCCTGAAACCCGTCACGTTCAGCGGAAGCAAGTACTACTGGTATCGCATCGTCACGACCCACGGGAAAGTGCTCGGCGTGAGCAATGCGTATTCCAATTCCCAGGACAGGCCTAAAAATCCCGGCCGGGCAGGCTCTGCGGCAAACTATCTCATGCTTGCCGAGCAGGACTGGGCCGGTGCAAGCTGTCAGATGTGGCATCCGGAGCTCCAGAGTGACGGAACTTATGTGATTCGGTCATGCCTGGACCCTTCCTATGTCGTCGACCTTAAGGGCGCGTCCGAGGATTATAAGGCTCCTATTCATATTTTTAAGGAAAATGGCACTGCCGCCCAAAGATGGCATCTGACCACTTACGTTATAAATTCCTGCACCATATCAGCTTCCGACCACAACACCGTGACAGTCAAGGCGACCGGTGCAACGGTGCGGAGCGATAACCGGACGGCTTATTTATTTGCGGTCGAGCCTTACGAGCATTCAATCAAGGGCAAATCTCCGATTGCCTCGGCTTCCATGGCCTCAGACCTGACTTTCAAGGCCGGGCTCAATAAGAATTCTTCGAGTTCGCTGCTCCAGAAAAAATTTTACGTGGGCGTCAAATACTGCAATATTTACCGCATCGTAAGCAACCCCTTCTATATCACGAACCCGGAGGCGGCTGCCACCAACGCCGCGGCATTTCCGCGCTCTGCGCGAGGTACAAAGAAAGGGCTCAAGCTGAGCATTTCCGATGAGGATATTGAGGCGGGAAAGAACCTGCATATATCTTCTGTATGTTTAGATATCATTCTCGATAATTTCCTTGACGGATCCGGCTACAAATACACGTATGAGGGCAAGACCTACTCTTTCAGCACCGAGATCAACCGCTACAAGCAGCAGATCAGGAAGTACAACAACGCCGGGATTCTTGTGTCGGCAAATTTCTATCTGCTCTCAGAGAACTACCCCGATCTCATGCAGCCCGAGGCGCGCAACGGGTCGAGGCGGAAGGATGCTATAACTGTCGCATTCAACACGAGGGATGGGGGACGGAAGAGAGTGGAGGCGCTATTTGCATGCATTGCCGAGGCTTTTACCACCGACGGTTGCATGATTGCCAACTGGGTATTCGGAAATGAAGTGAATGAGTATATCGGCTACTATTACAGCGGCCCGATTTCGTACAGCCGCTTCCACGAATCTCTCGCCGAGGGCTATCGTATGTTCAACGCGTGTGTAAAAAGCCGTTGGAAAAATGCCCGCTGCTACCTCTCACTCGACCACAACTGGAATGTTTCCTGGCCTGTCGCGGACAGTTACATGGGAATGAATCTTGTCAAGGATTTCAATCTTGACCTCGCGCGGCAGGGGCGCGTGCACTGGGATATGGCGATGCATCCTTATCCCGCGCCTGAGCAGGATCCGCGGTTCTGGAACCGCTCCTGGACCGTTACGAATTCAGGGGATACACAGCAGATCACGATGCTCAATATGAGTTCCTGGGCAGTCTACCTGAAAATGACGTACGGCACAAATATCCACATCATTCTCAACGAAACCGGCGTCTCATCCACATATAACAAGGTCGAAATGCTGAACGAGCAGGCTGCGGCTGTCGCGCTCACATACTATCTCATCGAGTTCGACAAAAACCTCGACACGATGGATTACCACCGGAATATCGATGACCCCGGCGAGACCAACACGGGCTGGCACCTCGGGCTTTACTATAAGCCGGCCTACGGCTGGGATTACTCCCGTCCGAAGCCTTCCGCAAATGTATTCCGCTACATGGATTCCGCTTCCTGGGATTCCGCGACTTCGCGCTACGCGCCTATTACCGGCCGCGCGAGCTGGAAGGATTGGATACCGAATTTTGATGCGGGGAGGTTTGCGGGGAAGGCGTGAGATATTGTTCAGGTCTTGCTCGCGAGACCTGGCACTATACTTAACTTAAGATCAATATCAGCCTTTATCTGCCAAACCAGATCCTTGCGGAGTATCGGGCAACAATAGTTTTAATGTCAAAAAGGGAGCATATCAAAAAACAACTTAATGTTTTTGATATGCTCCCTTCCATATATGCTGCATATTCTTCCGCTTTATCGCCGTATTCTCCGGTACTTACTTCTATGTGTGCATCTGATATGTTGCATATTCTTCCGCTTTATCGCCGTATTCTCCGGGCTTACTCCATTGTGTGCACCTGATATGCTGCATACTTTTCCGTTTCATCGCCGTATTCTCCGGGCTTACTTCAATGTGTGCGCCTGATGTGCTGCATATTCTTCCGCTTTGTCACCGTATTCTCCGGGCTTACTTCAATGTGTGCACCTGATATGCTGCATACTCTTCCGCTTCATCGCCGTATTCTCCGGATCTACTTAATGTGTGCACTTCGCTAATATTTCCCTCATCTCATCTACCGTAAACGTGTAGTTCGTATTACAGAAACTGCAATTCAGGGTTTCCGGCTTTCCGTCGGCAATGATATTGGAAAGTTCCGCACGGCCGAGTGCGATGAGAGCTTTCTCGACGCGCTCGCGGCTGCAGTTGCACTTGAACTGGGCGGGCATCTGTCCGTAAATCTCCAACTTCATCTCACCAAGGATCTGCTCAAGAATCTGCTCCGGGCTTTTCCCGTCGCGCAAGAGTTCCGTTACAGCCGGGATGAAATTCATCTTTTCCTCGAGCTTCGCGATGACCTCCTCGGGACAGTCGGGCATAAGCTGAATGATGTATCCGCCGGACTCACGCACCGTATTGTCTTTGTTCATGAGGACTCCCAGCGCCACAATCGACGGAACCTGTTCGCTCAGATAATAGTAATACGCGAGATCCTCGGCAATCTCGCCGGTCTGGATGTCCACCTGACCCACGTACGGTTCCTTGAGACCGATGTCCTGAATGACGATCAGACTTCCCTTTCCAACCGCTCCTCCTACGTCGAAGTGTCCGAACATGTTCGGAGGCAGGACAACTTCCGGGTTTGTGACATATCCCTTGACTGTGCCATCCGGACCGGCTGTGACGGTGATGCCGCCCAGCGGGCCGTCTCCCTTGAACTGGATTGTCAGGAGATCCTTCTCATTCTTCATCATGGCGCCCATCATGAGCCCCGCTGCCATTGTGCGTCCCAGTGCCGCCGAAGCCACGGGGCTTAAATTGTGGGCTTTGCGGGCGTACTCCGTCACGCCTCTCGTGGTGCATGCGAAGGCTCTGATGTAGTTGTCTGCTGCGCTTGCTCTTACGATATAGTCGTTCATGATGAAATCCTTTCTATTTTTTGTCATTTACGGAAGTAGCCGACATTCTTGCTCCCACTTCCGTAATCCTTGGTTTGAATTCTTTGTCGGCGGCTCTCATTTACGGAAGTAGCCGACATTCTTGCTCCCACTTCCGTAATCCCTGGTTTGAATTCTTTGTCGGCGGCTCTCATTTACGGAAGTAGCCGACATTCTTGCTTCCACTTCCGTAATCTATGCTTTGAATTCTTTGCCGGCGGCTCTCCTTTACGGAAGTAGCCGACATTCTTGCTCCCACTTCCGTAATCTATGCTTTGAATTCTTTGCCGTCGGCTCTCATACCCCCGCACCGTCAAATGCCGGGATAAAACTCTCCTCCGCCGTCTGCCCCTCCTGCACAAATGCATTCGAAAACCCAAGCTCGAGCGCGTAATCGACCACCCGGTCGTACTCCCGCCGCGTCACGCGCCGCCCGAGCTCCGGAAACTCCTGCTCAATCCCCGGCATAGGCGTGTACTGGTTCATAATACTCACATATATGCTGTCTCCAAAATTCTCCCACAGGTACCTGAGGATCTCCTTCGAATCCTTCGTGTGACCGGGCAGCACCATATGCCGCACAATGACGCCGCGCGTCATCATCCCGCGCTCGTCAAATGCCGCCTCGCCCCGCATTCTCACCATCTCGCCGATAGCCTTTATCGCGATGTCGAAGTAAGCAGGCATTTGCGCATATCTCCCCGCAACATCCCGTCCACAAAACTTCAGATCCGGCAGGAAGATATCCACAGTATCCTCAAGCAGATGCACAGTCTCCGGGGTCTCGATCGACCCCGTATTGTACACGATTGGTATGTGAAGCCCCTTCTTTCGGGCTTCCCGCACTGCCTCGACGATCTGAGGAACATAATGTGTCGGTGTCACAAGATTAATATTGTTGGCTTTCTGTCCCTGAAGCTCAAGAAATATCTCAGCCAGCCGATCTATTGTGATGATTTTTCCCGGTTGTTCAACTCTCTGATGGCTTATTTCATCCGCCGCTGCCGGCAATTCACCATTCCGATGGCTTATTTCACCCGCTGCTTCCGGCAACTCACCTCTCCGATGGCTTATTTCCTCTGCTGCCCCATCAGATACCGTCTCTTCCACTGCCCAAGAGCTCTTCTCCCTCGTAGCCCGCCCCCGCGCAATTTCGCGGTTCTGGCAAAACACGCACCCCAGCGGACACCCGACAAAAAACACCGCCCCCGAGCCCTCCTTACCGGAGATACAGGGTTCTTCCCACATATGAAGAGCAGCCCGCGCGACGACCAGCTCTTCGGTCTGTCCACAACGGCCTGCTCGATTCTTCATTCTATTCACTCCGCACGATCTCGCGCAGAGTCTGCAGTTCTCAAGTATCATAATTACACGAAATAATCCAAATCAAATGCTCAGCTCACACATCCGGTCTTCATCTTGAACTTTTGGATCTCGCTCTCGGTACTGACCTTCTCGATTTCCGCACCGAGACTTCTCAGCTTGCCGTCGAAATCTTCATATCCGCGAAGGATATAAATGATATCGTCGATGACGGAATAGCCGTCGGCCTGAAGCGCTGCAATTACAAGCGCTGCGCCTGCTCGAAGATCCGGGGAAGTAATCTGTGCACCGGTGAAGCCCTCAATGCCATCGATAATGGCAGTGTTGCTCTCGACCTTGATGTTTGCGCCCATGCGGGAGAGTTCGTCGACGTATTTGAAACGATTTTCAAATATACTCTCCGTCACAATACTCGTCCCCTGCGCCAGCGCGAGAACCACGCTCATCTGAGGCTGCATATCAGTCGGGAAGCCCGGGTAAGGCTGTGTCTTGACATGCGTGCGGTGCAGTCTCTTGGCGGCTACGACGCGGATCGAATCGTCAAATTCCTCCACCTCGCACCCAATCTCCAGGAGCTTCGCGGAAACAGCTTCCATATGCTTCGGGATGACATTCTTGACAATAATGTCGCCCTTGGTAGCGGCCGCTGCCATCATGAAAGTACCGGCTTCGATCATATCCGGAACGATGGCATATGTGCAACCATGGAATCCGGATACGCCGTTGATGCGGATGACGTCCGTACCGGCGCCTCGGATATTTGCACCCATGCTGTTCAGGAAGTTCGCAACGTCAACGACGTGGGGCTCTTTGGCGGCATTTTCAATAATCGTACGACCGACTGCACGCGAAGCAGCCATCATAATATTGATGGTCGCTCCTACCGACACGATATCCATGAAAATATGCGCGCCGGTCATATGATCACAATTCGCTACGATGGTGCCGTGGTCGATTTTTACATTTGCACCGATGGCCCTGAAGCCCTTCAAATGCTGATCTATCGGCCTGCTGCCAATATTGCATCCGCCGGGAAGCGGGACGCTGGCGTTGTTGTATTTTCCTAAAAGCGCTCCGAGAAGATAATAGGAAGCGCGAATCTTTTTTATGTATTCATATTCAACGGCACATCCGTGAATGGTGGAACCGTTGATTTTGACCGTGTGTCTGTCGATGCGTTCTACATAGGCTCCGATACCCCTAATGGAGTCGAGAAGAACATTTACATCATTGACGTCCGGAAGATTTTCAAGCGTTACGGTTTCATCAGTCATGATTGCAGCAGAAATGATCGGCAGCGCAGCATTCTTTGCGCCGGCGATATCCACCTCCCCAACCAGTGGATTTCCGCCCTTTATGACGTATTGTTCCATAAAATGACCTGCCCTTATCTTATTTGCCCCTTCCCCAACGGGGCTTATACGAGTAATCTTAACTTAAAAACACATTTTTGTAAAGATTAGGAAGGATTTTAACCAAATTCCGTCAAAATCTGTCCTATTTTTTGTCTGTCTTTAGGGAATACAATCAAGTATTTTCTGTAAAGTCTCTTCCATATTCAGCTGTTCTTCCGCTATTGTGAAATCAGCGTAAGTTGTGTATAGCTTGCAGCGCTCCTCATACATGTCTCTCGGAGTCTGTCCCTCGCGCAAAACGACCCCTCTTTTTCGCAAATCGCTGCTTACGCGCCTAAGCATTTCTTCATAGGACATCTCCAGGTAGATGATTTTTCCGTCCTCCCTGTAATGCTCCATCGCTTCCTTCCCGAGCACTGCCGACCCGCCTGTGGCGATGACAGTCCGGTCAACATTGATTCCGCAGCCGATCTTGTTCTCCACTTCAATGAAGCCTTCCGGTCCCTCCTCTTCGATGATTTCCCGAAGCAGTTTTCCGGTGCTCTCCTGTATGACGATGTCTGCGTCCAGGAACGAGTATCCCAGGTACTTGGCGAGAAGGACGCCGAGCGTGCTTTTTCCGGAGCCGGGGAGGCCTATTAATACATAGTTCATGGTTGTCTCCTCTATTGTTTCTACGACTGTGATTCCGGGCATGGTGAAATTCCGGCCTTGGTGCCTTTGCCGGCTGCCTTCATTTACGGAAGTAGACGCCATTCCTGCTCTCACTTCCGTAATCCTTGGCTTGATTTCTTTGCCGTCACCTCTTAAATTTCGGCCTCGATCCCTTCTTCACCCGCTTCTTTGCAATACTGTATCCGAACTTTCCGAGATACTTCCCCAGGCCGCGATATTCGCCGTGTGAGTACACGATCGGCTGTGTTTTTGCAAAGTCAAATCTCTTTGACTCATCCATATACGTATCGTCTACATGCACCGCTACAACGTTCGCTATAAACATCGTGTGAGACCCCAAGGCTTTCTTCAGGGCGACTTTACACTCAATGTTGACCGGTGATTCATCTATCATCATACATCCCGTGTGCGGTCCGACAGAAGCTTTCAAACCCATCTTCTCGAACTTGTCCTCATCCCTGCCGCTCCTGACGCCGCAATAATCCGTCTCACGAACGAGCTTCTCTGTCGTCACATTAATCACGAACACGCCTGTCTCACAGATGTAATCGTAGCTCAACCGCGAGGGCCGCAGTGAGATGCTGACCATCGGCGGATTCGTGCATACCGTCCCGGCCCACGCGACCGTACACACGTCATGCTGCCCTTTCTTGTTCATTGATGTGACAAGCACGGCGGGCAGAGGATACAGCATGTTGCCGGGCTTCCATTCAATCTTAGTCATAAGAACTCCTTCATACTAGTTCTGAAATTACCTACACCTATTATCGGAACCGCTTCGCGAACCCGATAATCAAAATGCGGCCGATAAATCGGCCTTTTTTCGGGAGTTGCTACGCAACTTCCGATAATCGATTGCGGACGATAAATCGGCCTTTTTTCGGGAGTTCCTTGCAGAACTTCCGATAAGGTCTATTATACCTTTTATGGGTTACACGTCCAATAATTACATAGCATCAAGTTTTATATTTCGTTTTAAAAATTTCCCTTGGTGTAAACACATTTGCCCGTCAAAGTGTTATAATTACTATATCAGCAAGTCTTAATCATTTCTTTAGTAGCACTGCTGCTGTCTTATACGGATATTCTTCCGTGATTATCCTTGCTTGTCACAATTTAATAGCAGGGAGACAGCAGATCTTTGGGAACCAACTATACTTATCTGACATACTCCCTGCAGCATCTGAAAACTGAAAGGAGTATGTATGAGAGACACTACAAGAAAGAGGAAGACATATGAAGAATTGGATTTCATTGACGATTTCATGTTCTGCAAAATCCTGCAGAACAATCTGGATTTGTGCAAGGAATTGACCGAGCTAATTATCGGGAAAGAAATTGGAGAAATCATAACATCTGAAAGTCAGAAATCCATAGAAATCACTGCCGACGGAAGAGGAGTGAGATTTGATGTCTACTTCGAAGATGATGCTTCAACAGTTTATGACATTGAGATGCAAACCTATCATGACTCAAATCTTCCGAAGCGCTTCCGTTACTATCAGGGAATGATTGACTTAAACTTGATTGAGCGTAATGCTAAATTTGACGACTTAAAGAACAGTTACATCGTTTTTATCTGTCTGGAGAATCCCTTTAAGAAAGTAGGCCTTCATAAATACAGCATTCAAAATACTTGTGTGGAAGATCCTTCGATTGATTTTAAAGATGGTGCTTACAAAATGATACTCTCTGCTGAAGGGGATAAGGATGATGTCTCAGAAGAAATGAAGGCGTTTCTGCAGTATCTGTCAACAAAAGAAGTCCATTCTGATTTTACAAAGCGTCTCAATGAACAGGTCATCACTGCCCGCAAACATGATAAATGGAGGTTGGAATATATGACACTTTTAGAACGTGATGAAAGAATGTGGGAACAGGGGCATCAAGAAGGCATTAAAGAAGGAACTGAAAAAGGCATTAAAAAAGGCATTAAAGAAGGTGAAAAACTCTTCGCCTTACTTATCAATAAACTCATTGAAGACGATCGCCGCAAAGATATCGACCGCGCAGCAAATGACGAAGAATATCTGAATTCTCTCTATATAGAATACCACCTTAAGTAAAACATTTCAGAAATACTCCGCCAGTCACAGATCTTTAACAGTTGAGTAAATCAGAAATCCATTCCGGCTTTACAAAACGTCTCAATGAACAGGTCATCACTGCCCGCAAACATGATAAATGGAGGTTGGAATATATGACTCTTTTAGAACGTGACGAAAGAATGTGGGAACAAGGGCATCAAGAGGGTGTTAAAGAAGGAGAAAACCTCTTCGCCTCCCTTGTCAGTAAACTCATAAAAGATGGTCGCCATGAAGATATCGAATGCGCAGCAAATGATGAAAATTTTCGTAATGCTCTTTTTGCAGAATATCACCTTAAGTAAATCATTACAGAAAAGCTCCACCGATTATAGGTCTTTGACTGTTGCTTAAGTAAGAACTACACTCTGATTTCACAAAACGACGCCATGAGCTATTCATCACTGCCCGCAAACATGATAAATGGAGGTTGGAATATATGACTCTTTTAGAACGTGATGAAAGAATGTGGGAACAAGGATATCAAGAAGGATTTAATGAAAGCTTTAATAAAAGCTTTAATGAAAGCTTTAATGAAAGCTTTAATGAAAATATAAAAATAGGTGAAAACCTCTTCGCCTCCCTTATCATTAAACTCATTGAAGATGGCCGCCGCGAAGACATCGAGCGCGCAGCAAATGATGAAGAATATCGGCATTCTCTCTATGTAGAATACCACCTTAAGTAGAGCATTACAGAAAAACCCCGCCGGCCAGGATCCAACCTTGACCGACGGGGTTTCATCTCATCTCACCTTAAGTATGAGAACCGCTTCCGGTTCAGACTCGCCATTATCCGTTCTGCAGCGCTCCCATAAACGCCGGAATCAGCTGCTTCTTACGCGATACGACCTTCGGCAGGAACGCGATACCATCCTCACCGATGTCCGTATTATAAGCGAATTTAACCACTTCACCCGCATCCTTGCCATAGCAAAGCAGTCTTGTATCCTCATCGAGGATATTTGTCAGCATGAAGAATACCATACTCATGCCGCTCTTGTTTGCCTCGACTTCAAGCTGCGGACGAATCTTGTCAGCGATATCATAAAGCTCATCCGTATCCATGGAGCTGATCTGACCAACGCCAAATGTCGTCTCGCCGAAAATAAACTTCTTGAAATCCTGATGCAGAATCTCTTCCGGAGTCTTATTTCCGAGAGCGGAGCCCGCGCGGAACATCTGCTTAGCATACTCGCCCGGATTGACCTCTGCGATCTTGGCCAGAGCAAGACCGGCCACCTGATCACGCGGCGTGCAGGTCGGAGATCTGAACAGCAGCGTATCGGAAATAATCGCGGACATCATGAGACCCGCAATATCCTTCGGAATCTCAATGTCATACTCATGGAACATAGAATAAATAATCGTGCATGTACAACCCACCGGCTCACCGCGGAAAAATACAGGATTGATAGTCTCAACTGTACCGACTCTATGGTGATCGATGATTTCCATGATCTCAGCCTGCTCAAGATTGTCGACAGCCTGAGAAAGCTCGGTATGGTCGACCAGAATAACATGCTTTTTCTTCGCACTCAGCAAATTCGCAGATCCGATCATTCCGACATACTGACCCTTATTGTTCATGACCGGATAGGAGGTGTGGCGCAATTTGCTCATCGTCTCGCGAATATCATCCACGAAATCATCTTCCTTGAAGCATACAACGCCTTCTTTTGTCATCAGGTGCTTGACCGGAATAGCCTGGTTGATCAGACGAGCGACCGTATATGTGTCAAATTTCGTCGTAATGACTGTAGTTCCCGCTGACTGTGCGGCCATGCGAACGATGTTCTTGACCTCTCCCGTGAGGCATATAACAATCGCTGAAGCCCCCTCCTCAATCGCCGTGAGCTGCGTATCCGCGCGGTCGGCAAGAATGACGAGATCCTTCTTGTGGATATATTGGCGGAAATTCTCCGGAGAAGCTGCACCTACAATAACGCGGCCTTCCGTGAAATGCTCTTCAGGATCACCTACCACAACTTCTCCGTTGACAGTCTCGGCTATATCGTAGTACTTCGTCCCAGCTTCCGACATGATTGTCTTGGAATAAGCATCCATGAAATATCTTGTGATATCTGTATCAGAGATGATGCCTTCAAATGAGCCGTCCTCCCTCATAATCGGCAACGCCGAAATTCCGCTCTCACTCATATAATCCCATGCGAGACGGATTGTTACATTGTCCGGAGCACCTTCAACATCATCGATTGTGAGATCCCTGACCTGCGTTCCTACATTGGGCATATAAAGCGGGGATTCCTTACCGAAATACTTGAGGACAAAGTCAGTCTCTTCGTTGATCTGACCTGCTCTTCTTGCCTGATATCTGTCAGTCTTCTCGATCTGATTCTTCAGATATGCGTAAGAAATCGCTGCGCATATTGAGTCTGTATCAGGATTTTTGTGACCTACTACAAAAATCTTGTCGTCCATATTTCCTCCTTCTGCATTCTTATCATTTTGAGGGTGCCCCTCGATAAAACTATATTGTAAGGTACTATATACCTCTTGTACTAATTCAATGCCGGCCGCCAGCTTTTACCGAAGTAACCGCCATTCTTGCTTTTACTTCGGTATTCCTGCTCTCTTGTTTCAATGCCGGCTGCCACCTTTTACCGAAGTAACCACCATTCTTGCTTTTACTTCGGTATTCCTGCTCTCTTGTTTCAATGCCGGCTGCCACCTTTTACCGAAGTAACCGCTATTCTTGCCTTTACTTCGGTACTTGCCTTTACTTCGGTATTCCTGCTCTCTTGTTTCAATGCCGGCTGCCACCTTTTACCGAAGTAATCACCATACTTGCCTTTACTTCGGTATTCCTGCCATCTTGTTTCAATACCGGCTGCCAGCTTTTACCGAAGTAACCGCCATTCTTGCCTTTACTTCGGTAATCCTGCCATCTTGTTTCAATACTGGCTGCCTGCTTTTACCGAAGTAACCGCCATTCTTGCTTTTACTTCGGTATTCTATGCTTCCACTTTAATATCCTTAGAAATAAGCTTCAACTTCTCCGCCCGCGTCAACCTCTTCACATGAAACTCCCGGGACATAGCCTCCTCCTTCGTCCCAAAAGCTTCATAATACACCAGCTCCACCGGTCTGCGGCTCTTCGTATACCTGGCCCCCTTCCCCGCATTGTGCGCGGCAACGCGCTCCGCAAGGTGATTCGTCCAACCTGTATACAAAGAATCATCACGGCATCTTACAATATACATGTAACAAGACTTCTCCTCTTGAGCCTCTTCACATGTACTCTCTTCTATCGACTTGTCACTCAATTCTCATCAGCCTCAGTTCCGTAGATTAATCATCAACAGCAGTTTCTTCAGCCGAAGATTCAACTTCTCCTCAGTTAGTTGCTCAGCTGTTTTCGCTGCCAGCTACTTAATCAGCTGTTTCCTCAGCCTTTTCCGCTGCCCAACTACTTAATCAGCTGTTTCCTCAGCTTTTTCCGCTGCCCAACTACTTAATCAGCTTTTTCCTCAGCTTTCCCGCCGCCTGATTACTTAATCAACAACATCCCCAGCCTCATCAACAGCCTCAGAAACCTCTTCAGGTTCTGCCGCTGCTTCAGCTTCTTCTGCTGCTTCAATTGCATCGGCTGACTCTTCAGCCTCTTCGACTGCAATGGCTGCTGCTTCAAGCTCTTCTGCTTCTCCGACAACTTCCTCAACTGCCTCAACAGCATCGGCTGCTGCTTCGACAACCTCCTCAACTGCTTCTTCAGCATCGGATGTTTCTTCAACCTCTTCTGCAGCTCCAACTGCCTCTTCAGCTTCCTTAACTTCATCATATGCCACTTCCTCAGCCTTCTCTATCTCCGCTTTCGCCTGCTCGAGCAGATCCTCTTCCGCAGCGATTCTTCTCGCCTTCTTCTTTTTATAACGCTTTGCAAGCACCACCGAGCTCACAGTCAGTCCCACGAGAGATGCAGCGACCATGATTGCAATCTTTTTTTGTTTCTCGGAAAGCTCGATTTCCTTGAGTTCAGCCATCTTGGCGAGAACACTCGCTTCAGCATTTTCCATGAACTCCCCGAAATCATGCATACCCTCAATGGCACTTGCCTTGATCTCCTCAAAATCGACTTCCGAAAAGCTTTCCGCAAGATTGATATCCCTGAGTCTTTCAATAATATCCCCGGCAGCTGCCTCATAGCCCGCCTTGAAGCCCTTCATGATGGATTGATTCTGGATTTCCGCAAATGCATCCTTACTCTTCTCCCGAATCATCTCCGCCATATTATCGCTGTTATCTTTAAGTGTCGCATACAAATTCAAAAAATCCTGCTTATTCATAATATCCTTCTTTCTATAACTATCCGGCACAGAACCATCTTCCTGCCGTATTCTTTACCATACAGTCTTCGAGGAGACTACCTTATTACCATTCTACGTAAGACTACTTATCTAAGCCTCTCTATACTTTCTTATTGAAATCCCTCAAATAACGTTGCTTTTAAACACTTTATGGAATACCTATAGTTCTCCTACTACAATCTGCTACCCCTCACAGAAGAATCTCCATCTCCTTCTTCAGCATCTGCATCCCCTGCTTCTCATAAAACTTCATAGCCGACGGGTTGCACGCCCAGACATTCAGCGTGAGATGATAGCTCCCGATCTCTTTCGCATATTCCCTAATGTAGTCGAATATGACCTGGCCGATTCCGTTCCTTCTGTAGACCTCATCCACACACAAGTCATCGATGTAGAGTTCCCGCCTCGGCTTCAGGTTACTTGTCTCCGCCGTATCAATAATCGCGCAGAACCCGTATCCGAGAATATCCCCGCTCTCCTCGTCAATCGCGACGAAGATAGGCCGACTCTCATCCATGAGCAGCATACTCAGCTGCTCTCTCGTGTATTTTCTGCCGTCCTTCTTGAAAATATCCGGACGCCCCTCCGCATGCACATTATTCACCTGTAGCAGGATATCCAAAATACGCGGCTCATCTCCCTGAACCGCTCTCCTCACATAAATTTTCATAATATCTCCCTTGTCCTGATTCTCAGCGGCATTTTTTAAATTGTATCCACAAAAATCCAATATAAAGCGCTCTGATGAGTGCTCTTTCCTGTCGGACTGCTCGGCACATTCGACAAAAAAACAGGAAAAATGCTCCATCAGGACAGTAAAAACCACAATAGTATTATAAAACAAATACCTTCTCTTTACTACAACTGTTTATTTTTACGTACCCGAAAAAATCATATCATCGGCACATTTAACAAAAGTACCCTAAGAAATTTGACAAATATAACAAATGGATTTATAATCACACGCGTTACAAAGACATCTAAGTTTAACTGAGTTGAACATTCTATATAATTGAATTTCAGGAGGAAATTATGGCAGCAAGAAAGACAACTACAAAAACAACCACAAAGAAAGCAACATCCGCTAAAGAAGTAGCTACAGAAATCAAGAACGCAGCAGTTGAAGCAGCAGTCGAAGGCACAGCAAAGGTCGCTGAGGTAGTAGACGAGACAAAGAAGACAGTTGAGAAGAAGGCTTCCGCTGCTAAGAAGACAGTTAAGAAAGTCGTCAAGAAAGAGACAGTCGTAACAGCTACCGTCGAGTTCTACGGCAGATCCGTACTTGTTTCCGATATCGCCGCCAAGGCTACAGATGCTTACAAGGCATCCCACGATGGCGCTGAGATCGAGACTCTGAACCTGTACATCAAGCCGGAAGAAAATGCTGCTTACTATGTAGTAAACGGCGAATCATCCGCTGATTTCAAGGTTGAGCTGTAAATAAAGGCAAATGCTTCCTTCGGAGGAGCTTCTCCTCTCACGGAGGCCACCGAACTTCTCATTTTATATTGTGTTGTAACGAATAAAGGCAGTCGCATTTTTTGATGCGGCTGCTTTTTTATTTTAACTAAAACTTCCCACGTCGTGTCTAAGTTGCTGTCGAAACCATAAATAATGCAATCGGAGTGGCGTCGCCGAGCGGCTGGTACTTTAAAAATTCGAGCTTTAGCGATGAATTTTTATTAGTACCGCTGCCAGCAAGGCCGAGCGAAATAAGTGAGATAGGAAATCTTCGATTTCCGTGATCGAACTTATGCTGTGCAGCGTCCCGACGATGCATTATTTAATGGTAAGACAGCTCAGATATTTCATATGGGAAGTTTGAGTTTTTAACTTAATGCAAGGACAGACAAAAAAGCAGCCGCACTCTAAAATGCGGCTGCCTTTTATTAACTATCTGCAGTTTTCAGTTCAGATCGTCTCCGATCTATCAACCTCTCGCGATATATCCCGGAACCGGATATGCCGTCGCACCACTATCAGTATATCCCCAGTTACCGGTACGTCCCGGATCAGTCGGGTCAACGTCAATTGTTGCAAGCGGCTGCGGAAGCGTTCTCAGCGGAGCTGAGAGATTGCCGGCGCGGCAGACACCGAGCGTTCCTGCGTCTACAAAGTTGTATACCCAGTAAGCATTTCTTACGCCGAGTCTGATACAGCCGTGGGACTGCTTTGTTCCGAGCAGGTTATATACGTTCGGATTCAGGTTATGATCATTCGGTGCACCGCAAGCGACTGAATGGAAGTACTCACCGGTATTGATATGCTCATACCTGCCGGAAGCCGGATTATAAGTGTATGCTTTACACTCTGTTCCGTACTGTCCATAGGACGGACCCATCAGATCAATCCATCTGCGTGTATAACCTGTCTTTCTCTCCGTGTGATCTGTCGGTGTAGCATCCGTACCCGGTGAGCACAGGAATGCAACGACCGGTACGTTGTAATCATTGGTTCCCGGATACTTCGTGTACCAGGTAACAACGCAACGATTTGTATCAATCGTGAAGTAATACTGACAATTCGGTCTCGGCTGTGAGTTGCTCTTACCTGAAATCGATCCGAAGAGAACCGACATGTACGGACGGTTATCTGTGTACTCACGTCCATTCTTACCTTTGAAGTAATAGTAGAACGCGCCATACTTCTTCCAACCGGTCAGAACATTTCCGTTCTTATCGAAGTAATACTTGCCATCCTCAAGGAATGATTCTCTGTAAGCATTACCGTTCTTGTCGTAATATCTCCAGTTCGAGCCTATCTTCTGCCATCCGGTCTTGATTACCGGTGTATCGAAGTAGAATTTCTGTGCAAGAGCCTTTTCATATTCCTTGCATACGACCTTTGTATTATTCGCGTATGCCGATGTCAGAGCTAAATCTGTCTTCTTATTAAGTATATAGAAACTTGCGTCATTGTCACCGGTCGGTTGGATCTCCCAGAGCTGGCTTTCGACGTCCTTCGCTGCGGTGGAGATTACTTCTCCTCCATTTGCCTGAGTCTTGATATCCAGATACTTATTGCTTGCTACGTTCTTGATCTTATAGACGCCGGCTGCTTTTCTATAGAAAATGAAGCTCTGATCCGTGTTTCCGCGCTCCGCATATACCTGTACGACAGCTCCGTTATCCTTTGAGCCATCCTTAACTTCGACCAGACGGCCTGTATTGCCTTTCTGTCTGAGTGTGACAGCTGTGTTGACCGGGATGAATTTGTTGATATCCGCACCTGTAAATTTCCAATACTGTGCATTTGTATTATTCATCTGATACAGCTGAATATTTGCACCGGGATTGAGATTACCTGCGTAAACGTCAAGCGCCTTGCCGCTGGCTGCATTGAAAATAACAAATTTCGTCTTCGTAGTATCCGTCGGCATGATTCTCCAGAGCTGAGCATCTGTGTTATTTGCAGTATACTGCCAGATGTTCGTGCCGTTGGCTGTACCGCCGTTCTTGGCATCCAGAGAAAGACCTGTGTACGCATTTGTGATTCTGTAAAGGTTACCGTAACCGACCTTCATGAATTTCCACATTTCGCCTGCGCCGTTTACCTTGGTCATCAGCTGGACATTTGCCTGATTCTGCTTGCTCTGTCCCTCTGTGGAAAGAACAACCTTAGCATTGCCGAAGCTCTGCATCTTATATGTGTGATTATGATACGGAGCATTAAGATTCGGATTGCCGATATTGTTGAGCATCCATCTCTGGTTACGAACACCGGTTGAGAGGGCCGCTGTAATCGTATTTCCGTAAACCCTCTTGTCATCCTTCAGTGTCATAACATAATTCTGATCACTTGAAGATACGATGGAAAGGTAATTCTTATTCTTCTTCGAAACACGAATATACCAACGCTGCGTTGACAGGTCCGTGTCAGTTGACTGAACAATGTTACCGGCGTCTTTTGAATCGCCGCCCCACTGATTTGTCAAAAGCTTATTGGAGCAGAAAGCACGAATCTCGTACTTGCCGTTTCCAATCGGTTCAATGTGGAAATACGTTCTCTCACCGAGACCCGGCTCCTGGAGACAGATATCAGCGTTATTGGCAATGCTGGAATTCTTGACTGCGATAATTTTCGCAGTTCCGGCTGTTCTCATTGTGTACCAGCCTTCTGCAATCTTAGCATCCTCACCGTCGATATCAACGGCCTCCGTTCCTGAAACTTTCTTAAAGTTCCACTTCTGAGCAGTTGTGCCGTTCCACTGATAAATCTGAACATTTGCGCCGTTTGCTGTAGATCCGGCTGCAACATCGAGAACCTTATTGCAGGAAGCATTGTAGCATACATACTTTCCGTCATTTCCCTTGACAATTCTCCAGAGCTGAGCACTTACAGAGGAGGTCTGGTTTGCCTGCAGGACATTTGTTCCGTTACCTGTCTTATGATCCTTCGTATCAAGAATCTTATTGGACGCTACATTGACGACTCTGAACAGGCTGCCGTATCCGAGATATCTCAGAATAAATTTCTGAGCATCGGTGTTGTTGGAATCATAGATCTGAATATTTGCACCGGCACTCTTCGAACCTGCTTCAACATCAAGTACCTTCTTTGAAGAAAGTGCAGTGGAAATTGTGTAAATGCCGTTTGGAAGATGATCCTGTGTCGGATTTGCTCTCTTTACGAACTTCCATCCCTGGCCTTTGTTTGAATTGCTGCTTTCGAGAATAATCGCAGCACCTGATTCCGTAGACTGCCCCTTGATATCAAGTACGAACTTGTCGTTCTCTACAGAATGAATCTTATACAGACCTGTTGAGAGTTCGCGAATGTACCACTGCTGACTCTTGTCGCCTGTATAGGTCTTCTGTACGATTGTAACGCCTGAACCGGCTTTCGCACTCAGTGACAAAGCCTTATTGGAGCATGCGGCAACGATCTTGTAAACACCGTCGCCGAGCGGAACGATACTCATAGCACCGCCCATATCGAGCGAATATCCGGCAAGATATAAATCAGTAGATTCCTTTATGGCAGCATTTCTTACCTTGATATTCTTGTTAATAAGCTGACTCTGAATTGCATAGTATCCGGCGTCGATTTTGGCATCAAGCTCCTTCGGATCTACACCGACTAAAGCTTCCTCTGCCACAGATTCATCTTTCAGACTATCTGTTACGCTGGAATCATCCGGAACCTTCTCAGTGAGAGACTTGTCAGCTTCGCTCTCATCTTCAGGCTTTTCTGTTTCCTCTAAATCCTTATCCTCATCGAGTACGCTGTTGATGATGTCCAGAATACTCTCCGGGATTCCCTCAGTTACTACATTGATGACCGAAGAAGTATCTTCGATCGGCATACCTTCCTCATCATACAGTGCAGAGCTGTCTGCAAATGTAGGCTGGATCGCTCTCACCGCCTCATAATCCTCTGCACTTCTGAAATAGAAGACATTTCCATTTGCTCCATCAAGATAGAATGCACTCTCACCGATTTCTGTCGGTGCTGTATAGAATGCAAATGCAATCTCCATCGGATTTGCTGCCGTCTTCACTGCGTAGGAAGCGATCTTCTCGATGCCGTCCTGGAGAACGAGAGTCTTAAGACGTGAAACATTTGCAAATGCTTCCTCAGCAATCTCCACAGTGTCAATCGGAATTACATAGCTCTCAGCTTCAGCTGCAGCCGGATAGAGAACAAGTACATTCTTATCCTCTTCCTCTGTTCTTGAGAACAGGACGCCGTCCTTTGTGAAGAATACGGCGTTTTCTTCAGCAACAACAATGTTCTTCAGACTCGGAAGAACCTGTCCGCCAAATGCTGTAAGAGTTGACGGAATATTAAGTGTTTCCGCATTGATCTCTGAAAGCGCATCCTTCTCAACGCCTGTTACGGAATATGTGAAATCTTCATAGAAGACTTCTGAAGGAATATTGATTTCAGAAAGTTCATCGCTGACAACCCCGGCGATGACTGCCTCTGTTTCGGAAATCTTCTTATATTTAAATATTTCATCTTCGAAGATTCCCTCTTCTTCTGTGTTAATTTCATCCGAACCGACTGCTTCATCTGCTGTCTCCTCTGACAAAGCTTCGTCGGTAACCCCTTCCTCGGATTCGCTCCCCAGTTCCGTTTCTAATTCGCCGGAATCCTCGAGAAGGGTTTCTTCTGTCTCTGTCGCTTCAGCAACGCTTGTATCAGCAGCAAATGTCATTGCTTCCGGTACGGCGGATGTTGCCATTGCGAGAGATAAAAGAAGTGCCATTAATTTTTTCTTCATAGACATTACCCCTTGTACTTAAACTTAAAATCCATAATAATCCAGCATATAAAGAGTACATCTTTTCACATTTATTTTCAAGCGTTCCCCGCGGTTTTAAAAAAATTGGAATTTTGCACTATTTATATGTAACATTCTATTTAATTTCTTAACAGGAAGTCAAATAAACAGTAAAAAATGCAGTTATATAATATAGAAGAAACTACTTTCTGAGTTTTACGTTTCGTCAAAAAAATTAAGAAAATTTTGACATAAAAAAATCGGAAATCCTTACGGATTTCCGATCGTGCCCAGTTCCGGAATCGAACCAGAGACACGTGGATTTTCAGTCCACTGCTCTACCAACTGAGCTAACTGGGCATGCGCATCAAATGCGAGTAGCGGGGATAGGATTTGAACCTATGACCTTCGGGTTATGAGCCCGACGAGCTTCCAGACTGCTCCACCCCGCGATATGAAGATAAGTGGATGGGGAAGGATTCGAACCTTCGAAAGCGTTGCTAACAGATTTACAGTCTGCCCCCTTTGGCCACTCGGGAACCCATCCATATAATAAATTGCAGAAAGCCGATGAACGGACTCGAACCGTTAACCTGCTGATTACAAATCAGCTGCTCTGCCAATTGAGCCACATCGGCGTGAAAGTGGGGCGTACAGGGCTCGAACCTGTGACCCCCTGCTTGTAAGGCAGATGCTCTCCCAGCTGAGCTAACACCCCGTATAACCTGCAATTTATTAAAACGACTCCGAAGGGACTCGAACCCTCGACCTCCGCCGTGACAGGGCGGCGTACTAACCAACTGTACCACGGAGCCGTATTCTTATGATTACGCACCCTCAAAACCGCATATACTTGTTGCAGATTAGACGGTGGTCTTTCGACCGCCTTCCTTTTATCGCTTCGAAAGCGGGTCATTCGACGTTCACTTCGTTCACGTCTTCATGATTTTGCTTCGCAAATGTCCCGAAATGTCCGTTCCCGCCGGCCCGTGCAAGCACGCCCGCCGCTTACGTACATTTCTGCCGCTTTCTCCGCTTTTGGTCAAGCCCTCGTCCGATTAGTAACAGTCAGCTCCATACATTACTGCACTTCCACCCCTGTCCTATCAACCTCGTCGT
>CACYPS010000056.1 GCA_902776305.1 uncultured Lachnospiraceae bacterium | reverse complement strand
TTATTCAAAAGGATCTTATGCCAATAGTAATAACTGCTTTCCCTGATCCCGTGCTGTCTCATCCATTCGATTCTCGTACCTGTGTGGCTCTCCGCCGTATGTATTATTTTCTTCCAGTACAGGAGCCTGTTCTTATTCTGTTTTTTCGTGCTTGTCATTACGTACCTCCCAAAAATTAATTTGTCAGTATCGCAACACTAAAATAGGAAGCAGTCAGGAATGCCCGTTTTCTACCGTTTACGGCAAAGCAAATCGAGGCAAGAGCGTTATCAAAGCTAAGAAAAGAATTAGCAGTGTAAGTTGTATAGCTCACATTGAAAATGTGTTCTTCAGGGGATTGGGGATGTGCCCCAACAAGCAACTATGCGTCGGGCAGGGTGTTAAAAAAAGTGGGCGGTGCGCACGGATGCCCTGCTTGCGAAAATGCACTGGGTATATACCGGTGCCCTGCTTGCTGTTTTGTGATTTGATATGGATGCTTGTCAAATATATAGTTATCTTTTAGTTCCATTGTGTATGTTGGGAAGCTGGGGTGTAAGAGGAGTATAGTAGATATATCAGACTTATGAGAAATGGTGATAGAAGATAGATATAGCTTATATTCAAGATTGACAAAACATTAAAATAATGACAAAATGACATATATATGACATGTCAATAAAGGAGGGATTTTGTATGGCAGCAAAATCGATAAAAGGTAATAACAACCTAGCAAAAAGAATAAGAACCCGTAGAAATGAATTGAATTTAACAATAGAGGAAGCTGCAGCAAGAGCAAATGTTGGAACAAAGACATGGAGCCGCTATGAGGCAGGTGAAGCTATCCGTCAGGATAAAATTAAAGGTGTATGTAAAGCACTCAATTGGAGAGGACTCCCAGGAGATGAAGAATTAGATGATGAAACAGGTATTAGCATTGAAGATTTGAAACAAAATAGTCCATGGTCTTCATTTCTTGAGAAATCATTTGGAAGATATGCTGCTATTTCATTTGCAATAGGGAGCGATATATTATCAGACTTTTTAAAAGAAGACTTGTTGGAACTATCTACAATGCCAAAATGGTCGCATGTCGGTCAGATAGAGACATCTATGTTAAAAGAGGAGCTTCCGGCGCAGTTTCTTACTCGATATGACTATGAGTTTATTTATTGTTTTTATCTAACCGTTGAGAGATTAAGATTGTGTGCGAAGAGAAATTTACCGATTATCGCACACAGCGTACTTGAAGAACTTGCACTCTTTCTAATATCAAGAGAATCAAAATTTCTTCTGGAATGCATGAAAAGTGAGGGTAAGATATCTGAGGAAGAATATGATACAGGTGAGGATTGGGCGTTTGACTTATTTGGTGATATGGATATAGTGACTTGTCTATACTCTGATATATACCTGAAGGAAGAAAATGAATATCATTTTAAGCATTGGCTTGAACAACAATTCTTCTGTGAACAGAAAACGGAAATAAAATAAATAGTGTTGTTTAACGATGATAGACGCTTCGTTACGTTTTTGAATTCTTGTGAAGCACGGGCAATAATACGATTTTTATAATTACGGAGAAATAATATGGCATTTAGAACAGAAGATTATCTACAAAGTATTGTTAGAGAGCTAACAAAACTTCCTTTTGAAACGGAATGGGCTGAGTTTAAATGCAATACTAAAGATCCCGAGAGAACAGCAAAATACATTTCAGGATTAAGTAATTCCGCCAAGTTATGTGATAAACCCTTTGCGTATTTGGCATGGGGGATTGATGATAGCACTCATAAGATTGTAGGAACAAGCTTTAACTATCATTTATCCAAAAAAGGAAATGAGGAACTTGATAAAGTTGTAGACTCAACGTGTAAAAATTGCCTAATCGCTCCTCTTGTTGAGAACCAGAATAATCAGTTTACTAAAGTAGTGCTTTTTAAGAAGGTGCCATTTGAAATTATCACTAAAGAAGACCGCATTAGAACATGTTACATGTTGGCATGTCTTGCATACATTAATTTTAGTGCTATCAGTAATTCTGATGTTGAACCTTTGGATTAGAGGATAATAAAGTAAAAGCCTCTAGGATAATAAAGGATACTTTAAAGGCAAACAGAATAAAGCTTGTAGATGAGAAAGCGTCAGACAAGAATAAGAGGTATGTACCGATATGGGCATAGGTTTAGTTTCACTCAGTTTCATGTCTGTCTATTATATTGGCAATATGCACAGATTTTAAAGAAAAAATCAAAGTGGACTGATGAAATTAATGGATGTATTGCACAAATACTTTAGTTTCACTCAGTTTCACAGGTGTTAACATACATCCTGAGCACCGTCCAAAGCCTCTCGAACGCTTGCCTAATAAATAGCTTGCATACCGGACACTTATGTCTAATCAAATAAATGCGGCATTTCTCACTTTGTGTCGTGTTAAAAAACAATATGGTTAACTATCCTGAGGATGAAAGGAGGACTCCACATGGATCAGATTAAAGTAGGGGCTTTCCTGAAAGACCTTCGCAAGGAGAAAGGAATTACGCAGGAACAGTTGGCTGAAAAACTGGGGGTATCCGGTAGGACTATATCCAGATGGGAGACTGGAAAAAATATGCCTGATATCAGTTTGTTGGTTGAAATTGCTGAATTCTTTGATGTCAGTATACCTGAGATCATCAAAGGAGAAAGGAAAAGTGAGTATATGAAAAATGAGACAAAAGAAGTTGCGGAGACTATGTCAGATTATGCCAAGGCAGAGAAAGAGCAGCTTATAAAGAGTTTCCGAAATATGAGTATAATAGGACTCATTGCATTGTTAGTTTATATGGTGCTGAGGGAGACCGGTGTTTATGACAGGAACATCTTTCTACAATATACGTATGGAATTAGTGAATCATTAATATATGTTACAGTGTTGATGTTCCCTCTGTATACAACGGGGCTGCTGAGTAAAATCCGGATACATCGTACAAACTATAAATTCAGCAGCGTTCCGAGGCCTGCGATGAAAGTTTTAGGGTTTATTGTGGCGTTTGCAGTTGCTGCACTGATAAAGATCGCACTATCAAAGCTGTTCGGATAACACTGTTACAGTGTGTTGACATATTATCCTATGTGACGAGAGAGGGGAAATAGTAGTTTCACGAAAACTCTGTGTTTTTTCTTCTGAGAAAACTACGAAGCCATGATTAAATGCATATTCAGCCATAATGAAGGGGAGAAGTATTTTGAGCGACCACCTGAGCGAGTAACCGCAGATTATCAATCCAACTCCCCGCTCCTTTCTTCAAAAATGGCTTATTTACGCGTTTTCCGGGTCCCGAAAAATTGTATACAAAAAGCAATGTTCGATTCGGGACGCAGAGGTCGCAGGTTCAAATCCTGTCGCATCGACTTTTTTATGCCCGAAATCCGGCAAAAGTAGCCGAATCTTCGGGCTTTCTTTATGTCAACTTTCGTGTCTTTTTATACAAGTCACGAATTTAGTCACGAATTTATGCGTTTTTTCGTGTTGCGAATAGAGCGGAAGACATTGTTTGTGCTACTTTTTTCTTTTCGTCTTCGTTTACTCTCGCGTAAACATTCATTGTAGTAGCTATATCTGAATGACCTACCCAGTCTTGAATATTTTTTATATCTACTCCTTGATGGGCTAAAATACTGACGCAACTTGCTCTAAGACTATGTAATGTTAAACCGTTATCGAGTTCGGGCGTATTAAGAATAATCTTTTGGGCCTTCTTCTCCGCTTCAGCGATTTTCTTCCTGCATTTTTCCTTGGTGGAGTCAATGAGTTCTTTGTACTGTTATTCCGTTTTCTCTTTAGATTTTTGTGCGGATATGACGGCTTCCACATTTGACAGATTGACCTGCTCACGAAGATCATCGCTCAAGGTCTTTAAATTTTCGTTTTCCAGGCTTAACTCCTGCACGCTGGATCGGAGTGTCGAGTTCTGCGAGGATAGCGCTGACATTTTCTCCACTGTTTCTGCGTTCCGTGCTTTCTCCGTATATTCGGCATCGTTCATCCGTATACTTACGACATTCTTTCTGCTGCGCATGGTGTACTATATTCCTTTCATGTAGAAATTCCCTGCATGGGGCGATCGCTGTTCATCTGTACCGTGGACATGCAGGGTGCAGGATTCCAAAGGGGTGCAGCCCCTTTTGCGGGGTGCAGGGGCGGAGACCCTGCCGGGGGATCCAAGGGGGCAGGGCCCATCTGGCAAGTTTAGGAAGATGCGGAGCGGCTTCCGGTGCAAAAGTGGCTTGTCATTTTGCGAAACTTGCCTGACAGCTCCGGACCATCTGGATGCCTGAAAATGATCCGGCCGGGGATGTCAGTGGTCTTGCGATTTGCCCGGAAGGGGATGGACGATGGCGGGATAGGAGAGCAGCACAGGTTCGGTATTATCCGGTGCTGTTCTTTTATCCCGGCAAGTGCAGGGACGGCAGGACAGTCCGGTGGACTGTCCCGCCGGCACGGAGCGTTCGTCTGTCGCCGCGCCGGGATAGGAAGAGGTGTCGGTGTCATTTGCCCGTATTGCATGGCATAGGGGTGAAATGACACCACTGCATTTTTCCTTTAAAATCAAGGGGTTTTCCGGTGCTGCCGGTTTACCCGGATCTGAAACTTGGGTAACATTGGGTAACATCACTTCCTTGAGGAGGGTGTATTCATCCCTGCCTTTCAGATACGAGCATTCATATTGCTGGAGTGCCTGGGCTATGTATGAGTGCTGATCAAGCGTCCACTCTGCGTCTTGGTAATAGTCACCGGCGGGAATAGGAGCATTCGCTATATTCGGTTGAAGTGCTGTTGTTCCTTCAAACATAAAAGCCCTCCGTAAACCTTGTTCATAAGGTCCACAGAGAGCTGTTTTCTCTAACTTTTTCGCTACCTTTATAGCGTTATTTTGTATTATCCTGATTTTTGAGGGATGATTTCACATGGAGAAGGGTGCAGATAAGCTCGTTTGACGATGGTTTGTATGAAAAAAGGAAGCGTAGCCATTCTTCGGGACGCTGAGGGTCAAAATGTCCAGTGGACATTTTGACGGTTCAAATCCTGTCGCATCGACTTTTTATGCCCGGAAATTGCTGATAAATAAGCGGTTTCCGGGATTTTTGTTTATGTTAACCTTTGTGCCTTATTTTTGGCGAGTCACCCCAGCTCCAGACAGCGGATACCCGGGGCGATGTATACGAGTATCTGCTCTCCAAGATTGCTACAGCAGGAGTTAACGGTCAGTTCCGTACACCGAGGCATATCATTCGCATGATGGTTGACCTCATGCAGCCGAAAGAAAATGATATTGACAAGAAAGGACTAAATCGCTATGATGTATTAGTATCTGATACAAGTACGAAAGGAAGCGATTATTATGACATTCTCTGCAAAAGATATGATTCGTAAAAGAAAAAGTGTGAGGACCTTCGATGGAGAACCTCTTGAGAATGAAGACAGGGCGGCTCTCGAACAGTACATTCAATCACCCACAAATCCCTTTGATGTTCCCGTGGATTTTCGCCTGCTTGATGTCAAGGAGTATGGGCTTTCCAGTCCGGTGATTGTAGGAGCAGATCTGTATCTTGCCGCAAAGGTGAAACGCTGCAAGCATTATGAGATTGGCTTTGGATACAGCTTTGAGCATGTGTGCCTTTATGCAGAATCACTCGGCCTTGGGACCGTAATGCTTGCTGCATCTCTCAGCAGAGCAGCATTTGAAAAAGCAATGGATGTCCAAGTAGATGAAGTCCTGCCTGTTGCGAGTCCGGTCGGATACCCTGCACAGAAGAAATCCATCCGCGAATCCTTAATGCGCAAAGGACTGAAGGCTGATGAAAGAATTCCTTTTGAGCAGTTGTTTTTCGATAAGCAGTACGGGCATCAACTGACTGCTTCATCCGCTGGTATTTATACCGATGCTCTGGAGATGGCAAGATGGGCTCCCTCTGCGGGTAACAAACAGCCTTGGAGAGCTGTTGTCACTGGGGATACAGTTCATTTCTATGAAGAGAAGTCCATGAAGGACAGCTCGCTTGGTGATATTCAGAAGGTGGATGTAGGTATTGCATTGGCGCATTTTGATTTGACTATGCAGGAAGAAGGACATGACGGTCGATTTGTTGAAGCTGATCCCGGTATAGCACTTCCGAAAAATGTGCAGTACATCATCTCGTATGAAAGGGAAAAATAATGGATACACGTTTCTCATCAGCTATTCATACGCTGATAATGATTGCCGGAGCTGAGACGCCTATGACTTCAGATCAGATAGCGAAAAGTGTTGGGACAAACGCAAGCTATATACGCAAGATAACTGGCTTGCTGAAGAAGCAGGGTATCATTGACAGCCGGCAGGGAATCAGTGGTTTTACACTGCTTGTGGAACCGGAGAAATTGTCGCTGTTGAGGATATATCAGGCAATTGCAGAGACGGAAGAAGTTCATGTGTTTGATCTTCATCAGAATCCTAATGATGAGTGCATCGTAGGCCGCCATATTCAACCGGTTCTTACGGATGTTTTTCGAGGGATAGAGGAAAAGGCAGAGCAGGAACTGAATAACACTTCGCTTGCGGACTGCTTGCAGAAGATGAAAACGGAAATCGACAAGGAGTAACACATATGAAAGCAGCAATTTTGAAAGGGTATGACAAAAATGGATGCGATCTTGCCCTGAAGGAAATTCCAATCCCGGAGAACAGCGATCAGGAAGTGCTGGTAAAAATCCATACTGCGGGAGTCAATCCTCTCGATAATATGATCATCCACGGTGAAGTGAAGATGATCGTTCCCTACAAGTTTCCGCTTGTCATGGGTAACGAGTTTGTGGGTGTAGTAGAAAAGGTCGGAACAGGTGTCAGCAGGTATTCTATCGGTGACCGGGTATATGGCAGAATGCCTCTTGCCAAGATTGGAGCATTTGCTGAGTATGCGGCAATCCACCAGAACGCAATCGCGAAGGTCCCGGAATACCTGTCTGACGAGGAAGTAAGTCAAAAGGCAAAACCGTCATAAAGGTCAACAAGTAAAACATGCTCCCGGTCACCGGCATAAAAACCGATGATCGGGAGCGTTGCATTTATCCGGCTCAGCCCTCGAAGGTGGAGCCGTTTTTGAAAGTGAACGTCAGGCGGCCATCCGCGCAGGTTGTGGCGTAATCCGGCAGGTCGACCATAGCCGAGGATGCGACTGTTGGTCAGGAAGCCGGTACGAGAGAAGAGCAGGTGAAAATGACTCATTAAAGTATCAAGCGATATTGACTGTTTATTGTAAAATTTAAATTGACGGAATCAGAGACAATAATCTGTTGGAGGCATGCTTGTTACGAACGATGGCAAGAAATTTTATGTGAAAAAATGCGGATAGCCGCAAAAATATCGTGAGGTGGTATACTTGTATCCAAGAAAAGAATATCTGAACAAATTGATATCAAAGAAGGATAATGGACGAATAAAGATAATCACGGGGCTTCGAAGAAGTGGAAAATCCGTATTACTTTTTCAGTTATATCATGAATGGCTTCTTGGTGAAGGCATCCGTGAGGATCAGATTATAGCACTGGCTTTGGATATTTTAGAAAATGTTAAGAGGGCGCACTTCCTGTATTTCATCCCTTCTCGTATAAGTGAAATATAGAGCAAAATGAGGGAAAAATAGATTGGAAAGAACAGATTTAGAGCTGGCTTCTCAAAAGCGGAAGACGCACTTAAAGCAGGAAGAGACATGGAGTGAAGGAGTACAGACATGAAAACAGCGGCACAGTTAAAAGCGCTTCTTGAAAGTATCGACCGAAAAAGCTACCCGGCTTATAAGGAGACGCGCGGCAGTTATCGGTTCGACGGTTACATCTTAAATATCGAACATGTCCAGGGGGATCCGTTCGCATCTCCGTCAAAGCTGTCTATTGCGGTAGATGGGGCCTTTAGCGGCTTTCCTGTGGAGTGTTATAAGGAAAAACACAGGAGGATCGCCCTTGCGGACCTCTTGCTTCGTGCGTTCGGACAGGCAATCAGTGAGGGAGGCCGCCGACATGCGGGCTCGGGGAAGAGCGGCCTTATCATCGTGAGCCGCCCCGGACAGGAAATCCTCGAGAGAAGCGCGCTCGTTATACGGGAAAAGGACGGACAGGTGCTTGTCCGCTTTGAAGTCGGAGTTCCTCGGCACGGAGCGGGATGTTCCGTGTAATCTGGCCATGCCGAGGACAGCGGAGATTTCGGCGGCGGTCAACAGGTGCAGGTGGACGAAGATGGAAGGCCGTAAGAAAACCTGAATTAACTTTTCGCTTCAAGATTCGGAATGTATCTCCCGTAAAATCAAGGCTTTTTGAACTATAAACAGGTAGTAAATTTGACACTACCGCTGAGTAATGGAGGGATATTTTAATGATTTGGAGATGTATGACACTCAAATGGTTCGAGTTAACTCGAATAACACTCGAATGGATTTAGTTGGAAAGCTGCTGTAGCACTTTTGCATAAAGCGTAATAAAGAACCACTCTGAAAATGTGTAATCAGAGTGGTTTTTTACATGTCAAGAATTAAAAATTTTAAGTTAATTTCAAGAGGGCGTTTTTTAATTGCTGTTAAATGTCTCTTACACTTCTTGGGAAAAGTTTTTTTCGTAGTCTTGAAGCTGATGAAAAATTGCGTCCACGAAAGCCCTGTTACCTTCAATCCGAAAGAGCATCACATAGTCATGATGTTGGAAAAACATAGGTTTATAACCAAGCTTGCGTAGTTTGGGATTTGCGCAATAACGAAGACTTCCTGCTATAGACTCCAATCTCTCAGTGGTTTTCATTGCGTCTTCCCATACAGATTTTGCTGCTTGGGGGTTCAGTAATGTATACTGGATATAATTGATATAATCATTAAGCTGAGATAGCGCCTTTGGCGAAATAATCACTTCAAATGAATCCATGCTGTTTGCCCATCTCCCTAAGTGCTTCTTTCATATTCTTGCCCTCGCCGGCTTCAATCTGTCGACGAGATTCTTCTAAGTCAGAAAGAAGCTTGTCCGTGCTTATTGGAGTGAAGGGGTTTGCCGGACGCTGTGCTGAAAAAAGCTCCTGCGTGTAATTAAATACAAGGAGTCTTGCTTCTTCCGGCATGGTTTCCAGCATGGAGACAGTAGCTTCTATTGTACCCATATCTTATCCTCCTCATACTAAAACTATTCTCTTCGATTTCATAATAACGCAGAGAGCATATGATTTTCAACAGCGTTTTCTTGGAAATCGGAACAAGGTATGCATCAGCTGATGACAGTCGTGAACTGGTCTATCATACTGCCCACTTCCTGTATTTCATCCCTTCTCGTATAAGTGTAGTAGCTCTCATTCGTAGCAATACTATGCCCGAGTATTGCCGCCCGTGTCTTAGCGTCCAGCCCGGCCTTGATCAGAACGTTGGAGTTAATCGGTTATTAGAAAGTGATGTTATAAGTAAATTGCCCAGTGACTTCGAAGACTTAAGGAAGTTTAGTGGCTTATTTGAAGAAGCTGATGCCGGTTGGCACGAAGAAGAAAACGATCCTACTCCGTTTATTCGATATATGCTGCAGGTTATACTGGCATGCTATATTGAATTTGAGGAGCGTGTTGGATTGATGGCTGAAAGTGGTTCCGGCAGTACGGCATATGATGTCGTAAAGAAATATACGGAAGAAAAAATAGGCAAGTTTATCGGTGCGGATGTAGTTGTCCATTGCCCAAGTGTTGGCAGGTCATCGGTCCTTGCAGCATTAAAGAGACTCACTGAAGAGGGGCTTATCATACGTACTTCATTGCCTTCGTGGAGAAACCGCCTACCTGGACAAGCTGAGACATCTCTTCGACGGTGAGCTGATCCAGCAGGCTTTCCCATCTCTCGTCATCATAGGATGCTCCTACCATATCCCACAGGGAAAGCCCGTTTTTCGCGCCGGTCACCGGCATCACGTCACCTTCCACATCAAAGTCCGCAGGATTGAAATTTGCCACGGAATGTGCATCAAACTCTTTACGGATTTCGTCAGACATGGACAGATCTGCGGGAGCTGCCGTCGCTATGTTATAATTTGCGAAGCCATCAGCTCGTGACAGGTAGGTGATTCCGTTGTTGGAATACTCCTCGAAACGGTTGATCGCTGTCTCCAGATCGGAAGACCGTCCTTCTTCGCTGTAGTCGATATCGGATGCGACGGTAAAGGATGCCTCAGAGAGAACTGTATGGGCATCCGCGCGGGCAGAGATCACATACTCACCGGCTTCGAGAATATAACCGCCATTCGCTGTTTTGATCGATGAGGAGTCATAGGATGCCATGTCTTCTTTCGGGATCGTGAATGTAACTGTCTCCGAGGCGCCGGGTTCCAACACCTGGGTCTTGGTGAAATTGATCAGGTTTACAGCGGATTTCTCAATGCCACCGTTGTTGTAAGGGGGTGTATAGTATAGCTCTATCACTTCCTTGCCGGCTACGCTGCCGGTATTCGTCACGTTGACCTCGACAGAAATTGCATCTCCGTTATCCGTAAGTGACGTGATTTCCTGAGTAAATTGAGTGTAGGACAGACCATGACCGAAGGGATACTGAACAACGGAATCGTAGTCATATGTCATGTTGCCTGCCTGCGCCTCTGCAAATGCAGTTTCATAGAAACGGTATCCTACATAAATACCTTCCACATAGTTGACGAAGGAAAGCAGTCCCTGGAAGGCGGGATCCGCTGCAGTATATTGCTCCTGCAGATCGGCCACGTTGTCAAATGCGAAGTTTCCATAGTTGTTATAGGCAGGTGTTGCCTTCTGATCATATACATAAGTCTCGATGGTTCGTCCGGAAGGGTTCACTGTTCCCTTTACGATTTTTCCGAGCGCGTTCATAGCCGTACGTCCGGTGCCGGGTGCCAGAATCACGGATCGAATCTGCGGATGTTCGTTGACAAATCCGAGTTCCATCGGATTGTTGGCGTTGACAACAAGGATGACATTGTCGAAGTTCGACGTGACGAGATCAATCATATCCCGCTCGGTTCTGGATAGCTGCAGATAGCTTTCACCGTCCTCAAAATCGTCATAGTTGCCGTTATTTGTATAGGTGCAGGCATAATAATTATACTGCGCATTTCCATTTGCCTTCTCCTGGCGGACATTGTCATACGTTCCCTTGATGACAGAGCCCATATCCACCGGAAGATCCTGTCCTTCACCGCCGTTTATTTAATCACATGATAAGAAGAAGTTGTTGAAAATTGCTCGGCGTATTCTCGTGAGTTAGCCGGCCTTTTGTTTAAGCAGCAGATCATTCATGAGTATCATATGTGGGAGTGGAATTTCACTTGTTCGATAGAATACAGAGGAACGAATTCGTCATCTGACCAGCAAAGCTCTTGGCATCGCTTTCATCAATTTTGATATATACGTGTAATTGCAAGAGCTAAGAACGTAGGTTATAATGAGGATAGCTTAATTGATCGTTAGGAATGAGCGGGTAACGAGAAGGGAACTCTTGTTGAAAAGCTAAATCAGGTATACTATGTTCCATACTGCAAGTATGAGATGGTTCGGTGGAGGAAAACTGATATGAGACACGAATACTGTGAAAAGAATGGGGTTATTATTACTTATTCTGATACGGATGTTGCGTTTGAGGAACGAGATACTGCCATGTCAATTCTGATTTCGAATGATGGTGTGATTTTGCATAACAATTTTAAAGAAGACGCTAAAAAGACGCAGTATTTTTTGGATGATTTTCATAGAATATATCCTACAGTTTGCTATTTCAGGTCTCTTAATCAGATGGGAGATGCAGTGTAATGCCAGTATATGTTAGATACAAAGGATGGTATGTTTACTTTTGGACGAATGAAAATGATGAGCCTATTCATTTTCATATAGCAGAGGGGAACCCGGCCGAGAATGCTACAAAGATTTGGATTCTAAGTAATAATTCGTTCAAATTAGCAAATAATCATAGTCAAGTGCCTCCCAAGATACTTCGACATATTCTTGCTGTTATGCAGGCATCTATAGAGGAATATAAAGCACTTTGGCTCCAGTACCAAAAGACTATTCGGTACATTGACCGTTGAGTGAGTTCCGTGATAGAGAACATATAAAGATTTGATAGAATGATGAACTGTAAGATTTTGAGCGACCACTGAGCGAGTGGCCGCTCTTTGTAGGTCCGGCTCCCCGCTCCTTTCTTCAAAAACGCCTATTATAGGTTAATTGAGAAAGGGGAACAGATGCTGCTCAACAATGTCGAATCGGACATGAAAACAAGACTTGAGGAGGAAGGAATCACACAGAAGGAGCTCGCCTGGCAAATCGGTGTGTCCCTTCCCTATGTGAACCGGATTACCCGCGGCAGGGAGCAGCTGGTCAATAAAACTTTTTTAAAGATGATGGACGAGCTCGGCTATGATGTAGAGCTGACATATAAGAAAAAGGTATCCGGGTGATGCGTCGAAAATTCGGTATTTGTCGGGGATACGGAAAAACGATCCGGCAGAAAGAGAAATAATATGGGTTGCGAAACAGAGAATTTTGTTTTTGTCATAGAAGACGGAGTGCTGAAAAAGTTTTACCTGAAAACCAACTGCCGCTATTTGATCGTTCCGGAGGGGGTCCTGGAGCTCGATTCCGGGATTTTTCGCGACAACTTGAAATTCAGGGTCGTCCTGCTTCCTGATAGTTTGAAGCGGATCGGGGATGGCGCGTTTGAATACGCAGAAGCGCTTTCCACTCTCCGTATCCCGGAGAACGTCACGGATATCGGAATCCGTGCGTTTTCAGGCTGCTTCAAGTTGAAAAGCATCGCGCTGCCGAACCGTATGCAAACTATCGGGGAAGGAGCCTTTTATTGCTGCCGCTCACTTGAAAGTTTGATTATACCGGAAGGAATATCGGTGATCGGATCCGAAATGTTTTCTCAATGCAATTCTCTGAGAAGTGTGATACTCCCAAGCAGTCTGAAAACTGTTGCGGATAAGGCTTTCGAGGGATGTGTATCATTGGAAAGCCTGACAATTCCGGAGGGGGTGAGGGAAATAGGTATTCAGACGTTTTACAGATGCACATCTCTGAAAAGCGTTGTTCTTCCAACCGGAATGAAGAAAATCGGCAAAGAGGCATTTTGGGGATGCCGGTCTTTGGAAAGACTGACTATGCCGGAAGGCGTAAATGAGATTGGAAAATATGCTTTTCGAGAATGCCTCTCCCTGAAAAAAGTTCATATGTCTGCGTCCGTCAGGTCTGTCGGCCCATGGGCTTTTGAAAAATGCAAACAGCTTGAAAGCATCACCGTTGATCCGGATAATCCGTTCTTTGCTTCCTGCGATGGTGTATTATATGACAAAAAAATGACAACACTGCTGCAGTACCCGCAGGCCAGGCGTGAAGAGCGGTTTGAGATTCCTCAGGGAGTCAAACAGATCGCAGCGTATGCTTTTAAAGACTGTGAATACCTGCGGCAGATCATCATGCCGTCAACAATGGAAAGCATCGGCGAACAAGCTTTTGAGGGCTGCTATTATCTCCGTGATGCTGCTATTCCCGCAAATGTCACAGATATCGCTGAGCATGCGTTCGGGTATTTCTATCATGTCAAAACAATTTACGGCAGTCCACGATCTGCCGCCGCACGTTTCGTGGAAAAGCACAGTATCCAATTTCAAACAAAGCCCATGGACCCGCTGCCGGAAGACCTTGAGATATCAGGGAACAAATTCGTAAAGTACCATGGGATCCAAAGAAATGTTATTATTCCCGATGGTATCACTGTCATAGGGAAAGATGCATTTAGGGGTTCTAATGTTCAGAAGGTCTGTTTCCCGGATGGTATAACGGATATCGAAAACGGCGCCTTTGCGTATTGCCGGCTCTCCTCAGTCAATCTTCCCGGGAGCGTCAGAAAAATCGGTTCGGAAGCATTTCAACGGAACCTTGGGCTACGGGATGTCGTTATCCCTGACGGCACAGAGGAAATTGGAAGGCTTGCTTTTAATGAATGCAGCAGTTTGAAATACCTGACGATTGGCAGCAGTGTAAGGCACATTGATAATGGAGCTTTTCTGAATTGCAAACATCTCCGCTCTGTTACGATTCCTCCGTCTGTCACAGAGATCGGATACCAGGCATTCGGTTTTTATTTTCAAAATCCTCTTTTTGGGGAGCATCGCCGCAGGATAAAAAAATTCAAGATACGTGGAAAAAAGGGCACAGAAGCCGAGCGATACGCCCGTGAAAACAGATTGTTTTTTGAAGAACTTTTGTAAATCCCGTGATGGTTGATGGCAAATATGAAGATATTCTGAAGTGAACAAAATTTTAAGAGGGCGCACTTCCTGTATTTCATCCCTTCTCGTATAAGTGAAATATAGAGCAAAATGAGGGAAAAATAGAGATGAGATTATGGGTTATCGGGATGTCCTGAATACGATTCATGAGAGTAATGAGTATATTCCGATTCGACCATCGTATATCCTTCAGCTTCACCGGGATCTTCTGAAAAGGGCTGGGTTCTCATACGGAGGTCATTTTAAGAATGTTCAGAACTACATAAATGAAACAAAACCTGACGGAACCATTGTGACCAGATTCACGCCGATTGCGCCTTATGACACACCGGATGCTGTGGAGAAACTGTGCAATGCCTATGAGCAGGTTATTGCAAACGAGAAGATAGATTCTCTGATTCTTATTCCGACATTTATCTGTGACTTCCTTTGCATCCATCCGTTTAATGACGGAAACGGAAGGATGAGCAGACTGCTCACACTGCTCCTTCTGTATAAAAACGGGTATAGCGTTGGGAAATACATTAGTATCGAAAAGCAGATAGAGAAAACGAAAGATCGTTATTACGATACTCTCGAAGAATCCGATGCAGGATGGCATGAAGAAGAAAATGATCCGACACCGTTTATCAGATATATGCTGCAGGTGATTCTGGCCTGTTATACAGAATTTGAAGAGAGGGTCGGATTAATGACTGAAAACGGAAACGGCAGCACGGCATACGACATAGTGAAAAGATATACCGAAGAAAAACTCGGTAAGTTCACAGGCGCGGATGTTGTAACCCATTGTCCGAGCATAGGAAGATCTTCTGTGCTGGCGGCTTTAAAGAAACTTACCGATGAAGGGCTTATCATCCGGGAAGGGTCAGGAAGAAATACATTTTACTATCGCGCTGACAGCAAATGATATTCGTCCAAAAACGTATCGATTTGGATAAAAATGCGGGCAAAACAGTTCTCGCAGGATCTGGAGAAAGCTTTTCAGATGGGCGTTCGTCTGAGCGGAGGAAAGTAAAAAATGTTTAAAGCAGGATTGGTAGCCCCGTGCGGGCTGGACCAACGATGACCGCATGATGATCACCTGCTGCAACGATGGTACGAGACCGGTCATCTTCAAGATCGAGCGCATTTGAGCGACTACCTGAGCGAGTAGCTACAGTTTACCAATCCAGCAAGAGTTTGATAAGTTTTGTGAAATTGCCGGAGAAATAATAAATCATAATTCAGGAAGGTGAAGCGACATGAAGAAACTGTTTACTGCTATAAGAGCCTCTGACCTTGAAATGGTAAAGCAAATCATAGAAAAGAAACCTGAACTGGTAAATTGTGTTGCAAAGAAGCCGCCTAAGAAGGATGACGGACAATCGCCTTTGCAGGTCGCGCTCAAAACGGGAAATACC
>CACYPS010000055.1 GCA_902776305.1 uncultured Lachnospiraceae bacterium | reverse complement strand
AAAGGTTCAACTATGCGGAGCACCTCGTGCACGGCACAAAGAGGAACCGTGCGGTGCATGACTTCGACAGCCGGTTCCCGAAGATGCCGTCGTACCTGCCTTATCAGGGCGACTTCCTGGATTATCTGCAGCTGGAAGGCATGGGAGTCTTTACCACGAATGGTTATGATCCGGGTGTGTCTGGAGCGAAGCTGGAAGAACTGAGGGCGTTTGGAGCGTCCCTAAAGTAAAGGAGGAGAAACATGCAGCACGAGTGCAAAATAACAGTGATAGATAAGAAATGCTTTACTGATTATCAGGAGCAATATCTGGCGGACCCTAAGTCCGGTCCCTGTCCGTTCTTCAATGTGGGAGACGAATTTGTTCTGAAGCGTACTCCGCAGCAGGATGATTTCTATCATCTTATGAACGGCAAATTCTGTGGTGAAGCGTGGGATGCAATAAGTCGGTACGTCTACACGGCACTGCAGGGAGGCTCCATCATGAAAGGATGGACCAACGATGACCGCATCATGATTGCCTGCTGTAATGACGGCACGAGACCGGTCATTTTCAAGATCGAACGGATCGACTTCCCGGAGAATGACGTGGAGCGGGAATGGCTGGCAAAGCAGAATTTCAGGAATACAGCCGAGGACGCGTATACGGGCTGACCATCAATAAAAATAAGGAGAGAGCTGGACTATGATTAAGAACAAGTATGCTGCATATATTCTGTTTATAATTGCATTCCTGGCATTTTGGAATTTACTTGACTATCTGTATTCAACCTTTATCACGGGAGGTTCATACCAGTTTACAGCGGGAAGCGACATGGGCCTGCCTGTAGTGGTTGCCGTAGCTGTTGGATACATTCTGTTCTTAAGGAAGAAATCTGATTAAGAAAAAGCAGAGCATAAGGTGAGGAGCCGTGGAGAGACAGAATGAATAGTATCAATCAATGTTGATAGGTATTCATGAAAAAGCAGAAAGCTATTGAAAAATCAAGGAGTTAGTGTTATCTTGCTATTGGTTAGCGAAATCTAACTACCTTTAGTGTACTTTTTACGGAGCAGGATTCGATGGATTTCGTGCCTGCTTTTTTCGCTTTTGGAGCAGATGCTGCGGCTGTATGGGAAGAAGGAGCAGAATCATCTTACAAGAAAATGACCACCAAAACGTGAAAAACAGACTGGCAGTTGTCAAATGAAAAAGGAGATAACTCATGAAAGCAGATTATAAAAACTGGATGCCGAAAGGAATGGTGGCTTCTTTTACAGGAGGAGCCGCCGGAGTATGGGCCGCAGCCCTGGGGGCACATATTTTGATGCCTGAAGGAACTGTAAAACGAGTGATGACGGGACTGTCCGCAACAGCCGGAATCGTACTTTCAGGGGTATCCGGCTGGTCTTATCTGATGTACCGTGCATTTGATTATAACGGAAAAAGGCAGATGTCCAGGCAGATTATCACCGGAATCGCGGGCTATGTAGATCTGCCGGAAGACGGAAACTGCCTGGATGTAGGCTGCGGCAGCGGAGCACTGGCCATTGCGATTGCAAAAAGAAATCCCAAGGCGCATGTGACAGGTATAGATCGCTGGGGCAAGGAATACGCATCTTTTAATAAGGAACTCTGCGAAAGCAATGCGCGGGCAGAGGGCGTATCAAATATCCTTTTCCAGCAGGGAGATGCCACGCATCTGGATTTTCCCGATGAAACTTTCGATGCCGTGGCCAGCAATTATGTGTATCATAATATCCCTTCAAAAGACAGGCAGGCGATCCTGCTGAAGACGCTGCGGACTTTGAAAAAAGGCGGAACCTTTGCGATCCACGATATTTTCTCCGTCGGGAAATACGGCGACATGCACGCTTTCGTGAAGAAACTGAAGGAGATGGGATACGAGAAGGTGGACCTGATCGACACAACCAATGGGAAATGGATCCGTAAGAGTGAAGCCGGATGGATGGGACTTTCAGGTTCCGCTTTGCTGCTGGGGAGAAAATGATGAGCACTGCACTGTTTTTGGGCCTGATCTGGTCGGGACTATGGATGGCATTTTTATATGTGATCATGAAATACTTCCCCTGGGAAATGCTGCATGATTATCCGGAGGATGTCCGTAAGGCATCCACTCTTCCGGAACCGACCGGGAAGCAGAAAAGAAACGCAAAGATATTCAGCGGGATCGGATCGATCATTATCTTCGGAGCACTGATTCTGTTTGGCCTCCTCCGTTTCCGTGCGGAGAGGGCAGATTTTCTAACGCTGTTCTGGTTCCTGTTCATCATTGCGATGAGTTGGAATGTGATCGACCTTTTGGTCATGGACTGGCTCCTGGTCTGCACGGTGCGCCCCGCATGGCTGATCATACCGGGAACGGAAAACTGCAACAGCTACAGCGATTACGGATATCACTTCAAAGGCTTCCTGATCGGCTGCATTTATACGACCATAATGGCACTGATTTTTGCGGGAATTGATTACGCTATACTGCGATTTCTGATATGGGGGTGAATATAAATGGTTGTAAATGAGTATGGTTCTCCGACAGATCCGGCTGTGATTTTGCTTGCTCCTATGATGGTGTCCGGCTCTGACCTGTATGAACTGATGTCGCCGCATTTTTCAGGGACATACTATTTTATTGCGCCGGATCAGGGAGGACATGGCAAAGCCGGCAGCTATAAAAATGCGGATGAAGAGTACAGGCAGCTTAAGGAATGGCTCCTAAACAAAGGGATTCAGAGGATTGACTTTCTCTATGCGGCATCCCTCGGCGTAGCTGTGGCCTGGAAACTCTTTTCAGATTCTGCATTTGAAGTTCGCCGTGCCTGGTTTGACGGTGTTGCATTAAGTAAGAATGCCCGGTTTGCGGAGTGGTTTATGAAGAGACTGTTCAGAAGCCGAAAAAAGTCATTGGCAAAAACTCATGCGGAAGCATCGCCGAACCTGGTGAAAATGTATGGGTATGAGTTCGCAAAGATGATGACGAAAAACTTCGAAAGGATCACCATATCGGATATCGACAACATCTGTTATGCATGCTGCCATTATGATCTGCGAAAGCTGACAAGAGAAGAGCAGAGCAGGCTGCATCTTGATTTTGGAGAAAAGGATTTTGACCTGAAGTATTCCAGAAAGACGATCCCGGTATATATGCCGGAGGCAGAGCTGCGCATCAGAAAAGGCTATGCACACTGTGGGTATATGGCAGCGCATCCGAAGGAGTATGTAGAAGAGATGGAGCACTTTTTGACCGAATGATCTGCTGACAGACTGTGTGAGGATATGAAACTATGGATACATATAGGACAACGATTTCAGACAAGCGGTGGATTGCCTATGATATCCCTGGAAATATCGGCTGGATCACATGGCTTGTATGTGCTGTGAGAGGGCTGCGGGAGAAAAGGGATATTCACAGTTTAGCGGCTCTGGTTCCTGCAGTGCTTATGCTGACCGGTGTTGTTGAACTGATCAGCGAGCGGATCCATGGCCTTGACCGGGTACTTTCGGGAAAACGGTTATTTCGAGGTTTTGGCGCATTGACAGCCGGAGGGATGCTGGGAATTCCCATTGCACTCTTTGGCTTGAAAAAGAATAAAAAGCGGGCGGCGGTAATGCTGGCGGGATCTGTGCTCTGTGCATTCTTTGCCGGTTTGTTGCTTGCCGGATACAAGAAACAATAGAATCTGGTTATCTGGTATCGCCGACAGAGTGTAAACAGCTCTGCCGGCTTTTTCTTTTCATCGCGTAAGGAACCACAACGACCGAAGAGAAAAAGATTGGCACCATTAAGACGGACGGCTCCTATCTGAATGTCCGTTCCGGCGAGGGCCTGGACTACGGCGTCATTGACACCCTGAACAACGGGGATACCGTGGAAGTCCTGGAGGATCACGGAGACTGGCTGTATGTGGCTATCCCGGAGCATTGAGAAAAAGAGGCAGTAAAAGCTGCCTCAATACATATCTTATAAGGGAAACGCCCCAGGTGAAGCTCCCTCAGAACCAAAGCTATTTATTTTTTAAATCAAATATATAATGTTTAGATTGGACTTTGCAATAGCGTTATGTGACAATAGCATCAGAAAAAAGAAACCAACCGCTTAAGCGGTGAGCATAATAAGGAGGATTTTACCATGGCTAAAACACTGATCGCATTCTTTTCAAGAGCGGATGAAAACTACTTTGGCGGAGCTATGAGATATGTAAAGACCGGCAATACGGAGATCGTTGTAAATGATATGAAAGAAATGATCGACGCCGATACCTTCAAGATCGAGATGAAGGATCCCTATTCACCGGTCTATATGACCTGCATTGATGAGGCCAAGAAAGACCTGCGGGCAAAAGCTCGTCCGGAGCTGGTCTCCATGCCGGCTTCCATCGATGAATATGACACCGTAGTTCTGGCGTACCCGAACTACTGGGGAACCATGCCGATGGCCGTGTTCACCTTCCTTGAGAACTTCGATTTTTCCGGCAAGACGATCCTTCCGCTCTGCACAAACGAAGGCAGCGGCATGGGTGGCAGCGAACGCGATATCAAAAAGACCTGCCCGGGAGCAGTAGTAAAGAGCGGTCTGGCTGTTACAGGAAGTGAGGCAGCAAATGCAGCAGGTCGTGTAAAGAAATGGCTTGCAGCAAACGGACTGGCCTGAATACTGCGAGGAATTCTTTATGATGGATGACAGAGAACAGATCAGAGAAGTATACCGTGCATACTGGCGGTATATGATCGAAAAGAACGCCGATGGCCTTCGGGGCATCATGACAGAGGATTATTATCTGCTGCACATGACCGGCGTAAAGCAAAGCGCGGAGGTCTTCCTGAAAGGGCTGCTGGACGGGACATTCAATTATTTCTCTGCGGAGCATGATGATATTGAAGTTACGGTCGATGGCGACAGAGCTAAGATGACCGGAAAAAGCCGCGTGCTGGCTGCCGTCTACGGCGGAGGGAAACATCGGTGGCACCTGCAGGGTGATTTCACACTCAGGAAAGAACAGGGCGAATGGAAACTGAGCAGTTCCAGAGCTTCGACCTATTAAGAGAGATTGATACAGGAGGATGATGACATGGAATATATCGTTTTAAATGACGGAAATAAGATTCCTGCGATCGGATTCGGCGTCTTTACGATCCCGAATGACGGTCCGACCTATGAAGCCGTTACGCAGGCATTAAAAGCAGGCTACCGCCATATTGATACGGCAGCGGCTTATTTTAACGAAGAAGACGTCGGCAGAGCGGTCCGTGACAGCGGGATCCCGCGCGATGAGATCTTCATTACCAGCAAGCTGTGGCTGCTGGATCACGGTTATGAGGCTGCAAAGAAAGGGATTGCCAGATCCCTTCGGAAGCTGGATCTGGGCTATATTGATCTGTATCTCGTTCACCAGCCCTACGGCGACGTGGCCGGCGCCTGGAAAGCTATGGAGGAGGCAAAGGCGGAAGGGACGCTGAGATCCATCGGCGTCAGCAATATGTCTCCGGCGATCTGGAAGAAGTTTGTTCCGGACTTCGCGACAAAGCCGGCTGTCAATCAGGTGGAATTCAACCCGCTGTTCCAGCAGAAAGAGATCCGTGCGCTGATGGCAGAAACGGATACAAAGCTTGAAGCCTGGTATCCGCTCGGGCATGGGAATGCCGGACTTCTTGGCAATCCGGTGATCACAAAGCTTGCTGAAAAGTATGGAAAGAATGCCGGACAGATCATCCTCCGCTTCGAGGTGCAGGAAGGCGTGATCACACTTCCGAAATCTACCAATCCGGAGCGGATCCGCACAAATCTGGAAGTATTTGATTTTGAACTCACAGAAGAAGAAATGAAGGAAATGCGCGCGCTCGATACCGGAAAGGGCAGTCATGATCCGGATGCCCCGGGTGTGGAGGAAATGCTTCGCGGCGCGTTTGTGATCGAAGATTAAGGAGAACCGGATCTGAAGCGAGTTTGTCATGCTTCTGAAGATCAACGGACAATTGTATTCAGTTTCAGAAGAGAAAAGCGGGCTGACGGAAAGCATCAGCCGGCTTTCTCCGTGCAGCCTGGTACTCTCCCGTTCAGCGGGGCATGAATACTATGGCACCTTGCAGGAACCTGCCGATGTGACAGGCGCAAGGAAAACTTCTCATGTTGAAGCCGGCGGGATCTACTATTTTCAGGCATGGGGTTTACTCATGCATATGGAAAGCCGGAGGATGAGATATCCGCCGCGAAAGTCATCCGGAACGCGGCAGATATCGTTCTGTCACCTTCTGAGATAGCAGCGATTGATAAGAGTCTGGCTGAAATGAATATGTCAGGCGTTTTCGGCGGTTCGCCGGTAAAGAAAGGTTAGGTGCAATAATGAAAAAAGAAGTTATGATCGTGACAGGCGCCGGTCAGATCGGTATGGCGATCGCCCGCCGAACAGGATTTGGCAAAAAGATCATCCTCGGGGATAAAAGCTTAAAGAATGCGGAGACGATCGCAGAGATCATGAACAATGCGGGATACGATGTCGTACCCTTTGAAATGGATCTTTCTTCCCGCGAGTCCATTCTGGCGATTATTAATGAGGCGCAGAAATACGGTGAGATCAAATATCTGGTCAATGCTGCCGGTGTCTCTCCCTCCCAGGCGCCCATCGAGGCAATCCTGAAAGTGGATCTTTACGGCACAGCCGTCCTTCTCGAGGAAGTCGGCAAGGTGATTGCGGAAGGCGGCGCCGGCGTGACGATCTCCAGCCAGTCCGGATGGCGCATGCCTCAGCTGACCCCGGAGGAAGACCGACAGCTGGCCATGACGCCGACAGAGGAGCTTCTTTCCCTGCTCCTTCTTCAGCCGGAAAATATCCGTGATACCCTTCATGCTTACCAGCTGGCAAAGCGCTGCAATGAAAAGCGGGTCATGTACGAATGTGTCCGCTGGGGTGAACGCGGGGCAAGGCTCAACGACATTGCCCCCGGAATCATCGTAACACCGCTGGCGGTAGACGAGTTCAACGGTCCCCGGGGAGATTTTTATAAGAACATGTTCGCGAAATGCCCGGCAGGGAGACCCGGAACTGCTGATGAGATGGCAAATATCGCAGAGCTTCTGATGAGCGACGCCGGTGCCTTTATCACCGGATCCACCTTTCTGGCGGACGGCGGCGCGACAGCAAGTTATTATTATGGACCGCTGCAGCCGCAGGAATAAGGAGGAAGCGGGATATGAAAGTATTGCTGATAAACGGAAGTCCCCATCAAAAGGGATGTACTTTCACAGCCTTGTCTGAAATCTCAGATACATTTCAGCAGGAAGGCATTGATTCGGATATTTACTGGATCGGAAACAAGCCAATCGGCGGATGCATCGGATGCTTTCAGTGTGCGGAGAAGCAGAAATGTGTATTTGATGACAAGATCAATGAATTCACAAAGCTGGCGGCGGAATATGACGGCTTCATCTTCGGTTCTCCGGTCTACTATTCAGGAATGAACGGAAGTCTGATGAGTTTTATGGACAGAGCATTCTTTTCTGCCTCCACCCAGGACCCGCATCCGTTCCGGTTCAAACCGGCAGCGGCGGTCGTATCAGCCAGAAGAGCCGGAACGACTTCCGCATTGGATCAGATTAATAAATATTTTCTGCATCAGCAGATGCCCGTAGCGACATCCCGTTACTGGAATATGGTACACGGAAACACACCGGAAGAGGTGCGGCAGGATGAGGAAGGAATGCAGACGCTGAGGTATCTTGCAAGAAACATGGCCTGGCTGCTTAAGCTGAAGGGAGCCGGGAAAAAGGCAGGTGTTCCGGAGCCTCCACAGGAAAAAACAAGAGTTGCTACCAACTTTATACGATAATTGAATAACAGACTGGCAGTATTCAAATGGTGAGGATGCCGGGGCTGTATGGGCAGAGGGAGAATATGCTTTTAACCATTTTTCTTAGGAATGCCTGAAGGCAAAATGGACACCTTTTTATGTGGAGGGGGATGATTGTAAAGATATGGGAACAGAAGTAAAAGCTGTGGTCGGGACAAATGCCTGGGGTGATGCCCTGTATGGCAAAATGCTCCGTGGAAGTTATGTGGAAGAAGATGTGATTCGGGCGGCTGTGCAGACTGCAATTGATGAGGATATTGCCATGTTTGACACGGCCCGTGACTATGGACTGGGAAAAGGGCAGCCCATGGTGGGAAGACTATGCGGGAAGAATACGCTGATTTCCGCCAAATATACACCCGGCACAAAGTATAAAGCAGGTCAGGTTCGGGCATCTTTTGAAAAGGATCTGCATGACTTTGGCCGAGAGAGTGTCGATGTGTACTGGCTGCATCTCCCGAATTCCATTCAGGAAAATCTATCAGAGATGATCGAACTGTATCGGGAAGGAAAAATCCGGCATATCGGCGTTTCCAACTTTAACCTGGAAGAATGCAAACTTGCCAGACAGATCCTTCTGGACGCCGGAATAGATCTTTACGGCGTACAGAACCACTTCAGCCTTCTGGACCGGAAATGGGAAAAGGAAGGTCTGGTCCGCTGGTGCCGGGAGAATGGCATCTCTTTCTGGGCATGGGCGGTTCTGGAAGAAGGAATGCTTGTTCCTCCCAAAAAGACAGAGAAGAAAACGATCATGAAGATCCTGTTCGGCCGGAAGCGGAGAAAGCTTTACCCGCTGTACAGGGTGATGCGGGAGATCGGAAAGACGCATCACTTAAGCATCCCGCAGGTTGCTATGTGTTATGTATCTTCGAAGGGAATCGTTCCGGTCTGCGGATGCAGGAAATCTTATCAGGTGAAGGAACTGGCCGAAGCAGTTAAGGTGCCGCTTGGAGCGGAGGAACTGGAAAAACTTGAAAAGGCTGCGGATAAGACCGGTGTAAAGATACTTGGCGCGGATATGTTCCGGTTTGCCGTTAAGAAAGGCGACAGGGAAACCCGCTACAAAGATCTGACGATCAGAGAGTTTACGAAGGCAGCGGATGTATACGAAAGCGGTCATGCCGGAATATATGAAATGTGTAAGGATGATTATCCGTTCATCGCAGGGGAACTGGCAAAAGAAAAGTATACGGATCTGCTCGATTGCGGATGCGGAACCGGCCCCATGATTTCCCTTCTGTATGAAGAAGATCCGGCGAAGCATTATACGGGGCTCGATATTACGCCGCGTATGATCGAGGTCGCAAAGGCCAAAAACCTGACCGGCGTTTCCTGGGTCGTCGGTGACTGCGAGAATCTACCTTTTGAGGATAACATGTTCGATGCGGTCATATGCTCCAACAGCTTTCACCACTATCCGAACCCGCAGAAATTTTTTGACAGTGTTCAGCGTGTCCTGCGCCCGGGCGGCAGGCTGATCTTACAGGATTATACCGCTCCCGGGCCGATCCTCTGGCTCATGAACCATACGGAGATGCCCCTGGCAAACCTGATCGGACACGGAGATGTCGGCGCGTATTCTTTGGATGAGGTGAGAGACTTCTGCCGGAAATCCTCTCTTCAGGTGGAAAAACTGGAAAGCGGAAAGAAATTCCGGCTGCATCTGGTGGCGAGGAAGAAAAAGACATGAACCATATTCCGATCGATCAAAATCCTTACAAAAATCCGGTCAGAAAATGGCTTGCGGGGAGGTATGAAACTGAGCAGGCCGAAGAAATCTGGCAGCGGACTGTCAAAAATTATAATGCTTATCTTGCGGATCTTCCCGATCTCGGAGGCAAAAAGAGCGGGCATGCCGGTGCCATTTACGGCGGCCTTCTTGTCTTTGCGCTTTATCCGGCACTGCCGGATCAGCCGCCCGTATCGGAACTGCAGGATTTTGTACAGACCATGTTTATGGGCCCGTTTACAAAGCTTGGAAAGATCTTCAACCTGAACCGGGCATTTGATATGCGGCTGATCAACACGATCTTCCGCAGATCCGGCGATACGGACAGAAAACAGATCGCTGCCTGGCCTGCAGGCTTTGTCAATGTGAGCGAACCGTATGATAAGGAGCACCATGCCGCACGGTATCATTTTACGCAGTGCCCGAATGCGGAATTCGCAAAATCACACGGTCTTCTGCATGTGCTGCCCCTCCTGTGCAACAGTGATTTCTTTGGTATCAGTGAGATCCACGGCCGGCTGATCCGCTGTAGCACCTGCGGAAATGGTAATCGCTGCGATTATCTGGTCGTCGGAAATGAAAACCCTATAGCGAAGGAATATGAGACCGTGACAGATGAGGGGGGCTTTCTTGTAAGCAGAAGAATCGGCAGTGCAGACGGTTAATTTTTAAGACAGTATCCTCAGAACTCAGAAGTTATTTACATAGCGTCTGTGCGACAGATGCCGGACGCGAGGGAGAGCTGATGAAAGAGAAAAAAGAGAAGTTCAGAGAATACCGGGCTGCCTGCAGTGAAGCCAGGGAGTATCTGGCCATCCGCGAGAATATCGCTTCTCTCTATGATGCGGAGCGTAAGGAAAATGCCGATCGAAAGAAACAGAAAGAACAGGAACGATAAAATGCCGATCCGTGCATCAGAGATATTCTCTGGTGTTCGGACCGGCACTCTTTTTGCTTTTGAGAAATGAAAAACCGGTGGAAACTGCATGTTTTCAGAAAAGCGTTCTGCAGAACGAACAGCCACAACGCAGTTATGTCAGGAAGGGCTTGGGAAACTTCCCAACAAGCACATGAGGGCTGAAAGCCGGAATGGCCGCGCGGGGTGCCCCAGGCATTGCTTGCGAGGTAGTTGATTAAAGAAGATTTCATGGGTTGTAAAAGAGCAAGCTCAATATTTGACAAAAAATATTTTTTAAATACTCATCGAATGTCGATATGTATCGACACCATGAGCCGGTCCTCATTTGACTTTGGCCGGCAAACCGGCTATAATATAATGGACTGTATCATAAACTGGGGAAAGTGTTTCTTAAAAGCACACTGGGGGTTCGAATGAAATACTTATCAGCAAAAGAAACAGGAAAAAAATGGGGAATTGGGGAAAGACGTGTTCAACGTCTTTGTACACAAGATCGAATTCCAGGGGTAATAAGAATTGGTAGTACTTGGGGAATTCCGGATGATGCGGAAAAACCGAAGGATGCTCGAGTTAAATCCGGAAAATATTGTAAGCCGAGAGAATAAAAGCTGAAGAATATACAGGTGAGCAGTATTTCATTATCACTCTGTAATCAGGTCAAAAGAATAAGAGTTAAAATCAGAGGCGGGAACGATTATGGCTAAATTTATCGGAACCAACCTTAGGGATGGGTAAATGAGAAAGACTGGAAACTGTTCCGAAGCAGGATCCCTGACTGGCAGGAAGCCTATATGGACAGGCTGAATCATGAATATATTGAACTGCTCAGCGGCGAAGGGAATCCTTCAGATAAATTCTGGGCACTGGAGGAACGGATCCGCCAGGATAAGAAAGACAGTGGTGTTCAGGCTGAAATGAGCCGTTCCAACATGAAATTCATCCTGATGGATCTCCTGGATGAAGGCGCAATTACTGCAGCAGATTTGGATGGATTCAGTGATGATCTGCTGGATTCGCTGCTCACCTACATAGAACTTAGAAAGAATCGAGTGGATCAGTAATGAAAATCATGGTCAGCGCCTGCCTGGCAGGTGAGAACTGTAAATATAATGGTGGAAACAATCGGAATGAGAAGGTCCTTCAGCTGATGGAGGAAAATGAAGTGATTACCGTCTGCCCGGAGCAGATAGATGGTCTTCCTACTCCGCGTGTGCCGTCAGAAATCAGATACGGTGTGGTCACAGCGAAGGATGGCCGGATCGTGGACGTGGAATTCCGTGCCGGCGCCGCGAAGTGTCTGGAAATCGCCGTACGTGAACAGCCGGATCTGATCGTTCTGCAGTCCCGGAGCCCCAGCTGCGGTGTAAAACAGCGGTACGACGGGACATTTTCAGGAACACTGATTGATGGGGCGGGCGTGACTGCGCAGCTTTTGATAGAGCACGGATTCCGGTGCGTGGATGTGGAGGATCTGTAAATGAGCAAAAGAAGATGGATTTTTATCATTATGGCAGCTCTTCTCCTTCTTCTCACAGCCTGCTCCTCCGGCGGTCAGGTCATGGACGGCGAGGACATGGTCCGCAGCTATACGCAGATCTCGCAGGAAGAAGCAAAGCAGATGATGGAGCAGGACGGCACGCAGATTATCGTTGATGTGCGGACGCAGGAGGAATATGACTCCGGCCATATCCCCGGGGCCATCTGCATTCCGAATGAGAGCATTGGGACGGAGCAGCCGGAGGAACTCCCGGACCTCGACCAGATCATCCTTATTTACTGCCGGAGCGGGAATCGCAGCAAGCAGGCGGCTCAGAAGCTATTTGATATGGGTTATACCAACATCTATGAGTTCGGCGGGATCAATGACTGGACCGGTGAAGTCGTTACAGAAATGCCGGATATGGATACTTCACAGGAAAGTGAGCCGGAAAACCCTCAAGGGACCGTGCCGGCGCCTGCCGATACGCTTGTAGGCGAATTTGATTTTTCCGCAGAAAAAGTCCTTCTTAACAGTGGCTGGGAAATGCCCATCATCGGTACAGGCACATGGACACTTTCTGATGAGGAAGCGGAGAATTCCACATACTATGCGCTGAAAGCCGGCATGCGCCTCATTGATACCGCCCGGTACTATCAGAACGAGACCGGCGTGGGGAAGGGACTTGCCCGCGCGATCGACGAAGGAATCGTCACAAGGGAGGAAGTCTTTATTACCAGCAAGATCTATGGCGGCGATCATGACCGGGCAGTGAAAGTGATCGACGAGGCCCTGTCGGACCTTAACGTGGATTATATCGATCTGATGCTGATCCATCAGCCCGGCTCGGATGACGCCGGTGTTTATAAAGCTATGGAAGAGGCCGTGGAGCGCGGAAAGATCCATTCCATCGGCATTTCCAACTATTATACAAAAGAGCAGGTTGAGGAAGTGCTTTCATTTGCGGAAATCACACCGGCAGTGATCCAGAACGAGAATCATATCTTCTATCAGAATGCAGAACTCCGGGATTACGTGAAGCAGTATGGGATCGTAATGGAGTCCTGGTACCCGTTCGGCGGCCGGGGACATACACAGGAAAGCTTTGAAAATGATGTGATCCTGGACATTGCCAAAGACCATGGTAAGACGGCGGCCCAGATCATTCTCCGCTGGCATCTGCAGGACGGATATATTGCCATACCGGGCTCATCGAATCCGGATCATATCGCGGAGAACTATGATATCTTTGACTTCGAACTTTCGGAAGACGAGATGGACCGGATACGCGGCATTGATGAACAGAGAAGGTATGAGCATTGGTGACAGGAAAGGAAACGTGATGAAGCAATACATTGTAGATGCCTTTACAGACAAACCATTTTCAGGTAATCCGGCAGCTGTCTGTATCATGGACAGCTGGCCTTCGGAAGAATCCATGATGAAGCTGGCGATGGAGAATAATCTTTCGGAAACAGCTTTCATTGTCAAAGAAGAAGCCGGATATCATCTTCGTTGGTTTACTCCGGGGACAGAGGTTGAACTGTGCGGGCATGCCACACTGGCCTCCTCATATGTGATCCTTACATGCTGCGAACCGGAAAGCAGCGAAGTCCACTTCCATACCCTGAGCGGTGTTTTGACAGTGCGGAAAAAGGGGGATCTCTATGAAATGGATTTCCCGACGTACCCTCTCACAGAGATTTCGGTGACCGATGCGATGGAGCAGGCGTTCGGAATCCGTCCTGTGAAGGCCGTTCTGGGACTGGATCTGATCTGTGTTTTTGAAAATGAAGAACAGGTTCGTCAGATGCAGCCTGACCAGGCGATGCTGATGAATCTCGAAGGACGTATTCAGAATGCGACTGCAAAGGGAACGGAGGCGGACTGTGTTTCCAGGAGCTTCTGCCCTAAATTATCCATTGCGGAGGATCCGGTATGCGGCTCAGCGCACTGCCAGATCGCGGACTACTGGTCCGGGGAACTGAACAAGAAGCAGATCACCGCTTATCAGGCCTCAAAACGCGGCGGATATCTGTACTGTGAGCTGCGTGAGGATGGCAGGATCAATATCAGTGGGAAGGCGGCTCTCGTGGCAGTCTCAGATATTGTGGCTGAATTATAATGGAGAACTATGAAGGAACAGCAATATGCAGCACGAATGCAAAATCACAGTGATAGATAAGAAATGCTTTACCGATTACCAGGAGCAGTATCTGGCGGATCCCAAGTCCGGCCCCTGTCCCTTTCAATGTGGGAGACGAATTCATTCTGAAGCGTACGCCGCAGCAGAACGATTTCTATCATTTGATGAACGGCAAGTTCTGCGGCGAGGCATGGGATGCTGTCAGTCGCTATGTTTACACAGCACTGCAGGGCGGCTCTATCATGAAAGGCTGGACCAATGACGATCGCATGATGATCGCCTGCTGCAATGACGGTACGAGACCGGTCATTTGATTCTGTAAAAATACAGGCAAAAGTTCTTTGGCTTCTTGGAGAAATGGGGCTTACATATCCCCAGTCGGTGCAGGATGTGGTTCCGGATATCGCTTCTTTTTACAACAGTCCGGTACCGCTTTTGAGAGAACGGGCGGTGAATGCGCTTGGCAGGATCGGGCGCGGCGACTATCGCCTGATCGAACCATTTTGGAAAGATTTATTCCGTTTTGCATCCGACGAGGAGCCAAAGGTCCGGCTGAGTTTTATCTGGGCGTCAGAGAATATCGCCACAAATACACCTGAAATATATGAGAACTATATGATCGTCTTCGCCGGATTACTGGACGATGCAGATGACAAAGTCAGGATGGAAGCGCCGGAGATCTTCCGGGTTCTGGGTAAGCGCAGGCCGGAGTTTGTCAGACCGTATCTGGAACAGTTGCAGCGGATGGCTGAAACAGACCAAAACCGCGTCGTAAGGATTCATTGTCAGGGCGCGATTAAGGCGGCAGAGAGATAGACAACCCGGGATTTGTGGAGGAAAAATCTTATGAACGAAAAGATAGTTGAAATGCTTCATTTGAGTTTAGAACCCGTAGGTATTTTTTTGGGGAATACATCCGCAATTTGCGAACTGGAAGCATCTCCGCAAAAGAGGAACTGTGTTATTCCTTTTGTTTTGGCTGCAGCCAAAGGAAAGATCACATCCTTGGATGAGGATGGATGTACATGCCCCGGAGGAGCAGTAGGTGCCTGCTTCGGTGACGGATTCACCCGTTTGAATCCGAATATTCATGTAATGCTTTCACAAGGACTTGGAGAAAAAGCTCCTGCAGAAGCGCCGCCGATGCTTAAAGAGGGTGAACGCTTCTTTTGTGATGCGGAAACAGCTTTGAAATGGAGAAACAATATGCCGTTTTCCGATAAAGCATATCCAAGAATTGTTTTCGCACCATTGAGCAGGTGGTCTGAAGTCGGTACACCTGATTTGGTATATGTTTTTGCGAACGCAGATCAGATTTCGGCACTTGTCACCATGCAGGGCTTCCATAACGGTAAGGCCGTAAATACCCTCGCACCATTTGGAGCCGCGTGTCATTCTATCGTATATGCAGCGGAGCAGATCGATAAGGAAGAGCCTTATGCAATCATGGGACTTTTTGACATTTCCCAGAGAAGCGCTGCCCTTAAGGACTACTTGTCGATGACAATGCCATATAAGCTTTGGGAAGATATGATGAACGATTTAGATAAAAGCTGCCTGACAACCCATAGTTGGAAAAGAATTGAAGAAAGACTGTAAGCGACAAATTCAAGTTTTGGAGGAAAACATGCGTATAGATTTCAAGAAGAATAGGCAAGGATTCTCGGTAATTCAATTGCCGAGAGGAATTGCCCCTTTTTTATCTATTGATAAGAACAAATGTTTGCAAACATGTGT
>CACYPS010000054.1 GCA_902776305.1 uncultured Lachnospiraceae bacterium | reverse complement strand
CCTTCCGTAGCCGGAGCGCACATAGCGACAACTTTCTTTCCTGCCTTGATATCGTTAATGATCGGGACAATGAATTTCTTGGAGCTCAGAGCGCCGAACGGACAATTCGAGATGCAATGTCCGCAGTGAATACATTTGTTCTCATCGATCTGGCAGAAACCGTACTCATCATAGTAGATGGCGTTTACCGGACACGCCTTCTTGCAGGGACGCTCCAGATGCACGATGGCACCGAACGGACATGCCTGTGCGCATTTTCCGCATTCACTACATTTTTCCGGATCGATCTTCATGCGGAGTTCTCCCTGTGTGATGGCACCGAACTTGCACGCTCTGTAGCATTCCTTGCCAAGGCAGAACCGGCAGTTATCCGTAACGGAATATGTTGAGGTCGGGCAGTCGTCGCAGGCCGGCTTTATGACCTGCACAACGTTTTTTGTCTCGTTGTTGACGTCAGCATTTAAACCGCTGGAGAGACGGATTCTTGCTCTTACGATCTCCCTCTCTTTGTAAACACAGCAGCGATATTCCGGCTTCGGGCCCGGGCTGATTTTATACACGATTTTCTCTTTGTTTTCAGCATCTAACTTATCTTCCCAGGCGAGCTTGCACACTTCATAGTCAACGCTGCTCTTCAGGTTATTGATCCCGCCGTCGTATGTCCCCATATTTTATCCTCCTTACGAAAATCATTACAAATCAGCTCTTTCAGCACCGTCGAAAGCACTATAGCTCTTAAAGTCTTACCACTCGAGCAAGCTCGGTATCAGAATAATACTTTCGGTACTGTAATCAAATTATTATATACTAATTATAATAATATTCGAGGCAGTTAAGAAATGCTAACCTATTTAAAAGGGATTAGTTTGCACGTTTATTATACTTCGGGCAAAAGACAAACGACGCTTTGCTGTGTCTCCTCAACACTTTATGCAGGACTTTGGATGGTCCGCCTCCGGGAATATTTTTATCATAGTCCGTCTCTCCGGATACACTCTCTCGCGTAGTCCCCGACATCCGACCACACGATTTGCTGCAGGTACCGGTCGCGATTGTCAGGCATATTTACGATATTCATTTGCAAATGTCTGATTCGCCCGGCGATGCGCTCAGCACCCGACATTTTCAGAAAAGCTTCAAACGCCGCCATCTTCGCATTGGAACTCCCGCCCGGCAGCACAGGCATATATATCAGATCACACTCCGTGAGAAGATCCTCAAGATGTCCGAGCCCGCTCCCTACATCGAGTATGATCACCTCGTAGCTGGAGCGTGCGATCATCTCCCTGAGCAGCTCATGCCATTCCTCGGGTAACACGCCGCGAAGCTCCTGCCCCGAAACGCAGGGAGGAATATAATCCAGCGCAGAAAGGTGCTGCGTGACCGCAGTCATCCTGCTCATCAGATCACTCTCACCCTGACGCATCATGTATAGTAAATCCGAGATATTGTGCTCGAATGTCTCGTGAAGCATCTGCCCGAGTCCGGAAAATTCTTCCAGATTGAGGTAAATGACCGCCTTGTCGGCGGCCAGGATCTGTCCCAAAGCGAGCGCAAATGTAGTCTTATAACATCTCGCCACCGGTGAATACACTCCGATCACTTTGCAGACCGGTTTCAGAACCCGCTCATCGGAAGCGGCCGGATTCTTTTTCTCCCCGTAGAGCGCCATCACTTCGCGCACAATATCCCGCGCGGAGCGGTATTTATAGACGTTCGGATATCTTCCGGTATTTCTCATCTCATGATCCTGCTGCAGGATTATGATGATGCCCACGGGCCATTCGGACATGTCGTCGCGAAGAAGCTCCTCGGAAAGCAGCAGGATTTCGATAGGCTGACTCTTCATGAAATCCGTAAGTTCGGAAAGACCGGAAAAAATGTGGATATCCATGGGTATGTTGCCGTGCTCACGGATATAGTCGGCGAACCTCGAGACGTACTCTTTCTCGGGGTCACATATGGCAAGAGTTTTGTATTTCATAAAAGCCTCCAAGTATAACGTTCGTGCATTAACCTCAGTTAACAGACAGAATCCCCCGTGCGTGATGTATCCCCTATATGTACAGTTTTAGTTTCATACAGAATCCTCCATGCATACTTTATCCCTTATACGTGCAGTTTTCGTTTCAGACAGAAGCCCTCCATAAGCAGCTGCCTCACACAAAAATATGGGCATATCTCCCGACAACCAGCACTGCCGCCGCAAATACCGGCACCGCGAACGGAAAATTCTCCGGCCTTCTCCCCGGTTTCCGATACGGTACGATCTTCCCGCTTCTGCCCGTATCTCTCACGTAACGCAGAAGATAAAGAAGCCGCTCCTTCACACCGGTCACAAATACCATTTTGCAGACTGCGACGATTCCACCCGCGACGAATGACCAGAGACAGAGATCCAGTACCTCCGGAAATCCGACCATGCCGCCGAGCACCATAAGCAGCTTGATGTCCCCCGCACCCATCATGCGGAATCGGAAGAGGGGCACAAGGAGCAGGGCGGGAATTGACGCGCCGGCAAGAAAATGCAGGATCCCCATAGCGCCGGCACTCGCGATCTGCGAGGCGAGACCGGCGAGGGCTGCGGTCACAATCAAAGTGTTTGGGATTCGTCCGGTCCGAAGGTCGGTCAGCATCGCCGTGCCGGACGTGAGTAAAATCAGAACGCACATAGCTTTCATGTTCCGCCTCCTTTTTTTAAGTGTTAACGCAGAAAATTAATTAGTACCGTTGCCGGCGAGACAGAGCGGGATAAGTGAGACAGGAAATCTTTGATTTCCGTGATCGAACTTATGCTGTGCAGCGTCCCGACTTCGGAGGATCGCAGCCGCGCATTAAAGAAGGGGCTTCACACCATGCGCGGCGCGGCAAGAACGCCGAGACGTTCTTGATTGATAAGACTGCACAGATATTGCAAGCGGGAGTTTTAGTTACTTTGTAATGGGATTGTGAGATCGAGTGACCTCGAAAGAACTGTACGGATATAGTATCACGATATTTTATATTCCAACAATATCGGAATACTGCACGAATCTCAGCCCGGAATTTCGTTACAGACCGGCGCAGGTTTTTTCTCGTATTAACAATCCTCCCGCACATAACCCGGCCACAGTGAAACACATCGCTCCCGGCTGCATAACGTAGCGTTACCATTCAGCTGCGTTACCATTCAGCTGCCTTCCGGAACAAGCACTCACAAGGCAAACGATATACTATTCGATCGGTAAACATTCGCGGTCCTGACGAGAAACAAAAACCATTGCACTCTGTGTGACCAAGTGTATGCATACGCGACACGCGGGAACACAGAGTGCAGATATGGTTTTTTGTTTCGCAAGGCAGGACAAGAGTTTACCGATGAATATGTATATCGGTGCCGCAGGAGATGCATACAACTGACATCAGCTGAATAGTAACCCGTCAGAATTGTATCCAAGCAAAAACCGCAGAAATCACATTGTCCGAAATATGCAATTATAATATAATGATTGCAATGCCAAAAGTATCTTTCTGACACCGAGCTTGCTCGAGTGGGAATTAACTTGGGGCACGCCCTACATGAGAAATTCGTGGGACCCATTTGCAATCACAACCCGTCACGCTGAAAGGAAACTCTCTTGGATCAGTCAGAAATCACACGTCTGAACCTCTACCGCGACCTGACGAACGTCGGGGATGACATGAACGCCCATCTGGTACAGCACGTGGAAAACGGCAAAACGTACGTAAAAAAAGAACTGCGGAACTATGACCGCAGTGTATTTGAATATATAAGAATGCGGGACATCGCCGGCATTCCGCATATTGTTGACATCATCGAGAATTTCGGCGAAGGCAGACGGCCGGATGTGCTCATCGTGATCGAAGAATACATCGCCGGCAGCACGCTCCGCGAAGTTCTGGACGCCTACGGACCCGTGAAACCCGACATCGCCTTAGATTACATGATCCAGCTTTGTGAGATTCTGAAGCCGCTGCACGACAGGAAACGACCGATCGTGCACTGCCGCATTACGCCGGAAAATGTGATGATTACGCAGAACGGCAGGCTCTATCTCATAAATTTTGACGCGGCGCGCGAAATCGATCCCGACAGTCCTGATCCGTCCTATAAGACCGGCACATCTATGAAATCCCACAGTGCTTACATCGCATCCGGACAGTTCGAGTACCTGCCTGTCGAGCCACAGACAGATATTCTCGAATGCGGTTCCCTTTTCAGGGAAATGATCAGCGGTGTATCACCCGCCTCCCCGACCCCAAGGGTTCCGCTTTTGGATCGTCCCGAAGTGGAGATCCTTGAGCCGATCATCCAAAAATGCACAGAGACCGAGCCGTCGCGCCGTTATGCCGATGCGGTAGAGTTGCTGGCGGCGTTGGAGGAAAATGTACCGGAGTTCCGCAGACTGATTGCCGCAAGAACGCCTACATCCAGAAAAAAAATGCTCCTGACGTTCCTCACAGCGCTTCTGTTCATCGCCGCGGTCGTGATCCTCATCCTCTTTTTCGCGGATAACTGGCCGCCGCTGTGACCGGGATCCTTATTCTTTATCGCGCAATACTCGTGACTTCAGTCGTGAGTACAATCTCGCGATGAAGAATAAAAGTCTCCCTTGGATCGCAGACATGCGAAGCGGAAGGCACCTTGGCACCGCGCATATCGCGTCAAGAACGCCGAGGCGTTCCCGAAAAAATTCTTCTTTCTATAAAAATTTGTTGAAACTTAGACCTTTTGTCTGTATTATAGTACATACGATTAAAAGCAACGGGGCCGGCGCAAGGTGTGTTCAGTGCGCCGGTTTTTATATCCGTCACCGGTACTGGTAAAATAGCGCAACCAGAGCATAATGTGCACAGCATTTTTTTATGCTCTTGATGCTCTATCGGGTTACCGCGTCAAAGTTTAACAATGTGCGCTATTGATGCACCGGCACAGGTGCCGTGAAAAATCCGTTGCAAGATTAAGAGGAGGGTATTTATGGAAGGTTTCATCAGTTTACTCGAGGCAATTGACGGCGTCGTATGGGGACCGATCATGCTGACTGTTCTGGTCGGTACCGGTGTCTATCTGACAATCCGCACACGGTTCCTGTGTTGGAGAAATCTCGGACATGCCATCGGCAACACAATCTCCAAAGAAGCAAGACAGACAAAGGGTGAAGGTGACGTATCCCCGTTCGCCGCATTGTGTACAGCTCTTGCCGCAACAATCGGTACCGGCAACATCGCCGGCGTTGCATCCGCTCTGGCAGTCGGAGGTCCCGGCGCTCTTGTCTGGATGTGGATCTCAGCGGCATTCGGTCTTACATCAAAGTTCACGGAGTGTGCGATGGCTGTTCGTTATCGTATCAAGAATGAAAAGAATGAAATGCTCGGCGGCCCGATGATGTCCATGGAACGCGGTATTCCGATGGTTTACGGCGACAAGTGGAAGAGATTCGGAAGAGGGCTGGCGATTGCATTTGCATCCTTCGCAGTCGTTGCATCTTTCGGTATCGGAAATCTCACCCAGGGTAATTCCATCGCGTCCGCTATGCAGACGATTGCCGGTATCCCGATGTGGGTCGTTGGAATCGTTGTCGGTGCAGCCACTCTGATCGTTGTTGTCGGCGGTCTTAAGAGTATTTCAAATGTTGCCTCCGTCATCGTTCCGTTCATGGCCATCTTCTATTTCGTAGGCGCTCTCATCGTGGTCCTTATGCATTTCACAGCGATCCCGGGTGCATTTGTCACAATGTTCCGCATGGCTTTCTCACCGCAGGCAGTTGGCGGCGGTGCAGCCGGTTCAGTAGTCGCTTCCATGGCACAGGCTATGAATAAGGGCGTTGCCCGCGGATGCTTCTCCAACGAAGCAGGTATGGGTTCCGCAGCTATCACAGCAGCTGCTGCTACAAGCGATGATTACATCAAGCAGGCTTACATCAGTGAGACAGGTACTTTCTGGGATACATTCGTAGTATGTACCATGACTGGTCTCTGCATCCTTACCAGCGGCGTCATGGACGAAGTCGTTGTCAACGGCGAGACGGTCCTGCAGGGTGCTCCGCTTACGATCCGCGCATTTGAGTCAACTCTCGGCGCACCGGGTGCATGGCTTGTTGCGATTGCACTTGCCCTGTTCGCATTCTCAACGATCCTCGGCTGGGAATATTATGGTGAAAAAGCTCTTGAGTACCTCACAAGAAGTACAAGCGCCGCCATGTTTTATCGTGTCGTTTTCTCAATCATTGCTTTCGTGGGCTGCATTTCCGCATTCGAGATTGCATGGGATATTGCCGATATTCTGAACGCTCTGATGATCGTACCGAACGCGATCTGTATGATCCTGCTGGTAGGTCCGCTGTACAAAGACATGATGGATTATGAGAAAAAGGTAAAGAAGAGTAAATAACCTAAACTTCACACATAAGGAAGGACCAAGGGCTCGTACGAACCCTTGGTCCTTCTTTTTTCTCTTATTTCTAATGACGCGACTGCACTTCTGTCCGAATCGGGAAGTTCGATGCGTTTACTTCAGATATGCGACCACCTCAAACGGCCTGAGTGCCGTAAGCTTCTCCGTCTCCACGTCCGGATATTACTTTTGCGCAAAGGTCTCTATATTTGAACAAGTCGTATTTGTGCAAATCATATATACAAGTAAGAATATTTTTCATTCTGGCTTGTGTAAACTACTTGCACCGCAACAGTTATTCCTCTCATTTATACAACTACAAACATTATCATATTATGCATAAAACACCACACCGCCCGCAGACAAGTCTGCCGATGGTGTGGTGCTCCTAATCTGTATGAACATGTAACGCCGGGCTTATCTCTTCGCCTGTTCAATTGTGCGCCGGCTTATCTCCTCGCCTGATCAATTGTGGCGCCGGCTTATCTCCTCATCTGATCAATTGTGACGCCGGGCTTATCCTCGCCTGTTCAAATTATGACGCCGGACTTATCTCCTCGCTCTCTTCGCCTGATTATAAAAGACGAATCTGTCCGGTCTGTGGCGGGACTCGGTGTACTCGAACATAGTCCCCGTCGAGTTATATGTGTGGGATGTGACGACTACGACACAGTTGTAATCCCGAAGATCCATGTACTTCTGATCCATCTCTGTCTTTCTCTCAACCGTCAGCTTTCTGAGTGTTGTCATTATGGTCTCACCGAGAGTAGTCTCAATGTGCTCATAAATAGAGTTCTCTGCAATGCGCGGAGTAAGGTCTCTGACCACCGATTTCAGGAACCAGTTGTGATCGATGATGAGCGCTTCATTGTCAAAGCACCGTGCTCTTACAATGGCGTATACCTCCTGTCCCGGTTCAAATCCGGTCCTCTTGGCGAGCTCACGATCTACAACAATTTCCTCGAAACGAATGATCTTCGTTCTGTAAACCATTCCGTTCCGATTGGCTGCCTCTTTCATTGTCTCTATTCCGCCGAATGAAAACAGAGATGGCTGAGCGGGCATCCATAAAACAAGAACTCCTTTACCATGCATGCTCTGTACGTAACCTTCATCCGCAAGCTTAGCGATTGCTCTTCTGACCGTATTACGAGAGCAATCATATTCATCGATCAAATTATACTCTGATGGAAGATAGGAATTGTAGGCGTATTGGCCACTCTCGATTTTGCTTCGCAGATCTTCGTAGATCTCATGATACTTAGATGCCGGCATAGCTCCTCCCCCCTCGAAGAATGATTGGTTTCTTTCAATTTCTAATGATAACACATCGAATTCTCGACGCGCAATAACCATGGAAGTTCCTTTATGGAAAACCTTGATTTTTCTTGAAAAATCGGGTGCTTTAGCGCATCAGTCAAGACACCTGTATGAACATGATATTTTCCTTCTTTACATGAAAATATGCACTCTTAAATCATTGTTTTCAAGCGTTATTTCAAATCTTTCGGTAATCGTTACATTTGTCATACGCATGCAGTATTCCCCGGGCAGCCAAAAGAAAACCATCGCCGGTCTCTTAAAAAGACTGCGATGGTTTTCTTTAGTTTTTCTATTTAATTTGTTTACGGTGTCGGAAGCGGCTCGGTCCAGAACTCGTTAGCGTAGATATCCGTGATCTTATACATTGCCTTGCAGGTATCGGCCTTGTCAACAGTGGCATTCGTTATTTCGATATCATGCTCCGGGTCGATTATCAGTGCGTTGCCGGTCTCATACTGGTCGATGAACTCTAAGTCATAAGTATAGTAATCACTTGCAAATGTCAGCTTCGATCCCGCAAGCTCCGGATCGTCGATCGGCTCAATCTTGCCGAGAATCTCTTCCGGCTTCTCGTAGTTCTGAATCGTGCTGATGCCGACGACAGAACCTTTCGGATCCTCGCTCGTGAACTTGACGATTATGTTGCAGTCCGTCTCGTCATTCAGGATAGCCGGAACGCGGCCGATGACAGTGTAGGAGTTGTCTTCGTCCATCGTTGCGAGCACGACATAGTAAGGAGCGATTTTATCATCGAGTGCGATCCATGTACCGTCCCAGGTACCGATAAAGTCTCCGTCGTCGTCGAACTGAATGATGTTATCGGTTCCGAGATCAAGATAGCCTTCTCCGTCGTCATAGTATACGCTCAATTCAATCTTTTGAATGAGATCCCATGTCTCATCGGAAAGAACCAGAGCCTGCTCGCCGTTCTTATCTGTCCAAACAAGCTGAGAAGCGTCAATCGTAGTAGAAGCAATATAATCCGCTTTCTCCTTAATGAGGTCCGTGTCAAGCCAGGAAGAATTCTCTTCCGTCAGGCCATTGACTTCCATATCCGGTGCGATGGAGCGGGTCGACAGGAACATATTAAGCAGCTCTCCGACCAGCTCGGCGGATCCGTTACTGCCGCCGTAGGAGTTGTAATCATAATAGGATCCGGATGAACCGGAAGAGCCGTACGAGCTTCCTGAGGAGCTTCCCGAAGAGCTGTATCCGTTGCCGAACAGCGAGTAAAGCGGTGAGGAAGATCCGCCGGCACTGATCTGTCCGCCGGTCACAAGGCTGGCAAATGATCTGCATGCCGTCGTATAATTCTGATTATAGTTGGCCTTTCCCAGCGTACTGAGGACCTTGTCCGTGTAAGAGATCCTTCTGTACGGGAAGTATGCGGCTATTCCGTAGGCGCTTCTGAAGTTGCTGCTCGTGCGATTGTATTTGATTATACCGCGGAGCGTATCTGCGAACGCATTGCTTTCCTTGGAGTCGATGCGCGTGCAGAAGTCAATCAGGTCGATCTGATCGATCTTGGTGGAGGATGCGAACTCGAGGGTCGCGGAGCGAGCATTTGCAATTTTCAGGTACTGATCCCCGCGGATATTGTCGTTGAGGGTCGATGCAAATGCATCCAGCGCCTCCGGTACCGTTCCCGCCGCCTCAGCGAGATCTATGACCGAAAGTGTCGTGGAGTCGCCGCGCGTTCTCTTCGCATTGTCGCTTGTAAAGGTGTCACAAATGGTCTTTCCGAGAGAAAGCGTGTCCATGGATGGGTTCGAGCTGAGCTGGGACAGCCATGTCGTGTAATACCAACCATAGCCGGGCTCCGTCTCTTCTGATGCGATCAGGTAATCAGCGTAGGGCTCGACTGTCATGGCATTTTCGAGCGTAGCCATGAGGCATGCATCGAATCCGATAAAGTCGAATTTCACGCCGCCGTCACGCAGAGCCTCGGCTATTTTCTCAAGGCTCATTGTTGTTCCCGGGAACTTTTCATCGTTGCCGAATCCGGACAGCGTTCCGCCGCCGTGATCCCAGAGGATCAGATCATAACGGCTTGCCGGATAACGGTCTTTGCACCATCTGATGAAGCCGGAGAGTGTCGACGGATCCGTCATCGGGACATTGCCCTCGTTGTTGCTGAGGCGCTCAACGCCGCCCTTGACGACCTGATAGATCTCATTTTTAGAGTTGGAAAATACAGAGTTCTTCCATCTCCTGCATCCGCCGGTGTAGACGATGATCTTCACGCGGTCAGTATCGAGGTCGGCTTTCAGCATTTCCTGGAGGTCATTTGTCGCCATAGCGTAGTTTGATTCCAGGTCGGTACCGCACATGTAGACCATGAGTGTGACGGTATCTCTGCCGTTGCCGAGAAGCTTGGTGAATTTGTCACGGGCTTTGTTGGATACGACCGTATCAACAGAGCCTGTGTTGTTGTCGACTGTTGCTGCCGGCTGCGTGTAGTAGCCGTTTGAGCCATAGGATCCCGCGCCGCCGGATGAGCTGCTTGAGCTGCCTGACGAGGAGCTCTGCCCGGCACCGGAGACAAAGTAATCATAGAAGGACGAGCTCTGGGCACCGCTGCCGCTCTGAGAGCTATGGGTGCTCTGGTTTCCTGTGTTCACCGCGGTAGACGTCGTCTGAGTGTTTCCTCCCCCACCTCCGAAAAGCATATACGCTATGATGATAACTATAGCCAGTGGGGAGAGTTTGGCGATGCCGCCTGCTCTACTCGGGCCTCTCCCGCCGCCCGGACCTCCGCTTGAGCTGCCACGCTGCGACTGCGTTTTGCCTCGTCCGCTTCCGACCTTGTTGATGGAACCGGTTTTACCGGATACGTTTTTTTCCCTTCCTACGAATTTATTGTTGCGATCCATAGTGATCCTCCCTTTAAGGCACGCATAGTAATCTAATATTAATTGTAAGCGTTTGGGGGGGATTTGTCGAGATTATTAATCGGGAAAGGGGGATTATTCTGTGGGGTGCGGGCGGCTACGGCACATGTTACAATATTCATCGGGAGAGGGTGTATTATTCTGTGGGGCGCAGGCGGCTACGGCACATGTTACAATATTCACCGGGAAACTCTTGTCCTTCCTTGCGAAACGAAAAAGATGAATTTGCACTTTGTGCTCCCGCGTGTCGCTCTCGCATACACTTGGTCACACAAAGTGCCTCATTTTTCCGTTTCTCAGTCGGACTACGAATGTTTCCCGATTGAATATTGTACATTGTGCCTCAGTACACCCCGGGCGACAGTAGCCGCAGAATAATTCAGTCACGAACAATGTCAGGAAGGCTTACCTTCAGCCCCTCACATGTCCACCGCCCATCATCATTCCGGAGACACTCGTCTCGGTTCCGCTATCGTCTACCGTCGTCACCTTACCGGTAAGTGTGATTGTGCAGATTTCCTCATCATCACAATAAAGGGTGTATGTTCCCCCCTTCCTCAGGCCTTTACCCGCGAACTGGAATGTCTCCGTCACCTTCGTTGTCGTGATAGAAGCAATTTCTTTTCCGTTGGATTTCCTCAGTGAAATCGTTGTGCCGGCCGCAACATTGTCAGAGAACAGCACCGTGACTGCGTAAGACTTTGACTCCTCTGAAATACTCTGCAGCATACCGGAAGACCCTGTCGCGGTAAGCGTTCCGCCGTTCATCTTGTATGAGTTACCATAATCAAGCGAGCCGTTACCGTTGTCAGTCGGACCCTCCACGATTACTTCTCCACCTGTCTGCTTGATATCTGTATTGGCGTCGAGCCCGTCACCGCCAGAATTCACATAGAGTTTTCCGCCTGTTATAGTGAGATAGCCCGAAGACTCCTCGAACATTCCTCCCATACCACGCATGCCATTTGGATTGCCTGCAGGACCGGATCCATCGCCGCTCATTCCGGGTCCTCCGGCAGGTTTGTTATCTCCGGCATCACCTGTATCGGTCGATCCCGATGCTGCACCTTCTGCCGGTTTGTCGCTTCCGGACGCATCTGCATCGGTCGATCCCGATGTTGCACCTTCTGCCGGTTTGTCGCTTCCGGACGCATCTGTATCGGTCGATCCCGATGTTTCACCTTCTGCCGGTTTGTCGCTTCCGGACGCATCTGTATCGGTCGATCCCGATGCTGTACCTTCGGATGATTTGTCGCTTCCGGATGCACCTGCGTTCGTACCCGAAGCTATCGTACTCGAATTCATTCCGCCGGATGCATTAACGCCGTCGTCAGTCGCAGTTACGGATGTGTTGCCGCCCGAAATATTGATATTGACAGCCTCAAGACCTTCGTAGCTGTCTTCAATAGTGAGCTCACCGTCGGAAATCTCTATCGTATCATCCGCATGGATTCCATCGTCTCCCGCCCGGATTGTGAGCGTACCGCCGGAAATAATGACCTGATAACCTCCGTTCAGCGCATCATCCTCAGTATCCATAGCAAACGATCCGCCTCTTATCTCCAGTACGCCCTCACACTTGAATCCCTTAGCCGTTTCTATTGTATCCACTGTGTCGGTATCATCATATTCATCTGCCATCGCATCAGCCGTAGCTGCTTCCTCCTCAGAGAGCTCAGACGTGTCATCCGTCGTCTGGCTTTCTTCGCTGGAAAGTTTCATAAAGCCGCCGCTCACCACATTTCCGGCCATCTCTTCGGGATTCCGAATCGTTGAGTATGTCATTGGATCGGAATCATCCGGCATATCGCCCGGGAAACCTCCGTGCCCGAACTCCATCCCACCGGAACCGCCCTGAGAGCCGAAGCCCTGCTGGGTACTGCGAGCGGCATTTGCGGATCCTTCTCCGGTCAGAACGGTGAAATCACCGTCATCAATTCGTATCGAGGTGGTCGCGTCGATGGCTTCGTCGCCGGCGGTGAGTTTGAAGGTTCCATTTGCAATATAGATAAATCCTCTGTCAACCTTCTCTATATTCGTTGTCTTGAGCGCATCGCCGCCGCTTGTGACGGTAAATTTCCCGTCCTTTATCTTCACCCTGTCCTTACCGACGATACCGTCATCAACAGCGTTTATGACATATGTCCCGCTCACGATGCGAAGGTCATCCTTGCTCGCAATCGCGTCAGCATGATTTGCGTTGACCGCAAGCTTGCCGTTCCCATTGAAGATCAAATCAGACTTGCTATAAATCGCCGAGGAAAATGTCTCGTCGGAATAAGTTTCACTGTCGGTGACGACATTTTCCGTATCATCCTCAAGCGAGATCGTCACACGGTCACCCTCCAGAATTCTGATTGCAGGACCATCGGAACTCGTGATCTCAAAGCCGTTCAGGATAAGCCGTACCTTTGCCTTCTCACTGACATTTACTGTGAGCGTGCCGTTCAGATTTCCTTCAAATACATACGTCCCCGGCATTGTAACACTGATATCTGTTCCGTCGCATGTGATTCCTACGGCATCTTCGTCGATTTCGACGTTCTCGCCGTCTGCCTTGACCAAAACAGATTTTCCGGCAGTCCAACGCTCGTACATGTCGCCGGACTTGAAAGTGGTCAAATCGGAGGTGATTGCCGAGTATCTGAGATTGACGGCTGTCGTCCCGGCTGCCGAACTTGTGCTGTCCGTTCCGTTGCTGCTTGCGCTGTCTGTGGCGGATATATTTGCCGGGTCCGTGCCGTTCCCGCTCTCTGCGGCCTCTGCAGCCACAGAGTCTGTCGTGTCAGCCGCCTGCATAGTTTTATTAGCAGTACCGGCCGAACCTCCGCATGCACTCATGGCGGTCATTACTGCAGATAATACGATAGCAAGGATGCCCTTGCGAAGACTTTTTTTCGTCATGAAACTCTCCTTTGAAAGATTCAGTTCTGTCTTGTCTATTTTGACGGTGCTGGAAGACCATGGTATTATACATGGTTCGAAGTCCATAGTATTATACATGAAAATGCGGCGTTTTGATGACTAAATCCTATATTAATCAAAAAATGTGACTCCGAATTGCGTACTTCATGAAACTTCCATGTTCGCGCTTATGAAAATAGAACTCTGTCCGCATTGAAACGGCTACAGTACCGTAAACGAAGTTTTCTATGACTTCAAGAACACCTCGGCGCGCGATAAAACCAAATTTCACCTTGCGCGCGTATCACAGACTCACATCACGCGTATTGCGCGATAAAGAATAAAAAAGCTGTCACATCCGATAACATCAACACCACATAGCAGATCTTCAACAATATCCTCTGCTACGCATAGTCGTGTCGTGCCTTCACGTGACAGCTCCCGCCATAAAATATTCTTTTGTCACTTAGCAGAAGAACATTCCTCCGCGTCCTCCCAGACAGCAGTTACACATAAGATTCATCAGGCAGAGATACGTGCACAGCTGTGAATTTGCATTATTGAACCCACCATAGCCGTAATTCTGATTCTGGTGCTGGTACCACGTACCGCCGTTCTGCAGCTGCTGCAGGTGTGAAGCGTAAAGCTGATTGCCCGGTTCCATATCCACCGCGCGTTTCGCGAACTCAAGCGCCTTCACATTGCTGCCCAAACCGCCATTGGCCATAGAAGCATAGTAGAACCAGCGCGCACCGCGGTTCTCCATCGGAATACCGTTCAGCGCATTCAGGGCCTCATTAAAATACCCGCTATTTATATAGTTGCGAGCGGCCCGCTCTTCATTTGACTCGCCCGCCGTCTGCTGAGCCCTCTGCTGTTCGGAATACTGCTGCCACTGATTAAAGAAATCAGCAAAGCCGCTGTATGCACCGTAATTAGCGTAGTTATTATAGGAGTAATCTCCGTCACGGCTCTGATCATAGCTCTGCTGGCCGTAAGGCTGGCCATAGCCTGTGTTGCCGTAACCGGCTCCTCCATACCCTGCATTGCCGTACGGACTTGTGCCGCGCTCGCGAGCATCTACGATTTGGCGGTACGCCTCCTGAACTTCCTTGAAGCGCTCCTCGGCATACGCTGTGTTATCCGGGTTCTGGTCCGGATGCCATTTTTTACTTTTGTCTCTATAAGCCTTCTTCAGCTCAGCATCCGTACAGGACTCGCTGACTCCGAGGACTTTGTAGGGATTTGCAATCATCTCCCGGCCTCCTCCATCTCCTCGCGCTTCTTCTTCGCGGCTTCGAATTTAAGCCATACACCAGAATAAATTATGTTGCGCAGGATGTCAACGTCCTGGACGATGGGCAGTTTTTCAAATGCCTTCGCACTCTCCGACATCATCATCATAAGCGTATTCTCAACCAACGCTTCAAAGTCCCTGCGTTTCATGCTCGGCGTCCACGGGTTGTACTCGCCCTTCTTCAGATCTTTTTCGAGGTCATCATACGCATCCAGCAGATAAATGAACTTGCCGAGAAAGAATCCGATTTCCCGCAGCTCATCGGCCCACTCGTCTTCCTGCATCACAAAGACTTCCGCCGTCAGATTCCCCGTGAAGCCCGCGATCCGGTCAAGATCATACTCTCCGGCATCCTCCGCTGCAGCCAGCGCCTCGACATTTTTCTTTATGGCCTCAGCCTGACGAGGGTAATCAACGATGAGACGCTCAGCATTTTTGCGGGTTTTCATTGCAAATGCCCTCGCTCTCATGCTGCCGTCATCCCTTATGTCGTCGAGGCATTTGTAATAAGCCAACAGGATTCCCATGTCGGCGGCATATTCCGTCACCTCGTTAAAAACCATGTCATGCTTCTTGACCGGGTGCACCATACAGCGGTGCTGCTCATTTTTCAGCGGCCGCTCATATAACCCGTTCAGCAAAATCGTGAGGAACGTCATATCGTAGTTGAGTGTGAGTTCTCCCGCGATGCCATGCCTCTTTCCAAGCACACGGCACAGACCGCAGTAATAGCTGCGATAGCGGTCATAATCCTTGAGTTTCAGTTCGTTCTGATTGACTGTGACATAACCAAACATGCTGAAATGTATTACTCCCCTGTAAGAACCTGTTGCGGTGGTGCTTGCCCTGGTTTCCCGGGTCAGACTTTGATGCTATAGTCGCTCTGCCGGCTGCCATTTACCGAAGCAGAGCAGGTTTGGCGCTATACTTCGGTATTTCTTTCCTGCTTTTGTCGCTCTGGCGGCTGCCATTTACCGAAGCAGAGCAGGTTTGGCGCTATACTTCGGTATTCCTATCCTGCTTCTGTCTCTCTGGCGGCTGCCATTTACCGAAGCAGAGCAGGTTTGGCGCGTTACTTCGGTATTCCGATACTGCTTTTGTTGCCCTTACGGCTGCCATTTACCGAAGTAGAGCAAGTTTGGCGCTATACTTCGGTATTCCGATACTGCTTTTGTTGCCCTTACGGCTGCCATTTACCGAAGCAGAGCGGGTTTGGCGCGTTACTTCGGTATTCCGATACTGCTTT